>JAGKSW010000158.1 GCA_018993265.1 Nostoc sp. TH1S01
TTGCGTAAGTCCTGTTTAGATAGCACAGCAGTTTTAAAAGCAATTCAAGTAGAACAAGGAATTTTAGTCGAAAGGGTACGAGATGCCTATGCTTTTTCTCATCTGACGCTGCAAGAATATTTAACTGCTAAATATATTTGCGATTGGCAATTAATTGATGAGTTAGTTCCTCATTTAATAGATAGAAGCTGGAAGGAAGTATTTTTATTAACATCAGGTTTACTGCGTCCAAATGCAGATAAGTTGTTGCTGCAAATGGAAGAAGAAGCACAGAAATACATCAACACGCCGAAGTTAAAAGCTTTAGTAAAATGGGCAGAGCGAGAAACAACCGGCTCACCAGGAGATATCAAACCTGTTGCTAAAAGAGCGATCGCCATCGCCAACGCCAACGCCAACGCCAACGCCAACGCCAACGCCAACGCCAACGCCAACGCCAACGCCAACACCTACGCCATCGCCAACGCCAACGCCATCGCCAAAGCCTACGCCAACGCCATCGCCTACGGCATCGCCAACGCCTACGCCAACGCCTACGCCATCGAGCAAGTTATCAACACTACCCGCAATCTTGAAAAATTGCAAATTTTCAATAACTTAAATTCTACGAATTTAATAGGGCAATTGCAAGAATTAAAGGCAGCAATTCCTGATGATAATCAATCACCAGATGTAAAGCGTAAGTTTGCTGACAAATTGCTACAAACCTTACTTAAAGGCTTTAATTTAAATTTAGAAATGGTGAGTTTATCTAGAGAAGAATTAGAAGCTTGGAATAACTATCTATATGCCAATTATTTAATCTTGCAGTGCAAACAAGCAGCAGTAATAGTATCGCCTCAAACTTGGGCAGAAATAGAAGATAGAATGCTGCGGCTTTCAGACTGAAGGGACATTTTTCTGTTAAAGCCATTCCCGCCTAGAACTAAAGTTCTAGGCTCATAGCCAAAGTCCACTCAAGTGGACTGGAATAAATTATGCCTTGAGTCTTCATTTAGAGGACTTGCACTATGAGACTCGGAATTTATTCCGAGGCGGGACTTGATATGACAAATCATGAAGAAGCGATCGCACTTAAATCTGGTTCAGTCGAAGAATTTAAAAACGTCCACAACTGCAAGTCGGTAAAATCAGGAATTGCCATAAATCCGCCGACTGTTTGCAGAATTTGTGGATCATGAGTGGAGGCGATACCAATGGTAGGAATCCCAGCCGCAACAGCCGAACGAATACCAGAAGGTGAATCTTCTAGGGCGATCGCTTTCTCTGCGTTAATCTTTAATTTGTTTAAAGCAGCTTGATAAGGTGCAGGATCAGGTTTACCTGCGGTGCAATCCTCTGCCAAAATCACTGTATGAAAAGCTTCTTTAATCCCTAAAACTTCAAGCAAAAATTCTACATTTAACCGAGGGGCGTTGGTAACTAATGCCCGCTTTAGCTGATGTGTCTCTGTCCAGGCTATGAGTTCAGCAAATCCACTCAACGGTTGTAGATGGGAAGCTAATTCACGAAACAATGCTTCTTTATCGTCAGCAAATTTCTGCCCTTCTGCTGGTGATAATTGCGGCAAAATATCTTTGACAATTTCTGGATTCAAGCGGCCACTAATCCGAGATTTGTAGAATTTTTCATCAATATTAATGTTGTAGTCTGCCAACATTTGCTGCCAAGCTTGGTAATGTATCGGGTCAGTATTGACAATGGTGCCATCCAAGTCAAAGAGAACTGCTGCCAGCATAATTTTTTAAGTGTAAATAAATATTAACTTTCTTTACACAGTTTACCTTAAGAAGTGTGAAGTCTGAAGTATGAAAGGAAGCAGTTTATTAGAAGTCTGAAGTCTGAAAAAAAGAAGTTTATATAATTAAGTAGGGTGAAGCACTGCTGAAAGGATGTTTTAATCGTTATCGTGTTGGTAGGTGGTGCGTTACGGCAAATTTATACTTTGTGTCACGCTCAAATCCTAACATTGCCGTAACACACCCTACTAGACTTCATACTTCACACTTCACACTTCAAAATGGTTGCTGCCAAAAATTTTTTTCGTGTTGATGATTTACAAGTGCAAATTTACAATTCTGAGGCAGAAATGGCTGAGGACGTTGCACAAATTACCAGCAAATATTTAAAAGATATCCTCGCAAAACAAGGTAAAGCTGCTGTTTTATTAGCAACTGGTAATTCTCAACTCAGATTTCTGGATGCGTTAATTAAGTTGGGTGGTGTAGATTGGTCAAAAATTACTTTATTTCACTTAGATGAATATTTAGGAATTACTGCTGATCATCCTGCGAGTTTTCGACGTTATCTGCGAGAACGGGTAGAAAATAAACTGACTCCACAGCAATTTCATTATATAAAAGGTGATACATTAGAGCCTGTAGCTGAATGCGATCGCTACACGCAACTACTACAAGCACAGCCAATAGATTTATGTTGTCTAGGTATTGGCGAAAACGGACACTTAGCTTTTAACGATCCAGATGTCGCCAATTTTCAAGATCCTTATAGTGTCAAGTTGGTGAAATTAGATATAGTCAATCGTCAGCAACAAGTCAATACAGGTCACTTCCCAAATATTGACAGTGTGCCGCAATATGCTTTTACTGTCACTCTACCTTTAATTTGTTCAGCAAAAAAAATTATCTGCCTAGCACCAGAAAAACGCAAAGCTCAGGTAGTAAAACAGATGTTACAACAAACAATCAGTACCAATTGTCCAGCCTCTATTCTACGTCATCAATCACAAGCAACGTTATTTTTAGATATAAATTCTGCTAGTTTATTGTAGGGAAAAGAGTTAGATTGAATCGTCAGCAAAAAAGTCCCTATACACCGATTCCCTACTCCCTACTCTCCAGCTTAATACTAGAAAAACAAGCCTCAAGATAAGGGCAATCTTCACATTTGAGTTCTTGGCCTGGATTAGCACAGCCACAAGGAGGAGAAATAAAGCATTCAGTCAGTTTTTTAGATGTTGAAGAATGTTTTAATATTATCTCAGCAGCAGCTTCTTGTAGGCAGAAAATTACATCACGCACCATAATATTTAACCTTTGGCTATCTATATCAACTAATTATTCATTGGTCATTTGTACAAAATTCATACTGAATTTTGAGTGCTGACTACTAAATTTTAATTGGTAAATTTCAGTTGACCATTTTACCCATGCTGAAACTTGATCCTCGAATACAAATTCTCGTCTCTGAGAATTAGCAGTCTCAGCTACTAGCACTTTGAGAGTTACGGTTGGTGTATTATGATTAATAGTCTGCTGTCCGTAACCAATAACTTTTCCTAAATGACCTGTTTGTTGATTAAGCACATAATCACCAATGGTGAACATAATGGCACTGTCAACGTATATAAATAAATGATTTTTTATTAATTGTCTATAAATGATTCAAGAAAAACCTCATTCTTATAGGAGGATTTAATTTATGATGCCAAAATATATGTTATGACTATAGATAGATGTTAGCAAATAAAAATAAAAATTTATATAAAACATATTTTAGATAATAATTAAAAATCCCGATTCTTAGGCTGAATTTATACCTAAATCGGGATTTTGTCTGTTGGTATTAAGAATTTATCTTCATCTATTCAATGCTAACTCTTTTTTTTGCTTCATGATGGTTAAATACTCACTACGAGTTCCATCTACACGGTAGTGGTCGCAGATGCGACAGAGTTTGAGAAGATCCAATCGACTAAATACTTTTTGGCGTTCAATTGCGTTATCGTTTCGCCAACGCCAAAAAGTTGTACGGTCAATGCGGCGATCGCTCTCAGGCCATCTTCTGCGAGATAAAAAATTTACCAGTTCTTCTTCGTAAAATAAGTAGCCCCTTGGTAACTTCAAGAGTTCTTCTCTTAAATCATTTAGCGGGATGAGTGGATCTAGCTCAGATAGTCTCATGCCAGCAAGCCCTTATAGTTTCTTGTACATCAATTACACAGAACGCTTTTGCAACACGGTTTTATAACTTTCTGTTGAATTGAAATACTGCAACGTTAAGCCTTCATCGAGTAATTAAGATAGTAGGGCGAACAGATAAACATATATATTTATTCTTCATACCACCTCTTTTACCCGCTTTTCTCAACAAACAGTACAAATTTGCGTGATTTAATCAAACACAATAAACTGATTGATACTTAATTGCAACCCTCATGCAACAAATTTAATCTTGGAAATTAGTAATTTTGTTTTTCAGCTATTTTAAATAATTCAAAAAATCTACTTTTGGATAGATGCAAAATTTATTTTAGATAAGTACTGAAGCGATCGCCTTTTATTTACTGCCGATGATGCAACTAGTAACAGTATAATAGGCGATCGCAAAATTTAGACTACATTTACCCAAAAATCGGCTGTGTCAACTTTCCCATTGCGCTGGAACTGCATCCAAAGTTTATAAGTTCCTGGTTGAGGAAAGCTCGTGATAAATTCGATTTGTCCATCCGCACTCTTTTTGAGAGCATGGGCATGGATATAATCAGATACTGTCAAGGGTGATGCACTTTTTAAAATCACTAAATGTCCTCTTTCGCCTAAATAAGGTTGTATATCCTTAATAGGCTGATTATTTGCTGCATCTTTGATATCAAAATTTAATGTGACTTCTTGACCGGATTGGATCTTTTTATTACCAACATTCAGATTAACTTTAGTATTAGATAGAACTTTAGTTTTCTCAAACTTTTCTAAATTTTTTGGTAGTGGAACTGAGCCAGGAATTTTGACTTGCATGAGCGATACTGTTTCTTTTTGCCCAGATGGTTTGTAATCACTAAATAAGCTATAGTCACCAGGAGTCGAAAAATTAGCACTTACTTCAAAACGTCCATTGCCTTTATAAGTTGGATGAATATGATCATAAGTAGCTAAGTCATCTCTCACAACAATTAAATGCATGAGTTTTTCTTGAAACGTATCAAACTTGTCGATAGATTTACCCGCAGTATCTTGAACATTAATCACTAAATTAACTGATTGATTTGGGGCGATATTTTTTGGTGTAGTCAGTTTAGCTTGGGTAGTAATTTTTGTATTAGCTTCATGATTTGTATGTTCCATTGAGTGTCCTTGATGATCATGATCACTCGACATATTATGTGAAGCATCTGTATGATGTGATTCGTTACCAGATACCTGTGTTTCACCAGATTTTGTTAACGATGAGCAACCAGGTGCTATCAATAAACTAGTTAATACAATAATTCCAGTCAAAAAACGCTTCATTTTGCTTTTATCCTCCAATTAAACCTAACCTTTCAATGAAACTGTAGCGTACTGTTCACAACATGAGTAACCAAGCTGAAGCTTATTAGCATTTTTTAACCAGATACTAACATGACAATTTGGAGTAATCCCTAGTTAGTCATGCCTATTACATACAAAATTTCTATCAAATTAGGTTATATTTGTTATCTAACATCAAATTAATTTCAGAATATTTACGGTAACACGCCAGTAATTTTTGAGATAACTTGATGTCAATCAATATTTATTACATTACTTAGTTAAAAAGTTCATAATTATGCACTATGAAGAATATAAGTACTTTGTGGGTGTCTGCAAATTGAGAAGATAAAAAACTCTCTAGCAACTATGACGCTCCAGTAAAGACTTTTACAATATATAGGTTTTAAGGATGGCGTTTTTAGATAATTTTTTTTTCCTAACCAGTTCATTCCCCACGGACATTGCTATCTCTGGAAGCCAGGATTAGTCTGGTTGCACGTTGTTTCAGATGCACTAACTGCAATAGCTTATTATTCAATTCCAGTCATGCTGGTTTATTTCGTCCGCAAACGAAAAGATGTGCCTTTCTACTGGATATTTTTAATGTTTGGCGCATTTATCATTGCTTGCGGTACAACTCATGTCATGGATGTATGGACATTATGGTATCCAACCTATTGGTTATCGGGATTCGTTAAAGCAATCACAGCCTTTATTTCGGTAACGACAGCCATACAACTTTTGCCATTGATACCGCAAGCACTAGCTTTGCCTAGCCATGCACAACTAGAAGCAGCAAATGCTCAATTAGCAACAGAAATTGCCGAACGCAAACGTACAGAAGAAATACTGCGAGAAAGTGAAGAACGTTGGCAGTTAGCTTTGCGTGGTAATAATGATGGTATTTGGGATTGGAATATTAAAACAAATCAAGTTTTTTTCTCCTCTCGGTGGAAAGAAATACTTGGTTACGCAGATGATGAAATTAAAAATCATCTTCAAGAAATCTGGACACGCATTCACCCAGACGATTTAGATTCTGTGGTGAAAGCAGTTCAAGATCACTTTGCCAAAATTACGTCATTTTACGCTAAAGAATTTCGTGTTCTTTGTAAAGATGGAACGTATAAATGGATATTAGATCGAGGTCAAGCTTTATGGGATGAAACTGGTAATGTAGTCAGAATGGTAGGTTCTCATACTGATATTACTGAGCGTAAGCAAGCAGAAGAAACTCTCAGTCAAATACTGATGCAACTAGAAAGCAAAGTAGAGGAACGGACAGCAGAGTTAAAAAAAATCAACGAATCGCTAGAAGCAGAAATTTCTAAACGGAAACAGATAGAAAAGGCATTGCGCGATAGTGAAGAGCGATTTCGTACGGCATTTCATCAAGCAGCCGTTGGCATTGCTCATGTAGGTTTAGATGGCAGATGGTTATTAGTTAACCAAAGACTTTGCGATATTGTTGGTTATACAGCCGAAGAACTGGAATTACGCACTTTCCAAGAAATTACACACCCTGACGATTTAAGTGAATCGTTGAAATATGTTGATCAAATATTATTAGGGAAGATTCAAACTTATACAATCGAAAAACGTTATTTTCGCAAAGATGCTTCTGTTGTCTGGATTAATCTCACGGTTTCTTTAACACACCATAATTCGGGAGAGCCAAAGTATTTTATTGCCGTTATTGAAGATATTAGCGATCGCAAACAATCTCAAGCACAAATTCAAGCATCATTACTCGAAAAAGAAGTCTTACTTAAAGAAATTTACCACCGTGTCAAAAATAATTTACAGGTAATATCTAGTCTACTGAATTTACAATCTGAGTATATTCAAGACAAGCAAGACATGGCTATCTTTCAACAAAGTCAGCAGCGGATTGCTTCAATGGCCTTGATTCACGAAAAAATGTATCAATCTCCTGACCTAGCGCGAATTGATTTTGGAGAATATATTCAAGATTTAGTCGCCAGTTTGTTTAGTTCTTATGAAGTTAATGAAGGCGCAATTTCTTTAAAATTTCATGCTGATGATCGGGTTTTACTCGGTTTAGATTTGGCGATTCCTTGTGGTTTAATTATTCATGAACTAGTTTCCAATTCTTTAAAATACGGTTTTCCTAACGGAGGAGAAGGAGAAATTTGTATTGTAATTACAGAAAATGTTGACCAGCAATTTACAATTACTGTTAGTGATAACGGTGTCGGCTTACCACCTAATTTCAATTTTAAAAATACAGCCTCTTTGGGTTGGCAGTTGGTTGATGCTTTGACTCAACAAATCTCAGGTAAGATTAATATTAAAAGCCATGATGGTCTAGAGTTTCAGATAACATTTCCTTTAATATAGCAATCCTATTGTATTCTATATTACTGGTTGAGATAGGGTGTAGGTAATGGTGAGACGGCGCTCTTGGTAGAGTTTCCCTCCGCAGGCGACTGCGTTAGCGACGTTAGGAGCGTCACCCGAAGGGGGTGTAGATTTGTTTGTAATTCCTAAGCGGACTGATATATAAATTCAATCACTCTTGAAAACTATTAATTGGGAGGAGTCATACCGTTTCTTTATAAAGATGCAATTAATCAGTTGTTGTAGAGATGTTGCCTACAATGTCTCTACATGATTTATAGAGTGACGCTTTTCATAGAATTTTTAATCAGATTGAATTGCTTTATTGCATATCTATTTTTATTTATGCTTGGTACTGAAGCTTATAATATACGTACATGACAGACGCAAATATTTTAGTTGTCGAAGACGAATCTATTGTTGCTAAAGACTTACAAAATAGACTCAGAAAATTTGGTTATACAGTGCAAGCTATTGCTTCTTCTGGACAAGAAGCGATTAATAAAGCTGTAGAAATTAGCCCTGATTTGGTGTTGATGGACATAAGATTAAAGGGGCAAATGGATGGTATTCAAGCGGCGGAAGAAATTCATAAATATTTGGATATTCCCATAATTTATTTGACAGCTTATGCGGATGAAAACACTTTAGAAAGAGCTAAAATTACTGAGCCTTTTGGTTATTTACTCAAACCTTTTAAAGAAAGAGAACTAAAAACTAATATCGAAATTGCTCTGACTAAGCACAAACTAGAAAAAGAGTTAAAAAGAAATCAAAAATGGTTATCGACCCTACTTAATAGTATTAGCGATGGTGTGATATCTAGCGATCGCAATCAACGAATCACCTTTATGAATCCGGTAGCGGAAAATTTGACAGGATGGACACAAGCAGAAGCTCTGGAAAAAAACATAGCAGAAGTATTTAAAATTATTGATATAAACACTCGTGAACCGTTAGAAAATCCGATAAAAATAGTTTTGCAATCAGAGGCGATCGCACCTCTGGCGACCACAACTATACTAATTGCTCAAAACGGTACAGAAACACCAATTGATCCCAGCGCCGCACCCATCAAAGACGACAAAGATCATATTATCGGTGCAGTATTAGTGTTTCGGGATGTGACTGAACGGCTACAAGCAATGGAAGCGCGACAAAAGCAAATACAACAAGAGCAACTTGTAGCGCAATGGGAACAACTAAATCAACTCAAAAATGACTTTTTAAATTTAGTTTCCCATGAATTGCGATCGCCTCTTTTCCACATGAAAAGCATGATTCAAATGTTACAGATGTCAACGGCTGTTCAAGAACAGCATTACTTTCTGAACATTTTGGAAGCAGAGTGCGATCGCGAAATGGAACTGATCAACGATTTATTAGAGTTACAACGTCTGGAAAATTCATCTAATCTGCTGCTGGCTCCTGATTTGTTAGTTTTGCAACAGTGGCTACCTTGGCTAATTGAGCCATTTCAAATTCGCACTCAAGAACAGCAACAAACTTTGCAGCTAAATCTTCCTAACAATTTACCTTCTCTGTTTTCCGACCGTACTAGCTTAGAACGCATCTTAGTAGAATTGCTCAATAATGCTTGTAAATATACTCCTGGTGGTGGTGAAATTATTTTGAGTGTCAGCTATGAAACTACGGAAACGCCAGCCAAAATGATTGTTAGTATTACTAACTCAGCAGAAATTCCCGCCACAGAATTACCCAGAATTTTTGAAAAATTCTACCGTATCCCTAATGCAGATATTTGGAACCAAGGTGGTACAGGCTTAGGTTTAGCGATCGTCCAGAAGTTAGTAGCACAACTGCAAGGTAGTATTCAAGTCACCAGTAATCAGGGATGGACGACGTTTACTTTAACATTGCGTGATTTAGAAATAAGCTCAAGAGACTAGGGGCTAGAGGCTAGGGATTAGGGATTGATATTTTTACTCAGCACTCATAACTTTTTCAGCCCAACTACTCACAGAAAAAACTTTCTTCTCTAGCCCCTAGCCTCTAGCCTCTCTTTCCCCACTCAGATGACAAAATCCTAAACCGCCAAGTCAAAACTATAGCCGCACTTGCTAAACCTATTGCTAACCCCCACCAAAGACCTATAGTTCCATAATCAAACCAAATTCCGAGTGCGTAACCAATCAATAAACCAACACACCAGTAAGCAAAAATCCCAATTAACATCGGGACGCGAGTATCTTTTAGCCCACGTAACGCCCCAGATGCGCTAACTTGTATACCATCAACAATCTGAAAAATCGCTGCTACTGCCAGTAATTTTTCAGCTAAATATACTACATTTTGATTGTTTGGATTGTCGATGTCTAGGTAAAGCGAAACAATCAATTTGGGAAATAACCAAAAGATTAGACCAGCGATCGCCATAGATAAAGCTCCCAAGGAAATTCCCACATATCCCGCCAGACCGACACCCTTCAAGTCTTGCTCTCCAGCTAACTGTCCAACACGTACTGTCGTCGCCAGAGAAATACCCAAGACCATCTGAAATGACATAGAGGCTGTTTGCAAAGCAATTTGATGGGCGGCCAGCGCAGTTGTGCCTAATTGCCCAATAATAAAGGTGACAACTGTAAACAATCCCGCTTCTACAGCTATCAATCCGCCAATGGGTAAGCCAATTTGAAAAATCTCCCAAAAAATGCGGCGATTTTGTTGGCTGAAGTTGGAAATAGGTGAAAACTCAAAGATTTTGTAAACTGCAAAGCGACGTTGACTAAATATATAAATAGCCAAAGCAATAAACATACTCCACAGTGACAAAGTACTTGCCCAACCAATACCAGCTAGTCCGAGGGCGGGTAATCCCAATTTGCCAAACATTAAAACATAGTTAGCTGTAATATTGAATAGCGTACCCAAGACAACAGTTACCATAATTAACTGTGGTTGTGAGAGAGCAGACAGAAAGCTTTTCAATACAGCAAAACCCAAACCAGGGATAAAACCCCAAGCGATCGCTCTTAAATAAGTTTGCGCTAATGCGGCTGCATTCACATCCTGACCCAACATCACCAGCAAAGTACTGCCATACCAAAGTAATACTGTAATCGGTATACCTAACAGCAGAGATATCCCTATCCCTTGTCGCACAATCTTGCCAGCTTTTTCAGGCTTGCCGGCTCCGTATGCTTCCGCAGCTAAGGGACTGACAGCAGCAATAATACCTGTTGTAACCAGCAAACAAAAAGTAAATATTGCTGCACCCAAACCTCCAGATGCGATCGTTTGACTTCCTAACCAACCCATCATCACTGTATCTACAAAGCCAGTTGCTGATTGTGCTATTTGTGCTGCTGCTAATGGCACAGCTAACAGCAGACATTGTTTAACTTCAGAAATCAATCTGGAGCTACTGGTATTGTCCTTCATCATTAAAACTGAAAATTACTTGGAAGATGGAAAAATCTGCCATCTCCTTGCAGAAGATGGCAAACATTAACTACAGCAGATTGCAAGTGAGTGAAGTACACAGCTTAGTTATCAAAACTAGATAGAGAGCCTATTGTCATTATGACTTCTGACTTCTAACTCTTGAATTCTGCTGCATCAACAGCAGTTTATGTTGTTACTAGTTAATTTCACTCCTCTAAATGGTCGATTTCCTCTGGTTCATATTCATACGGCTCTACCACTTCCTCCTCGTCGTCTTCCTCATCTTCGTAATAGTGTTCCACAAATACGTAAGGTTCTAATCGACCAGTACTCGCTAACCAATCAAGTAAAGATTGCTCTTGCTTGAGTGGAATAATCGCTGCTGGCTGATAACGGGGTTCTTCGTGGAGAGCGGGGTTAGACAGCTTAACCATTGTTGTTGACCCCCGAAGCATCTATCTGCATACCCAGTTGGTTTCAGCAATTGCAACTTGGTATGATTAACAGTTTGCTGTGTGTAATTTCAAAAACCTCTGACTTTTGGCAGATGTTTTTCTCTCCGCGAGAACGATTTGCGGGTTGATTTTGTTAAGTAAATTGTTGCGTGCGATCGCCTACATTATCTGCTAGCTCTTGATGGGTGCAATGTAGACAAACTGATTTATCTGTCAAGTTCCTCTTTAATTTTTCCTGTTCCTGTTCCCTGTTCCCTCCCTACACATAAACACAACAACCAAGCAACGCCTGATTGTTGTGTAAGGGTGTGGCACTTACTGTTAAGCTCTGCTTAGGAAGTCAGAGCGAGGGCTTACTTGTAAAGTTCTGTCGCTAAACGCCAAGCCAGAACGCCTGGAATTAGCGCCACAACTAAAGCAATATAAACTTGGGTATCTGAGATGGGCATGGTTGAAAACCTCCTAAGCTCAAATCGATTTTTGACAGTTCGTTTACTACTTTTCCTTGTTTTGCCAATTTTGGGGAATATCTTGTTACAAGATGCAACAAAAGCCCTGGTTAATCAGTAGTCTATAGTTATCTTTCATTATAAAAATTTATAAAAATATGGATTTTTATTTAGGGATTGATTATGGTACCTCTGGCGCACGGGCGGTGGTAATTGATGACCAAGGGAAGATCCAAGCAGAGGTGCGCTATCCTGAGCAGAAGCAGGATGCTCAACATTGGAAGAGAGCCTTATGCAGTCTATTAGCCGATATTCCTGAGCCATTGCGGCAACAAATCAAAGCGATCGCTATTAATGGGACTTCTTCTACTGTTCTGCTCTGCGATGGGGCTGGTGAGCCTGTGGATGAGCCTTTACTTTACAATGATGCACGGGGAGCAGTTGTACAAGAGCAACTAAGGGAAGTTGCACCGCCTCACCATACAGTATTAAGTGCTACTTCTAGCCTCGCCAAACTTCTGTGGATGTCACAGCAACCATTTTTCTCAAAAGCTCAATATTTTCTGCATCAAGCCGATTGGTTAGCCTTTCTTTTGCATGGAAAATTAGGTATTAGCGATTACCACAATGCTTTAAAGCTAGGCTATGACGTGGAAGCTTTGCAATATCCAGAATGGTTAAACCAGCTAGAAATACCGATTCAGTTACCGCAAGTTTTAGCACCAGGGACACCCATTGCCGAAATTCGCCCGGATATTGCGTCTCAATTCGGCTTACCGCTAGATTGCTTAGTATGTGCGGGTACAACTGATAGTATCGCCGCTTTTATCGCCAGTGGTGCAAAATTGCCAGGGGAGGCGGTGACATCTCTGGGTTCAACCTTGGTACTCAAATTATTAAGTCATACCCGAATAGAAGATGCCAGATATGGAATTTACAGTCATCGGTTTGGTGACTTGTGGTTGACTGGTGGTGCGTCTAATACTGGCGGTGCAGTGCTGCGAGAATTTTTTACCAACGCAGAGTTAGAAAGTTTGAGTCGAGAAATTGATCCAGCCAAAGTCAGTAACTTAGATTATTATCCTTTGTTGAAAGCAGGCGATCGCTTTCCAATTAATGACCCCAAATTACCACCACGACTTACACCACGCCCAGAAGAACCAAGAGAATTTTTACACGGTTTACTAGAAAGTATTGCTCGGATAGAAGCACGGGGATATGAATTACTACAAAGCTTGGGTGCAAATCCAGTCAAACGAGTGTATACAGCAGGCGGTGGTGCAGCAAATTCTACTTGGGCTGCTATTCGTCAAAGGCATTTAAAAGTACCTGTAGTTGCTTCAGTTAACACCGAAGCCGCTTATGGCACAGCACTTTTAGCTAAGCTAAAACACATCTAAATTCCATAACAACCTGTAAAAGCCGTCCTTGGTCATGGGTTATTAGTCATTTGTACAGCAATCCCGATGAAACAAATTCCACAAGCCTGACATGAGAGTAGTCTTTCCCTTACTCCCGACTCCCAATTCCCTATTCCCTACTTTTAAGTTAGGAGACAAAAACATTTTTATAGTGAAAAAAGTTTACATAACAAAATAATACTACCTGTGTTTTTTCGGATTTTTTTGGGAATGCTAACGAAGAGGCAATTTTCGGCAATAGAGATTGCTTTTTGACTCAGTATGAAACTTTTATAGGATTTTTATGTCTAGACGTTTGCCTAGAGGCCGTAGCGCCAGTTCAGTTGCTTTAGAACCAGAAGTTGCGATCGCTCTGATTGGACTATTTTCCGCAGCATCTGATGGTGAAGGTGTTTCTCTGTCAGAAGAATATGCTTTGAGCGAAATGCTGGGCGAAATTGCTCAATTTGAAGATTATTCTGAAGAAGATTTTGACGAATTAGGCGAAACCTTAACCAGCCTCCTAGAAGAAGAAGATCCAGAAGAATTAATTGTCAAAGCGATTGAATCCTTACCCAACAGAGGTTATCGGGAAGCTGCATACATCACTGCCATTTTGGTAGTAGGTATTGATGAAGAAGTACCTGATAGCGAACAAAATTATATTTCTGAGTTGCAAGAAGCTTTGAATATTTCCAACGAACGCGCTCAAGAACTCATAGATGAAATATTTGGCGCAGACGAAGATGAGGAAGAATATGACGACGAAGAATGTGAAGATGACGAAGAATAAGTCTTAAATTTTAATTTAAACAGGGATGGGTTAGGCGATCGCTAACCCACCAAAAACAAAATTAAACTCCCATCACCCGCAACCTTCAGGGTACTTTCTACCATTTTCATAGCAGTTTTCAGTTAGGTACAAAGTCAACATAGTGACTAGAATGTTGACCTTAAATACCTTAATCCACAAAAATTCATTTAAAATATGTACTGCTGCTTTAGCTCCAATAAAAGTAGCATAAATAATTTTCTTACAACACATAAAGTCAATACCTTAGACGGCGCTGCATAAATACGGGATGAATTAAGCCTTTTTAGCAAGGTTAACTATCGATTTTTTGCACCTTTGCGCCTACCCTGCGGGTAGGCCCTACCGCGCCTATGCGCGAAACAAAAAACATCCTGCTAATCAGCAATGCGCCTTAGACAATTTCTGCTTTGCAGACTTATCTGTAATAGATGGTGTGCAGAGATATTCAGCAAGTGTTGGTGTAAGGCTAATAAGCAAGAGGTCTATACAGTAAAGTGAAGAGTTTTTAAACAAGTGTTTAAAAAAAAATTGTTTTACGCTATCTTTAATACAAGTGTTTTAAATTTAAACAAAACATCCCTGTATTTCGATGGAGTACAAAAGCTGTTATGGCTAGTGGATTTACTAGACAAGAAACCCTCGCTTTAACTGGCATAAGCTCTGGCAGACTAAGCTACTTAGATAGAACTGGGTTGGTAGTGCCAGAAAAGTTTGGTAATCCTCAGCACCCTAAAGTCGTTTATAAATGGCAACAAATTCTAGAAATCAAAACTATTGAAAGATTAAGACAGAAGCTTTCATTGCAAGAAATTAGAAAAGTTTTATACTTTTTACAATCAAGAAATTATGAATATTCTTTTTTTAAGCATCGTCTTGTTTTTGTTAATTCACAACTTTATTTAATTGAAGATATGCAAGATTTTGGTTTGATGGTTTTAGAAACATCTGGAAAAAATCAGGGACAAGTTGTAATTAATGAAATCGGAGAAATTGGAGATGTAATTACAGAATTAGCCAGAGAAGCAGAGAAACATCATGTTTTAGATTTTGATAAACGGACAGGAATAGTTTTGAAGGGGTAAGAGAAATACAGACAAGAATCACAAGGAGCAACCAGTAATGAGTTCTAATTTAGCTGTAAATGAAATATACCAGCGAGTAATGGCACATACTGGCTTCTATCGTGATGGTGTGCCGACTACAGGAGTTACAGAAGCGGAAGATATTCGCAATAATAACCAGTATTTAGAAAAGCGCATTAAATATAGTGCTGTAATTGATACAGAACAAATTAATTCTACAGCAATCTATGAATTGTCTGGTTCACCTTGTATTTATTTTACTCAATTAGATGAACCTAACCCTAGAAAGTTAGCTAAACTACATAAACTGTCTTGGAATCATGGTTTAGCTCCGATGTTGTGGGTGATTACACCTGATGAGGTATTACTTTATAATTGTTATTCTCAACCCACAAAACAAGATGAAAATGATCCAAATCGACATTTAATCGAGAGCTTTGAAACTACTGAAAGCGACTTGAGCCGTATGAATCAATTCGCTAGTCGTCTGCAAATTGAATCAGGTGAGTTTTGGCAGTGGGAAAAAGCAAAGCAAATTGATCGTCAGCAAAGAGTAGATTCAGTTCTTGTCAAAGATTTGAATGAAGCTGAAGAAAAATTAACAAAAGAAAAAAAATTAGACCGTCAATTTGCTCATGCTCTATTAATACGTTCTGTTTTTGTTGCTTATCTGCAAGATAGAGGAATTTTCAATCAAGAATTTTTCAATAATCGTTTTGGAGTAGATTCATTTTATAAACTGCTAAATAATAAATTTGCAACTTATGAGTTATTTGAGTGGTTGCAAACAATTTTTAATGGTGATTTATTTCCTATTTATCCACAAGAAAAGGGCGCTGTAGATCAAAAGCATCTTGAAGTTGTACAAAGTTTAATAGGTGGTGTAGAAGAAATAGCAACAGGTCAACAACGTCTATGGCGGGCTTATGATTTCAAAGTCATACCTATAGAATTGATTAGTTCAATTTATGAAAGTTTTATTTATGCTACTGATTCCAAATCAGCAAAAGAAAATAGTACCCACTATACACCTATAAATTTAGTAGATTTGGTACTTTCTGAAGTATTTAAAGAACTCGATGGTAATGCTAAAATACTAGATTTAGCTTGTGGTTCAGGCGTGTTTCTAGTTGAATCTTTGCGGAGATTAGTCGTTAAGCGTTGGGCTAATGGAGAATCACCAACTCGCCATCTAATTCGTGAAACTCTTTATAATCAAATTTATGGTGTAGATATTAATCCTGAAGCAGTTCAGATTGCGGCTTTTAGTCTTTACCTTACTGCTTTGGAATTAGATTACGAATTAGAGCAACATCGTCAATTAACAGATGATTTAAAATTTCAAAAGCTGATAGGTAAGAATTTATTTGCCACTGACGCATTTGAGGAAAAAGCAGAATTTAATCAAATAGAACAATTTGCACATAAACAATTTAGCGCAATCGTTGGTAATCCACCTTGGACAAAACCTAAATCTAATAAATCAGCAGAAGAATATTGTCAGCGTAAGCGTCCTGATTCGTGTTATCCAGATGGATATCCTACAGCTTATGGTACACCTCCAGACCAAGCATTTTTATGGCGTATTGGCGACTTTGCTAATGATAAAACTTGCATTGGTTTAATTTTGCATGGTAAGCCTTTCTTTAGCAATGACACAGCAGCTAAAAAAGCAAAAGAATCTCTCTTTATGAGGTTTAAACCGAAAGTTATTGTTAATTTATCTAAACTGCGTAGAGAGCATATTTTTCCTAATTCTGAAGCTCCAGCAATGATTTTAATAGCAGAAGGTAAATATTCAGAACAGCGAGATACTTTTTATTTTGTATGCCCAGAACGTTCTATAGATTTCCGACGACATGGTATTGTTGAAATCGGAGCCGAGCATATTAAGAAACTTCCGGTTTTTAGCACAGCTTTCGATTCAGATATGCTCAAAGTTGCTACTTGGGGTAGTTCTAGAGATATATATTTGATTCAAAAATTAAGGTCTCTTCCAAAAATTGAAGAAATAGCCGGAAATTCGCCTAAGAGTGGCTTTAAAGTTGGAAATCAGAAATATGCTGTTCCAGAAGAAATACTAGGTAAAAAATTGCTACCTTCTGGTAAAATGCCCAGATACGAAATTGATACGACAGAATTAGATATTTTGTCATATACAAGATTAGAATCTTCCAGAAATCCTCAAATATATAAAGCACCTTTGATTATTATTCCAGAAAAAGTAGAGTCTGATGGTATTTGTGCTGCATTTAGTGCGGAAGATATTGTTTATACAATAAGTTATTCAGGAATATCAATACCAAGTAATTTAATGTATTTAGCTCATTATTTGAATGGATTGATTAATTCATCAATTGCGAGCTACTTTATTTTTATGACTGCTTCTTCATGGGGAGTAGAACGTAATAAAATTATGACACAGGATTTAGTAAGGCTTCCTGTTCCTGAACCTAATAGAGAAAATGAAGAATTTATTAATCAAATTATCGAAATAGAAGGTAGATTGCGTAAATGTTCCAGTAAATCTGTTGAAGGAGATTTGAAAAGACAACTTGATAAAGCTGTATTTAATCTTTACGGTTTAGACGATGATGAACGTATTTTAGTTGAAGATACTACGCAAATCACGATTGATCTGTATATGAATCGTGAGAAATCGACAGCATTAAAAAGACCATTAGCTACTGATTTAGAAGCGTATGCTGTACAATTTATCAGTGTGATTGAACCATTTTTTGAGATTCTGAGAGAAAGAAGTATAGTTGCGGATATATTTAGTATTGCTAAGACACCATTGCAGGTAGTTAAGTTTAGTATCGTACCATATCCAGGCCGTAAGCAAGTTATTCAAACTATCCTGGCTGAGAATTTGATAAATGTGCTAAAAAGCATTGCGAAACAACTACCGGCAAAATTTGCTGATCGTATTTTTACAAGACGCAACTTAAAAGTCTATGTCGGTGAAGATATATACATTATTAAACCCTGCCAACTACGTTATTGGAGTCGTTCTGCTGGATTGAATGATGTAAATGATATTATTTCTGAACAACTAAAAAAACAGCCTGATAAAATTTAATGACTATAGAATTTGATGACAAGAATATTATTCAATATTCTGCTGTATATTTACCAAGAGACATAATAGCCGTAGTTTTTGATATTACTATTACTGCCTGGTCAAAAGTGATAGCTAATAAAGAAATCAATATTAATTGTTATGAACCTATTATTGCTGGTTGCCTTAGTAAAGCTATGAAACAAGAAAAAAATAGTCGTCCTAAATTAAAAAATAAAATCCGAATTGAGGAAGAAGTAGGCACTAGAGCATCTCCTAATTCAGCTAAAGCTGAAGGACGTATTGATATAAAAATTATTTATAGTTACAATGAAAATGAATACTTTGGAATGGAATGTAAGAAAATAAGCAGTACGAAACCAGATAGAGATTTAGCAACAAAATACGTTTTAGAAGGTGTAAAAAGATTTGTTGTAGGAACTTACAGCATAGGTCATGACTATGCAGCAATGCTAGGTTTTGTGATTGATGGTAAGGTTCCTGAGTGTATTGATTTGATTTGCGATCGCCTGAATAAATATAGAAATGATATCTCTTTAAAAGAAGATTGGATTGATGAAACAGGTTTCGGAACAAAACAAAATATATATCGTACTCGTCATCTTCAAGACGGGCAAAATGATTTAATGACCATTCTCCATTTATTTCTCGTAGTTAATTAAGCTGATAAGACTGATACAACTGGCAAAGTGAATAAACTCTAGGGTTGTCAACCGTCAATGGTAAATAATCAGAAGTCAGCTTTTCTTAACTATCGACTATAGTCTAGATCGTTTTACCATTGACTAACATCAATCTGTAACTCTATTTCACAACAATCCTCGATAACGAATAAAAATCAAAATCACCGCCCACGAACCCAAAGCAACTTTGACTGCAACTAAGAGATTGAGTATGGGGATAAAACCGCCACTAATCAGTGCGCCCATCTCCCCGTGCGGTAATTCAACTCCAGACAAATTAATTACCGCCAGAATCACAAAAACTAATACCGAAACCTTCTCCCATGTGGCGGCTTGCCAGCGTTGGTAAATTGCTTGCATCCACTCTGGGGATGAGGTAATTGCCACTAGCCCAATTGCTGTTCCACCCGCCACCCCGGCAGCAAAACCACCACCAGGGCTGAGATGTCCGCGAATCCCTAGTTCGATACTGACTAAAGCAGCGATAGTCGCACCCAACCTGGCCAATACAATCGATGGTTGATCGGTGAAACGATAGACTGTGGTGGAGGGTTTTTCATTCGCCAGTAAAAAATTAGCTCCCATGATGGCGATTGTAAATACCACCACTTCAAAAATAGTGTCATACAGGCGATTGCGAAAAATAATCCCTGACACGGCATTTGGTATGCCACTATCTTGAACAACCACTTCCAAGATTGAGATATCTGGTAAATCCAAGGTAGGGTTAGCAATAAACAGAAATTTGCCAAACAGGGCGATTCCGGCAACAATGTAGAGCCATTTCATCATGAATGCTCTCCCAAAACAGGTGTTTTTAAATCTGGTGTATTGGTTTGTGATGCACTGACATAGCTCAAACTGGTGATTGGTGATGTCAGTTGAGTTTGCACAATGTCATAAATGCGGCGGATTCTGGTGATGGTGTGATATGGTTGCGTTTCTTCGTCTTGAGGATCATGTTTTGTCTGTGGCAGACAAATTGCATGGACTTCTTTGTTATTTAATGCCTGATGCAAAGTTTCTATATCTGTGTATGGAACTAGTTCCAGACGCAGATAATAACGTTTGCTAAAAACTGCTCGGAAACTATCAATCAGTGGCTTAAAGTCTGAATTTTCATCCTCTTGAAGTAATCCCAGACGCAGAACTAGTGATGAACGTACTGCGATCGCATATAAAGTAATCGCCAACATTGTACCCACCAAAGCCTCGGTTAAGGCCACATCTGCCGCCCCCAAGACTGTATAGATAAATGCGGCCATTGCTCCCAAGATTCCCCGTATGACTAAAGCATGGTAGGGATTGGATTGAAAGATCACCATAGACGCAGCTAAGGGCAGCAGAGGAATGATCACATAGATATAGTTATCAGTCATGGCTTTCCTCACTACTGGAACAATAAGCCAACACATATCCCAGCATGGTGTTCCACATTGCTAAGGAAATAATCGCCAGAATCAGTAGCGGCCATTCGCTGGGTATCTTCAGTAACAATCCGACAACGATACTCATCGAGCCGAGGGTATCTGCTACCGTCAGACTATGCAGTTTGAATAATACCGAGCGATCGCCCAATAAGGGAAAAGTCCCCCAAAACCAAAAGACAATTCCTAAACCAATGCAGAAATAACTCAGTGCGTTGATCATAATTCACTCTTGCAAAACATCACTCATACGTTTGATGACTTGGGCTAACAGCATCAAGGCCGCATTTCCCACACTCAGGATAATCACCCCCACCACACCAATCATCCAATCATCACGCAAGACAGATACAACTAAAATCATGATGGCTGCTTTGGTGGAAATACTGGCAAATGCCAACATTTTTTGCCAAATATCATCATCCTGCCAAGCCTCATACATGGGGATGAGTAGTGCGGCAATCATGGCAAACAGTAGCAGATTCAAAATCATACCTTTTTCCTCCGGCGTACCCAGTGAACTTCATACCAGCCTGCTTCGTGATATTTCAAAACAATGGTTTTGGGTGTAAAGGTAATCAAAAAGATGTCGAGGAATATTAGTCCGGGAGTGCGGCGTGGTTTGACTTGTTCGAGTGTTACTTCTTCGTAGTTATGGGGACGGAAGATAATTTCCAAGGCTTCTATATAAGCTTGGGGAATGGCGACGATGATTTCCCATAGCACACGTAGCCAATCTTTTAACGTGCCTGAGACTTTAGGCAAACCGGGCAGTAACAGGGCGATGCTTACGCCAATGATGATATTTGCCAGACTGAAGTTAGCAGTCAGCAAAAACCAAATCGCCAATCGCAATATCAGATTTAGATAGGCAACCATGCAAATCCCTTCCAGAACAGCAGCATTAACACTAA
Organism: Nostoc sp. TH1S01; assembly: GCA_018993265.1. GTDB lineage: Bacteria > Cyanobacteriota > Cyanobacteriia > Cyanobacteriales > Nostocaceae > Nostoc_B. The sequence goes on from JAGKSW010000158.1 coordinate 21,325, forward strand.
ACTCATCACACCAATTAGATGATCAAATTGCTCCAGTACACGCGGTAGCTTAATTACTAAGCGTTTAAAAATTAACAGGTAAGCTAACCAGCCAATCCCAATGGTTACGAGGGGTTTGATGATGTTCTCAACGGTGTAAGCCTCGTAATAGGCAATGTTGGCGATAAACAGCCCACCAATTAATAAACTCATAGCTGCCCAAAAACTGGCTTTTGTCTTGCCTTCTCCTCCAAAGGGCAGAAAAATGAATTTGGCAAAGGAGATTGCTGTTCCGAGGGCGGCTAGATTCATAGCGATCGCTTGCCAAGGTAAGAGATTTTTCGTTGTCAATACCTTCGCCCCAAACCCAGACAACAAGGGAAAGCCAGAAATCGAGAAACTAGCAATTACTAAAGCAATCCACACCGCCGTATTGATTGGTCTATTTTGCAGTTCCTTGAAGTTGCGACTGGGTAAGCTACCTGTAATCAAAAACAATGCCGATTTCACCAGTCCGTGAGTCAGGGCATAAAAGCCACCGACAATTGGCGCTGCTAGAATAAAACCCAACTGGGAAACTGTGTGAAACGCCAGCATTCGCTTAGTATCTTTTTCAAAGACGGCATAAAACACTCCCAAAAGTGCAGTACCAACGCCAAATATTCTCACTATCGGGTCAACTTCTGCCACCATCAGCGCACATCGCACCAAGGGATAGACGGCAGCTTTCACGACAACTCCCGACATCAATGCCGATACTGGTGTTTCTGATTCCGAATGAGTTAATGGCAACCACAAGCCTGATACAAAAATTCCGCCTTTTGTCAAGAGTCCCAAAAATATCAATGCCAGTGCTTCTGGCGGTGCGACTCGCAAACCAGCAAAACTAAAGGAATGATGCGCCTGATAGACTAACACCGCACCGATGAGATAAAACAGCATTGCCACGTTGCTGACAAACAAATAGCGCAAGCCCACCCAAATCGAACGATCAGTCCGGGGATAGGCAATCAACAGAAACGCCGCAATGCCACTTACCTCTAAAGCTACGTATAAACTAATCAAATCTGAACCGACAAAAGCAGCATTTACACTACCATGCAAAATGATTGTCTGGGCATAAAAAAAAGCTGTTTTGTCGCTTTGCCAACAATAAAGAATGACGGCGGCTGTTACCAAAGCATTGGTCAAAATAAAGTAGCCGCTTAATTGGTCTACTGTTAAGGTTACGCCAAAATTATCTAGTAACTTGAGAGTTATGGGCGGTGTGATAAATAGCTGTAAGGCATATCCCGCCGAAGCCAAAGCCATACCCAAGGCGAGATAGCGGTCAAGTTTGGGTAGGAGATAAATCACGAACCCAATAAAAAATGGTAAGCCAATCCAGGCGATCGTTATTGTATTCATGGGGTGTTGTTATTCTCGATTTCATTACTTTCCAACGTTGGGTTATCGCGTGCTAGTTTCATAACACCAACCAGCATTAAGGCTTGAATCGAAAAGCCAATCACGATCGCAGTTAATATCACGGCTTGCGGAACCGGATCAGCATAAGCCCTTTGTTTAACATCGGAAAGAATTGGCGTAAACAAACCATCCCGTGAAGCAATCAGCACGTAATAAGCAATCACCCCTGTACTCATCACATCCATCGAGATGATTTTCATTACCAAATTTTTTTTGAAAATTATGCCGAAAAATCCGCAAAAAATGGTTGCGAGTATACATGCTTCTAACACGATAATTGCCTGTGGTGTGAGAGTTGAATGTAATTTCTTTTTTGAAAATTAACTATATGATGTGTATTTAATTGGTTTTTGTTCTCAACAGAAAATCAATTGCATATAGAACAATTGAAGTATGCAGAATTTTGCATACTCCACAATTCTCCCTAAACAGGAGGTGGTTGAGAACATGATTTTCCATAGACTCTGCTCAACCGTGAATTTACAATTTAATTCACTTTCAATAAGCATTTTCGCTTATTTTGGCATTTCTTTGTCAGAAATTACCATCTCAATTTTTAATAGATAGCCATTGATATATCTATATATCAATGGCACATCATTATATTAATAATATAGAAATAAGAAAGTTATTTCGCTGATTGAGTAGCGGAAGGTTGAGAACGTTGCTGCTGATAAAAAGCCACAACTTTTCGGACGTAAGCAGCAGTAAAACCGCTATTACAACCTGTATAGTTCCCAGTCATCCACCAACAAGCTACACCATTAACCGCCGCAGTTTCATTATTTTTAGTGGCGCTTAGTTGTTTATCTAACTCACGGCGTGTGATGCAAGAAATAATTTGGCGAGCAGTTGCTGGATTATTTTCAAACTGTGTTGGTGTCAGTTCTTTTTTCAGACAAAATTTTGACCAAGCTTTGACTGTACCAGGTTGAACTTGCCAGTCGCTATACAGTCCATCGTTGACTTTACCTGTTTGGGGTGCAGCTTTTCGCAATGCTTCTACCATTGCTGCGACTTGAGTTTCAGAAACTGACTGTTGTGCGGGAACAGGTAATGCAGACAGCCCAAGGCTAACACCGGCAACTAATGTACTAATTAACAATCGCATCAACTTTTTCCTCATCACTCCAGATTTCAGTTTAGTACCAGACGCACAAAAGTTGTCTGTGAAGAATGGGTGTGAGGGTGTCCAAACCCTTGATTCTTCGTCTTACTGCGTCAGTCCTAAAGTTAATAAGTCAGTGTAATGAAAAGAATAAAATTTTTTTTGTCAAGTCTAGTTGACGGTTTGTAACAATTTTGTTAAATTTATTTACATAAGTTAACAAGCAAGGAAAACAACTATGTATACCACCGTTAATGAAGATGGCGTTTTAAATAACTATGCAACCGAACCCAAGATGTACTACGCTGAGTACCCAGCAATTTGGGAACAGCGTCGTTATGTTATCCAAGGCGCAGTTGCAAGTTTGTTTGTAACAGGTTTAGTATTATTTGGTTTTGCAGTTAGCTAAGAGTTTTAGACTTCGGTATCGGTATCTGTCATCGACATTCAGACCTTCTCCCTTGACCTCGGTTAGTTTCGCCGGGGTTTTTTGTTATCAAAAAGAATTCAGAAGTCAGGAGTCAGAATTCAGAAAATTCCGTGTGACACTTCGACAAGTTTCCTTAGACAAGCTCAGGACATCGCTCCTAAATTCGTCAATCACTGATAACCGTAGGAAAAATTCGATTCAAGTCCAAGACGATATCTTCAAACCCAGGAATTGCAACGGACTGATGGGGTAAGGAAATTTGTTTGCTGAGATAGTTAAATTTACCTTGAGCATTTTGATAGGGTTGATTGTAACGCTCAAGCTGACGCGCATTTAAATTGACAATCCAATAATGAGAAATTCTGGCTTCTGCGTAGATTTCTAGTTTTGTGGTTTGGTCGTAATCTAAGGTTGTGTCTGAGATTTCAATCACCAAAAAAATATCTTCGGGATAGGGATGATGACTGAGATAATCTTCATCCATTCCGTGTGCGATCGCTACATCTGGTTCAGGTTCACTTTGATTTGGTAAAGTAATTGGATCTTGGCCGCGAATGACTGCTTGATCACCAAGCAATCGATCTAGTTGCCGACATAAGATAGAACCACAAACTGTATGCGGCGTTCCCTTGGCTACCATTTGGATCAATTCTCCGCGAATTAATTCAATGCGATCGTTCTCCTGCAAAAATCCCAATTCAATTAGACGATGATATTCATCAATAGAGAATCGCTTGGTTGTCACAACATTCATGGCACATCACTAATGTTAGTGTTACTTGTACCCTAGCTCAGATTAAACAGACTCAGAACTCAAAGCCGCAAATTGTTGCCAACATAGATATAAAGCGCGGGGTACATGAAAACATCCCTTCCATTTACCGCCTTTGAGATTTAATAATACTTCTCCACGCCGATTAAGATAGCCGAACCACTCCCCATATTCGGGATCTGCAAAGTGCTTCCAGGCGTAATCGTGCATTTTTTGATACCATTCCCAGCAAGCTGCACGTTTTGTCAGGCGATAGCCCATTGCTAATGCAACTAACGATTCTAGATGTACCCACCACAACTTTTGATCCCATTCCAATTGTTGTGGCGGATGTCCATCTGCATCCATAAAGTAATACAAGCCGCCGTATTCTTCATCCCAAGCAAAATTCAAGATATTCAATACCACATCAACAGCTTGGTTAATTGTTTGAAGATCATTTTTCCGGCGGGCGATGTCCATAATAAACCACATCGCTTCGATACCGTGACCGGGGTTAATTAACCTACCTTCAAAACAATTGATGTGGGAACCATCGGGAGCAACATTTTCATACATGAGTCCTCGTTCTTGGTCGAGGAAATCATTCATCACTTCCTTAACGGTTGTTGCTAAAACACTCTCTAAAGTTTCACTAGAAAGTAACCATTCCATTTCGAGAGTCAGGTTAGCTAAAATCATCGGCACAGCCAAAGCTTTCATTGGGCGTGTGCCTGGATAAGTTTTGTTATATTTACCTTTGGGATTATCTTTGCGACGCAACACATTGTTGTAAGCTTGTATTGCCACATCTTTTGCCCACTCTTCACCAGAGGCTAAGGCATATTGACTAAATGCCATCGCCGCAAAGCAATCAGAAAAAATATTGTAAGGCTGTACTAGGGGTTGGCCTTGACGATTCAGGGCAAAATACCAATTTCCTTCGTCATCTCTGCCATGTTGGGCGAGAAACTTCGCACCATGACTAGCTATTTTCAGCCAGTTTTCGCGTTTTTCTAACTGGTTGCACAACATCGAAAAAGTCCAGACTTGGCGGTTTTGCAACCAAATAAATTTGTCGGTTTCGTAAACTTGGCCTTCACGATTCAAGCAGGTGAAGTAACCGCCTTGTTCTATATCCAAAGAGTGCTGTTCCCAAAATGGAAGTACGTCATTGAGAAGTGCGTTTTTGTAAATTTCCGCCAGTGCTTTGCAGTCGTTTCCCATGAACTTTTACCCTTGTGTAGCAACACCACTCTCATCCAAATAATTTTAATAACATAAATTTATATAAAATTAATACTTCATACTTATTCATTATTACTGCTTATACCTAGCTTAACTGTCTTATCTGACCTTGCATTGTGATACAAAATCTGAGATGTTCAAAATCGGTAGTGTGGTGCATTCTCGGCTATTTACAAGTGATAACTCTAACAATCAACAACCTTATTTATATATACCAACGGTAGCAAGCACGGAGGGATATGCACGAATCATTGTTAGAGCAAGTTTTCTCTGGTCAATGATTTGCTTAACGACGAAATTATATGATATATGGCAGTATTTTAGATATTTTGGTCTCAAAATTACTCAAGGGTAAACCAATAATGCGTTGGCATCGGCTGGGAGTGATAACAAGCAGTGGTGTCATCGCCTATACTTTGAACTTCACTACAATTGCTATGGCTCAAATTGTTCCTGATAACAGTTTGGGAACCGAACATTCAATTGTTACGCCGAAAGTGCAGTACCAAAATGGTTTGATAGAGCGCATAGATGGTGGAGCGATTCGGGGTAGCAATCTGTTTCACAGTTTTCAAGATTTTAACGTTGGGAATCAACAACAGGTTTATTTTAGTAACCCTACTGGCATTACCAATATCCTGGGACGAGTCACAGGAAATCAAGCATCTCAAATTTTGGGTAGGTTGGGAGTTTTAGGTAGTGCAAATTTGTACTTAATGAATCCCAACGGAATTATTTTTGGTAGAAATGCAAGATTAGATGTTTCTGGTTCCTTTTTTGCTAGCACTAGCAACAGCCTGCTTTTAGATAACGGTTATATATTTAGTACCCAAAACCAAGAAGCGCCACCCTTGCTAACTATTAATCTGCGTCCAGGGTTAGAAAGTTGGTCATCTCCCCAAGGTGCGATCGCTAATCGTGGTAATTTATCCACAGGGCAGAACTTATTTTTACTAGGTAAAAACCTCGACTTGCAAGGACAGTTGCGAGCAGGTGGTAATTTAACTTTGCAAGCTACCGATAGTTTGACAGGACGTGGAAATTTAGCGAGTACTGGCGCTACTTTAATTAGAGCCAAGGGAGATGTTAATTTTAATAACTATCAAGGAGCTTCCCTGCAAATTTTTGCTGGTGGCAAGATAAGCATTAATAATATTAATCTCAACAATCGTAATTTAATTAATGCAATTGCTGAAACAGTTACTCTTTCTGATGGAGTAAGTCAAGTTTCACTCAATAGTCAAACTCAACCAATTGTTGATATTCGATCTGGCGTTAGCAATATCAATCTACCAGGAGATAGTACTAATTCTATTTTACCCATATCTAGTACAAATAGTAGATTAACAAGTGCAGATATTACTATCAATCAAATTACTAATCAAGGCGGATTAGTTTTCTTAACCAATCAATATCAACCTAATCCTGCTCTATCTGGCAATATTACAGTTAATTCTAGACTGAGTGTATTTGGTGGCGCTACGAGTGGCGGTGATATTGTTATTGATTCACGAGGAAAAATTATTACTCCTGCATCTTTAACAAGTTTTGGGATTGATACTTCTACATTCACATTTTCCCAGCCTGGGGGCAATATCACACTTTTAGCTCAGGGGGATATTGTCATACCGCCATCGTCGCGGATTATTTCTTATGGTACTACTGGCGGCAATATTACTCTTAAAAGTCAATCGGCGATTATTCAACAGTCGGCTCCTCCTGGCAATTCATTGATTGAGAGTGCTTCTTTTAATGGTGGACAAGGCGGTGATGTCACACTAAATGCACCATTGATTTTATTGAGTAACAATGTGCAAAGTAGCCTTTATGGAAGTGCAACCGGAACAACTGGAAGGCTCATCATTAATGCTAACTATTTAGAAGCTAACCAAGCTCAATTATCTACCTTTGCCGATGGGGGTAATGCTGGCAATATTATTATTAATGCTGATGCAATTCTATTAAATAATAGTCAAATATTTTCTCAAACAGAAGGTGCTGGTGATGCTGGCAATATTACAATTTTGGGAAACAAATTAACTCTGGACAATCAATCACTAATTTCTACACAAACAACCAGCACTGAAGGCGGTAATATTAATCTACGGTTAAGAGATTCGTTATCCTTACGCCGAGGAAGTACTATTTCGGCGATCGCAGGTAATGAAACTACAGGCGCAAATGGTGCTAATATCACCATCAATACAGGTTTGCTTTTCGCCGTTCCCGAAGAAAACAGTGACATCATCGCCAATGCTTTCTCTGGTAGTGGTGGTAATGTCAATATTAGGGCTAGAGAGATTCAAGGAATTGGTATTTCTGACACACCTAACTCATCTAGTAATATTACCTCCAGCGGTAGAGGTTCACAAATTATCACTCCGCCGTTAGAAGTTCCCACTCCGCCATTAGAGGTTCCCACTCCGCCGTTAGAGGTTCCAATTCCACCTTTAGAAAATCCAATTCCTATTGTCGAGATATCTGAAATTGGCTCATTTAACGAACAACAAACCAATCCAACATCAGTTTCTGTAGAATTACCAAATTCCCAACGCGATCGCAACAATCAAATTATTCCTAATAGTTGTCGAGCTACGGATGGTAATTCTTTTACTATCACTGGTAGAGGTGGTTTACCCACAGATCCCACAGCAACTATTCGCAGTGAAACTTTCTTGTCAGATATGCGAGATTTTACAAGTATAGGCAACCGTAATCAAGTTAATAATGTCAATGCAAATTCGACAGCCAAAGCGTCAATTGTGGCAGCTACAGGTTGGATAATTAATGCTCAAGGACAAGTGAAATTAGTAGCTGCATTACCTCAAGAAGGCTTTTTACAGCAAGATAGTAATTGTAATAAATAGTTGGGTGTAACGATTAGGGATAGTGATGACTACATTAATGAGGTACAGGAAAAGAATTAACCGCAGATGGAAGAGGATAAACGCAGATGAACGCAGATAAATTTGTCCGGAAGCAGATTACTCGACGCTATCAGGAAAAGATATTGCGGTTTTGTTTAAGAATAAAATTATATTTTGCATATATCATTAGCAAACACTATTTTTTCGGAATTTGTTTAATATCAACTTTATTATTAGTTGTTATCAGTCATCCTGCTGTTGCTCATCAGCCTAAAATTGTAGAGTCAAATTTCCTAGCGCAACAAGTAGATAATAATTCTGAATTATTACAGCAAGGTAAAAACTATTATCAAGTTGGACAATATACAGAAGCGGCTAGATTTTGGCAAGATGCGCTGAAAATTTATGAAGCAGAAAGAGCCACTATTAGCCAAGTGCAAGTTTTAAATTATTTAGCCTTAGCATATAAAGAATTAGGGAAAATTCCTCAAGCACAAACTGCGATCGCTCAAAGTATTAATATCATCAAAAGCTTCAAAAATCTCGATACTAAAAGTAACTTACTATTAGCACAGGCATTAAATACCCAAGGAAATCTACAAATATTACAAGGCAAAACAGAAGCTGCTCTAGATACTTGGCAACAAGCAGCAGTTATATATAAAAATGCAGGTGATCAAACAGGTAAACTGATCAGCCAAATTAATCTGTCTCAGAGTTTGCAAGCATTAGGACAATATCGCCGCGCCAAAACTTTGTTAGAAGAACTGATTACAGAATTGCAAAATCAACCGGATAGTCTCTTAAAAGCTCAAGGGTTGCGGAGTTTAGGAATTGCTTTGCAAACTGTTGGTGATTTAAAACAATCTAAATCAATCCTCGAAAAAAGTTGGGAAATTAGTCAGCAATTTAACTCACCATCTGATGTGAGTGCAGCACTGTTTAGTATTGGTAATGTCGCTAGAGATTTAGAAGCTTATGATGTTGCTTGGACATATTATCAAGAAGCAGTAAATTTGGCTCCAGAAACACAAGCAAAATTAGAAGCGCAATTAAATCAATTGAGCTTGTTAGTGAAACTGCAAAACTGGGAAACAGCACAAACATTAATTCCCGAAATCGAAACTAACCTCAACCCACTTCCGGCTAGTCGTCCTGCTATTTACGCTAGGATAAACTTTGCAGAAAGTTTGATGGCATTAGCAAAAAATAAGAGTAACCCTAGCAAAATTGCTCAATTATTAGCAACCGCCATTCAACAAGCTCAAGAAATTCAAGATGCAAGAGCCGAAGCTAACTCTTTGAACCAACTAGGTAAACTGTATCAAGAAAACGGCCAGTTAGCAGATGCAGAAAAATTGACAAAACAAGCACTCACAATAGCACAAGACATCAAGGCTACTGATTTAGTAGCACGTGCGGCGGGACAATTGGGTGCAATTGCTCAAAAACAAAAAAATCTTGATAGTGCGATCGCTGCCTATGAAATCGCGTTTAATAGTTATCAAGCTCTACGCAGCGATTTAGTGGCGATTAATAAAGATGTTCAATTTAATTTCAAGGAAAGTATTGAACCAATCTATCGAGATTATGTCAGTCTGTTATTGCAAAAAGACAATCAAAGCAACATCAAAAAAGCTCTGGAAGTTATAGAAGCATTGCAAATAGCTGAATTAGATAACTTTTTTCGAGATGCTTGTTTAGATAATACCAAACCTGTAGTGTTAGAAAAAATTGACTTGCAAGCAGCGGTGATTCATCCGATAATTTTACGCGATCGCTTGGAAGTTATTCTCGTAGTTCCCAATCAACCTCTACAACACTACAGCACTCAACTCTCAAAACCGCAAGTTGAAGCTACTTTAAAACAACTTTATTCTTCCTTATCTCCTGGTTATCCCAATAACGAGCGTTTGCGACTTTCCCAAGAAGTTTATAACTGGCTGGTTACACCCGCTCAAGCAACACTCCAAAAAGGTAATATCAAAACATTAGTTTTTATCCCAGATGGGTTGCTGCGAAATTTACCAATGGCTGTTTTGTATGATGGCAAAAAATATTTAATCGAAAATTATAGTATTGCTCTGAGTCCTGGGTTAAAACTATTTCCCCAAGGATTGCAACGCCAAAAACTCAGCGTGTTAGCGGCTGGACTGACAGAAGCACGCCAAGGCTTTAATCCCTTACCGGGAGTGACAGGAGAAATTGAACAAGTCACAACACAAATTAATTCGCAAGTATTATTCAATCAAAAGTTTAACAAAGACAATTTAAAAACAGCGATCGCTAGTCATTCTTTCCCCATAGTTCACCTAGCGACTCACGGTCAATTTAGCTCTGACCCAGACGAAACCTTTTTGTTGACATGGAGCGATCGCATTTCCATTCAAGACTTTGATAGTTTATTTCAAAATCGCAGGCAAAACAATAACCAACCCATTGAATTATTAGTCATGAGTGCTTGTCAAACCGCCGTTGGTGATAACCGTGCAACCTTGGGTTTAGCTGGATTTGCCTTGCGTTCTGGTGCTAAAAGTACCGTTGCGAGTTTGTGGTCAGTTAGTGATGAATCTACTTCCCAATTAATGAAAGAATTTTATCACCAATTAAGTAATCCCAAACTCAACAAAGCCGAGGCATTGCAACAAGCACAACTCAAACTTATGGCTAATCCTTTATACAAACATCCTTATTTCTGGTCTTCTTTTGTTCTTGTCGGTAACTGGTTATAAACATAATTATGATAATTCTTACGTACCTGGGTTGAAAGGAGGGAACAGGGAACAGGGAACAGAGAACAGATGAATAAATTAAGGGTTGTTAAATGCCAGAAATTAATGATTTTAAAGACTTAAAAATTTGGACAAAAGGTATGGATATAGCCGAAAAAAGTTATTTATTAACTAAAATTTTTCCTAAAGATGAGTTGTATGGAATGGTACAACAAATCAGGAGAGCTTCGGCATCTATTCCAGCTAACATAGCAGAAGGTTATGGAAGAAGATCAACGGCTGAGTATATCAGATTTCTTAATATTGCCCAAGGCTCAATTAACGAATTAGAAACACACATTATTTTATCTCAGAGAGTAGGATTATGTAGCCAAACGAATATCGAACCGATTATTTCTTTACTCCGAGAAGAAAATCGTATGATTATTGCTCTTATTAAAAAACTACAACAATGATTTCTGTTCCCTGTTCCCCGTTCCCTGTTCCCTCTGTAGAATCACAGGTATACTAACTAGAAAACTTATGAATACATACCACAAATTTTTATATTTAACTGTTTGCACTACCTTAGTCTTAACTGGCAATGCTACATTAGCCAGTCCTTTGCCACAAAAAATTCTCGTCAGTGTGGAATTTAAGCTTCCCAAAGATGCAGCACCTAGAACCAGCGTCGGTGGTGGAA
>JAGKSW010000159.1 GCA_018993265.1 Nostoc sp. TH1S01
GCAGTTTGCTTTACCGGGAAGTGCTGCACCCAGAACCAGCGTCGGTGGTGGAACTAGAGGTGATGTGCAGTTTACCTTACCCGCGACTTCAGCCCCTAGAACTAGCGTTGGCGGCGGTACGAGAGGAGAAACTATCCCTCTGACAGCATTAATTCCCCCTACTCAACAAGGACGCACAGTATCTTCCCATCCGACAATTTTTGCTTATTTACCTCCAATTGGAGCCGAAGAAATTTTCTTTAGTTTGCAAGATGAAGCCGGCAATTCTCATTACTCGGCAACGCTGAAAGTTTCACTGGATGGCGGAGTAGTAACTGTTACTTTACCGCCAACAGTACCAGATTTAGTAATAGAAAAAAACTATTTATGGTATTTTGCTCCGATTGAGCCAGGAGGCGTTCTCAGACCTGATAACTACGCGCTTACAGGTTGGATAAAACGAGTCAAACCAACATTTAATGAGCAAGAATTTGCCACCTCGCCTGTTGACCTAGCAACTAAATATGCTGAAGCTGGTGTATGGTATGACACATTGAAAGTTTTAGCAGCAGCCAAGCGATCGCAACCCAATAATAAAACTTTCGCTACCGAATGGCACGATTTATTAAAACAAGTGGGACTAGAAAAAATTGCCGCGGAACCATTAATTGAAGCTTTGTAATTTAACAATAAAATGATTGGAGCAAACATTAAAAATTACGTCAAAAAATGGCGCTCAACTCTGATAATTACTCCCTGCATTGCTGGATTAGTAATTGCCGGGAGTAATATCGGTATTTTGCGGATTTTAGAATGGGTGACATTAGATCAGTTATTTCGGCTGCGTCCAAAAGAATCGGTAGATAACCGCATCGTGATTGTCACGATTGATGAACCAGATATTCAATATGTCAAGCAATGGCCAATGGCCGATCGCGTCATGGCGAAAATGATTCGGAATATCAAAGCACAACAACCAAGAGCGATCGCCACTGATATATATCGAGATTTACCTGTAGAACCAGGACACGCAGAACTAGTCCAAGAATTTCAAAATACACCCAATTTAATCGGCATTGAAAAAGTAGCAGGTAAACCAATTTCGCCACCACCAACGCTGGCGAAACAAGGTCAAGTAGCAGCCAATGACTTACTCTTAGATACCGATGGCAAAATCAGACGCGGCCTCATCTTATTAGGTAAACCTGATCAAAGTTTGGCGCAAGGGCTGGGAGTCAAACTAGCCTTAATGTATTTAGAAAAAAAGGGCATTGAATTAACAGCAATTAACCCAGATAAACAAATTTACGGTTTAGGCAAAGCCAAGTTTGTACCTCTATCAAGCAACGATGGAGAATACAACGAAGCAGACATGGGAGGATACCAAGTTTTAATCAATTATCGTGGTGGTTTAGAAAGCTTTCCCCATATTTCCCTGACCGATGTTTTAGAAAATCGCATCCCTGCTAATTTTATGCGCGATCGCCTAATTTTAATCGGTGCCAAAGCTCCCAGTCTCAACGATAACTATAGTACTCCTTACAATAACAACTTATTTTTTCCTACAGAACTCATTCCTGGAGTCGTAATTCACGCCAATCTTACTAGTCAAATCCTCAGCGCCGCCATAGATGGCCGCCCAATGTTGCAAGCCACAGTTAAACCCTTCAACTGGTTGCTTATCTTGTTTTGGTCTGGATACAGCGCCACCCTTGGGGCAATGTACATCAAAAAACGTTGGCTGACTGTAGGCGGCTTCTTCTTAGCAGGGACAATTATCGTTAGCAGTGCTTACATTGCCTTCCTTGGCGGCTGGATAATCCCTGTCTTTGCACCTATGTTAACTGTTGCCAGTGCAACTATAGTCAGTATTGTTCATGTTCTTTGGCGAAATCTCAGACTTTCTTATCAAAAATTAGAAGATTACGCCCGCACCTTAGAAGACAAAGTGCAAGAACGCACCGCCCAACTAGCGCAGGCGAATGCAGAAATCAGCATCCTCAACGAAAAACTCCAACAAGACAACCTCCGCATGAGTGCCGAACTTGATATACTCCGGCAAATGCAGCAGATGATTCTCCCTAAACCAGAAGAACTAGAAGTCATTGAAGGATTGGATATTGCTGGCTTTATGGAAGCTGCGGATGAAGTCGGCGGCGATTACTATGACGTATTATACACAGACGACGTAGTTACTTTGGGTATTGGAGACGTAACAGGACATGGACTAGAAAGCGGGTTGTTAATGCTAATGACCCAAACCGCAGTTCGCCTCCTCAAAGAAATTCGCGAATCTGACTCAGTGCGCTTTCTAGATACCCTCAACCGCACCCTCTACAAAAATGTCCAACGAATGAACTCTGACAAGAGTTTGACATTGGTAATTCTCAACTATAGTCAAGGGCAAATCAGTATCAGTGGACAGCACGAAGAAACGATTCTCGTCCGCAACAATAGAGAAATTGAACGCATTGACACAATAGACTTGGGTTTCCCCATTGCCTTAGATGATGACATTGCCGATTTTATTAGCCACACAACCATACAATTACAACCAGGCGATGGCATTGTTCTCTACACCGACGGCATTACCGAAGCCAAAGACATCAATAAAAATCAATACGGTATTGAACAGTTATGTGAAATTATTAGCCAAAACTGGCACAAATCCGCCTCAGAAATTAAAGATGCAGTAATTTTAGATGTCCGGCGACACATTGGCACACAAAAAGTATTTGATGACATCACATTAGTAGTGTTGAAAAGACAGGAAGAAGTTCTTCTTAATTAAATTATCTGCGTCTATCCTTTGTTCATTTTTTTCACTTCTGCATCTAATCACAAATGACAAATAACAACTTGAATATGACTCAACTATCCACAGACTCTCAAATCAAGACTGAATTATTTGGGAATTTCATCTCTACCTTTCCGCCTGAACATGATTCCCTAGAACTGTCGTTTACACCCAGTTCTCGCCCAATTAAACAACGTTGGCGAAGCAACCGCCTTTCAGCACACTTTTTTGCTGACTACTTCATTAACTTTTTACCTGTAGAAGATAACGAACCAAATCAAGAACAAAGAATCAAAGAAAGTAAGAGTGCTGTTAGCTATGTTGCCAACGAACTTCTCGAAAATGCCATGAAGTTTAATGATGATAGTTCACACTACAAAGTAAAGTTTGGTATTCATTTTTTGAATGATAACGATAGTATTACAGCCGTGATTTTTTCTAGTAATAGCATCAAACCAGGAGGCGAAGATAAATTGAGAGAGTTTATCGCCGAATTACTAGCTTCAGATCCACATGAAATGTATGTGCGACAAATTGAAAAAAGTGCCGAAGAAGAAGGAACTTCTGGCTTAGGACTATTAACCATGATTAATGACTATTCAGCCAAAATC
>JAGKSW010000160.1 GCA_018993265.1 Nostoc sp. TH1S01
CCAGAACCTTTACTCATGGCTGTAACTACGATGGCGCAAATCAAGGTATAGTATTCGTCGGTATCTGATACTGATATTTTGATTTACGCAGAGAAAATCTTATGGCCATACAAGAAATTAAGGGTGAAGATTACCTTGTTGAAGGTGATACAGATTCTGCAACAGTAAACTTTAAAGGCGAATTGAGTCTTGGGGGGCCGAGTGAATATGAACCGATTAGCAACCTACTCAATGAAATTGCTGCTACTGATCCAGCAACGATGACTTTGAACTTAAGAGAATTAGCGTTTCTCAACAGTTCTGGCATTAGTATGCTATCAAAATTTGTTTTAAATTTGCGGAAGAAAAGAGGAATTCAGTTAGTTGTCTTAGGCTCGAATGCTATGCCTTGGCAAGGAAAATCATTGAAAAATTTGGAGCGTTTACTGCCTGGATTGAAACTAGAAATTGAATAATAATTGAATAATTCAAAATCGTAACAATTCAGCACACATAAATCAGGAGTCAGTAAACCTTAAATTGTAGTAACGCACCCTACAAATATGGTGCGTTACGGCTCATCATTACCTCTCAAACTTCCAAATCCTTGCATAGCCGTAACACACCCTACTTAATATTTACTAGCATCATGAAGTAATTACGAACAAAAGCAATAAAACTACTAATATGCTAAACAAACTGTTACCATTTGAAACTAATACTTGGGCTTTTGTTCTGAGTAGCTTATTAATTACAGTGATTGGGGGCATTTTACTTTATGTCATTTTATTTTATGTCTTGCGTTCTATTTTTCGCAAATTTGAACGAGACATTGCATTAGTAACGCTTAATGTTTCTGCTTATCCGGCACTGACAGTTTTTGTATTAGCTATTTTAAAGTTTACATTACATCAGTTAACTGATAATCAAATTATTGATGGCTTTGAGAATATATTATTAGCAGGTTTGATTGTTGCGATTAGCTATTGGTTAGTACAACTTCTTATCCAAGTATTTATCTATTACCTGAGAGAATATACCCAACAAACTGAAGCAATGTGGGATGATGTACTGCTACCTTTGATTGAAGCAGTAGTTCCTGTGATCATTTTCACCATTGCTGGTGTGTTTGTATTACGAACATTTGGGGTTGATCTTACAGGTATTTGGGTTGCACTGGGTGGTGCAACTTTTGTCATTGGTTTTGCAGCGCAAGGCATTTTAGCAAACTTTTTTAGTGGGGTAGTCCTATTAATTGATACGCCTTTTAAATTTGGAGATGTGTTGCTGCTAGATAATAGTACTATTGCGATATTACGCAGAATTGGGGTACGGGTAACTCAACTGTATATACCAGAAAAACATTGTGATATTTATATTCCAAATAGCAATCTTCAAGGGCAAAATATTGTCAATCTCAGTCGTCCTACATCTTATTATCACTTTTCTACAGACCTAAGACTGCCAACTGCATTTGACTTACCTGAAGTTAAGCGAGTGATGCAGGAGGCAATTTTAGCTCATCCTGATAGTTTAGGCGATATAGATAGCAAATTGGAATTACTAGATAGCTACTATCAAGTACAAGAACTAGCTAATCAACACGAAATCGGTAGACTACGCTTATTAGCAGAACAAAAAGTTAATTTCAAACTAGAAGAAATTCAGCAAGGACTGGAAGCATTAGTAGTTACCTTGCAATTTGCCGAAAAAGGCGGTATGACCCAAGATGAAATTAATAATGTGCAGGAAGAATATCGAGGGATTCTCAGCTTAATTGGGTTGGAAGCCATCACAGAAATTAGGAAGAAGCGGTCTATTTTTATTTTTAATGAAACTCGTACTCAAGATACTCTAATTAAACTAGTTCGTGAATGGTATCGTGCTTGTATTCGCGATCCAAATTTGCTAGATAACGATAGTTATTTAATTTCTGAGGAATGGGAACGTAAAATCAATTTATTGAAGCGACGAGTTCAGAGACTTTATCAGAAAATTTCCAATCCTCAAAGTGAGGAAACTCGCTTAGATGATTATGTGATGGAGTTAAATAAATGGCTGTTAGAAAGATTTAAAGAACCGCGACAAAAATGGCAAGATCCTCAAGTTTTAGTGAAAGGGCTGGAATATGAAGAGGGATTTCCCTATATGAAATTTCGCCTCAATTTTTTTGTGGATGATATCAAACTAGAGAATGGCAAACGAGGCGATCGCGTGAGCAGTCAGATATATCAAGAAGTTTTACAATATCTCAAGTCCAACAATTTGAATAATATTGATGTGGACGAATGTGGCAAAATCATTTAAGTGGGATGGGCTAGAAGTCAGAAGCGATGCCCTGAGCTTGTCGAAGGGTCAGAATAATAAAGTCCAGTAGTAAATCAAGAAATAGATTTATTAAATATTGTTCCTCATTCTTTAACCCTTCTGGCTCCTGAATTCTGACTCCTGAATTCTTAGCTTTTGAGAATTCTCACCTTGATTTATCGCATGGGAGCAGTAGGCGTTTTCATGAGTAAGACTTCTTGTGTATCCATGACTGCACGGACGTTATAATTTTTGACTAATTCGCGGTACACAGCCATTGTTTCCTCATGCACTCGTAATGCTTTGAACCGTTCTAGATTTTGTTTGGCACGATTTTTCCAATACTGGAGTTGTACAGGATTGCTGAGTAATTGTGCTAAAGCTGTGGCTAAGGTTTGACTATCTTTTGGTGGTACGAGAATGCCAGCTTGGCGATTATCTAATGTTTCGGGAATGCCGTCTACATCGCTGGCAACAATAGCACAACCTGCTTCTCGTGCTTCTGTTAGCACTAAACCAAAAGATTCGCAGTAAGAAGCAAGAACAAAGATATCGCTTGCCAGCATATAACGTTGAGGTGCTGGCTGAAAACCTTCAAAATGAATGCGTTGGCGTAGTGCGTTGCAGGGGATGTTTTCTACTATTGCTTCAAATATGGAACGATCTGGGCCTTCTCCAACTAAATATAAGTGCGCTTCGGGAAAGTTTGGTGCAATTTTTGTAAATGCTGTGATTAACTCTGCAATTCCTTTGCGAGTATACATTCCAGCAACGGTGGTGATGGCTGGACGATGTAAGGGTAGGGGTAGGTAATCTTGAATGCTGGGGTGGCGAGGACTATCTAATGTGCCGTTAGCAACTACACGCAATTTATCCTGAGGTATACCACGCCGCACCATTGAATGAGATACTGCTTGGCTGACAGCTATTACCCGATCTGCCAATCCCATCAATACAGCACTGCGCTGAAACTCGTTGTGAACTGTAGAAACTAAATTATATTTGTAGGCTTTTCTTAAAATTCCTGCCAGCACAACTCCTGTCATCATGTGTGCATGGACAATATCTGGTTTAAACTGCTGGATAATTTCTCTAAAACGCCAAACAGCTTTGAGTAGATTGAGTGGTTGTCTGGATTGATCTAATTGAAAGTGTTTAGCGTTATGACGTGCTAGTAATGTTTCAAACTCGCCACCAGCAGAAGCAACAGCCACATCATGACCATCTTGAGATTGTAGACAGGCTAAGTCTACTGCTACGTTAACAATTCCATTACCTATTTTTTCTACATGATTTGTAATATGTAATATTCTCATAAAATTTTTCTCTAAATATGTCATTGATAGATAAGAATTCAGAATGCAGAATCCAGAATTTAGAATTATTTTTTCTGATTTTTCAGCATTCTGTCTACTGAATTTTTAGATTAAGATTAAACTTTAAAAAATATTTCATAAGCACCCAAAAAACGCTTGACGAAACCAGGAGGTAAACTTTCAAGCTGAGATGTATAGGTAGCGATCGCCTGATTTTTTTTATCCTGCACAGAGGTAATTGAAAAACTGTAAGCTGCGGCTATATCTGATAATTTGAGCATAATAAATAATGGCGCTCTCCAGAATAACCAAATAGGATATTGCAGCAGTTCAACTTTAATTTCTGCTTGCTTAATTGCAGCTTTCACTAGATGGTAGGTAGCCTCATGATCTCGATGACAATCTTTTCTATGAGGTACATAAACTTCCTCTGGTTGATAATGCTTGAAGAGTTCGGTGATTTGGGCGATCGCTTCTTGTTTTTCTTCAGGTTTTAAAGTTTGTAAATGACCATCTGCTTTCTCTAAAAAATGAATAGCTGATGTATCTACACCCAAGATATTTAATGCGTGAATTGCTTCTTGTTTACGAGTTTGAATAATTTTATTTCTGGATTCGGTATCTATATCTCTTGAACCTTGTCCATTAGTAAGAAATACAACTATTACTGGAATACCTTGCTCTCGTTTATAAGCAATCATTCCTCCACAACCAAATGTTTCATCATCTTGGTGGGGAGAAAATACCATAGCAGATTTTTGGTTAAATGTTAATTGCTGACTGCCTTGAAGTAAAATCCAATGCGTTAGTAAGCTGGAATGAATATATTGCATTCGCTCTAGCAAAATGCTTGGAACTAGTTTTTGTAACTGTTGTAAATATGTTTTGATTTGCATATATGTTTAATTAAACAATACAGGAATCACTAGATATAGAATGCTCAAACTTGATTGATAGTTATTGTTGAATATTTAACTTTTTATAACCGCTGATAGCGATAATATTAAAAACACAATAACTACATAATGGTTACAATTTAAATTACTTCAGATTGTTTTTTCCGACTGCATATATTTTTATCTGATCAGAAAATAAACATATTTAGCATGATAATTCAATTCCCATCTAGATGTAATCCCTATTTTTATTTCTTTAGCAAAAAAATAATTTTGAATCTAAAGTAATTTCTAATCTTAATAAAGATATATTTTTTAGTATCAATGTAATACATTTTTATATCAAGTCCTGTTAGTTATAATCCCTAAAATCAAAGCACACCACACCCAATTCCTTGCTGTGAACAGGGAGAAGCGAATAGCAAGGTGGGGTTTTGTGATTTTAATAAGTAATCAAGACCTGGTATTAGATATTGAAATAAAAAATTTTTGTTAATCAATATAAAGCCCTGAATTATTAAATAATTCAGGGCTTTATATGAAGTCTACTATAGCAATCCTACATGAGATGTAAAAATTGAGAGGCTCAGATCCCCGACTTCTCAAAGAAGTCGGGGATCTTGTTGTTCACAAATGATTTAGGACTGCTATAATTTTGTAGTCTGTATGAATAGTTAACTGTTAAAGCGATACATAATCACTTTACCTTTCCAATCTTCTTCTACAAAAACTACATATTCACCATTGGAACGCCGAAAAGCACGAATACCTTGGGGTATATCAATCCAACCACTTTCACCTGCAACTTCTGGGCCGGGTTTTAGTGTTTTAACAGTAGCACCTGTTTTGGCATCGTAAACATAAACCTCTGCCGTTTTCATTTTCACAGCAAATACATAATCGCCAGCAACACTCATAGCGGCGGTGGATACTTCGCGCTTACCTGTGGTGTCGTGGGGAATTACAATGCGCCAACGAAGTGTGGGATTGTTACCTTTACGCCAATTATCAAAACGGATAATTTCCGAACCAACGACTCCTGCATCATCACCGATCGCAGGATGATCAACAGTAAAGCCTGATAAATACATTGTATCGGTTTGTGGGAAGTATTCAATGCGGCGCACATCGGTAATCATGCTAGGAGTTTTCTGCTTCTGCATGGAACTATAGCTATAGATAGGATTACCATACTTATCGAGTCCTTGGAGGGGATAGTGACGAATCCCAATTCCATCTTGAGTCCGTAAAGCTTTCCAAATATCTCCTTTACTATCAACCCACCAACCACCTAAGTAGGGATAGTCTTCGCTTTGATCATATTCACCTTGATCAAATGCACCGTTACCGTTGCGATCGCGCCAAATCCATTCTCCTTTATTTGGTTGATGCGGCGGCCAATTTCCGTTAACTGATTTTTCTCCACCGCCATTTGTCCCTGCAAACATCCCAGCCGGAATCGCAATCTTACCATCCTTAGCAGGGTCGAAGCGGTAAATTTGCATAAAACTAGCATACATATTTGTGATGAACAAAAACCGCTTACCTTGGATGCGACGAACAAAGGTAGCATCCGGGGAAGTGTGTAAGCGGGGATCTTGGGGATATTTGAAGGGATTTAAGGTGTAAGCTTTGTAAGTCCATTGCTTGCCTGTAGGCTGGTTATAGTCCATCAAGAAGTGTTCTTGTTTCGTGAACACTTCTAAACCATCTGTATTGGGATCTGCATCGGCGTTATCAACAAATAATAATCCGTGCAATTGCCATATTTGTTTCCCCGATGGAGAAAACTTGCGTAAGTCTGTACCGGAGTTGTTAAATCCATTGCAATTAGCATAGATATTCCCAGAACTATCTGCGCCAATTCCAGTAATGCCATATAGTTTTAATGGTTGCACTTCTCCAGGCGTACCTGCATAAATCCCGCCTTTCATCCCAAAAGTGCCAACCTGCACAGGCTGATTTTTGATGTTGTAAATTAATACTTGCTGACGCTGACTGTTATCTGCAACTAAAAGTCTACCTTGATGATCAATTGCGATCGCAGTTGGTTTAGTGATATTAGTAATTTGTGCCGCTAATTGCTTACCTGTGGGAGAATAGCGCAAAATTTTATTTTGGTTTTGGATAACCCAGAGATTTGCTTGTTTATCGATAGCGATCGCGCCTGGATTCACTACACTAAAACTACGTAGTTCCTGCATAGTTTCGCTATTGTATACGCGAATTTGATTAGTTGCAGAATCACTCACATATAACTCATTTCCCGCAGTTGCTAATCCAGTAACTTCACTTTGATTACTGATAATTAACATACTTTTATCCCAACCCCTTCCCCCATTAAAAGGTGCTGGTTTTCCCGATAAGTTATAGCGTCTGACAGTGTACCAAGTTATCTTTTCCGGTGGATAATCTTCATCTGTTTTACCAATTGAGCCTTGCGCTAAGGCAATATAAATATATTTACTATTGGCTGTTACTGCTTTACCACCACTGCGACTCCAGCCATGAGTTTCTTCTACAGCGCCAATTATATTGCCATCTTTATATATACCTGCTTCTCTACCAGCTTCATCCCAATGACTGTTAGTATAAACTGTGCCATCTGGTGCAACATACATTGCTTCAATATTATTTTGTACCCACTTATTACCACCGCCAAAAGTATTACCTATCCAGGATGTTTTATAGGTACTAGCTGCTACTCCTGTGACGCTGGTTTCAGCAGTTATATCAAGAGAAAAAGCTATAAATATTACAGCTAATCCCATGAGCATAAAATAAATTGGTTTTAATTGGCGATGATTGCCTGATTTTAATATTCTTTGAATGTATTTATTAAGTTGTTGATGAATCTTATTAAAACGCTTATGTGTATTTTTCTGCATAATCTACTTAATATTTAAATTATGTTTTTAATTAAAGTTAGATACCAAAAATTTAGCCAATAAAATAGTGTTGGCTAAAAATTACCTATCAACAAATGGCGTGCAGGTAGTTTTGTGCTGACTAATATAATCAACACAAATAAGTATCAATAGATAATGTTTAAAAAACCCTGGTTATTTAAATGATTAATAATAGACTAATGTCTATGGGGAGATGTTATGTATATTTTCACCCGATATCAGGTTGCCTGCTGGAAGTTGCAAAAATAAAGATTAGTAATTAACCTTAATTTTCCAAGACATATTACATAGATAACAAACACTGGGTATTTTAAAATTGATATTTACATAAAATTTATGAAAAACACACAGATTTTTAAAGTAGCTGCTAGTAACTCCTAGAATAATCTTTATCTTTGTATCAAAATCTACTGGCAAATAGCTAATAAAAGTAAAACTGAATACATTAAACCAAGAATTCTACTCAAAATTAATATAATTGCTTACTTAGAAACTATTTAGTAGAACAATGGTGGAATTTAAACAACACAATTTTTGGTTGACATCAACAGATAAATAGTTTATAAATTAGGGTTTACTGCAAAAAACATTTTCTTTTATGGTTAGCTTTTGAAATTTTAGTAGTTAGATATCTAAAATCAAAATCTGCATATAGGAAGACCTAAAAAGTGCTGATTTTTGTAAAAATCTCAGAAAATAAGTATTAGTCAAATCAATCTACTGCAAAATTCAAAAAGTATTTAAGCTGAGAGTGTTAGTAATAATATATACACTCAACAAATCATAGGAGAGAAGTAAGTGGAATGTAAAAAAGAAAATTTTCAGACTAAATCTGCATCTATACTTGCACTTGGGTTAGGCTGGTTTCCCAAAACGCCTGGAGGACTAGAAAGGTATATTTATGAGCTAACTCATCAGTTAGCGGAGCGTCAAGACCAAATAGAATTATGTGGAGTTGGTTTACCAAATACTGACTTAAATTCACCAATTAAGTTAACCAACTTAGCTTTTCCTGATATGCCAATTTGGCAAAGACTTTGGTCTATTCGCAATAACTTTAAAAACAGCCGCATCGGAAAACCAGATGCAATTAATTTGCATTTTGCATTATATAGCTTTCCGATTATGGATATTTTACCAAAAAATATACCTATTACCTTTAACTTTCATGGCCCTTGGGCATCAGAAAGTGAGCAAGAAGTAACTACTAATAAATTGACTATTATTATCAAGCGGTTGTTAATTGAAAAAAGCACCTATAATCGCTGCGATCGCTTTATTGTTCTTAGCAAAGCATTCGGCAATATTTTACATCAGCAATATCAAATACCTTGGGAAAAAATTCACATTATTCCTGGTGGAGTAAATATTCATCGGTTTCAGCCAAATTTATCACAAAAAGAAGCAAGACAGCAATTAGGCTGGCCAGATGATCGACAGATATTATTTACATCTCGCCGCTTAGTTTATCGCATGGGTATTGATAAATTATTGCAAGCTTTAGCTATAATTAAACCTAAAAATCCTGATGTTTGGTTAGCAATTGCTGGTCGTGGTTATATGCAAGATGCACTACAACAGCAGGCTAAAGAATTAGGGTTAGAAAATACAGTTAAATTTTTAGGTTTTCTACCAGATGAGCAATTACCCATAGCCTACCAAGCTGCTGATTTAACAGTTATGCCTAGCCAATCTTTTGAAGGATTTGGTTTAGCATTAGTTGAATCTTTAGCTTGTGGAACGCCTGTTTTATGTACGCCTGTTGGGGGAATGCCAGAAATTTTAACGCAATTTTCACAAGATTTAATTACTAGCTCAACTGAAGTTTACGCCATTGCCGAAAAATTAGAAAGTATCCTCTTAGGAAAAATCCCAATTCCTTCCCGTCAAGATTGCCGCCAGTACGCGTTAACTAATTATGACTGGTCTTTGATAGCGCAAAAAGTGCGGGATGTCATATTAGCTTAAAACCTAAATTTTAAAAATATTAAATATTTTATGAAAATTCTATTTTTAGACCAAAGTGGTAAACCAGGCGGTGCAGAACTTTGTTTAATGGATATTGCTAAACCATACCGCGATCGCGCTTTGGTTGGCTTGTTTGCCGATGGGGATTTTAAAACATTACTCCAGCAGCATCAAATCCCTGTTGAAGTATTAACAACAAAACCAATTCAAGTCCAAAAACAAAGTAACTTATTCCAAGCACTAAGCAGCATTAAACAACTAGCACCTTTAATAATTAAAGTTGTAAACTTAGCTAAGAAATATGATGTAATTTATGCCAATACCCAAAAAGCACTAGTTATTGGCACACTAGCAAGTGTTTTAGCTCATCGACCCTTAGTTTATCATTTACACGATATTCTTTCTTCAGAACACTTTAGCCCAATTAACTTACGAGTAGCCGTTACCTTAGCTAATAATTTTGCCTCATTAGTCATCGCTAATTCGCAAGCTAGTCAAACAGCATTTGTACAAGCTGGAGGTAAGTCAGAAATTACAGCAGTTGTTTATAACGGATTTGATAGTCAAAAATATCAAATTTCTGAGGTTGAAATTAAAAAAATCAGACAAGATTTAAACATAGAAGGCAAATTTGTTGTTGGACATTTCAGCCGTCTTGCACCCTGGAAAGGACAACATATTTTACTAGAAGCATTAGCACAATGTCCGCCACAAGTCACAGCACTTTTAGTTGGTGATGCTTTATTTGGCGAACAAGATTATGTACAAGAATTACACAAACAAGTTGCCAAAGTTGGGTTAGAAAATCGCGTCAAATTTTTAGGGTTTCGTGCTGATATTCCACAATTAATGTCCGCCTGCAATTTAGTGGCTCATACTTCCACTGCACCAGAACCCTTTGGTAGAGTGATTGTTGAGGCCATGTTGTGCGGTACATCTGTAGTTGCAGCCAAAGCCGGCGGCGCTATCGAATTAGTCGAACATGGGGTAAATGGTTTTTTAACCACACCCGGCGACTTTCAAGAACTAGCCAACTTAATTAACACCTGTGTTCAAGAAATAGAAATAACTACAGCGATCGCTGATAATGCTAGAAAGACTGCCAGCCAGCGTTTTGATATCACAGCTATTAATCAGCAAATTGCTCAATTATTGAGTTCAGGGAAAATAGACTTGAGTAATACTAAGGTAGTAAATTTTGAGGATGCTCAGGATTAATTTATTACCAAGCTGTCTACCTTAAGGCTCTGTCTAGCCTGAGAAAAAATTTTTAACCTAATCTTAGAGTTCGCTCAAGATTAAGGAAAAATTTTGTATGAGAAACGATATTACTACTAATAGCAACCAGTCTAGCGATATTAACAAGCAAGTCAATACTTCAATTGTAATTGGCGCTCTTTTGATTATTTTAGGGATTGTAGCGATCGCCTTACCTGTGATTACAACCATATTTGCTGAGACTTGGGTGGCGCTAATTCTGATGTCTGCGGGATTTGCCAAGCTCGTTTATGCTACTCATACCCGCCGCGAAGGAGGTTTTCTGTGGAAAGTTCTCTTAAGCGGACTTTACATTGCTACAGGTGTGATGCTATTAATTTATCCTCGGACTGGTATTCTCACACTCACCCTGTTACTCGGTAGCTTTTTGCTCACAGAAGGTACATTCGAGTTAATTTTGGCATTCCGCTTACGTCCACAACAAAACTGGACATGGGTGTTAGGTAATGGGATTATTACCCTATTTTTAGGCGCACTTATTTGGTTCCAGTTTCCCAGCAACGTACCTTGGCTACTAGGCACATTGTTAGGTTCTAGTATTGTGGTAACAGGTATTTCTCGCGTCATGCTGTCGTTGAATGCGCGTTCTAGCTTGTCTGAATCTAATCAAGCTGCATAATTAATTGAGTAGAGACTTTGCACTGCAAAGTCTCTACATATAAACTACAAACCGACTAATTCCCGTGATTCATAATCAGTCAGTTGTTGAGCGATCGCTAATCTTGCCTCTAACTTCGCTACACTAAACTGGTTACGCAGATATTCTAAATGCGCGATCGCATTAGCTTTTTCTACAGTCAGTTGAATTTGGGTATCCACCGCTTTTTGATATTCGTGATTCAACAGCAGCACTTCAAACCGCCGCGCCTTGCGTTGAGCATCATTTTTCAAATCTACATCAAAAGCCGCCGCGCGGTCTGCATTCCCTTCAAAGCGGTTAATTTGCTGCTGTACAGCCATCAACTGCGAGTCTAGTTCATTTACACGTTGAGCAGCCTGAGCGATCGCAGATGGATAATGACTCATTTGCATCATCAAATAATCTTCCTCTAAAAATCTCAATTCATCACATAGCAAAAGACATATCAGAAATATGCCTAAATACTTCTATGTCTCTGCTTTCAAACTTCTGCTAGAATAGTGAAAAAATAGTCACATCTTGAAATCAAAAAGATGCTTTTTGGCGTAGAAAACTATAACCTTTACTGGATATATCTATTATAGTAAAAATGTACTGAAATAGCCACAAAAAACCAGATTTACAGACTAAATTTATACAGAACTTAGTCAAAATTTTCGCTCTCTCAGGGTCATCCATCTCCCTTGTCTCCCTTGTCCACTCCAAGAATTTTGTGTTTTAAATTTCCTCGCAAATACTCTTGAGCATCTGTCGTAACCAACAATTTGCCTGATCCTGATCTGTTAGTCGGCTCCACAACATTGAAATCATCCACGGTTGTGTTTGTATAGGCAGTTCAAAAATTTCTACTGCACCTTGATCTGCCAAGGATGTTACTAACCGTGATGGTACAGCAGCCACTAAGTCACTAGATGAAATAATTGCTGGTAGCACTAGTAAATGGGGAGTCGTCAAAACAACTCGGCGTTGGAGATTGGACTGAGCCAAAACTTTGTCAATTTCACCAACTTCATCTTGTCTGATGGTAAACAGAGCATGGAGCAGATTCGCAAAACTTTCTGGTGCGATCGCATCTTGAGTAATCACAGGATGTCCTCGGCGACAAATGCCAACAAAGTGTTCTGTAAATAACGGCATCTGTATGGTTTGCCTGGGTGGATTTTGGAACACACCCAAAGCTAAATCAATCTCTCGATTTTCTAATAGTTCTCCTACCGAGTCTTTGGCAAAACCAATCAAGCGAAAATTAATGTTTGGCGCTATTTGATGACAAACCTGCAAAAGTTTGGGCATTACAACATGGCTGGTGTAATCTGAACTGCCAATTGTAAAAGTGGTTTGAGAATTTGTGGCATCAAATGTTTGGCTGGCGGCTAATGTTTGCCGAATTTGTTGTAAAGCTGCTTTGATACCGGGTGTAATTGCCACTGCTTTCGCTGTAGGCTGCATTTCTCTGCCAATTCGGATAAATAAATCATCCTGAAATAGCGTGCGTAATCTTCCTAAAGCTGCACTCATGGCTGGTTGCCCTAAATACAGCCTTGTAGCTGCGGCTGTCACACTTTTTTCTTCAAAAAGTGCCTCAAAAGCAACCAGCAAGTTGAGATCAACGGCAGATAAATCTATTAATCCCATCGATGAAACACATTATTTCAATCAATTTGATTAATTTATAACATCTCAGTAAAGTAAAACTAACAGTTATTTAAAAGTTATCAACATGACAACTCAAACCAAGATTGCCGTAGTTACAGGTAGCAATCGTGGCTTAGGATATGCTATCTCCCGAAAATTGGCTCAAAAAGGTATTCATGTTGTGTTAACCAGCCGTAATCAAACAGATGGTCTAGCAGCCAAGCAGCAGTTATCTAGTGAAGGGCTAGACATCAACTATCATGTACTCGATGTAAATAGTGATACTAGTGTTTCAAAATTTACCCAATGGCTACAGCAAACCTACGGTAAGGTGGATATTCTGGTGAATAACGCTGGTGTTAATCCTACCGCCACACCGGAAGAATCCAGCTTATTAACTGTTCAGCTAGAAACAATGCAAGCTACATTTAACACTAATGTTCTAGCAGTACTGAGAATTTCTCAAGCTTTAATCCCCTTGATGAAACTCAACAACTACGGTCGCATTGTTAACGTTTCTACCGAAATGGCTTCTTTGCATACAATGGGCGGTGACTACTACCCACTAGCACCTTCCTATAGACTTTCCAAAGTCGGGATCAATGGGCTAACTATACTTCTAGCTAGGGAACTCCAAAATGAGAATATTCTTGTTAATGCCTATTCTCCTGGTTGGATGAAAACTGATATGGGAGGTGAGAATGCGCCATTCACCGCAGAAGAAGGCGCAGAAACAGCAGTTTATTTAGCAACCCTACCAGACGGAGGAGCGCAAGGACAATTTTTTGCAGAGATGCGGAAGTTTGGTGGGCCAATTCAATTACAGTGGTAAGTTTCTCCTCTCCTCTGCTCCCCCTTTACGCCGCTTCTCTCATGGGCGATTGAACAGTTACCTCTGGAAAAGAAAGTGAAAGTTGTTCAGCTTGCGGTACTGCGGCTTGTTCTAATACCTGTATTTCAATATTTACACTGATTAAATAACTTCCTGTATCAGCACCAACTGCTTCGGCAATTAATCGGGAGAAGTCTGGACGTTTTGCCGTCAGTGGGTCACGTAAAATACAGCGATCCCATTCGTGCTTGGCAGTAGGATTGAGATTGAGAATGTAATGCTTGATCATAGTTGCACTGCACTAGGATTTGTGGACGCTATATCTATTATAGTACAAATGTACTGCATTGCCCAGAGGTTGTTTCACTTGCCAATTAATACCAAGTTGCAGTCAAAGATAATAGCCTGGGATGGGAGTGGGGAGTAGAAATACTATTTCTGAAAGCAACTTAGTACAGCTTTGCACAAGTTCGTAGCGAATTGACAAGGGAAATTTATTAGGTGTAGGGTAAGCATATACACACATCCTTTAAACATTCAGTGCTATGGTCGGTCGTCAAAGGACTTACAGGGTGGAGATGACGGCAGAAGAAAAAAAGCTGTTGCAACAACAAGCACTTGCGCG
>JAGKSW010000029.1 GCA_018993265.1 Nostoc sp. TH1S01
TAGATAAGTTTTTCGGAGCAGTAAACACTGTTAAAACCTCTGACCGATACCCAGATGCACTTTACTTTCGCCTTGGTCGTTAATGCCATAGTCAGCACGAATTAACCCCAGTGGTGAATCTAAACGCACGCCAGCACCATAACCAAAGCCGAAACCTGGTTTATCACGCGCACCCGCTGGATCTCCTAAAACAGTGCTACCAGAACCTAAGTCTGAGCCAAAGTCGGCAAATAACACACCGCCAACTATGGGTAAGATGGGGAAGCGGTATTCTGCGGAAGCTAAAACGTAACTGCGTCCACTGCCAACTTTACCTGCATCGTAACCGCGCACCGAGTTGGAACCACCTAAGTTAAAGGCTTCGTAAGGTGGTAAATCGCCAATTACAGTACCAGCTTGGACGTTGAGGGCGAATACTTGCGGTTGTTTACTATCGAATACCTTGACTGGCACGTATTGGCTATAATTGGCTGTGACGCGGTTGAGGGAGATATTACCTTGACCGATGGGGATAGATTGTTCTGTACTTAATTTTAGTAAGGAACCTTGAGTGGGGTTGAGTGGGTTATCGCGTTTGTCTTTAGCGGCGGTGAAAGAGACGGTAGTTAAGTCATCAATACCTGTACCACTGGCAGATAAGGGATTACCTTTGGCATCAGTTGAGTTGATATTACCTTGGCGATCGCGGATTGTTGTTCGAGTATAATTCAATCCTAAAGAAGCATCCCAGCCATCAATCGGTCTTTGCAAGCTGACACTTCCGCCAATTTGCCCTTCTCGCACTTTGTCACCGTTAGCTAACTTAATGGTGTCGTCAAAAGTTTCGGAAAGTTCTTGGCGACGAAAACCGTTAATGGTGTAACCTAAACTATCAGGATTGTTGGGACGATAAGGATTAATTAATTTCCCGTCAAATTGCAAATCACGGCTACTTACACCCACATTTAGATTTAAAATATTGTTCTTTCCAGCAACATTTTGGTCTTGATAATTAACAGTACCTACAATTCCTAAATCAGCGTTATAACTTCCACCCAAATTAATCGCCCGTGCGCCATTCTCTTTGAGTTCATACACTAAATCTAACTTAGAGGCATCACCTTCTAAAGCAACATTTACACTAGAAAATAAGCCTGTGCGATATAATTGCTGGATATCTTGTTGGACTAACTTTTCTTGAAATATTTGCCCAGTTTTCAGTTGAATTTGCTGCCTTAAAAATTCGGGTTTAGTCCTTCCCGTTACGGGATTACCTTTACTATCAACAGTTTGACCATCATCGTTGACAAAGCGAAATTTAATATCGCCTACCAAACCTTCGGCGACGTTGATATTTAAAATTCCTTCACGACTGGGTTTAATTGATAGGACTCGTGCCAAGTTATAACCGTTGTCGCTGTACCATTTGTTTACCTGTTCCACTGCTTTTTGCAGTCCGGCGGGACTGATGGCGCTACCAAATTGCGGTTGAAAACGTTCGAGTACTACTTGATAAGTTAGTACCTTTGCACCGGAAAGTTGCAGCGATCGCACTATTACTGGTTGCACTTGATAAGTTACACTTAACCCTGCGGCTGTGCTGCGGCTATTAACGTTGGCGCTGGTAAATAAACCAGTCTCTAAAATTGCTGCAACATCTTGTTGTAGCTGGTTTTGGCTGGTATCTCCCCCAGGCTGGGTTTTAATCACTCGGCGGACAATTTCTTGTAATTCCGCAGTTGCGCCTACTATCTGGACATCTGTAGCGGTGACGACTAAGTTATTATCTGTCGGTAAAGATGTCGGCAGTTTCACAGTATTATTGCTTTGATTAACTGGAGTCACTACGACTGGCGAACTTTTGTTAATAACTGTGGATTTTTGGGAGAATTGCGGCGTGATGACGGTTTCCGGTGCTGAAATTGCTTCTGTGCGTATAGGAGTTTCTTCAATTACCGGAACTATGACATCTTTTTTAGTCTCGGTGGCTGGGGTAGTTGGTGCAGCTAGTGCTTGTTGAGTGACATTACTAGCCGCTAAAGT
Source organism: Nostoc sp. TH1S01 (assembly GCA_018993265.1). GTDB lineage: Bacteria > Cyanobacteriota > Cyanobacteriia > Cyanobacteriales > Nostocaceae > Nostoc_B. The sequence continues at coordinate 2,023 of JAGKSW010000029.1, forward strand.
AGCTACAGTTAAAATTGCTGTTTTAGAAATTTGCATAACAAAATAATTACTAATTCGTAATTCGTAATTCGTAATTACAGGATGTAAGCCTACGTCACTTGCTGATAAACTTCCAAATAAAAAAATATAGAATATTTTTTGTGGGATGGGTGTCCTCACCCGTCCCATACCAAGGCGGGCAAGATGCCCACCCCACAAAATGGAAATTTATTTTCCAGATTCAGGGCGGGCAGGATGTCCACCTCAGAAAATGGATAATTTATTTTTAGAAAACCCCATAGCTATCTTTTATGGGTTAATTACGAATTACGAATTATCAATTACAAATTATTTTGACAGTTAATATTGATGTTTTGTTTCTTATGAGTCATTCACCATCTACCAGTTCTCGCTTAAGCTTACTATTTTTAAGTAATGGTCATGGCGAGGATATAATCGCAGTCAGAATTGTGCAAGCATTCCAGCAACAATCAAACCCACCAGAGATGTTTGCTTTACCGTTGGTGGGTGAAGGACATGCTTATCAAAATTTGGGTATTCCTTTGATTGGTTCAGTGCGGACGATGCCTTCTGGTGGTTTTATATATATGGATAACCGCCAACTGATGCGGGATGTACGCGGCGGTTTAGTACAGTTGACTCTCAGCCAAATCCAAGCGATGCGGCGGTGGGTGAGTTCGCAAAAAAAATCAGGTAAGCAAGCAGCAATTTTAGCAGTAGGAGATATTGTCCCGCTGTTGTTTGCCTATTTTAGTGGCGCGAATTATGCTTTTGTCGGCACTGCAAAATCTGAATATTATGTGCGGGATGAAACAGGATTGTTACAACGCCAATCTAAGTCTGCGCGTTGGGAAAATTTTTCTGGTTCAATTTACCATCCTTGGGAACGTTGGTTAATGAGTCGTCGCCGTTGTCGGGCGGTGTTTCCCAGAGATAGTTTGACTACGGAAATCTTAAAACAATGGCCCATTCCCGCCTTTGATGTGGGAAATCCCATGATGGATAATTTAGAACCTAGTTTTCCTGTGCAACGATTTTACACTGCTGATATCCAACAACAAGAACTAGCCAGACCATTAGTTGTTACCCTGCTTCCTGGTTCTCGCCCACCAGAAGCTTATCACAATTGGCAATTAATTCTAGAAGCTGTATCTGCACTGCTGGCTAGTTTTCAAGAACGAGATGCAGCAGGGCATACTTTTGGTAGTGTGGTGTTTTTAGCTGCGATCGCACCTGGATTAGATACCAATCAATTAACCTTTAGCTTACACGTTCAAGGTTGGCGACCCCACACGGAATCTCCCATTTCTTTACCTGATACTAATGCTTTAATTTATCAGCAACGCAATGCTTATTTGCTTTTCTCTCAACAAGCTTATAACGATTGTTTGCATTTGGGAGATGTGGCGATCGCAATGGCGGGGACTGCTACAGAACAATTTGTTGGTTTAGGTAAGCCTGCGATCGCAATTCCCGGTCAGGGGCCACAATACAATCCAGCTTTTGCCGAAGCCCAAAGCCGTCTTTTAGGCTCTTCTTTGATTTTAATTGAGCAGCCGTCCCAAGCAGCGAAGGTGATGCGATCGCTGCTCCAAGATCCTGACAGCTTACAAGCGATCGCCGAAAATGGTTTACGGCGCATGGGTCAACCAGGCGCAGCTAGGCGAATTGCTGAGATTTTGCTATCAAGGTTGGGGTAATTAATCAAGTCAAAAGTCAAAAGTCAAAAGATGATTTTATTGTTTGAACTTTTGCCTTTTACCTTTGTACTTTCTCTGCCCCAACTTCTTACGCAACTAACCCAGAACGTAAAGCACGCACGGCGGCTTGGGTACGGTCATCAGCACAGAGTTTGTTTAAGATGTTGCGGACGTGGGTTTTAACTGTACCAACGGTAATGTAGAGTTTTTCGGCAATTTGACCGTTACTGCAACCTGCGACAATTAATTCTAAAATTTCTAACTCTCGTTGGGTGAGGGGATAGGTTTCTAGAACTTGCTCGTATTCTGTGGCTAAGGCTTCGATTTTCACGGTCTTGGGTTTGTCACCATTTTGGGCTTCACCGGGAATACCTTGGCGCATCTTGCGTAATACTACATTAGCGATCGCCGGATCAATCCAAGAGTTACCACTGTAAGTTGCTTGGATGGCTTCTGTTAACTTACTAATGCTGGTTTCTTTCATATAGTAAGAGTCTGCACCAGCCGCAAACGCCGCCAATACCGCATCCTCTGTGTGATCCATTGTCAAAATCAGGATTTTGGTAGCTGTTTGTCCAGTCTCCGCTTGATAACGTCTATATTTGCGGGTGAGTTCAATTCCATCCATGTCAGGTAAGCCAATATCTACCACTGCGACATCTGGCTTTGCTGTTTCTAGCAGTTTCATTCCTTGGGTTGCATTGGCTGCTTCTCCAATGACTTTCAAACCACTTTGCGACTGTAATGCCGCCTTTAGCCCCATTCTAGTTAAATCGTGATCCTCGATTAAAATAATGCTTATTTCGTTCATCGCTCAACTCACTCTATATTGATAGCGTCTTTTCTAGTACGCTTTTGTAAGCAACTTAATCTATGTTTTCCCAAACCAAAGATAGATGATATTGCAAAGGTCTTGCATCCACCGATAGAAGTAGGATTTTCTAATTTTTTCAAATGGATAGATATAAATATCTAGCCATAGATGTATGGATATTTTACCACCAAATATGGAATATTTATGGCAATTTCTCGCCTTTAACAATCTTTCGTGACAATTAACCAAGGAGTAAACTACTACAATATTTCATAATAGTTTATAGCTGAAAAGCTGAACAAAATGGAAAAATCAGAAAGTAGTGAAATTAGATTAGAAAAGAGTGAATGCTATCTATCAATTAAAGATATTTTGCATCAAACTATCAAATTCATTGGCTTAATGCAACCAGAGGGCAACCTTCTAGAAATTAATCAGTCAGCGTTAAATTTTATTGGAGTTACTAGCAGCGACGTAATTGGCCGTCCGTTATGGGAAGCTGGGTGGTGGCAGAACTCCCAGCAGACTCAACAAGAAATCAAAACAGCTGTAGCGCGGGCTGCCACAGGTGAATTTATACATTATCAGGTGGAAATATTAGGCAGAGGCGATCGTTTATTAACTTTTAATTTTTCCCTTAAGCCGATCGCTAATCAACAAGGAGAAATTATTTTTTTAATTTTCCAAGGTGAAAATCTGCCAGACCCAAAAAGTGAATCTGGAGCCTGTGCATCTGCTTTATCACCACGCCAGTTAAGTGAACAAATATTAAGAGAAAATCAGCCTCGTTATGCTTCTTTAGCAAAAATGTCATCAGTTGGTATCTTTCGCACAGATTTGTCAGGTAACTACCTTTATGTGAATGAACAATGGTGTGAATTAGCGGGTAGTTCACCTGGATTATCCCTTGGTCAAGGTTGGCGTAATACTATTCACCCCGATGATTTACCACTCGTAGAACAGGCCTGGCGGCGCAGTGTGCCAGATTTACAGCCCTTGAGATGCGAGTTTCGCTTCCGACATTCTCCAGATAAAAGTGTTTGGGTGTTTTGCCAAGCTGCTCCGGAAACTCAAGCCAACGGTGCAGTTATTGGCTATATCGGCACAGTGATGGATCTGAATACACCCCAACCTACCCAGGCAGACTTAGAAGAAAGCGAAGCCAGATTTCGCATCATCGCAGATACCGCACCTGTGATGATTTGGATGTCTGGCTTAGATCAAGGCTGTACGTTTTTTAATCAAGGCTGGTTAGCATTTACCGGTCGCACAATGGTACAAGAGTTAGGTAATGGTTGGGTAGCAGGGATACATCCAGAGGATTTAGAACGGTGTATGAATGCTTATACAAATGCCTTTGATGCCCGCAAGGCGTTTGTGATGGAGTATCGCCTGCGGCGCTTTGATGGGGAATATCGCTGGATTTTAGATACAGGCACGCCCAGGTTTTTGCCGGATGGTGTGTTTGCCGGGTTTATTGGTTCATGTATTGATATTAGCGATCGCAAACAAATAGAACTCTCACTGCAAGAACGCACAGCAGAACTCACTAGTTTAAATACTATCCTTAGCCAAACCACGGCTATTTTACAAAAGCGCAATCAGGAATTAGACCAGTTTGCTTATGTAGCTTCTCATGATTTAAAAGCACCGCTGCGAGCGATCGCTAATCTCTCACAATGGTTAGAAGAAGACCTGAATGGTCAACTTCCCCCAGAAAACGTACAACAGCTAAACTTGCTCCGCGGTCGAGTCCGACGGATGGAAGGACTGATTAATGGTTTGTTGGAATACTCGCGGGTTGGTCGCATTCATACAGATTTATCTGTGGTCAATGTCCGTGAATTACTCGAAGAAGTTATTGATTCTCTCACGCCGCCAGCAACTTTTCACATTGAAATCGCCTCACAAATGCCTAATTTGATTACTAAGCGGATGCCACTGCAACAAGTATTTACCAACTTGATTGAAAATGCGATTAAGCATCACTCGCGCTTGGATGGTCAGGTGAAAATTTCTGTGACCGACCAAGGTAGTTACTACAAATTTACCGTTGCCGATGACGGGCCTGGTATTGCTCCAGAATATCAACAAAAAGTGTTTACGATTTTCCAAACTTTAACAGAGCGCGATCGCCAGGAAGGCACTGGCATTGGTTTGGCGATCGTCAAAAAAATTGTCGAAACCGAAGGAGGTACGATCACTTTAGATTCTCAATCTGGTCTTGGCAGCAGTTTTCACTTTACTTGGATGAAGCAATCTATAGAGTAAAACTGCTCAAGCTCATGGTGCAAAATGTTTATACACAACTCTCACTAATGGCTGAGGACAGGTATTAACATGCTCATTTACAATAATAGTGAGCTTAAGTGATACTTTTTCGTTTATGATTATTAAGTCATTAATTACTAACACTAAAAATATCATAAGTAATTAATTATTAATAATCAAGTTGATTTTTTATAAGTGATTTACATCATAATCACAAAAAGTTGAGTTGTTGCATAAAATTATGCTGGAAAAAGTGATAAATATATTGCTAGTGGAGGATGATGAAGTTGATGTCATGAATGTCAAACGGGCATTTAAGAAAGTGAATATTACCAATCCACTTTATCTCGCCAGTAATGGCTTAGAAGCCCTAGAAATGTTGCGGAGTGAACATGGTAAATACCCAAGCTTACCAAATGAGCGGCGTTTGATTTTACTAGATTTAAATATGCCAAAAATGAGTGGCATTGAGTTTTTACAAGAATTGCGTTCTGATCCAAAATTATGCACAACTCCTGTAGTAGTGATGACCACTTCTAATCAAGATCAAGATAGAGTACAAGCCTACAACTTAAACGTTGCCGGATATATCTTAAAACCTCTGACATTTAATAAGTTTGTTGAGGCAATGGCTACCTTAAATAAATACTGGATATTGTGTGAGATTCCTTAATCATCTAAAAGTTGATAGTGAATATGTATAAAGCAGGAGTTAGGAAATATCAAATTAAGTAAAATAATTGAACAATAAAAATAGTAATCAAGATAATGCCCAAATTGGGATATTATTTTATTAATAAATATAATCATGTCCATAAAATAAATAAAATATGATTTTTTTAATTTTTATATCCAAACCTGTAACTCAAATCTCAAACTGTTTATTTGGATAGCCTGAAAATAAAAATGATATACATTAAACCGCATTGGACAGCGAAAATAAAAGCAAATGGAAGAAACGCTGAGAATTTTGGTTGTAGACGATGATGAAGTAGACCGGATGGCAGTACGTCGAGCCTTGGCACAAGCAGGTGTCAAAATGGAACTGTCAGAGGCTGGTAATGGCCATGAAGCACTATTAGCTTTGACAACCACCGCCTATGACTGTGTTTTCCTCGATTATCGCTTACCTGATCAAGATGGCTTAACACTGATTCACAGGGTACATGCATCGGAAATCAAAGTTCCTTTAATTGTTCTGACTGCACAAGGCGATGAACAAATTGCAGTCGAATTGATGAAAGCCGGTGCGACAGATTATCTGGCTAAATCACGCGTATCTTCAGATACATTGGCACAAATTTTACGCAATGCTATGCGGGTATATCGTGCCGAAATGCAAGCAAGTTTAGCACTGCAACAATTAAAAGAAAGTCACGAGCAACTCATCCGCAAAAATCAAGAACTCGAAAGACAAAGACAACAAATTCAACTGCAAAACTTAAAATTAATCGAAGCATCCCGGCTAAAAACTCAATTTTTAGCTACCATGTCTCATGAATTGCGGACACCAATGAATGCGATTATTGGATTTTCGCAAATATTATTGCGGCCGAAATTCGGGCAATTATCACCTCAACAAACCGATATGGTCGAGCGAATTCTCAATAATGGCAAGCATTTATTAATGTTATTAAATGAAGTTCTAGATTTTTCTAAATTAGAAGCAGGCAGACTGGAATTAAAAGCTGAATTATTTGATTTAACGACAGTTGTAAATGGAACTGTCAAAGAAATGCACTCTCTAGCAGAAGCTAAAAAATTAGCTCTGCAAGTCCAGGTAGATTTAGAAAATCCTTGGGTATTTAATGACTCAGTACGTGTACGGCAAATTTTAGTAAATCTGCTATCGAATGCGATTAAGTTTACCGAAACAGGTTCTATTTGGATAGAAGTCAAAGAACTGCCAGAAAATCGGATAGCGATCGCAGTGCGTGATACAGGTATTGGGATCGCTCCCAAAGATTTTCAACACATTTTTGAAGCCTTTCGCCAAGTTGATCAAAGTCTGACGCGGAAATATCCGGGTACAGGCTTGGGTTTGGCAATTGTCGATTCCTTAGTCCGGATGATGAGTGGCACAATTTTTATCGAGAGCGAATTAGGGGTGGGTTCAATGTTTAAAGTTGAGCTACCACGACAAATATTAACCAAAGATGTAGCCGGAAAAATCCCGGCTTTAAATGTTGATGGTGAACATATTTTTTTCTCGGCTCATAATCCTCATCAATCTTCTCCCCCATCCCGTCGGTCATCGATGAGGTATCCTAACCTAAAACTATAAATCCCTAGCATAAAAGTAGATTAATCATGTCTGTAGTGGAAAAGCCCAAAGTTGATCGCATTCTTGCCGTTGATGACACTAAAGATAACCTCATTTTGGTGCAAACAATTTTAGAAAGTGAAGGCTATCAAATTGATTTAGCGAGCGACGGTAAATCAGCTTTACAATATGTCGAAAAATCTCCGCCAGATTTGATTCTGCTTGATGTGATGATGCCAGGGATGGATGGTTATGAAGTTACCCGTCGCATTCGTCATAACCTGGACATTAAAAGCTATATTCCGATTCTGCTGATTACAGCCTTTCACGAATCGAGTGTAGTGGAAGGCCTAGATGCGGGTGCAGATGATTTTATTCGTAAGCCTTTTGATACAGATGAACTGTTAGCGAGAGTGCGATCGCTCCTGCGACTTAAGCACAGTTTAGACGAACAGCAAAAAATGGCTCGCCAACGGGAAGACTTTGTATCGCGTCTTACCCATGATTTGCGTACCCCCTTAGTAGCAGCGGATCGAATGCTGGGCTTGTTTCTGGAAGAAACATTTTGCAAAATTTCGCCGGAAATGAAACAAGCGATCGCAGTCATGATTCGCAGCAACAAAAACTTAATGCAAATGGTTAATACCTTGCTAGAAGTTTATCGGATGGAGGCAGGCAAAAAGACCTTCAACGATGAAGTTTGCAACTTGCCAGAAATAATTCAAGAAGTAGTGAGCGAATTATCGCCACTGACTAGTGAGAAAAATTTATCGGTGACAGTAGACACTAGTGGTTTAGCTCATAATACAACAGATCCTGGTGTAGTTATGGGTGATGCTTTAGAACTACGGCGTGTGTTCAACAACCTCCTGGGTAACGCCATCAAATTTACCGATATAGGCGGGATTACAATTCGGATATCAGAAGAAACAGGCAACCGCCAAGGGAAACCCTGGGTAATCATTGCAATAGAAGATACAGGTTATGGTATCGCTCCCGAAGACCAAGCAACCATATTCGAGCGATTTCGTCAAGGCAGAAATAAACGCTCTGGTAGCGGCTTAGGGTTACATCTCTCCTACAGAATTGCTGAAGCTCACGGGGGTAATATTACCGTTACGTCTGAACTTGGTCAAGGCAGTGTATTTACAGTGCGACTACCAAAAAGTATTTGACCATCAGTACTTTGCTATAGATCAGGGTATGAGGGTGTAAGGGTGTAGGTGAGCAAAAACCTGACACCCCTATACCCCAATACGGTTCAGTTAGTGAAATTTAAACATTACAGATCCCCCTAAATCCACGCCACTTGCTACAAGTCGGGGAACCCGCCCAAAGCAGTGGCTCCCCTTAAAAAGGGGGACTTTTATTCTTGTTCCCCCCTTTTTCAAGGGGGGTTAGGGGGGATCAAAACCTTAACTGAACCGTATTGCCTTATACCCTTACTCCTTTATGTGTTAGTCCTTGTCCCTAAACAACCACAAAATTGTTTTCGGTGAGTGAAACTCCACTAGATAATTGCGCGAATTGTACCTGACTAAATCCACCAGCACTACCATCTTGGTCAAAATATAGCGCCCCTGTAGTAAAGTCATAAATGAATCGCTGGTCGGTTGTTGCTGCCGATGCTCCCAAAATAAACTGACTTGCTGAGAGTGAACCTGCTAACAACCCACCACCAAAACCAGTCGCAGATACCTCAATCACTTCATTCGTTGCGTCAAAGTCATAAAGAGTATCAACGCCTTCATTGAAACTATTGAAGACAAAGATATCATCACCGCCATATCCATAGATGACATCATTACCAGCACCACCTATGAGGATATCACTGGCAACACCACCATAAAGAGTGTCATCGCCTGCACCACCATTGAGGGTGTTATCGCCTGACGCACTGTAGGCGGAAAGATAATCATCGCCATCACCACCATCTAGCTGGTTCGTACCTGCGGAATAGTCAACAACTAAGTAATCGTTTCCAGCGCCACCGTCAAGAGTGTTATTCCCTGACGCACCAATTCCTCTATATACTCCAGAGTAGTAGTCGTAGTAGCTGTAGCCAGAGGCGGAAAGAGTATCATTGCCATCGCCACCATCAAGTAGGTTATCACCTGATGAATAGTTAGCATTCAAGTAATCATCACCAGCACCACCGTTGAGGGTGTTATTGCCTGATGCACCGACAAGGCCATAATTATAGTAGCCGTAGTAGTAGTCGTAGCTAGAGTAGACGTAGCCAGAAGCGGAAATATAGTCATTGCCATCACCGCCATCAAGTAGATTATCACCTGTTGAGTAATCAACATTCAAGTAATCATCACCAGCGCCACCGTTGAGGGTGTTATTGCCTGACCCACCGACAACGCCGTAATTATAGGAACCGGAGTAGTAGTTGTAGTTGGAGTAGACGTAGCCAGAAGCGGAAAGAGTATCATTGCCATCACCGCCATCTAGCTGGTTATTGCCTGTTGAATAGTTAGCATTCAAGTTGTCATTACCAGCGCCACCGTTGAGGGTGTTATTGCCTGACCCACCGACAACACCATAATTATAGTAGCTGTAGCCGTAGTAGTAGTCGTAGTAGTTGTTGGAGTAGACGTAGCCAGAAGCGGAAAGAGTATCATTGCCATCACCACCATCTAGCTGGTTATTGCCTATTGAATAGTTAGCATTCAAGTAATCATCACCAGCGCCACCGTTGAGGGTGTTATTGCCGGAAGCCGCAGAGCCGATAAGATAGCCATAACCATAGTAGTCGTAGTAATAGTAGTAAGAACCAGAAGCGGAAAGAGTATCATTGCCATCACCGCCATTTAGGAGATTATTGCCTGTTGAATAGTCAACATTCAAGTAATCGCTACCGCCACCACCAACAAGAGTATCATTGCCACCACTACCACCAGAAATACTATCGTTGCCATTAGTCCCAACAATATAGTCATCGTAGACTGTACCTATGATGTTTAATTGTTCGATATTCTGGTAGCTAAGCTGATTCGTACCCGCACTAATCAAGCCCTGAGTAGTATTTGCATCGAAACTAGAGGTGATTCCACTGCTAGCATAGCTATAATCCACAGACAAGTAATCGTAACCAGTTCCTCCATCTACCGTTTGAGTTACCAAATCAGAGGATGCTGTTGAGTAATAAACATTCAAGTAATCGTCACCCGCACCACCAACAAGCGTATCATTACCTCCACTACCGCCAGAGAGACTATCGTTACCATTAGTCCCAACAATATAGTCATCGTAGGCTGTACCTGTGATGTTTAATTGTTCGATATTCCTATAGCTAACTCGATTTGTACCTGCTGAAATCGAGCCTTGTTTATTGGTGGCATTAAAAGTTGAGGTGATTCCTGCATTAGAATTGCTGTAATCAACAGACAAGGAATCGTTACCTGTCTCCCCATTCACCGTTTGAGTCACTAGGGAAGAGGGTGCAGTATACGAGCTACTGATATAGAAATAGTCATCGCCATCGCCGCCATTGAGGGTGTTAGCACCCTGGACTCCATAAGCATATATGTAATCAGTTCCACCGCCACCAGAAACTGTATTCTTGCCAGCAGAATAGCTAATCTCCAGAGAGTCACTACCTGCATCTCCACTTAGGGTGTTATTCCCAGAAGAATAGGAGATATTTAAATAATCATTCTCACTACCTCCTTTGAGGGTATTGTTCCCAGAAGAGTAGGAAGCATTCAGGTTGTCGCTCCCCGCACCACCTTCTAAGGTATTGGTACCAGAAGAATAATAAACATCTAAATAATCATTGCCACTTCCGCCTCTGAGGGTGCTATTTCCAGTAGAAAAAGTACCATCCAGAGTATCATTTCCATCGCCACCTTCTAGGGTGTCGTTACCTCCGTTACCATTTATATAATCATCCCCGCCAAAGCCTTTAATAGTGTCATTTCCAGTTGTGCCAATGAGATAGTCATAACCATTGGTGCCATTGATATTAGCCATAATTTCTACCTAAGTAAATGGATTGTTTCAGTGATGGTTGATGTTTGCAGATAGCAGTCGATACTGCTTTAAGACACTAGCAAATAGCCAAGAGTTGAGGCTTTTGGCATACTTTGTATGAGTCTCAAAGAAGATATTTGTTACGTCATTTTTGCAACCCAAAGTTGTGCAGGTTGGATTAATGAAATTACAATCCGACCTACATCTAGAGTTGAAAAGCAACCCCTAGAGAGCTAGTCTGAGCGGTAATTTATGAGCTTTTGTGTATTGGAGTTACCTGAGCCTTGACAAGGCAAAGAAAGGTTGCGGTAAACAATACCAATTTGAGTTTATTGACGACAGATACAGCAGTTCACAATTAAATTAGGTATACCCTATCTAGCCTCTAGCCTGTGAGTCTCTAGCCTCTGACATCAAATAAATGTACGTGATAAAACGGGAAACGCCATAAATTGATTGTTGACAAGAGCGATCGCTGAACCAGTGCCGAACAAATCAAGCTTTTAGGTACTTACAAAAAATATCGCAAATTTTTTTGCTAGGGAACATCTAAATAACCTTACTGTGACATCATACTGTGGATATACTGATATGTCTATTGTGTTATGTATTAACTTTACAGACTCTTTATATTCTGTGCGTATTAGTCGTATATCATCTTAATCTTGACAAAGCTCATAATTGGTATGGGGTTCTAGCTTGCCCCGCAGTAGACGGCGAACAACCGTTTCTAAATCCTCAATCAGAAATGGCTTGCTAATATAGTCATCAAATCCAGCCTTGAGAATGCGTTCTCTGTCTTCTCTGGTAGCTAAAGCGGTGACTGCCAGTACTGGAATTTTATGAGTTAGGGGATCTGCCTTAAGATAACGTACAACTTCAATTCCAGTAAGAGTAGGTAACAAAATATCTAACATTATCAAGTCTGGCTGATACTCTTTAGCTACCAAAAACGTTGAGGAACTGTCTGATTGACAAATGAATTGACAGCCTAGTGACTCAAGGGCATAACTAATCAGTAGCAGATTATCATCATTATCTTCCACTGCCATAACTAAAGGCTGCTGAGAGTTATGCTGCTTGCCATCACTAATGAATGAATGTGCTAGATACATCTTTTCTCCAGAAAAATCAATGGGGATTTGTCGCCTTTTTTTATATGACAGACGAACCATCCCACAAGGGATAGGATGGAGTGAATTGAGAATTAGCTTTTATTGTAATGTTTTCAAGTTGAGTGTAAATAAAAAACGACTCTTATTGGTTTAGTGGGCACTTTTCGATTATACGCAAAATTACATAATTTTTAGGGAATACCTTATCATAATTTGATATAAAAAAATCTAATTTAGATTATGGTCTATCTTACTGCGATCGCCAACAGATTTAAAGATACAAACTCATAGGTATTGTTGCTCGGTATGCATGTATGCGATCGCTGTTAATCAGCTACAAAAAATTAACTGTTCTCTTGCACCTTTCCACATTTATCTGAACACAAAGAGTACATTTTCTACTTAAATTTATTCAAGATTTTTACTGGTATTATAAATATATTTTCCGGCTACTTAGGTTCGATAAACTCAAAATAAAAATTTGTTACTCCATCTAATCACTATCATAGATGAGTCAAACAATCTAATTTTATTCTTGTAAATAAATTTTAACCAATCATACACAATGATTCATAAAAGCATGGAATATCAAACAATTGACGAGATTGAAAACTTGATTACCAGATTCAATCAATGCACTTTAGGACATTCGGAATGGCATCATACAGCACACTTAACAGTTGCAATATGGTATCTAACTCAGTATGAGGAAAAACAAGCGATCAATTTAATTCGTCAAGGTATTCAGCACTACAACGCGGCTATGAATATCCAGAGTACACCGAACAGTGGCTATCATGAAACGTTGACACTTTTTTGGATTTATCTGGTGCGTAATTATTTAGCTGTGGTTGAGCAAAATATTTCTCTAGTAGAATTAACAAACAAGCTCATCTATGAGCTGCAAGATAAAAATTTACCCAAAGAGTATTATTCTCCAGAATTACTCATATCTTGGGAAGCTCGTAACCATTGGATAGCTCCAGACTTGAAACATTTACAGGACTTACGCAAAAAACCTTTCAAACTCTCCTCTGTGAACTCCCGAAGTTTGCTCAACGCGGGGAACCCGCGCACGCAACTTCTCTCTGCGTCTGGAGTGGGTTAATTTTCCGTAGCTTGTGCGTAAGTACTGAAACATTTGTCGTGCCAAAAACCTCAAACCTTAACCATTTTTCTGCACCAGCCCAATGATTAATGGTTTTTTATGCTTTGCTAGTATTCTAAAATTACCAAATGCCTTGTTAATGTATAGCTTTCGAGAGGATATTCCATGACTATTTGGGTAAATGAGCAAATTGATCCATCGGGTATGATATATGCGTGCATTGCTTGTTGTAATGAGTCTCAAGCCAAAGATTGTCATGAGTCGTTTGAAAAAAATTTGACAGCGCAACAAAAAGCAGACGGTTGGAAAGCTAGATTACGGATAGTTGATTCTTGGGATGAAGTACCAGTTAATGCTTTGAAACTTGATTGAGGCTGTGAGGTGAGGGATGAGGGGTTAGAGGCTAGAGGCTAGAGGCTAGAGGCTAGAGGCTAGAGGCTAGAGGCTAGAGGTTAGAGGCTAGAGGCTAGAGGCTAGAGGCTAGTGAGAAGGCACTTGATGAAGTGAGTACCTGCGATATTTTAAGGTTAAAATAATCAGGCTTCTGAGAATACCCCAATCTCAGCCGCCGCGTTTTGCCTGTCACAGATAACATTTATATATGAATGCTACACAAGAAGAATTAAAAGTCAAATTTGAGCAGGCAATGGTTGCTGCTTTTGGCGATGAATACGCCACAGTAGACCCAATTTTAGTACCTGCGGGTAATCCTAAATTTGGTGACTATCAAGCGAATGTGGCTTTATCGCTGAGTAAAAAATTAGGACAGCAACCAAGAGCGATCGCTGCTGCTATAGTTGACAAGTTAGATGTTGCCCAAATCTGCGAACCACCAGAAATTGCTGGCCCCGGTTTTATCAACCTCAGACTTAAAACTGCTTACCTAGAAGCACAACTCAAAGCTATTCACGCCGACTCCCGGTTAGGGGTTCCCCAAGCGAAAACACCACAGCGAGAAATTGTCGATTTTTCTAGTCCGAACATTGCCAAAGAAATGCACGTCGGACATTTGCGTTCTACAATTATTGGTGATTCTATCGCCCGGATTTTGGAATTTCGCGGCCATGATGTTTTGCGGTTAAATCATGTGGGTGATTGGGGTACGCAATTTGGAATGCTGATTACTTACCTGCGCGAAGTTTACCCCCAAGCTTTAACTACAGCCAACGCCTTAGATATTGGCGATTTAGTCAGCTTTTACCGCCAAGCAAAACAGCGGTTTGATGCTGATGAAAGCTTCCAAGAAACAGCACGCCAAGAAGTCGTGAGATTACAAGCAGGCGCAGAAGATACAATTCATGCGTGGAAACTGCTGTGTGAACAATCCCGCAAAGAATTTCAAGTTATTTATGACTTGCTGGATATTCATTTAAATGAACGCGGCGAATCTTTTTACAACCCATTGCTACCCGCAGTTGTGGAAGATTTAGCCAACTCTGGCTTACTGGTGGAAGACCAAGGCGCAAAAGTTGTTTTCTTAGAAGGATATACAAATAGAGAAGGTGAACCTTTACCTTTAATTGTGCAGAAATCGGATGGTGGTTATAACTACGCCACCACAGATTTAGCTGCATTGCGCTACCGCATTCAACAAGATGCAGCCAAACGTATCATTTATGTAACCGATGCAGGACAAAGCAATCACTTTGCTCAATTTATCCAAGTCGCACGCAAAGCAGGCTGGATTCCTGACGATGTAGAACTAGTACATGTTCCCTTTGGTTTGGTGTTAGGGGAAGATGGCAAAAAGTTCAAAACCCGTTCTGGAGATACTGTCCGGTTACGAGATTTACTCGATGAAGCCGTGATTCGCGCTCGTGCTGATTTAGAAAAGAGATTACAAGAAGATAATCGCACGGAAACAGCAGAATTTATTGCTCATGTTGCTCAAGTAATTGGGATTAGTGCGGTTAAGTATGCTGACTTGAGCCAAAACCGCACCAGTAACTACATCTTCAGCTATGACAAAATGCTGGATCTCAAAGGTAATACCGCGCCTTATATGCTTTATGCCTATGCCAGAATTCAAGGTATTAGTCGTAAGGGTGGGATTAACTTTGAAGAATTAGGAGATCAAGCGCAGCTTGCATTAGAGCATGAAACCGAATTTGCTCTCGCCAAGTATTTACTGCAATTGGGCGAAGTTATTAGTACTGTGGAACAAGACTTGTTACCTAATCGTTTATGTGAATATCTGTATGAGTTGAGTAAAAAGTTTAATGTATTCTACGATCGCAATCACGGTGTTAGAGTATTAGACGCAGAAGAACCACAGCGTACATCCCGTTTGGTATTGTGCGATTTAACCGCCAGAACCTTAAAACTCGGATTATCGCTGTTGGGAATTCAAGTCTTAGAAAGAATGTAGGTTAAAAAGGAAGTGGGGAGTAGGAAAGAAGAACAAATGACTACCTGGACTAGTCAGTGTTTTTTCTACCAACTTGCTTTCCTTCACCTAATTTTCAAGATGCAATGTGTGAGCCTACTGTATCATGAAAAAGATTAAGCTGTGGCAATGAGGTGGAGGCTGTTCAACTTCGGGTGGCATATATCTGCTCATTCAGGATTTAGGACTCAAAACGCAGAACATCTATGTTAGCAGGCAAAATTTTGCAGGGTGGAAAATATACCCTCACCCAAGAAATCGGACATGGTGGCTTTGGTATTACCTTTAAAGCTACGCATCACTATTTAGGTCAAGAAGTAGTGATGAAAACTATTAACGAACGCTTGCGGCAACATCCAGATTTTGCCAAGTTCGAGCGCCAATTCCAAGATGAAGCTAGAAGACTAGCTACTTGTATCCATCCGAATATTGTGCGGGTAAGCGACTTTTTTATTGAAGATGGTCTACCCTACATGGTGATGGAATACATTGCTGGTGAAACTTTGGGCAATGCTTTTGTCCTACCGGGAATACCCTTACCAGAAGCAACAGCTATTCACTACATCCGCCAAATTGGCGCGGCTTTACAAGTAGTCCACAATAATGGTTTGCTACACCGCGATATCAAACCAGATAATATTATCCTCCGCCAAGGCACTCAAGAGGTAATACTGATTGATTTTGGGATTGCGCGAGAATTCAATAGCGGTGTAAAACAAACTCACACCGGCATAGTTTCGGAAGGCTACGCACCCATTGAACAATACCTCACACAAGCACCGCGCACCCCAGCGACAGATGTTTATGGTTTGGCAGCAACTTTGTATGCTTTGTTAACAGCACAGGTTCCTATGCCAGCATTATTGCGCGATCGCGAAAAAATGGCATCTCCCAAAGAATTACAACCCTACCTGAGTGCAGCAGTTAATCAAGCTGTGATGCGCGGTATGGCGGTTGATTCGCGTTTTCGTCCAGCGACCGTAGCAGAATGGTTACAACTATTACCGGGTAGTGAAGGTAATGGCGTAGTAATTCAAGGTGCCGCCACTAATACAGTCGCTACGGTTAATTTATCAATGCAGCCAGGACGGGGGGTTTTTGGTAAGAAACACAAGGAATACCGCACAAAAAATCCAATTGCAGCATTTACCAAAAAACTAGCTCATTCTAAAGCATTAATTGGTGTAGGTGTAGCCTTAGTTGCAGCTACCGCAGGTTTTGGCATAACTAGTCTATTTTCCTCAAATACAAAGCCACAGACATCTTCTAAGCCACTGTTTACTAACCCAATCACAAAATCGGGGGAAAACAATTCTAATTCCCAAAGTTCACAGCCATCAATAGAAGCAGTAACTAACACCGACAGAAACAATCAAACAACAACTGCTACAGAATCGGCGTATATTCCCAAACGCCGCAGACACAACCGTTCTGCACCCACACCAGAACCAACAGCTAACAGTAGTCCAGCTTCCGAGAAGACTAACGCAACTAACTCCGAAACTTCGCCACCGCAAAATCCTGAACAAGCTGCTGTTAGACCTAATACTTCACCTACACCATCATTAGTAGATAAACTGAGAGCCTACCGTTCTAATCGAGAAGCTAATCGGGAAGGTTCAGGCAAGCGATCGCTTGATAATACTTCACCTGCTACTAGTAATCAATCTACCCCAAATCCATCAGGCAAGCGATCGAATCCCGTGGTGATACCTGTATCACCACCCACAACAGAATCGAAAAGCTCAGATTCTTCGGCTGTGGTTGTCCCAACGCTAGAAAATAAGCAAAATTCCTCTGTTGACAGTCCATCTTCCAAGGATGAAAAGCCAGACACTGATAACAATAATAGTAATTAAGTAGCTATAGTCCGAGAAAGAGAATAGTACAACGCGGTGGAAATAAAGATACCATTTCAAGTTAGTGAAAAGCTTGTGATATGAGCTTTTTGACTTTTGACTTTTTTACCCTGAGCGCAGCCGTTCGCGTTAGCGTCTCCAAAGGAGAAGGGTGACTTTTGACTTCCGCGTATCGTTATTAGGGCTTTAACGTAAAAACGCTATCATCTGGCGATGGTGTAGGTGCAGGGATAGCGAATGGTAATACCTGAGTTTCAGTCGTGGTAGCAGCATTGGATGGTTGCAACTGCCCAAAGCGAATAAAAATACCAATTCCTATGCCAAAACAAAAGCAAAAACTAATAAAACCAAAAGAAAGTAATGGCATCAATTTTTGGTTTACCATCATGCACTCCTTAAAAGATGGTATTAGTTTACTGCAACAAAACTCAAACAGGGAGATGTCTTCTTATATCGTGTCCGTTATCATTAAAGCAGCAGAGGGAGCAGAGGAGCAGGGGAGAGGGTTTTAACGTTTCTGCACAGATTGACCGAATCACACCTGATTAACCGGACATGATATTACTTGTCAAAAATTTCATCAGGTTGTTAAGTGTCAGAGATTCCTTACATTTGCAACATTCCGTATTAATTGCCAACAGCGTTAGCAATAAACTAGCTACACCGATAACTTGCTATGGTAGTTTTCGCAGTCAAATGCTTTGGTGATGGCGAAAAGTAATTTTATGCTGTCTAGATTGTGTTCTCAATTTAACTATAAACTGACTATTAATTCTGCAACTTTTATTCTGCCAACTTGGCTGTTAATCTAGACTGTACCCGGAAGGCAGGTAGAAACAGGGGAATAAGTACTAGTAAATGACCAACAATTTTGCTAATGAGAATTTGGACTGCAATAGTTGTACTAACTTCTTCTTGGCTAGTTTCCGGGTTGGTAGCTTCTCAGCCAATCAATGCTACAGTAGCGATCGCCGACGATAAAATAGCATCATCTCGGTCAATTTCTCAAGCAAGCAATACTCAAAAGCCGATTGCGATCGACAAAGCTGAGTTTGGGATAGCGAGAGTTGATGCTAGAGGTAAAGTTAACTTCATCCCTACATTCAGAGTACCACTACAAGAAGGTAGTAAATATGGGTGGCGGATTCAACTCAAGGACTACCAAGGCGAAGTGACATGGCGAGAAGTCCTACGGTTACCAAAACCCCCAGAAACTTGGGCTACAGACGATGGAGAAAACTTCTCAGTCTCCGCTGACGGTACAGAGTCGGTAATGAGACGCAAAACTACAGCGAATGATGGTGTGATTGAAAACTATTGGACGATCGCAGCAGGTGATCCTCCTGGGAAACATAAAATACAGGTATACATTGATGACCGTCTGATTGCAACTTTCGATTTTGAAGTTTTTCCCATAGACAGAAAAGAGTCATCAGGTAGAAATCGCAGCTTATAGCAATCTTTAACTATTGATGAAAAACAAGATACCCGACTTCTTCAAGGAAGTCGGGTATATGATTCAACGCGATTTTTATCTCTGTAGAGACGTTGCATTGCAACGCCTCTAATTTCTAACCAACAGATTCTAGATTCAACTTGACGACTTTTTTCTTTTCGTCTTCAGCTTTAGGCAATGTCAGATTCAAAATACCATCTTTATAATCAGCAGTAACGTTAGTATTTTGAATGCGAGTAGGTAGAGGAATCAAGCGTTGGAATTTGCCATAGTGAAATTCACTCTTGGTAATACCTTTACCTTCTGTCTTGGTTTCAGATTTCCGTTCACCGCTGACATAGACAGCTTTTTCGGTCACTTGCACATCTAGGTCTTTGGCTTCTATTCCTGGCACTTCTAGCTTGAGAAGGATAGCTTCTTCAGTTTCTTGTAATTCAGCTGCCGGAACTTTTGCAAAACTTCTGTCAAGTAAAGTGGATGGTAGCATTTCTTCTGCAAATAAACTGTTAAGTTGTCTTTGGATAGTATTAATTTCTAGCCAGGGATTCCAACGTACTAGTGCCATGCTTCTACCTCAGTTAATTTCTAGTTTTGTGTAGTTGATTTAGGTTTAAATCTTTTGCTTTGTTTTTATAGTATTCATAAACTGTAAGGGTGTAAATTCGGTTTTTATCACCATTTTATCCATGATTGCCGAACGTTAATATTAGTAGGGCAAACCCCCATGATATAGGTGTGGTAAACTGAATATATAGGCATCTAATTTGATTACAAAAAATACTTATTTAAACAGAAACCGGGGAACAGAGAACAGCCAGAAATATAGTTATAAGCATACTGATTTTTAAAAAAATTGAATAAGTTGGTTATACGATTCATACAAGTTTTGCAAATTTACATTTAAAATGATAAATGTTGCCTAAATAGCAGAATTTTTCAATTTGTTAAATATAAAATATTTATTCATTCAGCTTGATTGTAAAAAGCATATTTTTATCATTTATTGGAAATAAATTAATAACTATGGTCAGTAGTTGGATTTATCTTATTGCAGCAATATTGTTTGAAGTCGCTGGTACAACTTCCATGAAATTGTCTGAGGGATTTACGAGAATTATTCCCTCAGTATTAATTTTTGTCTGTTATGGAATATGTTTTAGTTTTTTGACTTTAGCTCTCAAAAAAATTGAAGTTAGTATTGCTTATTCGGTGTGGTCAGGTTTAGGAACAACTGTAATCGCTACTATTGGTGTAATTTGGTTTCGGGAATCTATGTCTGTTGTTAAATTTTTATCGATAGCTTTAATTATTATTGGTGTAATTGGAGTAAATTCTGCTAAATAAAAAAAGTCCTCGTCCATTGAGATGAACGAGGTCAGGATAGGAGTATCAACAAGGACTTCCTGTTATGTTTGTCCTTTTCGAGGTAGAGAAGTTTGATTTTGATCGCTACAATAAAAACAGCAGCAATCTCTCAAAAGAGTAAGCAAAATAAGCGACCAACCTAAATCCGTCCGTTGTTAATGCTTTAGCATGTATAGTGTAGTAAACGTTGGCTCATCAAGCCCGCAAGTTATTTCCCATTTATAATTTAGCAGTTATGCCCAGGTAGATGTAGCCAAATTGGCAGGTTTTTTGGCTGCCAAATTTCTCCCAATTTAACTCGGATTTAATCTTACTTTATTGCAAAGTTCCGCGTTTTATTTGTTCGCTTTCAATTGCTTCAAATAAAGCCCGAAAATTACCTTCACCAAAACCTTGTGCTTGAAAACGCCGTTCTATAAACTCAAAGAAAAATGTCGGCTGTCCAAAAATAGGTTGGGTAAAAATTTGTAGCAATAGTGCATTTTGAGTATTTGCTTGCCAGTCTACTAAAATTTCTTGTTGGGCGATCGCTTCTAATTCTAAGGGTGATAAGGGAAACTCTGTCCGCTTTTTTAGCTGGGAGTAGTAAGTCTGGGGAACGGACAATAAAGATAAACCACGGCTACGAAGTTGCGCGATCGCACTAATCAAGTTTGATGTTCGCAAGGCGATGTGTTGAATACCTGCACCGCGGTTCACATCCAAAAATTCTTGAATTTGCGAATTACTAGAAGCTGGTTCATTAATTGGTAATTGTACACTGCCATTGCGGGAAACTAGCACTTGGCTGTACAACCCAGAGCGATCGGTTTTAATTTTAAATGCTTGTTGTGGTTGCAAATCTAAGACATTTTTGTACCAAGCCACAGCACGCTCTAACTCACCGACTGGTACATTTAAAACTAGATGATCAATAGCGGTAAACATGGGGCGATCGCGTGCTTCCCACTTCACACTGGCTGATTTTTCCATCAAAGTATGAGTCATTCCACCCCACGCCGCAATTTTACCGCACCTATAGCCAGAATATTGTTGAATGGGTTCTAAGATTGTAGCTCCCTGTGCTGCTGCTTGAGCGATCGCTGCTTCCACATCTGGCACAGTAAAAGCAATATCAGCTACCCCAGGCGGATGTTGGCGCAAAAACTCCGCTACCGGACTTGTAGGCAATAATGGGGAAGATAGCAAAAAACACACAGCGCCACTTTGCACCATTTCGGTATGAGTGTGTTCTGAACTTATCCCCCTATTAACTGCCGTAAATCCCAGATAGTATAAGAACCAATCCCGCCAAGCTGTGGCATCTTCTACATAGAAATGAACGCGAGCAATTTCCATAAATCCTGAAAATCTAGCATGAGAGCTTATCTATGTGTAAATTCTGCCTTTTTTGCTAGATTATCAAGTCCTTCCTAAGCAATAATTATGTAAGCATCTTACATAATTACACCCAAATAATCAAGAGCTTGCATATAGGACTTATAATTTGATTTCTGAAAAAAATCTCTACACCCAAAAACTACTCCCTGCCTCGACCGATAATTTAGAAATCAAATAATCATACTATAAAAGGTTATTTAACTGCTATTTGCCATCCTTTTGGAACTTGCTTCAATTGAAAAGAACTACATGATTGCAGAAATTTAATAAAATTGCCACTCAATTGCAAGCTTTTAATTTGTGCTGTAATAGGTTTACCATATTGCTGTTGAAACTCAGTACCTAAAAAGCCAATGTTAATATAGCTTCCAGGCGAGGTGCTAGTTAATTTATGAATAATATTTTTGAGTGCTTGTTCTAAATCTACTTTGCTAGTAATACTTGCTGATGGAGGTTGAACAACACTTTTAATAGCATCATCTTTATCAGCAGCAATTTCAAATAACGTGATATATACTGCTGCATCTGGCTCAACTTGATGAAGTACAAATTCCGCCGGATAGTTAACAAATATTTCTCTGGCTTTCTTACCTGGTAAGTGTTTAGCAGCTACCTGCGTAATACTTATTTTATACTTGTTTTTATAGTTTTGCGAGATAGTAGCTAACTTAATCCAATAACTATGAGTGCGTTTTTGTTCAGTTTTAATTAACTCTTTAATTTGTTGAATAAATTGGGCGATCGCTGGGATTTCTGGTATATTAGTATTTTGTCTTACCAGTTGACCTGTGGAACTATTTAATACTGTAATATCTTCACTTTGTTGACTTACTTGATATACTATTAAGCCATGTTGCCGTAGATGGATGCACAGATTAGTCATCACTTTATCAGAAGAACAAACTAAAACTTCTTTAGCTTTTGGGTATCTTTCTTGAATCGATGAACCAAAAGTAATCATTTTTCCATCAGCATTATCTTTACCTACGGGAACATGAATTAAATCATAACCACGTCCATGCAACTCTACATCTAGTTTGCCCATGCTACACCAATTGGCAAAAGCAATTTTAATTTGAATTGGACAAGTACAAACTGTTGTTAAAAACTTTTCAGTTTCAGAGTTGATTTGTAAGTTTTCCGCATCTAATAATAAAACTGCTATCTCGGTTTGATTACTAGAGGACGAACAGACAAACGTTTGTTCTGCTTCTGATGGCAGAATTTGGGTGATACTACCTGAGCCATTTAACTCAGTTGTTTTAGCATAGCTCATAAATTCCATAGGTAATTTAGCTTAGATTATTAAGTTATGATCCAAGCCAGGAAATTACCCATGTTATATCTGTGTAATAAACTATATGATAACCGTAAATTTCCTTATATCCCCAAATTTTCAAAGAAGTCGGGAATCTGAAAATCAGCAATTTTGATCAAGAGTAAATATATGACTGATATTAGATTTTAGAAAACACAGTACACAAAAAATATTCTTTCCTCAGATTGATTTCATACTTCATACTTCATAATTCAGACTTTTTATCTAGCCTCTATTCTCATATTTCCCACCACCAAGACGGGCTAACACATATTCACGCGTGCGAACATCAAGGGCGTTAGAAAAAATCTTTTTTGTGAGTCCAAATTCTACCATTTGCCCAATACGATTTTCATTTGTGGTAAAAAAAGCTGTGAAATCAGATATGCGTGTGACTTGCTGTAAATTATGGCTAATAATTACCATTGTTAATTCCGCTCGCAAACGCAAACTCTGAATTAATCCTTCCACTTTTGTCGCAGCTACAGGATCAAGCCCAAAACAAGGTTCATCCATCAGAATAACTTTCGGTTTGACTGCTAAAGCACGCGCTATACAAAGTCGCTGTTGTTGACCGCCAGAAAGTTCTAAAGCAGATTTATGCAGCTTATTTTTGACTTCATCCCAAAGATCAGCATCTTTAATAGCAGATTCAACAATTTGGTCTAATTCTACCTTCGGTCGCCATCCGAGTATTTTGACTCCATAAGCGACATTATCATAAACGCTCATAGGAAATAAATTTGGCTTAGGCAGCACCATGCTGACTTGGCGGCGTAACCGATTTAAATTGACTCGACGTTCATAAATATTTTGATTGTAAAATTCTACTTTTCCTTCAACGCGAACTTCAGCTTCTAATTCATTCATTCGATTGAGGCATTTAATAAAAGTAGACTTACCACAACCACTAGGGCCAATAATTGCTGTGACTTTATCCTGGAAAATATCCATAGATACGCCCTCCAGGATTTTTTGAGTGTTGTAGTAAAGACTGAGATTTTTAACTTTGATTGCTGGAATTAGTTTATTCATGCCCAAAAATTTTAAGTATATATATGTTGACTAAACGCAATCATGAAAATCCGTAGCTCTGTATTACTACACTGGTTTCAAAACTGAAAATTAATGTTAGGCAATTTGTCTATACAGCAAATATACTGATATTAGATACCTGTATACTTTTTAAGTAAAAAATTGTTCCTTTTCTCAAGATTAACTGTAAAATATGCTACCATAAATTCCTATTATTGTTCAGGTTGTTATTACTAAATTTAAGGATTTTTTGAGATTAATTTTCAGACATTGCTCTCAATCAACAACATTTAGACCTGTTGATTAATCTCTTTTTTATAAAATAAAATTGTTTTTTAAAATTTGAATAAACTTGTTACAGCGTTTTATTATAATCTTAATAAATTATGTATTCGTAGTAACTTGCCTAGAAATATCAAGGTGCGATCGCTCCAACCTAGAGACTGAAATATAAATAATCCAAATCTGTACCAAAATACACAAACAAGCCCAATTTAGCTTTTCTTATAGCTCCAGAGTGAAATAAAGTTCACTCTAAAATTCTCATAATTATGCTTATTTTCGCTTTTTGAATGAAAGACCATACCCTAACTTAACCACACACTACAACAAAGAAAAAATAAGAGTATTAATTTATTACTAGATTTTAATAATACCGGAATAATTTATTTTTCCACATTTGAATTAATACAAAGTTCCTAAAAATATAATTGATTTAGCAAAAATCAAGTTAATAATCCATCTCTGGAACAAGACTTAAATTGAGTGACGCTTACCCGCATCATCATAATCAAATATACGTCAAAGCTTAACTATTTTATAACCACTAATTAATTTTTTAATTACCTCAGTCTGTCACTTTTTTTACAGTGATAGATAAAGTGTTGACCAGTTATTAACCTGATCATTTTAGACCTTTGGCATCACAAAGCATCAGACAAAAGAGGAGCGTTGTTGTGAATCAAATTAGCTTGAAGCTGAATAGCTGGACAGTAGTTGGTGGAATTTCTGTGATAGCCACTACTTTGGGTTTATCAATGTCTGCGGTGCAATCCCAAAGTGTGAAAACGATTGCAATTGATGGTTCTAGTACTGTTTTTCCCATCACTGAAGCAGTAGCAGAAGAATTTCAAAAATCTCAAGGCGGTAGAGTTCGGGTAACAGTTGGTGTTTCCGGTACTGGTGGTGGGTTCAAAAAATTCTGTCGGGGTGAGACAGATATCTCCGGCGCTTCTCGTCCCATCCTGCAAAAAGAAATCGAAGCTTGTAAAGCGGCTGGTATTCGCTACATGGAGCTACCAGTAGCTTATGATGCCATCACAGTAGTAGTTAATCCGCAAAATACTTGGGCGAAGAATTTGTCTGTAGCCGAACTCAAAAAAATGTGGGAACCAGGCGCACAAGGCAAAGTTAATAATTGGAGTCAAATTCGCAAAGGTTTTCCTAATGCGTCTTTAAAATTGTTTGGCCCTGGTGCTAATTCAGGAACCTTTGACTACTTTACAGAAGCTATTGTAGGCAAAGCGAAATCTAGCCGTGGTGACTTTACAGCCAGTGAAGACGACAACGTACTTGTACAAGGTGTTTCCCGCGATAAAAACGCCATTGGCTACTTTGGTTACGCCTACTATGCAGAAAACCAAAAAAGGTTAAAAGCAGTATCAGTCAATGGTGTATTACCATCGCCAACTACCGTGAAAAATGGTAGTTACTCTCCTTTATCTCGTCCTCTGTTTATTTATGTCAGTTCCAAGTCGGTGGATAAGCCAGAGGTGAAACAGTTTGTGCAATTCTATTTACGGAATGGGGCTAAATTCGCCCAAGAAACAAGATATGTATCATTGCCGGCTTCCGCCTACACCACAGCCCAAAGCCATTTTAATAAGAAAAGATTTGGGACTGTTTTTGGCGGTAAAGAAGCAGTCGGGTTGAAAATTGACGAACTGCTGCGTCGAGAAGCTCAATAAATCAGCTTGTTTGGATTTTTTATAAGTTTCATCAGATCCCCGACTTCTTCAAGAAATCGGGGATCTAGAAGTATTAAAGTTGACGCTGAAATTTTGAGCATGACTATGGCAAAAAAAACTCGATTTTCTGCCAAGCTATTACGAGATTTGCGGGAACGAATAATAGAATTTATCTTGTTTCTGGCGGCGCTGTCTTCGGTAGCGACAACAATAGCTATTGTTGGTATTTTGCTTTACGAGTCTGTGAAGTTTTTCCATCAAGTACCATTAGGGGAATTTTTGACAGATACTCAATGGACACCTTTATTTGATGATAAGCACTTTGGCATTTGGCCTTTAGTAGCTGGCACATTAACTACAACAGCAGTCGCCTTATTAGTAGCTATCCCTTTGGGTACAATCATTGCAATTTACCTGAGCGAATTTGCTCCCCCTGTAGTTCGGGAAGTAGTGAAACCCGCTTTGGAATTACTTGCAGGTATTCCGACGGTAGTTTACGGGTATTTTGCATTGTTATTCGTCACGCCATTGCTGCAAGTTGTTTTACCCGACTTACCTGGTTTTAATATGCTGAGTGCTGGGTTAGTTATTGGAATGATGATTATTCCCTACGTGAGTTCCCTGAGTGAAGATGCGATGCGTGCTGTCCCGACACATTTGCGGGAGGGTTCTTATGCGATGGGGGCGACGCGCTTACAGACAGCATTACGAGTGGTTTTACCGTCGGCAATTTCTGGGATATCGGCTGCGTATATTTTGGGGATTTCCCGTGCTGTCGGTGAAACAATGGTGGTGGCTATTGCAGCTGGGGGACAACCGAATCTCACCTTTAACCCCTTGGAACCAGCCGCAACCATGACTGCCTATATCGTATCAGTTAGCTTGGGCGATTTACCCCACGGCAGTTTGGAGTACGAAACTATCTTTGCAGTGGGACTATCGCTGATGTTGATGACTTTAGTCTTCAACATTATTGGTTATTTCCTCAGCAAGCACTATCGAGAAATTTATTGAGATGGTTAGTCAAACGATTCCCTACATTCGCAAGATTATCACTCGCAACAAGCGATCGCAAAATATTTTTAGCATCATTGGCTTGTTGTCCATGTTAGTTGGTATTGTCACTTTACTAGCATTAATGTTTGACTTGTTTAGTGATGGTTGGCCGCGTCTTTCTTGGCAATTTCTCACCTCATTTCCCAGCCGCAAAGCCGAACAAGCAGGTATCCTTTCGGCTTGGGTAGGAACAATTTTAGTGATGCTAGTCACCGCATTCGCGGCCATTCCGGTTGGTATTGCATCGGGAATTTACCTAGAAGAATACGCTCGTAAAAACTGGGTGTCTGATTTAATCGAGATTAACGTCACTAATCTCGCCGGAGTTCCTTCCATCATTTACGGACTTTTGGCTTTGGGTGTGTTTGTCTATGGCTTAAACTTAGGTCAAAGCGTAGTTACTGCTGGGTTAACCTTGGCATTATTGATTTTACCAGTAGTCATTGTCACTACCCGCGAAGCTGTCCGCGCCATTCCCAACAGCATCCGGGAAGCCGCCTACGCCACTGGTGCTTCCAAATGGCAAATGATTTGGGATCATATTCTGCCCTACTCTACCGGCACGATTCTAACTGGAATTATTGTGGCATTAGCACGAGCGATCGGTGAAACTGCACCGCTTGTTACCATTGGCGCACTTACATTTATCGCTTTTTTACCAGACTCCCCCATCACAGGGCAATTTCCTTATATCTCCTTTGCTTGGTTGCTGGCTCCCTTCACAGTCCTACCAATTCAAATGTTTGATTGGGTGTCTCGTCCCCAAGCTGAATTTCAGGTGAACGCCGCCGCCGCAGGTATTGTGCTAATAGTCATTACCCTCGCCATGAATGCTGTAGCTATTTACATCCGCTATCGTCTACGCCAAAAAATCAAATGGTAGAAACAACATCCGTAAAACTTGAAAAACCTCTCAAAGCTTCTGTTGATTACCTTAATTTTTACTATGGTGGCAAAGTCCACGCCCTCAAAGACATTCATTTGCCTATTGCAGACAAGCAGGTAACAGCACTAATTGGCCCTTCTGGATGCGGTAAAACCACCTTGCTGCGCTGCTTTAACCGGATGCACGACTTATATCCAGGAAATCGCTATAAAGGAGAAATCACCCTCAAACCAGATGAAATTAACCTCCTGAGCAATAAAGTCGATCCCATTGAAGTGCGGATGCGAATTAGCATGGTATTTCAAAGACCCAATCCTTTTCCTAAGTCAATTTACGAAAATGTTGCTTATGGTTTGCGGGTACGGGGTGAATCAAAACGTGCTGTAATTGATGAAAAAGTAGAAAAAGCCTTACGCAACGCGGCTTTGTGGGATGAAGTCAAGGATCGCTTAAATGATTTAGCCTACAATCTTTCTGGTGGTCAACAGCAGAGGTTATGTATTGCGCGTGCATTAGCAACTGAGCCGGAAATAGTATTGTTTGATGAGCCGACATCTGCATTAGACCCCATAGCCACTGCCAGTATTGAAGAATTGATTGGACAATTAAAAGAAACCGTAACGATTTTAATTGTCACTCACAGTATGCAGCAGGCCGCGCGGGTTTCTGACTATACGGCGTTTATGTATTTGGGTGAGTTGATCGAATTTAACAAAACAGAAGTCATTTTTCATCATCCCACAGATAAAAAGACCGCAGATTATGTCAGCGGGCGATTTGGGTAATTAACAGACAATCTCTAGAATCTCAAACCAAATATTTATATTCAGGTGCAAGGAAAGAAGGTACAGTAGCCCAAAATCCTTGCATCACAGTGGTTAGAAATAACCTGATGTATCTGAAATCGCAGATAGATGGTTAAAAAAGTTAACATTTAACTCAGAGTTTATAAAAAAACTTTTGCTTCGGAAGCTCCACCCCATAAAGGTTTCATACCTTTACTCCAAATTTCAGTATGTTTGGGGTTTTTTATTGAGATTTTAATAGTACAATTGTTCTAGTGATAGACCTCTGAGCGATACTTTGCCGACGCGAAGTTTAAACGATATCAATACTATGATGACACCATTACAGGGTATAGTTGCAGGCCAAACCCAATCAAAGTTTGAGCAATCTCCAGAACACAAAGCTAATCGCCCAAAGAGCTTTAACCGCGA
Source organism: Nostoc sp. TH1S01 (assembly GCA_018993265.1). Lineage (GTDB taxonomy): Bacteria > Cyanobacteriota > Cyanobacteriia > Cyanobacteriales > Nostocaceae > Nostoc_B. The sequence goes on from JAGKSW010000029.1 coordinate 31,197, forward strand.
ACATATTGCGTTTCAAAGGCTCACTGATGTCACTAAGGCAATTTTGCATCATGCCTTTTGGTTGGCGGAACAAAAAAAACAGTTGTCTTTACGAGATTACAAACAGCTACTTTTAGAACATGGTTGGCAAGGTGAAGAAAAGCGGTATCTCAAAATAGCAGAAGCGTTTGCGAAGTTTTCGCCGCAAGATGTCGCTCAAGTTGAGCCTCGAACTATCTATCAGTTGGCAGAAAATAACAAAAAATACCAACAAGTTATCAATCGGCTATTAGACTTAAGCATTATTAATCAAGAAAATGTGCGTTCCTTAATTAAAAAGCAGCGTACACCCAAAACAGCTAGGTATGAAAAACCGAGTATTTGGCGACGGACAAAAAATGGTGGGAGATACTGCCAAATTCCGCCAATTCATGAACCTTCAGAACAGACTGGTATGACTTTGCAAAGAATGATGGATGAAGAAGGATTGAGCGCCCAGTCTATTGTGGCAGAAGCGATCGCTCTCAGGCAAGCATATAAACAAGGGCAATTAGTCCGCGCCGAAGATAAAGCAGTCGAAGCATAGGTTAGAACTATGTTTGTGGCTGAAACTCCTGAAAATACTGAGTTCCAACTCAGCACTCAGCACTCAGCACTCAGCACTTTGCTATAACAATTAAATTTTTCGAGACAATAGAGTTGTAATTGAGCATAAGTGCATTGCTTACTACTCAACTATGACTGATATCAAAATCAAGAAAAAAGGCAAATCTCTCCCGCCAAAGCTCATCATCGGTTTGGGCAAGTTTGTGTGGACAACTCTTTGGCATATTATGATGTCCCGACTTGCACCCCGCAATCAATCAGGAGAATACATTCGTCCCGACAGCCAGTTTAGAAATGTTATCAGTCAAGCTGAAGGTAATATTTACCAACCAGCATCGGGACGTTACAAACTTTATGTGGGACTGGGTTGTCCTTGGGCGCACCGCACCTTAGTTGTCAGGGCGCTCAAAGGACTAGAAGATGTTATCTCAGTCACCACTGTGGAGCCTTCTGCGGAGTCTGGGGGTTGGGTATTCACCAGCGAAGATGAAGGATGTCAAACCTTAGCTGAACTGTACCAACTTGCCCAACCTGGCTATACTGGGCGCTCTACAGTTCCAGTATTATGGGATAAACAAACTAAAACCATTGTTAATAACGAAAGCGCGGAAATTATTGTGATGCTGAACTCAGAATTTAATGAGTTCGCTACAAATCCCACATTGAATCTCTACCCAGCAGAACTAAAAGAAAAAATTGACTGGTGGAATCAAAAGATTTACACAAATGTTAACAATGGGGTATATCGTTGTGGCTTTGCTCAAACTCAAGCAGCATACAACCAAGCTTGTGATCAATTATTCGACACTCTGGATGAAATTGACGCAGCCCTCAATACAAGTCGCTACCTTTGTAGTAACAATGTCACCTTAGCAGATGTGCGTTTGTTTACAACTCTATTTCGGTTTGACATTGTGTATTACGGCTTATTCAAGTGTAACCGCCGCCGAATCCAAGACTATCCCAATTTGGGAGCCTACTTGCGCGACTTGTATCAGTTAGCGAGTGTTGCTGGCACTTGTGATTTAGAAAGTGTCAAGCAAGATTATTATGGGAATCTTTTTCCACTTAATCCTGGTGGAATTGTACCGACTGGCCCTGATATGGCATTTATGTTAAAACCACACCAGCGCGAAACTGTTGGAGTGCATTAGCCAGCACTTAAATTAGCAATAGTTATTTGCTTGTTTCCTAGAGTTTGTTCGTTAGCATCATCAAATGGCTGCGGAGTAGGATTATCAGCATTTTCATCATCAGGAACAGAATCGTTTAAGTCGTGCTGATTTTTTGGGGTTTGCTCATTTCCATCAACATCTAGCAGACTGGGAACTGAAGATTCATGGACTGATAAGTTAATCAGTTTATCTTTTTCCTGAGCCATTTTGCCCTCTTGATGCACATTACATAAGTTAACTATAGGACTCGTATTTGATTTGTGAACAAAACTCAGTACAGTTTCTGTTCCCCGTTCCCCGTTCCCTTTTCCCTACCTTCACGAGTAAATTCAGAAATCAAACCGGATTCCTATATGTATATAAGTTAAGGTTTGCTGTTGATATTGTGCCTCTAACAATGGATGTATTTATTACAGCAATTGTTGCTTGAATCACTGCCAGTTCAAGCATTTTTTTATGAGTTGGGAAAAAGTTGGCGAACCGGGAGTTATGAGCGATCGCTTCCTGATCACATTGCCAGTTAAACTACTCTTAAAGTAATCTTGAGAATTTTTCTACTTAAACTTGTAATAGGATAATTAATCTAGGTAGCAGCGGCACTGACAAATTATTGACTTGTGACTGCTGTATTTTGATTACAGCACACTCAATTAGTTGAGTTTGATACATGAATTATTGCAAATAAATCTCAAATGCTTATAAATTTATAAAGAATGATGGTTAGCAGACACCTACCTCCAACACCATCAGCAAGGGTGGTTTATCAATATCCCTGTCAAGCCGAACACATAATTAGCAATTCAGGTATCAGCTATGTTTTATTTTGGGATTGAGCATGAAGTTGCATTCTTAAACCAAGAAGGAAAATTTGCCGATTTTACCCACACTAAATTTGCAGATTTTGCTCAAATTGTCGAAAGATTGCCTACCTACCCCAGTGATTATCCGCAACTGCGTGTAGGCGATGCTGGTATTAAAAAGAAGAGATGGTATATCGAAGGATTTGAAAGATTTGCTGATTCTGATCAACCAATAGATTGTTTAGCCAAAGGTATTGAAATTAGAACCACCATACATACTGATATTCAAGGTGCTGTGAATGAATTATCAGAAAGTTTTAGTTTACTGCGAGAATTAGCAGTTAGCTTTGGTTACACACCAGTTTTAGTGAGTTTTAACCCTTACAAAACAGTTTTTGAACCTCAACCCCCATTAAACGATTTTGAAATCAAACAACTACAAGCTTATCCTGACGAGCAAACTGCTAATATTTACATGGTCAGTTACGGGCCAGATTTGAATATTTCTGTGGCAGATATGTCTACAGAAAAGTTAATTGATATTGGTCGAAAGTTAACTTATTACAGCCCTTATATCGTCCCTTTTACTTATAGTTCACCTTTTTACAAAGGTAGTTTATGGGAAGGACTATCGGTCAGGACTTTTATTAGAACAGGTAAACGTTCAGCAACACTAGTGTTTGTCGAAAAACAAGAACAATTAATTCCTAGTGTCCCATCATTAACCAAAGTCGCCCGCATTCCCGCAGAAATTGGACGCATAGAATTTAAAGCTTTTGATAGTTGTGATAATTTTAATATTTATGCAGCGTTATTGGCATTATTAAAAGGTTTGATATTAGATCAAACCTTACAAGAGAGATTAACTATACCTGACGCAGCTTTGCACCAGCTTTCGGCTAAAGAAGGATTTGATAATGAAGATATTTTTGCTAACGCCAAAAAAGTTTTACAAGCATCTGAAGTTGCTTTGAATGATGACCCAGATGTTAAATTGATCACACCATTGAAAATAATATTAGAACAGCGAAAAAGTAAATCCCATGAATTAATTGAGAAGTTTCAAAATTTAGGTTCAATAGAAGAAGTATTACGACAAACTTATTGAAATTGAAAAATTAGCAAATAGATGATTCAGATGTGATAAATACGTGCAGATCCCCGACTTATACAAAAAGTCGGGGATCTAATACTCACTACGACAAAGGTGTTAACCAATAAGTAATTCCTTGAATAACTTGATTTCTAAACCCCAATTTAGGCAAATCTTCTGCTGATACACCAAGATAAGTCCAGTGGGGCACATCTTTAACTACAGTTTGAAACCAACCATTTTGATTTAAAATTTGCCTTTGTTTTGTGTTAGATACACCTAAATCAATTGCTAATCCCCAAAGATGCTGCGATGTTCCGGGTGGTGCAACTAAACCCAGAATTGCCGTTTCTTTACCTTCTTTGACTTTTTCTAAAGTTTTATTATTAGCATATTTATGCCAAAATCTTAAATTTGTGGCAAAACTGCGTGTACAATCACTAGCACCATAGCCAGATTTCAGGGGAATATTAAACTGTAGTCTGGCTTTATTTAAAGCATCTGCTGCTGATTTTTGTAAATAACAATCATTTGTACCAACTACTTTCTCTAGTGTCAGTTGTGACTGAAATTCTTTAGTATCTTCTTCATTATCAAAAATCAATTTTGGCGGCAATTTCACATCATCTGCGGGGTTAATAAATGCAGCACCGTAGGAACGGAGTAAAGTATATTCGTAAGTTCCTGGTGCGGGCATTACCTTTAAGTTTGGTATAATTGCAGTCACAAAACGCTCTTGTTGGCTTAATGGTTCGTTAACAATAGATTTTGGCAAACTGGGTTCTTGAGCATTAGCGCTACAGCCAGATACTGCTGCAACTAAGCATTGATTTATTAACTGTGTATTATTAAGTGTTTGATGGCGTTGAATGCTATTACTAGCAACCAATGCCAAACAAATAAAAATAGCAGTAAAGATGAATTTTGCTTTTTTAACTAGAAGCTTCATTAATTGCTTAAAATTGTAAATATATTTAATAAGTATAGCAATCATAAATGAGTTGTAAAAATTGAGAGGCTCAGATCCCAGACTTCTAAAAGAAGTCTGGGATCTCGTTGTTCACAAATGATTTATGACTAAATAGTGACATTCACGACATATAGTCTAGAATTAACTAATTTTTTGCAGACCTTAGTTAATAATTATAATTTCTAATTTTTAAAATTTCACTATTACTATATGCCTAGTTCTTTTGATAGCTTTTTTATTAACAAGGCGCATCCTTGAAAGCACTGGATCAGCTAAAATATCAATGACTCTTAGCTCTCTGTTGTATAAGTATGACCATGCACAATTCCATTGAATTCCAAGACGCTTATGATGTGATTGTCGTCGGTGCAGGTCACTCCGGTTGCGAAGCCGCCTTGGCCGCTGCTCGTCTTGGTTGTCGGACTCTGCTATTAACACTTAATTTGGATAAAATTGCTTGGCAACCTTGTAACCCCGCCGTAGGTGGCCCGGCTAAATCTCAGTTAACCCATGAGGTGGATGCCCTTGGTGGGGAAATTGGCAAAATGGCAGACCGTACATTTTTGCAAAAACGTGTCCTCAACTCTTCACGAGGGCCTGCGGTCTGGGCATTACGCGCCCAAACAGACAAGCGTGAATATGCGGCGGTGATGAAAGCTATTGTCGAAAATCAAGAAAACTTGACTATCCGAGAAGGGATGGTGACAGATTTAGTTTTGGGCGCTAACGATGAAGTGGTTGGCGTGGAAACTTATTTTGGTGTCGCTTTTCAATGTAAAACAGTAATTTTAACGACTGGTACTTTCTTGGGTGGCAAGATTTGGGTTGGCAACAAATCAATGGCGGCGGGACGCGCGGGAGAATTTGCGGCTGAGGGTTTGACAGCAACTTTAAATCGTTTGGGTTTTGAAACAGGAAGATTAAAAACTGGGACACCTGCACGGGTAGACAAGCGATCGGTGGACTACAGTAAGATGGAAATCCAGCCGGGAGATGCAGAGGTTCGTTGGTTTAGCTTTGACCCAGAGGTGTGGGTAGAACGCGAACAAATGCCTTGTCACATGACCCGTACCACTGCCGAAACCCATCGTTTGATTCGAGAAAATCTCCATTTGTCTCCTGTTTATGGTGGTTGGGTAGATGCGAAAGGGCCGCGTTACTGCCCCAGTATTGAAGATAAGATTGTGCGCTTTGTGGATAAGGAAAGCCATCAAATCTTTATTGAACCAGAAGGGCGAGATATTCCTGAACTATATATTCAAGGTTTTTCGACTGGGTTGCCCGAAAATCTGCAATTGCAAATGCTGCGGAGTCTACCTGGGTTGGAAAACTGTGTGATGCTGCGTCCGGCGTATGCTGTAGAGTATGATTACTTACCTGCAACTCAGTGTTATCCCACAATGATGACCAAGAAGATTGAGGGGTTGTTTTGTGCAGGTCAAATTAACGGCACAACAGGCTATGAAGAAGCAGCAGCCCAAGGAATTGTCGCCGGAATTAACGCGGCACGATTTGTGCGCGGTCAGGAAATGATTGTATTTCCGCGTGAGCAAAGTTACATCGGCACGTTGATGGATGATTTGTGTACGAAAGACCTGCGAGAACCTTACCGGATGCTGACTAGTCGCTCTGAGTATCGCTTGCTGTTGCGTTCGGATAATGCAGACCAACGCTTAACGCCTTTGGGACGGGAAATTGGCTTAATTGACGATCGCCGTTGGGAATTATTCACCGCTAAACAAGCCCAAATTACGGCGGAAAAAGAACGGTTATACACCACCCGCATTAAAGAACATGATGAAGTAGGGAAAGCGATCGCATCTGATACCCAACAAGCAATCAAAGGTTCTATCACCCTCGCTGACTTACTACGCCGACCAGGATTTCATTATGTTGACCTGAATAAATATGGCTTAGGTAATCCCAGTCTTACCCAGGCGGAGAGAGAAGGCGCAGAAATCGACATCAAATATTCTGGCTATCTTGCCAGACAACAAAACCAAATTGAACAAACCGCCCGTCAAGCACACCGTCAGTTACCTGCGGATTTAGATTATGCCAAAATTGATACTCTTTCTAAAGAAGCACGGGAAAAATTAACTAAGGTAAAACCACTGACTATTGGCCAAGCTGCCCGTATTGGTGGTGTAAATCCTGCGGATATTAACGCACTGTTAATATATTTGGAATTGCGTAAAACCAAGCACCAGACTGACTTTCCGGCTTTAACGTAAGTTAAAGTTTTAACAAACGTGAGTATAGTAGAAGGGAGGGGATTGGTATGATCGATGACACGAATTAATAACTGGCATCACTAGCCATCTCCAGACTACAGTTGAATTTAATACCACATAAAAATAAACTCGTCAAGTTTAGGCTGGCAGTTTGATATTTGTGCAAAACCCTGATTTCCAGGTGTTAAGAGCATTGCTTAATCCTGGCAAACAAAACCTAAAATCATGCCTATGTTACAAGAATTCAACACCCATCTCATCTTTCCGGAGCCATCAGAGGAATTAATTAGCAACGAGCCTTGGTCAATAGAAATTTATGCTGATGGCTTGATGGATGATCTGTTTGCCGATATTGACGATATTTTAGATGGCAGTGGCACTTTATCTTCCCATACTGTTAGGTATGGTGGTCGCATACCACAGCGTTCTAGAGAAGAAGCATCTGTAAACGATTGGTATTACTCAGACTACGAGCCTCTGCCAACACTGAACATACCGCAGATTGTCTTGCCAAATATGCTGAACCGCACTGTCCAAGGCGTTCCCCAAGTCAGAAATCAGCACGCCAGTACAGTTGTGGTGGATACTCCTGCAATGGCTTCTGGAATTAGAAGACCGAAGAAAATCAGACGCGCATTGAGCAAGTTGGTGATTTTAGGAACAGCCATTGGGATAGCGATCGCTGGTACGATTTACCTACTACGTGCAGAAGTTCTCTCTTTCTTAACTGGCAAATGGACACAGCAGAATGTCTTGGTGTCAGGGGCGCAATTACCTACACGTGCAGAAATTGAAGCAGATTTAGCTGACTACATGTTGGGGTCGTTAGCCATCATCGATCAGCAAGCCGAAAAAACTAATCAAGCATCTTTTCGCCCTGGAACCAGCAATCGGGTAAGTTCTAATCCTACTGCTGTTGCCTATGCTAGTAGTTCACCAATCGGTAACTTACCATCTCCCTTAACTGCTAACAATACAGTACCTACCCCTAACCGTTCGGCAAACAATGTTGTTGAACGCATCTATATTCCTGTTTATCAAGCGCCTTCACCTATGCGCTACGGTCTACCACGGCTTCCGGGAACTCCCTTACCTCTACCGCCAGTAGCCAATGCTCAACAGACAACTCAGCCTAATGCTGTTAAAACTGCTTTAAACAGTGTCAAGCCACCAGCTAAACCTGTTAGTGTCAATATGTTAGCTGCTGCTGTGCGTACAGACCTCAAACCTGTAGCTGTGCGTACCGCCCCGATTGCTGTCAGACAATCTGCAACTCCACTTCCGGCGTTACCAGTTGCGCCACTGCGGACTGCATCACCGCCACTAGCGAATTTAGCTACATCACCAACAACCACTCAACAAGTATATTTAGCTTCAAACCCTCAACCTGCTCCCAGCCATACTTTAGAAGGTGTACTGGAGTTAGGTAATAAGTCGGCGGCTTTATTTCAAGTTGATGGGGTGACTCGCCGCATCAATATTGGAGAATCTATTGGTACTAGTGGCTGGATATTAGTAGATGTCAATAACGGAGAAGCGATTGTGCGCCGTAACGGTGAAGTCCGCTCCATATACACAGGACAGAAGTTGTAAGCTGTTAGCGATCGCTTTGATTCTTCCAGCAAAATCTGTTAATTCAAAATAGAAAAATTAAGTGCTGACTAAAATTCTCATAGTTATCTCAGAGTAGATTAAGTTGATACACTACTCTAATTTTGACATGACAAAAAATGCTATGTTTTGTTTAGCTTAAATATCTCTAACTGCCTGCATAAGGAGGTTTTTTACTTTATGTAATCCTGCTTAGTTAGTATAGCATACTTTTTTTGCTTATCTAGTAATATTACCGTAATATATCTTGATTTCACAAAGGGTGCGACCCTGATTATTACGGTAATATAGCAGTCCTAAATCATTTGTGAACAACGAGATCCCCGACTTCTTTGAGAAGTCGGGGATCTGAGCCTCTCAATTTTTACAATTCACGTATGATTGCTATATTCCAAAACTGTTGACACTCCAAATTTTAGATTTTAGATTGCCGATTTTAGATTAGGCAATTAAACAACTGAACTATTGCTTTTACGGCGAATATTGCCTTTAATTCGTAAGCCAATTCCAATGACAGCCATACCAATGAAGGTTATACCTGCTTTGGGTTCAGGAACTGGCTGAGGAGTTTGTAAATTAAAGTTCAGTTTAGCTAAACCTTGCGAAGGAGTTCCTGGTGGATTAAGTACGTCCTCTTGAGTAAAAGTTATTGTGCCTGTAGCATTTTTGAATAAGCCTTTACCACCAAAAATAGTTATAGTCCCACCACCTCTGATAGTACCTTCGGCAAAGTTAATTTCCGCACTGTCACTTGCCGTGCCGAATAATTCATTATTACCACCATAATATCTATCAGAAAGTATTGGTTCTCCTTCTAAACCAAATACCCTAGGATCTGAGTTAAATGTATATCGGTTGATAGCTGGATTTTCAATAGGATTAAGCTTACCATAAGTATTGCTAATAAAGAAATCCAACCCATAAGGCACAGGTTCTACACTTTTACCTGTAATAGTTGCTCTTACAATATCTAAATCTGGTCTGAAGCTAGGATCAATAGTTACAGAAGTAGTGTAATCAGCACTAAATATATAAGAATTATATGTACTCTGTGCTTTTACACTTTGTACGTTCGACCCTAAACTGACTATAGTTAAAGCTACAGGCACCAGCCAGTTGATTTTTGAATCAAACATAATTGTTTTGTTTTTCTGGTAAGCAACTAGAATAAAATTTCACTAGCTAGGTAGTTAAAATCTACGTATCTAGTGAAAGCAATTTACAAAAACTGTTACAAATTATCTTAGGTTTACTACCTTATTATTTCAATATTTATTAGTTAGCATTCAATGAATTATTTTTAGATCATTTCAATAAATTAGATAAGCTAAAATAGCAATTTATCTGCTTTAATTATTGGTGAATTACTGGTTAAATTAAATAAAAACTCCCCGACTGTTTTGAGCAATTGGGGAGTTGATTCCTATTGCATTTGATGGCTAAGTATTTCTTTGGCTAGATGACTGGATGATAAAAATACTTCTAAATAACGGTGTTTTGTTCAGTCATGAGAAAATTTTCTATGAAAACTAAAAAACTTGGCAAGCAAGGATTAGAAGTTTCGGAACTAGGACTTGGTTGCATGGGGATGTCTGAATTTTATAGTGGTCGTGATGAACAAGAAGCGATCGCCACTATTCATAGAGCCTTAGAACTTGGGTTAAATTTCCTCGATACTGCTGATATGTACGGGCCATTTACCAATGAGCAATTAGTAGGCAGAGCCATTAAACAGCACCGCGATCAAGTAGTGTTAGCAACTAAGTTTGGTAATGTCCGTACTGAAGATGGTGGTTGGAAAGGTGTTAATGGCACACCAGAATATGTGCATCAAGCTTGCGATGCTTCCCTGAAACGCTTGGGAGTTGAGGTAATTGATTTGTATTATCAGCATCGGGTTGACCCCAACGTGCCAATTGAAGACACAGTAGGCGCAATGGCAGAGTTAGTCCAACAAGGTAAAGTACGCTATTTAGGACTTTCGGAAGCGGCTCCTCATACAATCCGACGGGCGCAAGCCGTTCATCCAATTACCGCGCTACAAACAGAGTACTCTTTATGGAGCCGTGACCCAGAAGATGAAATTTTACCCACTGTCCGCGAACTAGGAATTGGATTTGTTGCTTACAGTCCCCTGGGGCGTGGCTTTTTATCAGGTGCGATTACTAGCCCTGATGATTTAGCAGCTGACGACTATCGCAGAAATTCTCCTCGCTTTCAAGGTGATAATTTTTACAAAAATTTGCAATTAGTCGAGCAAGTCAAAGCGATCGCTACTGAAAAAGGTGTAACACCCAGCCAACTAGCTTTAGCTTGGTTGTTAGCACAAGGCGAAGATATTATTCCCATCCCTGGTACAAAACGCCGTGTTTATTTAGAGGAAAATATTGCTGCTACTCAGATTACTCTCTCACCAGACGATTTAAATCGTATTGAAGCAGCCGCGCCCAAAGGTGTAACCGCCGGAGAACGTTATTCGGATATGAGTACGGTTAACCGCTAAGTAAAACTCAATAATTACCAGTATCAGGACTTACGCACAGGTTATGGAAAATCAAACCACAGAGACGCAGAGAAGCCAGTGCGTTGGGGAGACAGTGCGTTGCGGAGGTTCCCTCCGTTGTAGCAACTGTCGTCGGCTTTGCCGACTTGTAGACGCGCTTTGCGCGGCTTCTCGCAGAGTAGCAACTGGCGCGACACAGAGGAATGAGAGTTTCAGAGTTTTTTTGCGTAAGTCCTACTTTTGTCTAACTGTGAGTTTTATGCTGCTTGACATGGCTGACCTTAAAGCCTACATTAAGAAGTGTATATAAGTGTAAAATTAACAGTTACAGCGAGTAATCCTTTGTAACTTAGCAAATTCCTGTATTCACAACTTATTCATAGTTGAACCACACTACAAAAGCTGAAAAGATTTAATTTTTGTTGGTGTAGTGCGTGTTTTTATAAATGTCTTGCCTAAGCAAATTTTTGCTTGTAAATTAAAAATAACGACCGTTCGATATAAATAAAATTGACCCATGCCCAAGATTGTTGACCATGACCAATACCGGAAAGAACTTCTCAGCAAATGCTTTGATTTATTTGCACAAAAAGGTTATGGCTCCATTACCATGCGCCAGATTGCTCAAGGTATGGGGGTATCAACGGGAACTTTGTATCACTACTTTTCTAGTAAAGAAGCTTTATTTGAACAATTAGTAGAAGAAATTTCGCAACAAGATGTGAGTGCAGCTTTGGCAGAACTAGAAGGGAAAGAAACTCTGTCAGAAGCAATGACAGCTTTAGGAAAATATCTAGTTAAAAATGAGGATTACTTTATTAAATGGACATTTGTTTGGGTTGATTTTTGCCAGCATCAAGATTCGCAGAAAATACTTAATCAAAGCAGTGTTTTCAAACGTGCTAATCAACGCTATCAGCAAGCAGCTTGTAGGTTTTTAGGAGTAGAAGATAAAGTTTTGGCTTCTTTTGTTTTGAGCTTTGTAAATGGGTTAATTTTGGAGAAATTATGGGGAGATGAAACTATTGATTTTGTTGAACAATGTGCATTGCTGGGGAAAATGTTGACAGTTTATTTACAACAGAGCGTTACTAGTTCGGTTAATTAGATAATTAATTTTCTAGAGGGGAATATGGGACAAAATCTAATAATTAAAACTGCCAATAAAAAATTACTGAGTTTAGTAATTGCGGCTACTGCCATTACTGGAGGAATTGTAGTTTATGGTGTTTCCCAGTTTGGACAAGTTGGACGCACTGCTTCTCAAGAACCGGCGACAGTAACAACATCAGTACCGAAAGTCACAGCGTTGGGCAGACTCGAACCAGAAGCAGAAGTGATTAGCTTATCTGCGCCATTGGTTTTGGACGGCGATCGCGTTATGGAAATTCGTGTTCAAGAAGGTGATATTGTCCAAGCTAAACAGATAGTCGCAATTTTAGATTCACGCGATCGCCTAGAAACTGCGGTACTTCAAGCCGAGAAACAAGTGCGCGTGGCTCAAGCCAAACTTGATCAAGTCAAAGCTGGTGCAAAAGCTGGCGAAATTCAAGCCCAAAAAGCCAACGTTGAGCGTTTGCAAGCCCAATCTGTAGGAGATTCCGTTGGACAACGAGAAGCGATCGCCCGCATCGAAGCTCAATGGGAAGGCGATCGAATCGCCCAAGCCGCAACCATTAGGAAACTAGAAGCAGAACTTAGTAACGCTCAAGCCGAATATGAACGTTATCAAAAGCTATATACCGAAGGCGCAATTTCTAACTCTGCTTTTGACAGTAAACGCTTAATTGTCGAGACAACAAAACAACAACTAGACGAAGCCAAAGCAGTTTTAGGGCGAATTAACTCCACCGCTAGCAGACAACTAGCAGAAGCTAGAGTTTCCCTAGCGCGAATTAACGCCACTGGTAACAAGCAAGTTAGCGAAGCCAAAGCCACACTCACCAGTATTGCCGAAGTCCGCCCAGTGGATGTGCAAGCTGCCAGAATGGAAGTTGAAAATGCGATCGCTGCACTCAAACGCGCCCAGACTGACTTACAAGCAGCTTATATCAAAGCGCCAATGAACGGACAAATACTCAAGATTCACACCAGAGTGGGCGAAAAAATGAGTGATCAGGGTATTGCAGACTTAGCGCAAACCGAACAGATGATTGCAGTCTCCGAAGTTTATCAAACGGATATTGGCAAAGTCAAACTCGGACAAACAGCAACAATCACTAGTCCAGCATTTAACGGCGAACTGCGCGGTGAAGTTTTCTACATTGGCTTACAAGTCAACCGCCAAAATGTTTTTAGCAACGAACCCGGAGAAAACTTAGATAGCCGAGTTGTAGAAGTCAAAATTCGCCTCAATCCCGAAGACAGCAAAAAAGTTGCAGGTTTGACAAACTTGCAAGTGCAAACAGCAATTGAAATTTAAAAAAAATCTGAAGTATGAAGTGTGAAGTATGAAGTGTCATTCTTGGGACATTTACCAAATATGAAATTATTTCTCAAAACGCCATTAGCTTGGCGGCAATTATTAAAAGAAAGAACTCGTTTATTAGTAGCAGTCGCAGGTATTACCTTTGCCGATATGCTGATATTTATTCAGATGGGATTTGAAGGAGCATTGTTTGATGCAGCTATCAAACCACATCGCAGTTTACAAGCAGATTTGGTATTAATTAATCCCCAATTTCAAACCTTATTTTCTGTTAAAAGCTTTTCGAGAGAGCGACTGTACCAAACATTAGGTTATGAAGGTGTGCAGTCGGTAAGCCCAGTTTATATTGGCACTGGACAATGGCGCAATCCCGAAACAAGATTAGAACGTGCCATTTTAGTTTGGGGTATCAACCCAGCAAAATCAGCGTTTAATTTTCCTGAAATTCAAAACAACCTAGACCCAATTAAACAATTAAATCAAGTTCTGTTTGACCAAGCAGGTCGTCCAGAATACGGTGCTGTGGGGGAGATTTTTCAAAAAACGGGTAAGTTTGAAACGGAACTAAATAATAAAAATGTTAGGGTGAAGGGTCTTTTTAGTAATGGTGCGTCGTTTGCGGCGGATGGTAATGTCATCACCAGTGACTCGACCTTTTTACAAATCTTTCCCGAACGGAAACCAGACCGTATTGAAGTTGGGTTAATTACTCTCAAACCAGATGCTAATCCCGAAAAAATACAAGCGCAACTAATTACCGGATTACCCAAAGATATCAGTGTCTTGACTCCAGAAGAATTTGCCCAAATCGAAAAAGCTTACTGGGCTAGTGGTACAGGTATAGGTTTTATTTTCAATTTAGGTGTGGGAGTTGGTTTTATTGTCGGTATTGTCATTGTCTACCAAATTCTTTATTCCGACGTTTCGGATCATTTGCCCGAATATGCAACTTTAAAAGCAATGGGTTACACCGATCGCTATTTGTTAGTAGTCTTATTCCAAGAAGCATTATTTCTCGCTTTCTTAGGTTTTATTCCGGCATTTTTCTTTTCTATAGGTTTGTATCAACTTGCTTACACCGCCACTATGTTGCCCATCTTCATGAATTCGCAACGGGCAATCACGGTGTTTATTTTAACAGTAATCATGTGTACAGCATCTGGGGCGATCGCTATGCGTAAACTCAGTGCTGCTGACCCTGCTGATATTTTCTAACCATCAAACTTTTATGTTACAAGAATCTCTGCCAGTAAATTCCTACGACTCACTTGGTAATTTAGAACCTGTAATTACAGTCCGTAATTTAAATCATTACTTTGGTGCAGGTAGTTTAAGAAAACAAGTTTTATTTGATATTAATTTAGAGATTAACCCTGGTGAAATTGTGATTATGACCGGCCCTTCTGGTTCCGGTAAAACTACCTTGCTAACATTATTAGGTGGGCTACGTTCTGCCCAAGAAGGGAGTTTAAAAATTTTAGGACAGGAAATTTGTGGCGCAAGTAAACGAAAATTAACAGTGCTACGTCGTCAGATTGGCTATATTTTTCAGGCGCATAATTTGATGACATTTCTGACAGCAAAAGAAAATGTCCGTATGTCTTTAGAATTACATGATGAATATCTGAATGAAAATATGGATGCGAAAGCGATCGCCATGCTCGAAACAGTTGGCTTAGGCGAACGTGTAAACTATTACCCAGAGAAACTTTCTGGCGGACAAAAACAACGGGTAGCGATCGCCCGTGCCTTAGTCAGTCATCCTAAAATTGTCTTAGCAGACGAACCGACAGCCGCACTCGATAAAAAATCTGGACGCGATGTTGTGGAATTAATGCAGAAACTCGCTAAAGAACAAGGCTGTACAATTTTGCTAGTTACCCATGACAACCGGATTTTAGATATTGCCGATCGCATCATTTATATGGAAGATGGAATACTAAAAAGTGATGGTGTAGATATAGCAACAACAATGCACTGAGTTAGGAAGGGAAGAAAGAGAATAACTAAACATGAGTGATGTAACTTGT
>JAGKSW010000030.1 GCA_018993265.1 Nostoc sp. TH1S01
ACAAGTTACATCACTCATGTTTTAATTGGGGTAATTTGTGAATATGAGAGCATTTCTCAAGCACTTACTCACGATTAGCTATTACTCTATTTTAAGAAAAAAGCTACCTACTTACTTTATTTTTGTACTGGAAATTACAGTACAAATTTCCAATTATGGAAGCAAAAAGTAAAGAAAAAAATATTTATAATTCAGTACTTATTATCAAATAACAGTATTATAAATTACGAATTACGTAACTCGCTTCTTGCATAATTGCACTCCCAAGGAATGTTTCTGAAAAAATGAAAGTTAAAACATCGGACTTAACGCAGATTATTGCTCAAGCTAGCTGTTTATCTGAACGTCTGGGTCAACAGTTACAAGTTACTGATAGCGAACAACAGCTAACATCACGTTTTAACCGTTGGTGTAAAGTAAGTTCTCACGGAAACTGGGAAAAATTTCAGAAGCGGCTACTTTGGGACGGGTTAGATTTTGAGCAAGTACAGCAGGTTTTGCGATCGCTCCCTGTGGTAGATGGTCAAATTTTACCAGTTTGGGCAGAGACTTTGAGGGCAATAATTGAAACCGCTTATAATTTTCATCCCCCATCATTAATTCCAATTAACCCGCAAAAACCCTTACCATTTCAGGAGCTATTGCTACCAGCAATCTATGTGGCGCAGCAGCAGTTATTAACTCGTTTGAGTACTAATCATTCCCTATGTGACGAGCATCTACCTTTAAAAATACTCTCTGAATCAGCTTACCTTGCCTTTGAATGCAGTTTATTAGAAAAACTACTTAATCTTAGTGCTAAAACTTTGACAGCAGAATATTCCCGTTTTGCTGACTTGATGGAAATACAATTACAAAATCAGACTACTCCTCAAGATAAATACAATACTTTTGTGGAGAACCTCTTAGAGGATGGAATGTTAGGGTTTTTCCAACAATATCCAGTTTTAGGACGCTTAATGGCAACTGCTATTGATTTTTGGGTGGAAGAAATAGCAGATTTTGTCCAACGTCTGCAAGTCGATATTCTAGAAATTCAACAAACATTCTCACCATCCCAGTCTCATCTAGGAAGAGTCATTGAGATTCAGCCTTCCCTTTCCGATCCCCATCATCAAGGAAGAACAGTTATTGCCCTTACCTTTGAGTCAGGATTAAAACTAGTATATAAACCCAAAGGCTTAGGAGCAGAAGTAGCTTTTACTCAGTTCTTAGATTGGTGCAATCAGCAGGATATATCCTTACCTTTCAAAGTTCTGAAAATATGCGTACCGCGAAGCGGTTCTCGGAGAGATCGCTCTAATTATGGTTGGGTAGAATATGTTGAGCATCTACCCTGTACAGACAAAGCAGCAGCACAACGATTTTACCAGCGAGCAGGAATGCTCTTGTGTTTACTGCATATATTAAGAGTAACCGACTGTCACCATCAGAATTTAATCGCCAATGGGGAACATTTTGTCCTGGTTGATATGGAAACCCTTATGCAACCAGAGGCGAAACTAATGACAAACTTTTCCGAAGAAACGGAAGTGGAGAAAATAGTAAGTAAACAATTCTGGGATTCTGTAGTCCGTAGCGGAATTCTCCCTCGTTGGAATTTTCTAGAAAATGGCTGCATTGCCTATCAAAACAATGCCCTCAGCAGATGTCAGAATCATCCCTCTCCTGCACTAACGAACGTACCCATATTAGATGGTATTCCTCTGGATGGTGGGGACTATCTTGATGAAATTATGTGGGGATTTAAGCAGATATATTGTTTGTTAATTTCCCGCAAGCATATTTTACTAGCTGAGGATAGTCCTTTGGCAGCATTCCAAAATGTGCAGGTACGATTTATGTTTAGGATGAGTCAGGTTTATGCAAAAATTTTAGAACACATTCAATCTCCAAAATGGCTGCGTAATGGAATTGATAAAAGTATAGAAATTGATCACCTGAGTCGAGCATTTCTAGTTGTTGACAAAAAACCCCATTATTGGCGGATTTTATCAAAGGAACTCCAGGCAATAGAGCAGTTAGATATTCCCTATTTTAGTGCTTGTCCTGGCAGCGATGAACTGGTGTTAGAGCCAGGGGAATCTATTGCAGAGTATTTCCAAGAACCAAGTTACAAAACTGTGCAGACTCAGCTAGAAAACCTGAGTGCAGAAGATTTGGCGCGACAATTAGAGATTATTCAGGGATGTTTTTATGCCCAAGGTAAGACAGTAAAATTACAAACAGCTTCATTACCTCTAGAACCCATAAAAAGTCAAAACCATAGCCCGGTTCCTTTGACAAAAGAACAGTTACTTCAAGAAGCAACGCGAATAGCAGAGGAAATTCAAGCACAGGCAATTTGGGGAAGAGATGGTAGTGTTAAGTGGATTGGTTTTAACTACTTTCCCAATGCTCAGTGTTTTCAGTTTGAACCCTTGGCTGACAATCTCTACAACGGTAATAGCGGTATTGCACTATTTTTAGCAGCTTTGGATTATGTCAGGGGAACAAACCAGTTCCGAGAATTGGTGATGGGAGCGTTGTTTTCTATCCGCAAGTTTTTACAGACATTTGATTTTGAGTCCCATCGCAGGTTTGTCAGACAGGGAATTGGGGGTGGTATGGGTTTAGGTTCTCTTATCTACGGTTTGGTGACAATTAGCCAATTTCTTAAAGAACCTGCACTTGTGGAAGATGCAGAGCAGATTGCCAATTTCATTACTCCCGAATTGATTGCGGCTGACAAGCAATTTGATATTATTTATGGGGCATCTGGGGCTATTTTGGGGTTATTGTCTCTCTATCACCACACTCAAGAGCCAAAGATTTTAGAACGGGCTATTAACTGCGGTCAACATTTATTAAACAATCAAGTTAAGGTGGCAGGAATACCCCAAGCTTGGGATATTTTACAGCAAGGGCAATATCCGGGTTTCTTTCATGGTGCAGGGGGAATTGCTTATGCGCTACTCAGGCTCTATGCTGTCACCGCAGATTCAGCCTATTTAACAGCAGCAAAGGCAGCTATTAGTTATGAGCGCAGTGTCTTTATACAACAACCAAAAGAAAATATTCAATCCAGTAAGTTTGATATTGCAGGGGAAATTTTTTTAGCACGTTTAGCTAGTTTATCTATTTTAAATACAACTGATGTTTATCAAGAATTAGAAATAGTTTTAAAAAGTATATGCACAAATGATTTGATTGATGTAGATTGTATTGAGTGCGGTAATTTTGGCAAGATAGAGATGCTATTGTTAGCTACAAAAAAACTTGAGCGTCCAGAGTTACGAGAAGAAGCAATTATCGGAGCTTCTCATATAGTCAATAATGCTCAACTTGCTGGAGGTTATCAGTTTTTGAAATTACCAAATTCTGCGTTTAATCCTGGGTTATTTCAGGGGACTGCGGGTATAGGTTATGAGTTATCGCGGTTAGTTGAAGATTCGCTTCCTTCAGTATTATTCTTTTGCTAAGTCCTGCTTAATTCTATCGATGATAGAGGCTTTTGGAGTATTAGCAGTAATAACAACGGCTCAAATTATTCCGGTGCTAGTTGCTTGAGTAACCGCTATTAAACGAATGCTGAATACTCCAAAACCGACGGTGGCTAATATAAAACCCTTCTTTTACATTGATTTTTGAAAGTTTGTGAGCTACTGAATGTAGCAAAAGCAAGGTTTTATGGGGTTAATACAAGCGATAATAACCTCAATACTGGCACGGTGTATCAAGATAGCACTCCACGCCAGCATAACGACCAGTAAGTGCGATTTTCAAACCTCTATGTTCACGTTTTGTCTGTATGGGGGCTGTGGCTCTGAGGTGTTCCGCTATTCGACCGTATATTTGCTGGGCAGTAATTCCCGCACTACCAACAGGGATATTATTGCGCTCAAATTCTCTTCGGATGTAATTAATTAGTGCTTGGTGTCTTTCGGGTCTCTCCAGGAATGGTAGAATAGAACTAAAAGATATTATTTGCTGGCCGCCTACGAAGACATCTGAACAATAGGTCGTGGAAACCTTTGTCCCACCCTGTGCTAATTCTAAATCCTCATCACTTAATTCTAAATCCTCATCTAAAACCGTCGTTCCATACAATTGCTGCCATAACTGATTGGATGTGAATTCACCAGCATTAGACATAGCCATTAATATCATCTTCGGTTGAATGCCCAAATTTAAGATTGAGTTGGAGCCATGTCTTCTTCTAATTTCTCTTCTACACTTAGAGTAGTCGTAGTTTTGCCTTGCTAGGCGTTGGCTAATCGATGGGGAGATGGGGAGATTAGGAGATGAGAAGGTAGAGATAAGGATAAAGATGTCTAGCATGATTGTTTTTGATTGATATTAATTCACGGTACTTTCTCATAAAAATACACTGATCACTAGAAATCTACCTATAAAGACAATCTAAAGGATAAAGCGACGGTCTGAGATTTCTAACTTCATTGGGATCTTACGTAAGTATCGAGGTTGGCTTGTGTGCTGACGCTTGCAGGAATGCCTACACCGTCGCACAGATGCTTATCGCTTTTATTATCAGGGGGATTGATTTTAAAGTACTCGTGCATAAAATTGCACCCTTCCTTGAGTAAATAATCAAAATCCCATCTCCACAGTCTCACTGTCTTGTCAGCACTTGCAGAAGCCAACATCTTACCATCAGGGCTGAAGCTGACGCCCCAAATTGCATTTCTATGACCAGTTAGAGTTTTAATTTCTTGTCCGGTGGAGGTATCCCACAGTTTCACTGTATTGTCACTACTTGCAGAAGCCAGCACTTTACCATCAGGGCTGAAGCTTACCCTATTAACCTCGTTTGTATGCCCAGTGAAGGTTTTAATTTCTTTGTATGTGGACGTATCCCACAGTTTCACCTTCTTGTCAACACTTGCAGAAGCCAGCATCTTTCCATTAGGGCTGAAGCTTACCCCCCGAACTTCGTTTGTATGCTTTAGGGTTTTAATTGCTTTGTTGGTGGAGATATCCCACAGTTTCACTGTCCCGTCAGCACTTGCAGAAGCCAGCATTTTACCATCGGGGCTGAAGCTGACCCCCCAAACCCAGTCTTTATGCGCTTTTAGGGTTTTAATGTTTTTGCCGGTGGAGGTATCCCACAGTTTCACTGTGTTGTCAGCACTTGCAGAAGCCAACATTTTACTATCAGGGCTGAAGCTTACCGCCAAAACCTGGTTTGTATGCGCTTTTAGGGTTTTAATTTCTTTGTATGTGGACGTATCCCACAGTTTCACCGTCTTGTCAACACTTGCAGAAGCCAGCATTTTACCATCGGGGCTGAAGCTTACCCAATAAACCGCATCTGTGTGACCAGTTAGAGTTTTAATTTCTTGTCTGGTGG
>JAGKSW010000031.1 GCA_018993265.1 Nostoc sp. TH1S01
CCAGCATTTTACTATCAGGGCTAAAGCTGACCCCCAAAACCCGGTCTGTATGCCCTTTTAGGGTTTGAATTTCTTTGTATGTGGAGGTGTCCCACAGTCTCACTGTCTCGTCAGCACTTGCAGAAGCCAGCATTTTACTATCAGGGCTAAAGCTGACATCCAAAACCCGGTCTGTATGCCCTTTTAGGGTTTGAATTTCTTTGCCTGTAGAGATATTCCACAGTTTGACTGTGTTGTCAGCACTTGCAGAAGCCAGCATCTTACCATTAGGGCTGAAGCTTACCCCCCAAACCTCATTTGTATGCCCTCTTAGGGTGTGAATTTCCTTGCCGGTGGAGGTATCCCACAGTTTGACTGTGTAGTCAGCACTTGCAGAAGCCAGCATCTTACCATCAGGGCTGAAGCTGATCCTATTAACCTCATCTGTGTGACCAGTTAGAGTTTGAATTTCCTTGCCGGTGGAAGTATCCCACAGTTTCACCGTCCCGTCAGCACTTGCAGAAGCCAGCATCTTACCATTAGGGCTGAAGCTTACCCCCCGAACCTCGTTTATATGCCTTTTTAGGGTTTGAATTTCTTTACCAGTGGAGGTATCCCACAGTTTCACCGTCTTGTCATCACTCGCAGAAGCCAGCATTTTACCATCGGGGCTGAAGCTGACCCCATTAACCGACTTTGCGTGTCCTCCCAAGGTGTTGGGTACGACAACATTGTGAACTGTATTTAATAACGTCAGTTCTACCAGAGTGCGGGTATTCATATTTATCCAAGGTTTACCTTGCATTTTTACAGCAGCTTTTACGCTTGATTGAAGAGCTTTCCATTCATCTGACTTCAAAAATCCATCTGACTTCAAAAACCCATCAGAACTTTGAGCTAAGGACTTAATTTCACTGATTTCAGCGTTCCCCCAGGCTATACTCGTTAGCCCTGCTAAAGACAAAGCTACTCCCAAACCAACAACCAACCCTGAAATAGTCAGTTGTCTTCTACGCGATCGCTCCTTTTGTTCTCGCAACAATAGTGCTATGCTAACTTCGATAAATTCTTGCTCCTCTTGGCTCAGATCCTCTCGGCGTTGTTTGAGCTTTTCTTCCGCCTCCACCAACGCTGCACCCCGCAACAATGCCCCTTCATCTTGCTGCGTCTGTTTCCATTGATAGATTCTTACCCGTAACTGATCTTGCCAAGCGCGAAAACTACGGTCTGTCTCCATCCATTGTCGTAATTGGCTCCAATTGCGAATCAACGCTTCATGGACAACCTCCACTGTTTCTTGCTCACCAGGATTACGGCTAGTAACTACTAATCGCGCATCCGCCAATTGTTTCACTAATCCCCAGCTTGCTTCACCCAATTCGGCTTTCGTCGCTAATCGCCGCGTATCTTCTGTTCCTTCCCCCGGACGCACCAATTGGATGAAGATTCGCCGTACTTTTTCCTTCTCTTCAGGTTTCAAGTTGCCATATTTTTCATTAGCATGGCGAGCTAAGGCACCTTTTACCTCACCAATGTCCTCATAAGCTGCATGAGTTAACTGTTTTCCCTTGCGCCGTTTCCACAATTGGGTTAATGCAAACTCCAACAGCGGTAAATTACCTGGTTCTGACTCTACATCATCCAAAATCCGTTTGACCAATCCCTCTTGAAAAGTTACGCCTAACTTCTCAGCAGGCTTGACAATTACCTGCTCAAGCTCCTCATACTTCATCGACCTGATAAGCTTGATATCAGTTTTCAATAAATCTCCAAAAGGGGGATATAACAGAGCATTCCCCAAGAAATCTGCCCGCATTGTTGCAACTAATACACGCTGATGTTGAGATTGAGTAGGGCAAGATGGAAAGCTAGCTAATAAAGTATCCAGGAAACGACGGCGAATTTTTTGATCTGTGCATAGAGTGTAAATTTCTTCAAATTGATCAGCAATTAGCAACACCCGATGCGGGTGATGATTTTGGTGAATCTGGGCAAATACATCAGCTAGAGGAATTTCACCTTTGCTAAGAGCTTTTGACAATTTACGAGCTTGAATTATCTTATCAGTATAGTCTAGATTGGGAGTATAAAGGGGAACTAATGCCAAAGCTAGAGCATGGAAAGGATCTGAATCGGGACGGAAGTGGGTAAATAGCCAATGACCTTCTTTTTGAAGTTTGGGTACCAGTCCCGCCAGAACTGCCGAAGATTTGCCGCTTCCTGATGCTCCCAAAACAGGTATGAAATTGCAGTTTTGAGTCGCGGCGAAAAGTTCTTCGATAAATACCTCGCGTCCAAAGAAAAACTCCGCATCCTTGGGACTAAAGTGAAACAAACCGCGATAAGGACAAGCAAGATTATCAGCAGCGTCAGTAGATTCAACAGGTACTACCTGGGCATTTTCACTGTAATAATAGTTGTATATTATTGATACACTACCTTCAACTGTACCAAATGCAGTACCGCCGCTCATCTTTCCAATAGATTGGTTATTATTACCTTTCAAATGCTGTTGAATGTTAGTTGAAGGCTGTTGCGGTTGAGGTGTTGGCTCAGTTGACATACGTCCTAGCTACCTTCATTACATATTTACGTTGCCGTGTACTTTACCAATTGCCTTGGCATTATCCTCCATTTTTCCAATTACTTGGTTGCCAGTCCCACTGACATCTTGCTGGATATTATCACCACCAGTCCCTGTAGTAGTTTTTTCTGATAGGATTTGAGCAATTTCTTCTGCCAGTGTGGGTTCCCCTGTTAATATTTTCTTCAGTTGTACCCGCAATGCAGTTTGTAAATCTTCATCTTCTGGAGCATTTGCTACATCCTGAGCTGCTTCCAAAGCCGCTGCTTTACCTTCTACCTTTGGTTGCAATTTACTCCAAATAACTGTTGCTTTTCGCCAAACATCCTCACCAAGCTTCTGGGATGCTCCTTCCACCGCTTTATTGCCCACATTTAGTAGAAATGGTAGACAGGGCGTTAAAAATTTCACTAGTAAAGAAATATCCATTGGTTTATGTGGTTTATCTATATTTATTCTTGTTTTAATAATTGGAATTTCGGCTTGGGAAAGGTTTTCTAGCTTAATTGCTACTAAACCTTCCTGAAAGGCTCTGGGAAATACATCTTGAATTGCTGAAGCTGCGTAACCTAATCCATCATAAAAACCTTGAGCGAACTGGATTGCAGATTTATCCTGAATCTCCTGGTTCATGCCGATCGCATAATTAATATATTGACTAATTGCCTCAGCAGATTTGACAGAGTGACAAGCATTTAATAGGACGCAGTTTACATAATTTGCGTGTAACTCAAACAGCGATGCTAGTCCTTCTGGTGGCACAGCTTTGTTCTGTCCCCCATCATCTTCTAACAGCAAACTTCCACCTTCTAAACCGTGTCCGCAGAAATGGACAATTTGAGGTTTTTCTTCGGCGATCGCCCTGCGAATATCCTGGGGTCTAACAGCAGCCCTAATATCAACCTCAAACATATCCCGCCTGACTGCACGTCGGATACATTCTTCAACTTCCCTAATTTCTTTATCCAAACGCAAACCGTTGGGTATTGCTGTCAAAATCAAGATTTTTTGTGGCTGAGTAGCTTGTTCCTTAACCATCTCCCACCCTTGATGACTGTATTAAACCCTACCAAATTGGCAAGGGATAAATGCTACTTCACAGCTAAATTTAATAATTCCGCAAAAACTTGCTCAATTCATCCAAATTCGTGTTATAAATCCCTTTTATGGAAATTATAAGCAATAAATTAACCAAAAAAATAGATAATACCGCCTAAGAAGCTTGTGCTGTCAGGACTGGTAAAGCTTCTCAGGCAAGAGCAAGCAATACACCTAAACAGCTAAAATATACTTTTGTACGAATAGCTGTAGTGATTTTTTAATTTAGCGATCGCTGTTGCGTAAGTCCTGTCATGACAAATGACAAATGACAAATGACTCTTGACTAAAATGCAAATTAGCAATTTATTCGCGGCTGGTGGCGTGGTTATGTGGCCGCTGCTAGGGTTTTCTCTGTTAGCAGTGGCTTTGATTATTGAACGTATCCTATTTTGGAGTAGAATTACCAATCGACAAAATCGTGTTGTCAAAGAAGTGCTAAAGCTTTATCGCTCAGATAACGTGGTTGGAGCTTTAGATAAATTACAGCAAAATACAGACTTACCCATCGCTCGAATTTTTCTAGCCGCTTTAGAATTGGAAGAACCAACACCAGAAGAATTTCGTTTGGCGCTAGAAAGTGAAGCGCAAGCAGAATTACCCTTACTCAAACGCTTTCAAAACATTTTTGATACCATCATTGGTCTTGCACCATTATTAGGTTTATTGGGTACAGTTTTAGGATTAATTGCTTCCTTTGCTTCGCTAAATATTGGTGATGTGGGAGGTACATCAACAGTAGGTGTCACCGCTGGGATTAGTGAAGCCTTGGTATCCACCGCATCAGGATTAGTCGTCGCTATTTTCACACTGTTGTTTGCAAACACTTTCCGAGGACTCTACCAGCGCCAACTTGCACGCATTCAAGAGTATGGCGGACAGTTAGAGTTACTCTACCGCCGCCGTTATGAAAGGAGAGATAAATTTTAAAGATAATATTTCACACTTCATACTTCATACTTTAATTGATTTTTTCTGCTATTCTCAGTTTGGCAGAACGCGATCGCGGATTATTACTAATCTCTAACTCTTGTGCTGTAATGGGTTTTTTGGTTATCACCCGCAACAATGGAGAATTGCGTAAACCATGCTTAACGATACGGTCTTCTAAACTATGAAAACTAATTACAGCAATTCTCCCACCCGGAACCAGGGCGTTTGGCGCTTTTTCTAGAAAAGTTTCTAAAGACTTTAACTCATCATTGACCACAATTCGCAAAGCTTGAAAGGCGCGAGTTGCCGGGTGAATTCTACCATAACGATATTTGGGAGGAACAGCAGATGCGATCGCTTCCGCTAATTCTGTTGTCGTATTAAATGGACGGCGTTCGACAATGCGTCTAGCTATGCGTCGAGATAATCTTTCTTCACCGTATTTAAAGAAAATATCTGCTAGTTCCGCTTCTTCCCACTCATTAATCACATCCGCCGCAGTCAGTGAACCTTGCTTATTCATCCGCATATCTAAACTTGCAGTGTGGCGAAAGCTAAAACCCCGTTCTGGAGTATCTAATTGATAAGAACTTACTCCCAAATCGGCGAGAATACCATTAAAAGTAGCGGCGGGAAACTGATAAGCCGCAAAGTTACTTTGAATAAATTTTACGCGATCGCCAAACTCCGCTAATTCTTTCTTCGCTGCGGCTAAAGCATCCTCATCTTGGTCAATAGCAGTTAACTGTACATCCGGCGCAGTTTGCAAAATCAAACGACTGTGACCACCACCGCCTACAGTTGTATCCAGATAATGACCTCCCGCAGACACCGCTAAACCTGAAATTACTTCTTGTGGTAACACAGGTAAATGAGAAAATATCTGTTCGTCGATAATCAGTGATGAGGAAGAATCAGAATTCATTAGGCTTAGAGCAAAAATCTGTAGTAGTACTCAAAAATTTGTGAAACTTCTCTTAGCGTCCTTAGCGCCCTTTGCGGTTCGTTAAAAATATTTTCACAAATGAAAGCTAATTTCATTAAAATACTACCACACAGAGTTATTATGTATTTCACATCAAAGATAAATTTGGTTCACGCAGAGGCGCTGAGACGCTGAGAGGAAGAGATTTCATTTTTTAATTTTCTGTTGGTAAATTGTTGCGTCTGGTATTTGTTTGAATTTCTTCTCAAAATTGAGATTACTATTCAAAATCAAGCAAAATAATGCTCCTGGCAATTCAATTTCTTTTAACAAAGCATCAACAAGTTGCGCGTTATCAGCATCATAATTATTTTCCCAAAAGCTGAATTTTCGCATTACACCTAAGATATAAAGTGGTTTTTCTGGAAAATACTGCACAACTTTTTGGACTAAATAAGCAGTTGTGATATTGGGGTAACGAGATAACTGCTGACGTAGCTGATTTATCTCTGGATTAGAGAGGTGATGAGCTTTAAATTCATCAGTTGTTTTTACACTAGAGCGTTCTTCCTGACCTCGTAAAAGTAAATCATAATGTTCTTCTGCTAGCTCTTGATATAATTCTGCTCTATCATTTTGTCCTTGTTTTTTCAGGAAAGAAAAGATTATCTGATAACCATCAACTGCGATATCTATATCTTTGGCGATCGCTCTTTCAATATGTTCTATACCGCTGGCATCTTGTTGTTTTAATAGTATTTGTCCTAGTAGATAATTTGCGGAAGCATGATGATGATCTAATTTAATTACTTCTCGCAACAATGGTACTACTGCTTCTTCACCTTCTAACTCAAATGTTAACAATGCTCTTGTTGTTGCTTCTCCCAAAGATAACTGCTGTCTTTCAGCTTTAGCATTAAGTTTATCTAAGATAGCAAATGATTGTTGCACTTCAGCGTATTTTTGCCGCCAAGGCGTTGCTATTTTCTCACACCAGGCTTGACTAAAATCATCTCTAATTTTTTCAAAAATATTACCTAAATATTCTTGCGCTGCACTAACTCTCATTGGTGCAGAAACAGATAATTCTTCCTGAACACCAGGGACACATCCCAAAGCTTTTAATCTATCTGTTAAACAAGGATGAGTATCGGCATTATCAGTTTTTTCTGCCAGTGCATGGGCTAAATAAATACTTGCTTCTCTCAGAGGTACTCCCTGAGATAAAGCAATTTGCATTGCTGTATAACTTGTTTTTGGAGGTTCAATTTCTGTTTGGACTTGCTGATAAATATCAGACCAAAAGTAATTTTCTAAAAATCTAGCTTTCACCTCGACATTCATCAGAGTTTTAGCAGAATTTTCTACTCCAGCTATCTCCACAGCACATCTATCAGCTTCATATTCATCTAATCTGGCTAACACAAAAGAATAGGCATAAAAAAATGGAATGTACCACTTTAAAAATTTTTGAAAAATGAACCATGATGATTCATTATTACCTTGTCCTAGTCCTTCTTTAATGCGATACCAAGTGAGACGTTGACGATATATCCAAGCACTAAAACGACTGTGATTTCCTGAAATATGTCCTAATTCATGAGCAAGCACAGCCCGAAATTGTTCAGGAGGCAATGCTAACATCAATGGCAGACCCAAAATTAGGTAATTTTGATACCAACCAAATAAACCTAAACGTGGTCTTTGCACAACGCTGGCATTAAAATCTGTAGTGATGAGGATGTGATGAAATTTTGGAGCCTTGAGTTTTGTTGCGATGTCGTCAACTACGCAAAACAAGCTAGGTGTATCTTTGCGGCGTAATGCTAACCCAGTGGGTGGGGGAAACGATACCCAAAGCGATCGCAATAATATAATAGCGATCGCTAGTAAAAAAATCACAGCTTTAATGGCTCCAGTACTAAAGGATTGAGCATTGAGCATCAACCAGACAATACCTACCAGTAATGCCACCGTTACAGCTAAAATCAGTATTATGTAGGCATAGCCCAACACAGCCAAACATGCAACGTGCAATCTATAAATAGGCGGCTGTTGACTAGCAAAAGTTTCTAATCTCTGAATTAGCCTATCAAAACGCTGTTGATCGAAAGCCATAGATGTGTACTAGCTTGTTCAATTTGAAATATAGCTGACATAATATCTGCTTGACTTACGTAAAAATGCAGAACTCTAAAGTCATTTATTCTTTGTGCCATTCTACGTAAATATATAATGCTCTGAGTTAATACTTTTTAGGACAGGTAAAATACCTGTCCTAACTGTTGACTAATCCAAAATTAAACTCTGTGTAAAGTTCTTACATATAACCAGGAACATGTGGTCTATGTGGTTTTTTGGAATTATTAGAATCATCAGAAAAAGTATTAGAAACAGAATTACTAGTTCTAGCTGCTGAAGAAACTTCCGCTTCAGAAGAACCAGGAGAAGAAAGATTTAAGAAATCAATCAATGTCAGAATACGGCGCTTAATTTTCCATTGGCCATTTTTATTGACAACTGTATCTACATAAGTACCATTAGCAACGTCAATGCTTGTATCGGAAAGCTTATGAGTTGCATGAAGGTAAGAAGACATGGTTGCTGTATTATTGTTGACATTTATATCAAAACTACCTAACAAATGTTGGGTAGCTGTATATCCATTACCTTGAAATACTGAATAGACAAAATCAGCCCAGGCACTGGTACCATACTGTGTTACGCTAGCGCCATTGGGAAAAATCGCAGTTATCTCAGCATCTGGAGTAAAGCAATTTTGGTAAATATTTTTACCTTCTTGTAGATTCCCGCGACCAATAGCATCAGTTCCTAATGCGTAACAAACTGCTAATTTTTCAATTTCTGATTCTGCATTTGGTTGTGATGCACTAGCTACATCGAATTTACTACCCACGAAAATAACCATTACACCAGCCAGCAAAATCAAGCTTAACCGCTTTACAAGCAATGACAGGAAATTTGATGCTATTTGCTTAATTTCTTTACTTTTTTTCATGGAATTAACGTCTTGATGCCTATATTTATGTCTGGAATTTTGCTGGTATTTCTTTACTGCAAGCTCGCACTTATTTAGCTAATCAAAATCAACTAAAATTTGTTCACTTCACAAGTAAAAAAATGATAATCAAAATTTATTACCTAAATTTTGAACATATAAATATTCATAGCAGTTTATATATAAGATGTAATTGAGGATTACAACTAATTTAAGGGGGTATGATTATTTTAAAAGTTTAGATTTATATCGAAATATTTCAGTAGAAATACTTTTGTTATATGAAAAATTTATAAACAAATCATAAAAAATAATACCCATCTTACTTCAAAAGATGGGCAGTAAGAATAAGTTAATTTTAATCTCCAATTATTAACCAGAGATAGGAATAGAAATTATAAACTCTGTTCCTAAGCCTAAAGCTGACTCACAAATTAAACTACCACTATGATTATCGACAATAATTTGCCGACTTATAGATAAACCTAAACCTGTACCTTTACCGACAGTTTTAGTAGTAAACAAATGGTCGAAAATACATGCTTTAACTTCTTCAGGCATACCTTGAGCATTATCTTTAATTTTAATTACTACATGTTGATTAGCCTGATAAAATTCTGTTTTGATAGTAATTGTGTTATTAATATCTGCTGATTTATTGGCTAATTTGCGTAAAGAGTTGGCTTCTTCCAAGGCATCAATTGCATTAGCCAAGATATTCATAAAAACTTGATTAAGCTGTCCTAGATAACATTCTACCAAGGGAATATTGCCATATTCTTTAATAACTTTAACACCAGGATGATCATAGCTAGCTTTTAAGCGATGTTGTAAAATCATCAAGGTACTATCAATACCATCATGAATATTTGCTGAAACTTTAGATTGAGTATCGGCACGAGAAAAGGTACGCAGTGAATTGCTAATTTCTCGAATACGTTTTGTACCTGTTTTCATCCCATCAATCATTTTGGGTAATTCTTCTAACAAAATCTCTATATCTATTTCTTCAGCTTTATTATCTATTTCTTCATCAGGTTGAGTAAATTTTGATTGATAAAGTTGTAGATAATCAATTAAATCAGTCACAGCATCTTTGGCTAAATCCAGATTACCGGAGATAAAACTGAGTGGGTTGTTAATTTCGTGTGCAACTCCGGCTACTAAGTTGCCTAAAGATGACATCTTTTCACTTTGGATAATTTGTAATTGTGCCGCTTGTAAGTCTTGTAGAGACTGTGATAGCTGTCTGGATTTATCTTGTTCGTTGGCATATAATCGCGCATTTTCTATTGCGATCGCCATTTGAGAAATCAAGACTTTTAACACTTGCACTCTTTCAGGAATAAATGCCCCTGTTGACAGTTTATTTTCTAGATAAATAATTCCCGTGAGTTTTGATTGATAAATAATTGGCAAACAAAGAATTGATTGTGATTGTGATGTTTGGATATAGCTATCGAAGCTAAAAGGTTCTGTAGAGGCTGCATCATTTAAAATTAGGTTTTCTTGCGTACGTAAAACATAATTGATGACAGATAAAGGTAAATCTTGATAACTGTTAACAGGCGTTGATTGTAAAACTGTGACTATATCATCCACTGCATTTCCCGCAGCTTCAATATATAGCTGATTTTCTTTTACTAGTAGTAATACTGCTTTTTGGGCGGCAGCATTTTCTAGTAAAATTTTGATTAACTTACTTAACAAGTTTTCCAACACAATTTCGTTGGTAATTGCTTGAGAAACTTTAATGAAGGTATTTAAGTCCAAGAAATCACTTAAACCACTACTAGTAGTCGTGTTAGTTGTCATGTGAGTGACATCAAGTTTGAGAGTAGCGGTTTCGGGAGTAGTAGTTTGTTTGACAAGAAACGGATATTTTGCTTCTAAGTATTTAACTTTTGCGATCGCACCCCAACGAATGCAGGCATAATAAGCCTTAGTAATGTAAGCTTGCTGAATTAATTCTTTGCCTAGAGACTGATAAAACTCACCCGCTAACTCGTAGGCTAAAGCTTCATCTAAAAGATAACCATTAACTTGGGATTTCTGAATAGCAAGTTCATAATAATCCATCGCTTCGAGATGGCGCTGCAAAACTCTATAAATTTCTGCTTCAACCAAATAAAATTTATGCAGGTGATTCATGGGTGCATGAGTCGCCCAAACTTCCATTTTTTGCTGGTTATTTCGCACTTTTTCTAAAATTGCCGATTGTTTTGATTCTATAGCTGTCTGATAATTTGCCAGTTGTGCTAAGGAATCATAAAAATAGAATAAGGGAACGACAAATAACCCTGTCACACCACCTAAAGATTGTTCCGCCATTGCTGCATAGTCAACAGCAAGCTGATATTTACCAAATATATAAGCAAGCATCAGCTTATTAATAAACATGTGATTTATGGTGTACAAATCATTCACATGCTGATGAGTTGGTAACATTACTTGCTCATCGTAAGCTTCACCCATTAAATAGTAAACATTCTCTGGACTGCCTTTCAAATTCAACACAGTTTGTAGATATATTGAATTCCAAGTAAAGGCCACTTGTTGCTGAATTTTTTTCAATGATTCACAATAAGCTACCAATTCTTTTTCTAAAATCCAAAGTTCTTTCCCTAGCCAAAATGAGTGATAAGGATAGATATATCCGCAATAACCAGCATATTCTAAATCCCCAGTTTCTAAACCACTGGCATATCCTTTTTTAGCTGTAATAAATGTTTCTTGAATATGCTCTTGCCAATGAATAACATGGGCGCTTACGACTGTCAAAATTTTCGGTTTTAATTCTTCGGCATTAAATTGTGAGACTAAATTTAATGCTAATTTCCCAAATTCATAACCAACATCAATTTTGCCTTGAACTCCGCAAAGAATTAATCCATATAAGCTGTAGCCATAAGCAGAAACAGATGTATTGCCATATTTTAAGGATAAAATGACCATTTCATAAGCAATGAGGGGCATTAATTCCGGCGCTGTTTGGAAAGCTGCGGGGAGAACTCCCATCAAAATTCTCATTGCTGCTATCTTTTGCAGATCGGTCATTAATGGTAAGTTAATTAAATCTGCGATCGTTCTTGTTTGTAAATTAGCAGTAATCTCCTCTATTCTTTGTTCATACTCAACGGCTGTTGGTTGTTCTGGAATGTTAATTCCTAATAATTCCAGAATTGATAATGCGATTTGAATTGCTTTTCGTTGTTGTTTTTGGATAATCGAGGCGATAATTTGAACTTCATATACCTTCACTTTATCTAGTAAAGTTTGCGCCTCTAGCAACACGACATCAACCCATTGCTGCATCTGGGCAAAATTTCCCCCAAGATAAGCAACTTCAGCGCCACCTTCATACAAACCTAGGGCTATCTTATATTCAGTTTGCCAAACATCTGCGCTTAAAAGCTCTATTCCAATTTTATAATATTTTAAAGCTGCTTCATAAGCTGTAGATGCTTTCGCCTTACGTCCAGCAATTAAATTGAAATTTGCTAATTTCGTCTTTTGTACTTGGTCAATTAAAGAATTAGCACCTACATTTAACTGGTTAACTATATCAAAAATATGAGCTTCTATTTCATCCTGAGGAGTATTGCTTACAAGCAACTGACCGATTTTTAAATGAGTGGCTTGCTTTTGATATTCTAGAATTAATGAATAGGCAGCTTGCTGTACTCTATCGTGTAAAAATTTATAACTAATTGTAGAAGTTTCAAATTTTACCTGTAGAGCTTCTTCTTGATTAAAAACTAAAGGAATCCGGTAACTTTCGTTTAAAGGCAAAATTAACCCAGCTTGCAACGCTGGATATAATTCATTAGCTGTTATTGATGGTGATTTCTCATTAATGATTGTCAAAACATCTAGACTAAATCTGTCACCTACACAAGCTGCTAATTTCAAAATTTCTTGCGTAACTTGAGGCAGTCTTTCTAAACGACTAGCAACTAGTTCTACAACATTTTTATCAGTAATTCCAATAGCTTGAATTTTTTCTAAATTCCACTGCCATTGTTGACTATTAAAATCAAAAACTAACAAGTACTCTTGATAAAGTACTTGTAGTAATTGAGTCAAGAAAAAGGGATTGCCGCCTGTTTTATTAAAAATTAATTCAGTTAATTGACTAATTTGCTGTTCAAATAATTTGGATATTAAACCTTGCTCAGTTATATGGCGATTTGTTTGTAGAGTCTCAGCAATCAGTTGATTAACATGATTTAAATCTAAAGGTTGTAAAACAATATTGTTGACAATTGTGCCAGCATTTTGAATTTCAGCGATTGTCTGAATTAAAGGATGAGTGGGACTGACTTCATTATCTCTGTACGCACCGATGAATAATAAATATTTGCTGTTAGGGTTCGTTGTTAGCAGTTTGATTAAATTTAAAGTAGCTGAGTCTGCCCATTGTAAATCATCTAAAAATATGACTAATGGATGTTCTTTTTGAGTAAAAACTTGGATAAACTCTTCAAAAATCCGATGAAAGCGATTTTGTGACTCTGCGGCTCCTAATTCTGGTATTGCTGGTTGTTTACCAATAATTAATTCTATTTCGGGAATAACATCAGTAATTACCTTGCCGTTGGTTCCTAACGCTGCTAATATCTTGGTTCTCCAGACTGCTATTTTTTTCTGGTTTTCTGTCAACAAACAGCGCACTAAATAGGTAAAAGCCTGAATTAAAGAAGCGTAGGGAATATTCCGTTTAAGTTGGTCAAATTTACCAGAAATAAAGTAACCTTGACGTTGGGTAATAGGTTTATTGACTTCATTAACTAAAGCCGATTTGCCAATTCCAGAATATCCGGAGACTAGCATAATTTCACTAGTGCCAGAATTTACTCGCTCAAAGGCTGCTAAAATCTCATAAACTTGTGTTTCTCTACCGTATAACTTTTGAGGTATTAATAATTGACTTAAAATATCTAAACGACCAGGAATAAAGTTAGTAATTTCTCCTTTGGTTTCTAATTGCTCCAGACAGGTTTCTAAATCAACTAATAGTCCTGTTGCACTTTGATATCTATCTTCTGCATTTTTCGCCATCAGCTTCATCACAATTGCTGCAACTGCGTCCGGAATTTCGGGATTTAAGCATTGAGGATTTACTGGAGGAATTGCAATATGTCGGTAAACAACTTCCAGGGGATCTTGGCTGAAAAACGGGATTTGTTGAGTCAGCATTTCATATAAAGTCACACCCAGAGAATAAAAATCGCTCCGATAGTCAAGAATGCGATTCATTCTTCCTGTTTGTTCAGGAGACATATAAGCGAGTGTCCCTTCTACACAGTTAGGATTAGTAAATTGGGGAGTTTCTTTATTTAAACGAGATGCTATACCAAAATCAGCAAGTTTAACTATATTCGTTTGACAGTTAATGATGATATTACTAGGTTTGATATCTTTATGAATAATCTGTTGTTGATGAAGGTACTCTAAAGATTTTGTTAATTGAATCGTAATTTTTAAAGATTGAATTAAGTCAAGAGAATTTATCTGGAGAATTTGGGCTAAAGACTGCCCATCAAAATCTTCTAATAATAGTCCTACACGATGCTCAAAATTTTCTAAACTAATTGCTTTAACAATATAGGGACAGTTTAAAGCTTGTTGAATGAGATATTCGCTTTTGAGGCGAGTAAAAGCTTCAAGGCTGGGATATTCTTTTTTCAATAATTTTAGAATAAGTTTTTGTGTAGTTCCTGGTATTTGTGTGCGATAGATAATCGTTTGAATTCCCTCATGGAGAGTAGAGATGATTGGGTATTCCGTAAGATGTGGCATTGATTTTTAATTCTAAAGGAACACAATTTTAAATAAAATCTTCGCTAGTTCTGGAAGACCTGCTTGGTTAGAATTCAGGAGTCAGAAGTCAGAATCCAGAATGATTAATACAGTGAGCTTTTCCGAGGCTAATATTTTAATGGTTTATAAGTATTACTGATCAACGTCTGATCAATTCTGACTTCTGGATTCTGCATTCTGAATTCTTAGCCTGCTTGTTTAATTATTCCCAATGCTCTAGCCATGATCACAATCATGTATCTTATTAATGCCTCATATCAGTTTTTTTAGTAAAGACTTGCAGTTAAAACTGATAGAAATATACAAAGGCAGATTTAAAACACAATGATGTTGGATTATAGGGAATTGATTAAATTCAGTAAATGACCAGGCTTTCATCGAAGATGACCCATACTCTTAGTCTAAGTACAAAATTGCTGTAAAAGCTACTGTGCTTGTACTTAAACTAGGGAAAACTGAGCGATCGCACTCTTACAGAGCAACTTTTCAGTTCTCAAAATGAGAGTTGAAAAAATTCCGCTGCCTGAATTTCCGGCATCTCAAGCTCCATATAATAGTTGAAGAAGTGAAACAAAAAGAAACATCATAAAATCTCTCTGCTGCCACATCTTCTCCAACAAACTCCGGTATTGGCAATAGATGCAGGGTTGACCCTCAAGATATTGCCCCTACAAACTTTATTTTGGCAGACACGATTTTATCGGTCTGGTTGGCATCTACGCGGTTCCATTCAATTTTTGATCATGGGAGAACACGGAATTTATGGCCAGAATAGAAACCCGTACTGAACCAATGGTGCTGAACATGGGGCCACACCACCCCTCAATGCACGGGGTTCTGCGGCTAATTGTCACATTGGATGGCGAGGATGTCATTGATTGTGAACCGGTGATCGGCTACTTACATCGAGGCATGGAAAAAATTGCCGAGAACCGCACCACTGTTATGTATGTCCCCTACGTTAGTCGCTGGGACTACGCAGCGGGAATGTTTAACGAAGCTGTCACAGTTAACGCCCCAGAAAAGTTAGCTGGGATTGCTGTTCCCAAACGCGCCAGCTACATCCGCGTCATCATGCTGGAACTTAATCGCATCGCCAACCACTTGCTGTGGTTTGGCCCGTTCCTTGCTGACGTTGGCGCACAAACTCCCTTCTTCTACCAGTTCCGAGAACGGGAGATGATTTACGATTTGTGGGAAGCGGCTACAGGCTACCGCATGGTAAATAACAACTACTTCCGCGTTGGCGGTGTGGCTGCCGATTTGCCTTATGGTTGGGTAGATAAGTGTGAAGAATTTTGCGACTACTTCTTACCTGTAGTTGATGAATACGAAAAGTTAGTCACCAATAACCCCATTTTCCGCCGTCGTGTTGAGGGTATTGGCACAATTACCCGCGAAGAAGCAATTAACTGGGGATTGTCTGGCCCGATGTTACGCGCTTCTGGCGTGAAGTGGGATTTGCGTAAAGTTGACCATTACGAGTGCTACGACGATTTTGACTGGGAAGTTCAGTGGGAAACTGCCGGTGATTGTTTAGCCCGTTATATGGTGCGGATGCGAGAAATGCGCGAATCCGTCAAAATTCTCAAGCAAGCCCTCAAAGGGCTACCTGGCGGCCCCTACGAAAACCTAGAAGCTAAACGCCTAGCTGCTGGCAAAAAATCTGAGTGGGATGCTTTTGATTACCAGTTTATTGGTAAAAAGGTTGCGCCTACCTTTAAAATGCCCAAAGGCGAAATCTATGCTCGTGTCGAAAGCGGTAAAGGTGAATTAGGCATTTATCTCGTCGGTGATGATAACGTCTTCCCTTGGCGCTGGAAAATTCGTCCAGCCGATTTCAACAACCTGCAAATTCTGCCTCATTTATTGCGGGGTATGAAAGTCGCAGATATTGTGGTGATTCTCGGTAGTATTGACGTAATCATGGGTTCTGTAGACAGATAAGGCATGATTCTTGTAGGGTAGGCAGCTTGCCTGCCCAAAAATATCAAGTGTTTCTTCTCCTATGTTTGTGGACGAGGAGCGCAACTTAAAATTGAGATAAACCCCTAGATAGACTTGCGATCGCTCAAAGATTGTCAAAATAAATGACAACAAACGTTATTTTTGGACAATCAAACCTATGGGCTTCGGTATTGGTGATTTATTCTGGATTTTTCTACTGCTTTCTTCTCTACAACCCCTCTGGCAAAAACGCCAAGTAGAATATGGGCGTTTTCGCGCCTTACAAGAATTCCAACAGGAACGCAAAACGCGGGTAATTTTGCTAATACATCGTCAAGAATCCATCAGCTTACTCGGCATTCCTCTATCACGCTACATCACAATTGAAGACTCAGAACAAATCCTACGGGCAATTCGCCTCACACCTCCAGATGTTCCTATTGATTTGATTCTGCACACTCCTGGCGGTTTGGTACTCGCTACCGAACAAATTGCTAGGGCATTAATTCGTCATCCTTCCAAAGTTACAGTTTTTGTACCACACTACGCTATGAGTGGGGGAACAATGCTGGCCTTAGCTGCTGATGAAATTGTGATGGATGCGAATGCAGTCTTGGGGCCAGTTGATCCCCAATTAGGAAACCTCCCCGCAGCCAGTATTTTAAAGGTAGTGAAAGATAAACCAATCAGCGAGATTGATGACCAAACTTTAATTATGGCTGACCAAGCAGAAAAAGCAATTCGCCAAGTACAACGTTTTGTGCGGACACTGCTGAAAGATAATATGCCAAAACAAAAAGTTCAGCCAGAAAATATTGAACCAATTATCGACGCTTTGACAACTGGACGCGTCACTCACGATTATCCTGTCACCGTTGAAGAAGCTACAGAAATGGGGTTGCCCGTTACCGTCGGACTACCCCGTTCCATTTACGACTTGATGGATTTGTATCCCCAACCCCAGGGAGGACGGCCAACTGTCCAGTATATTCCTATGCCTTATGATGACCGTCGCCCAATTTTACCAACACCCAAAGGCAGACCTTTAGAAGAAGCTAATCAAAGACTCTAGATAAGTGCTGAGTGCTGAGTGTAAACCCAGTTGATCAAGCTTTAGCAATCAGCAAGTTCTTCATCTATGTGACTACAGCGAACAAAATTAAGGCGTTGCGGTTGGTGTAGGTGTAGGTGTTGCGGTTGATGTGGGCGTTGGTGTTGCCGCAGGTGTCGCAGTTGGTTTAGCTGTTGGTGTTGCTGTTGGTTTAGCAGTCGGTTTAGCAGTCGGCTTAGCCGTTGGTGTTGCCGTAGGCTTGGGTGAAGGCTGAGGTTGAGGCTTACCTATAGTGTCCTTAGCTTCTGCATTGAGCTTCTGACGAAATGCTAAATCAGCAATTCCGGTTTCTGAAAGCTGATTTTTTTTCTGATATTCCTTAATTAACTGTTCTGTGCGAGGGCCAAAGAATTGATCACGCGGCAGAGGCGGATTTGGCTTAAGAACTGCATTTAAATTGGCTTGCAGAATTTGCACAATATTGGCAGCCAAGTCTTGAGTTTTTGGCCCTGCTATCCCATCAACACCAAGCTTGTAGCCCTTTTGAAAGTCGCGGATTGCTTTTTTGGTTTCCTCGTCTGTTAGAGGTGTATTCGAGACTTTAACTTTGTAACCTAGCCCGTGCAGAACAGCCCGCAATTCTTGTGGCGTATAGTTACGTTGACGAGCAGCAAATGAACTGTCAGAAATTATGACACTGGCGCTTACTAGGCAAGTAGCCGCAATAATCGCGCTGGATTTATTAAACCCACACCACATATCTCAAACTCCTTGCAGTTAAATCAGCATTATATGATTAACAGGTGCATTTTACGTTTCTTGAAGACTTTTGTCTCAATGTTTAATCATTTGTGATTAATTAAAATTAACGAAAACTGATATGAATTTTTGGCAATCTGGCTTGAAAAGTATTGAGATTTTTTACTTTCACTTCTCAACTCTCTAGTTAAGTTATAACTAAATACTTAAAGCTTGTATAATCTAAAACAAAAAATGGTTAATCAAACATTGCCAAAACAAAAAAACCTTTGGTTTGAAAGGTTGATGGCGCTAGTCGCCACAGTCAACTTAGGCTTAGTTGTGTTTGATTTGACTTATGTAAAATGGCGTGATTTTTACTTGCGGAGATTACCTCAAGTTACCCAAATTTATGATCCAATTAAGGGGATTTCCGCCCATAGAGAAACTCAAAGTTATTTAAAAGCAGTAGATGCACTCAAAGAACAAGTCAGCCAGACAGGTTTAACATCACCACAAGCGAAGGCAAAACTAGACGAACTCAGCCGCCTGAGTGTGGAGATGATTGATAGTAACCCATTTGCCGCAGTTGGCAAGAGTGGTACTCTGGAAAAAATTAAAAACCGAATGCGCGATCGCATCGGTAAAGATTCCGCCAAGCAATCTTTTGCCACTTTCTGGAGTCAAGCCTATCTATCCCAACAAGGGTGGAATCAAGAAATTAACTTTTTTAATCAACAAATTAGTCCTTTAATTGCTAGCAACTATTACCGTCAAATCGGCGAAAATGGTGAATATATCGATGATTTTTGGCTAATAGACCTACCATTTGTCACGATATTTGCTATTGAGTTTCTCGCACGCATCTTTTATATCAAACGTCGCCATCCTGGTTATATCTGGTTAAACGCAATATTTGATCGCTGGTACGATTTATTCCTGCTCATGCCCTTTTGGCGATGGTTGCGAGTTATACCTGTAATTGTGCGCCTTGACCAAGCAAAAATATTAAATCTCCAGCCGTTACAGCATCAAATGAATCAATCGGTTGTAGCGAATTTTGCTGAAGAACTTACGGAAATTGTCGTTGTTAGGGTGATCAACCAAATTCAAATTTCGATTAAACAAGGTGATTTTACACGCTGGATATCGCAACAAGAAAACTTACGCCCCTATATTGATATTAATAATGTCAATGAAATAGAAGCGATCGCTGGCATTTTAGTGCAAACCGTTGTCTATCAAGTTATACCCAAAATTCAGCCCGACTTAGTGGCAATTTTGCGCCACAACATTGACTCAGTACTCAGTCAAGTTCCCCTGTATCGCAACCTCCAAGCATTCCCAGGAATCGGACAAGCCCAAACTCAACTCAGTGAACAACTAGCAACTCAAATTACCACCAGCTTATACAGTGTTTTAGTCAGTGCTATCCAAGATCCTGTAGGTGCAAAACTGACAACGCAACTCGCGCAAAGCTTCACGAACGCTTTAGGCGCAGAAGTGCAGCAAAAAAAAGTAACTGCCGAAATTCAGAGCTTGTTATTTGATTTCTTAGAAGAAGTCAAGCTCAACTACGTTAAACGTCTATCCCAAGAAGACATAGACGCAATCGTCGAGCAAACCAGACAGCTAAGAACACAACCATACATTCAGCCCATAGTAGAGCAAAGTACTGCGATCGTCGAAAAAAAATTATGAAGTATGAAGTCTGAAGTCTGAAATTTCATCCTCCTACCTCCTGCTTTTTGTCCATTGACTAATGACTAATGACCATTTAACTATTGACTCTTAGAGAAATGCGCTACACTCAATTTAGGGCGAACTATCATCAGTTCGTTACAAGACTTCTTGGAAGATATCCCTATCGCAGGAAGTGGGTCGAAGCCCACTTTTTTTATTGAAATTTCGCATGACTCATCCTTTAGTCCCACAAATTATCGATTTGGCAACACCAGTAGCAGAACAACTGGGATTAGAAGTCGTTGGCGCAGTTTTTCACACTAACCAACGTCCACCAGTATTGCGGGTAGATATCCGTAATCCCCAGCAAGATACTGGTTTGGATGATTGTGAAAGGATGAGCCGCGCTTTAGAAGCCTGCTTAGATGCAGCGGAGATCATTCCAGATGCCTATGTCTTGGAGGTGTCTAGTCCAGGTATTTCGCGGCAATTGGTAACTGACAGGGAATTTATTTCCTTCAAAGGATTTCCTGTGATTGTTTCCACTTCGCCACCCCACGACGGACAACCAGAGTGGAATGGTCAGCTGATTCGCCGGGATGAAACCAACATTTATTTAAATCAAAAAGGTCGGGTAGTAGAGATTCCTCGTTCTCTTATTACTAGGGTGCAACTAGACGAACGTCGGTAAACGAGGGATTAGGGTTTAGCGATTAGAGGCTAGAGGCTAGGGACTAGAGTAAAACTTATCTCTAATCCCTATTCCTTAATGGGTAGTTTTGAGTTTATGTGTTCTCAACCCTCACCCCTAGCCCCTAGCTCCTAGCCCCTATTCCCTAATTTTTAAAGGAGATTGCTTATGTCAATGGTTAGTCTACCAGGATTAAAAGAATTAATTGAAAGTATTAGTCGGGAGCGAAATTTACCTCGGCTAGCAGTGCAATCAGCAATTAGAGAAGCGCTACTCAAAGGTTATGAACGTTATCGCCGCGCTCAAAATTTAGAACGCAGACAATTTGATGAAGATTACTTTGATAATTTTGAAGTTGAACTCGATATTGATGAAGAAGGATT
Source organism: Nostoc sp. TH1S01 (assembly GCA_018993265.1). Taxonomy (GTDB): domain Bacteria; phylum Cyanobacteriota; class Cyanobacteriia; order Cyanobacteriales; family Nostocaceae; genus Nostoc_B. The sequence continues at coordinate 20,855 of JAGKSW010000031.1, forward strand.
TCGAGTCCTCTCCACAAAAACCATCGTTGAAGAAGTTAGCAACAGCGACCATCAAATTTCTTTAGACGAAGTGCAACAGGTTGCTCCAGAAGCTCAATTAGGTGATTCTGTAGTTTTGGATGTCACCCCCGACCAAGGCGAATTTGGACGCATGGCAGCCATGCAAACCAAGCAAGTACTGGCGCAAAAACTACGGGATCAACAACGCCAAATGGTGCAAGAAGAGTTCCAAGATTTAGAAGGAACCGTATTGCAAGCCAGAGTTTTGCGTTTTGAAAGACAATCGGTAATTTTGGCAGTTAGCAGTACTTTTGGTCAGCCAGAAGTGGAAGCCGAATTACCAAAACGAGAACAGCTGCCAAACGATAACTATCGAGCTAATGCCACCTTTAAGGTTTACCTCAAGAAAGTTTCCCAAGGTCAACAGCGGGGGCCACAACTTTTAGTATCTCGCGCTGATGCTGGGTTAGTAGTTTATTTGTTTGCCAACGAAGTCCCAGAAATCGAAGATGAAGTAGTGCGGATAGTCGCCGTAGCACGAGAAGCTAATCCACCATCGCGTTACGTCGGCCCTCGGACTAAAATCGCTGTAGATACACTAGATCGAGATGTTGACCCAGTAGGGGCTTGTATTGGCGCAAGGGGATCAAGAATTCAGGTAGTAGTGAATGAACTACGCGGTGAAAAAATCGATGTGATTCGTTGGTCGCCAGACCCAGCAACATATATTGCCAACGCCTTAAGTCCAGCTAGGGTAGATGAAGTCCGGCTAATGGATCCGGAAACTCGGCAAACTCACGTATTAGTAGCTGAAGATCAATTGAGTTTGGCAATTGGTAAAGAAGGTCAAAACGTTCGCTTAGCAGCTCGCTTAACGGGTTGGAAAATTGATATTAAAGATAAAGCCAAGTACGACCATGCAGGTGAAGATGCAAAATTTGCAGCTGCTCGTGCTAAAGCTCAACTAGAGCAAGAAGAAATGGAACTAGAGGAAGATGACATGGAATTAGAAGAAGATGATATGGAATTAGAAGAATTAGACGCGGAAAATCAACAAGAATTAGAAGATGAGTCTTTTGAGCCGGATGAAGAAGAGTAATTTATTAGCGTTGCATCTACTAGCCCGCTGGGAATTACAAACAAATCTATTCCCCACTTCCTATTCCCTGTCTCAACCAGTACTTTAGAAATCAAATAGGATTGCTATAGTTCTGCTAATATTTAGCTCAGTAAGAGTTTTAATAATTACTTGAGAAAACATGAGGTATGAGTAAAAGATTAGCTGTACTAGCTTGAATTTGCTATAAAACTACTGAGTAATAATTTTCTGATGGAATCAATAAAAAATTTAAAATTCCTTATCAGCAAGAATTATTTATTCATTGAAGGAAATTCAAAATCCTCAATTGTTTGACTTCTTGCCTATAAAAAACTGATGAAACCGAATTATCGGCGTTGTATTAGTTGCCGCAAAGTCGGCTTGAAGCAAGACTTTTGGCGGATTGTCCGCGTCTTTCCGTCGGGAAAGGTACAATTAGATGAGGGCATGGGGCGTTCTGCCTATCTTTGTCCGCAAGCAAGTTGTTTGCAAGCGGCAAACAAAAAGAATAGATTAGGGCGATCGCTACAAGCATCAGTGCCAGAAACACTGTATCAGACATTGTGGCAACGTCTAGCCCCAAGTCATCCCCAAAATCAAATATCAGGTTGAAAAACTTGGTGGCGGTAATCCCCAGAGAATTGTGCCGAAAGCCGAACTACTCGCGCTCAAGACACACTATCTGCAATTGTTGGGGTTAGTGCCAAAATAGTAAATGGGTGTAGTCAGCAAGCGGCTCTTTAATTTAAAAAGGAACGAAGCAATACTCCCAAAAAGTTTTACTCGATTGTGTTGTGGAAGACTCAGAATCAGCAAAACAAAAAACTACAGAATGGCAACCTGGTAGCGCTCAGGCGCAGTTCGGCATCCAAAGTTCCTATAAAAATTTTTTATGGGAGCCAGTCAACAGCCAGATTTGGCACAGATGCCAACGTTAACCCGAAACATCTCTCTTTCCTGATTGGAGGCACCGGCAAAATTACCAAGGGCAACCGAAAAACAGTGATCTAAGGATGGAGATGTCGCACTCCCAGGCAACCATCCGCCAAAAAACTGTAAATTAAAGGGGAAGAGTGGATGAACAACGGCAAAGTTAGAATTTATGAATTATCAAAGGAATTGAATTTGGATAACAAAGAGCTATTAGCAATTTGCGACCAGCTCAATATTGCGGTCAAAAGCCATAGCAGCACAATTTCAGAATCAGAGGCAGAACGTATCCGGACGGCTGCCGAAAAATTGGCAGTAACGAATGGAACACCTAAAAGAGAACTAGGAACAAACACCCCAAAACCAAATTCACACCAAACTGGCTCTCATAGCCGACCTGCACCACCACCACACAAACAACAAATTTTGGAAATTCGTAAACCCAAAATATTGAGAAATACTAACACCAATGCCTCAGAGGCATCAGTTGCTAATAATCAATCAGCTTCTTCTGAAGTCAATTCTCCAGCACCTCCACGGCCCTTCGCTACACCAGTCTCATCCATGAAGCCGACGGCACCAACCCGACCTGTACCCCGGAATCAGTCTGAGAACTCACAAGCACCTGCTGTTACAGACACAACCTCAAAACCTAATAAACCGGTATCTGAAAATATAGCAGCGGAAAAATCAGAAAAAGCGCCTACGCACAAGCCAAGGCCAGAAAAACCGCAAAAACCGCAACTCTCTGCTCCACCTGCTAGACCAGAGACAGAAAAACCCTCAGTTAGTGGGGTGTCCAATACGGCAGAAAAACCGATCCTGAAACGCGATCGCGACCAGCAGAATCATCAGAATAAACCGACTAAAGCTGGTAAACCATCTCAGTCTCAAACAGACACAGCAATAGGGCCAGCAGCTAAACAAAGTCGTCCCACCCCTGGGCATGTCAAACCAGAACAGCGGACAAATCGACCTTCTGCCCCAGGATCAGGAGATGGGCCACGTCCGCAAAGGCCAGTTCGTTCATCAGAACCAGTGGCGGCCCTGCCCTTGGCAACTCCACCTAGCCGACCTTCTGCCCCAGGCACAGCAAAAATCGCAGTCGATGATGAGCCTGTCGTCCCAGAACTCTTAGACTTAAAACGTCCAACGCCGCCTCGTCTAGCCAAAGGTGGAAAAAAATGGCAAGAAGAGGAAATAATTGACGAAGTAAAAGAGAAAGCAGGTAAAGGCGGCCCCAAAGGTAAGCGGGTCAAACCAATTCTGGACGATGACTTTGAAGATGATGATTTATTAGACGAAGAAGGTCTAGAAATCCCTGCTACTATCCAAGCTAGTCTTTCGATCGCTCGTCCTCCCAAACCTAAAGCAGCTCGCCCTGCCCAACCAGTAGCAGCCGCAGCTGTTGCAGCACCAACCACTAGAGGCAGAAAATCTAGTTCTAATCGCGGCGAGCAGAATCGTCGTCAAGAAGCAGAGCCAAAACGTGAGCGTCCAGAAAAAATCGTGGTTACAGGCCCGATGACTGTGCAAGAACTCGCCAACGAATTGGTAGTTGCGGATACAGAGATTGTGAAAATCCTGTTCCTCAAAGGTATGGCAGTGAGTATCACCCAAAATTTGGATATTCCGACCATTACCTTGGTAGCCAAAGAGTTAGAAGTAGAAGTAGAAACCGCCGAACCAGAAGCAGAAGCGCGGAAAGTCACAGAAATGATCGACGTGGCAGATTTAGAACATCTCATTCGTCGTCCGCCCGTTGTCACCATTATGGGTCACGTAGACCACGGTAAAACAACCCTACTCGACTCGATTCGCAAAACTAAAGTTGCGGCTGGGGAAGCTGGGGGTATTACACAACACATCGGTGCATACCATGTGGACATAGAACATGATGAGAAACTTCATCAGATTGTATTCTTGGATACTCCTGGTCACGAAGCCTTCACCGCAATGCGGGCAAGAGGCGCGAGGGTGACAGATATCGCCATTTTGGTAGTAGCAGCAGATGATGGTGTGCGTCCTCAAACAGTCGAAGCCATTAGCCACGCCCAAGCCGCCGAAGTGCCAATTGTTGTCGCCATCAACAAAATTGATAAAGAAGGCGCACAACCAGACCGTGTGAAACAAGAATTGACACAATATGGCTTAACCCCAGAAGAATGGGGCGGCGAAACCATCATGGTGCCAGTGAGTGCGATTAAGGGTGAAAACCTCGATACACTTCTGGAAATGATTCTGTTGGTGGCAGAAGTCGAAGAACTATCTGCTAACCCCGATCGCCTAGCCAAAGGTACTGTGATTGAAGCTCACCTGGATAAAGCCAAGGGAGCAGTTGCTACCTTGTTGATTCAAAACGGTAGTCTCCATGTGGGAGATATGCTCGTGGCGGGTTCAGCCTTTGGTAAAGTCCGAGCGATGGTCGATGACCGTGGTCGGAGAGTGGAAGCGGCTACGCCTTCCTTTGCCGTGGAGGTGTTGGGATTAAGCGATGTACCCGCAGCCGGGGATGAATTCGAGGTCTTCGAGAACGAAAAAGAAGCTCGTTCCATTGCAAGCGATCGCGCCGACAAACAACGTCTATCTCGACTGTTACAGGGACGTGTCACCCTCACCACCCTATCTGCACAAGCTCAAGAAGGCGAGTTGAAGGAACTCAACTTAATTCTGAAAGCAGACGTGCAAGGTTCTGTAGAAGCGATCATTGGTTCACTGAAGCAAATCCCGCAAAACGAAGTGCAGATCCGGATGCTGTTAGCATCGGCTGGGGAAATTACCCAAACAGACATTGACTTAGCTGCTGCTAGTAACGCAGTCATTATTGGCTTTAACACCACCTACGCCAGTGGCGCAAGACAAGCTGCTGATGAGGCTGGTGTTGATGTTCGGGAGTATAACATTATCTATAAACTCCTCGAAGATATCCAAGGAGCCTTGGAAGGTCTGTTGGAACCAGAGTTGGTGGAAGAAGCCCTTGGCCAGTGCGAAGTCCGTGCTGTCTTCCCAGTTGGTAAAGGAGCAGTTGCCGGTTGTTATGTGCAATCTGGCAAGCTGGTACGTAACTGCAAACTGCGTGTGCGTCGTGGCGGTAAAGTCGTCTACGAAGGAGTCCTTGATTCTCTCAAACGGATCAAAGACGACGTTCGAGAAGTCAATGCGGGTTATGAATGCGGTATTAACGTCGATAAATTCCATGACTGGGTAGAAGGCGACATTATTGAAGCCTACCAGATGGTAACGAAACGCCGTACTCTCACCTTGACAAGATAGTGGTTAACACTCAGTGCTGAGTTTAAATCAAAGTTTAAGTGTGTGGAATCGAAAATAACTTAATTCCACACTCAAAACTTAAAATATAAAACTCAGCACTCAGCAATGCCAGTGAGGGAGTCGGCAGATTCTGTCCAACGCACTGGCTCCTCAGCACTCAGCACTCAGCACTTTAATTATGTCTTCGTTTCGCTCTGAACCTATATTGTGGATTCACATTGCTGGATTAGCAACATTGCCAATTTTTTTGGTTTTGTGCTTATTGTTCTTGTCTATAGGTGAGCCAATCTTACCAGTGTGGGGAGAACTATTATTAGTAGCCACTATAGGCGTTACACCACTGTTATGGATGCAGCTACGCCGCCCATTTTATATATATTCTCTTTTAGGAATAGCTCTCAAACCGGAAAATTTGACCGAGCAACAGCGTAAGATACTTTGTTTAATTAATACTAAATTAAACCGTGTGTTGTCTTTAGTGACAGCAATAATATTAACAGTAATACTGTGGCAGCTTTATAAAGTTGTACCCCAAATGCAACATTTAGTCAGCTTTTTGCCTCAGTGGCATGGCTTAGGCTTGCTGTTAGCTGCTTTAGCTTTTTTAGCAAGTAATTTATTTTTACAAGTTCCCGTGAGTGTGGCACGAATTTTAGTGACCAATGACACAGAATTTGCTGCCCTAGAACCGTTATCTTTAGAAAATATCAAGCATGATTTCACTATTTTAGGGGTGCAAGTTAATCAAATTTTACCCAGGTTGTTTCAATCCTTAATCGGGATCAATAGAAACTCGCAGCAGCCCTAAAAATCGGAACCTAATCAATATTTCGCGGAGTATACACTGTCTCTACGAGACAGGCTTGTATTTTGCTCAAAACGAAAACTGCCATAACTGTTAAAGTTGAGGAATAAGGGACTATGACTCCAACTTCTGCTGCTAGTAATCGCCAATATCCCGCTGACACCGAAATTTGGTATAGCCTTAAATGTGCGATCGCTACCAGTTCCGGTTTTCAACGTTGGCAACTAGAACGTGATGCCCAATTACAAGGTTTGCGCCTGGAACAGCAAGTACAAAAATATTTAAGAGAAACTTTAGAAACTTTAGCTTACTAAAATCAAATCAATTTAGGATACTTGCGCCCAACCAGCAAGTTTCAAGGGAAGCATTTTGACAGTGCTTCCCTTTAGTTTTTGTCTATGCGATCGCACTTTTGATGATGCAGTTGATTTGGGCGATGTCTGGCGACAAGCCGCTTTGCGTCTACGCACTCTGAGGAATTGTATACGATTAGCGATCGCGTCTGGTAATGGGGTGGTGGCGATCGCATTGCGAGGCATTAAGATTTAACTAAATGGATTCAATGTAGATATACCACAATCCTCAAAATCTTTAATATTTCTGGTAACAAGTGTCAAAGAATTTGCTTTAGCGGTTGCCGCAATCAATATGTCAGCTTGGGAACGCGGTTTACCTTGAGTTCTCAAAAAGCCTCTCAATTCACCTGCACACTTGGCAATTTCTAAAGTGATGGGAAGAATTTGACAGTGAGTAAAGAGAAAATTTTCAAACCAGTCTTGGATTCTAGCATTAGGCTTGGCTGTTAAACCATAATAAATTTCCTCAATTGTAATCACACTTAAGTTAATAGCTGTCACACTACTACTCCATGCTGTCACCCCTGGATTTGGCATTGGGCGAGTTAATTCACTGATGATATTCGTGTCACAAAGATTATTCATCCTAGTCTTGCGTAAAAGGATTATCGCGATCGCTTCGTGCTGGTATCTCTAATGTATAGTTTTCTTCAGTACATAACTGCTGAAGTTCCTGAAAAATTTGAGCTAGAGATGTTTTCGCAGTTTGTTGCCGCCAGGTTAAAAATTCTTGAAACATCTTAGGATCTACAATTGCAGCCACTAATGCTTCTTGAGTATAAATTAGCTGAGGTTCTTGACTGGTGGCATTGATGATGGAGGGTAACTGTTGTTTCGCTTCTTCCATTGTCCATTTCATTAAACTACCTCCAAGTTTTATAAGCATTGAGTAGATACTGTTCTCAAGTTAGCTTATTTTTCCAAGCGATCGCACTCTGAGGAATTGTATACGATTAGCGATCACTCAATTCTTCTAAAGAAAAGCTATCTCCAGTATTCTCATCAAATTCGGCTTGAATTTTGGCAGCTTGAAATTTATTCCAGCCTTAAATGTATATTATTGGTGTTAGTATATTTACGTAAATAATTGGTTTAAGCAAATTTAAGTTCTTTAATCAAACATGAACTTTCCCCAGTCTGCGCTAGGGTAGAAAAGGACACGTAATTTATCAATTCCTGCTTGTGCTTCTCTGCAAACGTCCAGCCGCCTTATTAAGTTTGGCTGTTTTACTTACTTCCTTAACAGCCTGTAGCAATAATCCAGCCGCTAAAAACCTGGAAAATTCTTTGGCGGCAGATCCTAAACTGCAAAACAGCCCTGTTGTTTTTGGGGAAACTAGCAAAGGCGAACCACAATCAGCACAAAACGAACCAACAGTCCAACTTCCTGCGGATTTTCCCAAAGAGATTCCGTTATATACCAATGCCAAACTTCAGGAAGTTACACCTGCTAGTAGTTCCAATAATCAAGTATCTACTCGCTGGTTAAGTTCCGATCCCAGCAATTTTATTACCAGTTTCTATCGTAGCCAGTTGCAGGATAATAACTGGCAAATTTTACAACAGCCAGCCGATGATGTTGGTACTTTTGAAGCGCGGCGCAATGATTTGCTAGTCAAAGTATCCATTCAACCTCAATCAGTAACCAATCCGGCACCTAATCAACCACAAACAGCTACTAGTATAGTGATTGATTATGTGCCAAATAGTACCAACACAGCACAATCTACACCTACAAATAACAATACTCCCCAACCAGGTGATCCCCAGTTTATTGGGCCAGTAGCACCTAACACTGCAACTTCCCAACCAACTACGCCAAATAATTCAACCACCACTGCAACTACAGCAACATCAACATCTCAAGAATTTTCCGACCTCAACAAAGTACCGCAAGAATTGCGTCAACATATCCAAGACTTAGCTACATTGGGTGTGTTATCAGTGGAATCTCCCGCAAATAAGGCTAATTCTAACAGTACAAACTTATTTGAACCCGGTAAAATCATCACTCGCCGAATGTATGCGCGTTGGTTAGTTGCTGCTAACAACGCAATATATCCCAATAATTCTGCCAAGCAGATACGTTTGGCTAGGGAAAGTACGCAGCCAGCTTTTAGTGATGTAGCAAAAATAGACCCAGATTTTCCAGTAATTCAAGGATTAGCTGAAGCTGGTTTAATTCCCAGTCCCTTGTCGGGAGACGCAACAGCAGTTTTATTTCGTCCCGATGCACCTTTAACTAGGGAACAGATGATTTTGTGGAAAGTACCTTTGGATACTCGCCAAGCTTTAGCGACAGCCAATTTAGATGCTGTCAAACAAACTTGGGGTTTTCAAGATGCTGGAAAAATCGACCCGAAGGCATTACGTGCAGTTTTGGCAGATTTCCAAAGTGCGGAACAATCAAATATTCGGCGGGTATTTGGCTATACAACGCTGTTTCAACCGAAAAAACCTGTGACTCGTGCTGAGGCGGCAGCGGCTTTGTGGTATTTTGGCACCCTAGGCGATGGTGTATCGGCTGCTGATGCTTTGAAGTTAAAGCGATCGCCCACATAATCTTACTTTTTCTTTGTACAACCTTGGTAAATCATAAAAATTCAGTAAATATATTCGACTGTTGCTTTATCTAGTGAGAGTTTTTCAGTAGAATTGCATAAATTTAGCATTGTAGCTACAAGTTTTAACAATCATCTAAAAATACAGTCGGTACATTTACCTTTTTCTGAAATATCTTTTTACTGGATACGCAGCAAATGAAAAAACAATTGTTGGCGGCAGGCTTTGTATTTTTATCTTTGGTGTTGCCGCAGAAAGCTTTGGCTGCGAATTTTAGCCAGCTTTATGTATTTGGCGATAGCTTATCTGATACAGGTAATGTTTTCAATGCAACAGGTGGTACCTTTCCCCCAACTAGCAGTTACGCTCCTGGACGTTTATCTAACGGCCTTTTGTGGGTGGAATATTTTGGCAATCAATTAGGACTACAGCCAACTTTAGTTACTAATTTGAGTACTATTCCGACTCAAGGTATTAACTTTGCCTTTGGTGGTTCTGCTTCTGGTTTGGGTAATGCGGTTGTACCTACAGCAGACGTACCAGGAGTTTTAGGACAAGTAAATCAGTTTGCCCAATCTCTATCGGCTAATAACCAGACGGCTGATCCAAATGCACTGTATGTTGTGTGGGGTGGCGCTAATGACTTTCTCTTCCTCAATCCCCAAGACTCATCAACACCAGTCAATAACATTACTCAGGCATTAAATACCCTGGTGGATGCGGGTGCAAGAAATCTTTTAGTGTTCAACTTGCCAGATTTGGGTAAACTTCCAGGCGCTACAGATAATCGAGATCCGGACACTCTCACGCAATCAACCAATGATTTTAATTCTGGCTTGCAAACAACTGTTGCAGCTTTAAGTCAAAATCCCACTCTGAATATTATTCCTGTGGATGTCAATTCTTTGTTTAATCGGGCGATCGCATCTCCAGCGGAATTCGGATTAAATAATGTCACAGAAGCTTGTCTATCTCGGTTGGATATCTGTCAAAACGACCAAAATCAGTTTTTGTTTTGGGATAATTTTCATCCAACTACCACTGGTCATAGGTTTATTGCAGATACAGCATTGGCAGCCATCCAAACACAGGAAGTTCCCGAACCTTCTGACGCTTTAGGATTGTTGGCGCTTGGTGTTGCGGGTGGAGTCGCAATACGCAAGCGCCAACAAAAAAAGCTGGCTGTCACTCTAACAAATCCGGTTCTTGACGCACAATCATCTCGTATAAAGGTTGAAAGCTGAACCAACCTAAATTATGTGAACCAACTTGAGTATGTGCAATCTCGGCATACTCATGTTTAATGGGGCTAGGTTTGCCAGCAGCCTCAGCCAATAATTGTGCTTGACAAGAACGCTCCATTGTGATGAACCACCAAGCAGCCTCATCAACTGAGTGACCAACGGTGAGTAAACCGTGGTTTTTCAGAATAATGGCTTTGTTTTTACCAAGGGTTTGGGCAATACGTTGGCCTTCCTGCGGGTCAAGCACTACACCAGTGTAGTCATCAAATAAGCTGTGGTCTTGGTAAAAAGCACAAGCATCTTGACTGAGGGGATCAAGCAAGCGACCAAGACTCGACCAGCTTTTACCATAGATAGAATGAGCATGGGCGGCGGCGACGACATCCGGTCTGGTTGCATGAATTTGGGAATGAATGGCAAACGCAGCCCGATTCACTGGGCGATCGCCTATAATTACCTCACCTTCTTGGTTGACTAAAATCAAATCACTAACGCGAATTAAACCAAAGTGCATTCCAAAAGGATTCACCCAAAAGTGTTCTGGCGTTTCTGGGTCGCGTGCTGTGATGTGACCTGCAATTCCCTCATCAAAACCATAGCGGGAAAATAACCGCAAGGCGGCTGCTAATCTTTGTTTACGATGCAGGCGTTCTTCGGAAATGGAGGTAAAGGTTGGCGGTTGAGGTGCGTTTGGTTTTTTTACAGATATTGTTTGCATATTATTTTTAATGATGTGTGGCGGTTGTAACAATCGAAATATTAACTATAGTAGTTGGTCATTTGTATTTACAAAGGACAAATGACCGAATCAGTGAACAGTGAACAGTGACCAGTTACCAGAGAGACTTTTCACTGTTCACTCTTACGGTACAAGCCCCCAAATTCATTTGTGGAAAAAAGAAAAGTTATTCCTTGCTAAAATCCCCATTATTTAATTATGGGTGCGACCCATTCGCTCGAAATGAGTAGCAAT
>JAGKSW010000161.1 GCA_018993265.1 Nostoc sp. TH1S01
TCCGGAAACTGACAGAAGAGGGATAGCTCAAGAAATTTATAGTGAATATGAGTATGATGCTAAACGACGAATAGAAGAAAGAGACATAAAAGACTGGACAATAATAGCTCTTGCTCTATCCTTAAATTGCCCAATATGGACTGAAGATAAAGATTTTTTCGGTATTGGTATTGCTACATGGAACACCAGAAATGTAGAGATTTATTTAAGTGGGAATTAATTTGGTAAGGAGAGTTACGCTAAGTGGTGTGTTACATTTAATCAACGCACTACAATCTCAGGCGATCGCTCATTCCCTACAAAAAGGCGATCGCATCCAGTCAACAAATCGCACTCTTGTAAAAAAGCGATCGCCCTACAATATGGGTGATCGCTATAAAACTTAGGGGTAGGTTAGCCAAGCGCATAACCCACCGAATTTAATGATAGGGGTGGTGCGTTAACGAAGTAACGCACTACAAGATCAGGCGATCGCACTAATCGGAGGTGGCATCTATTAAATGACATCCTCCGATTGCAACCTCTACTCCAAGAACAAGGGATTCATGTTAACATTTCTTGGTGCAAGATGAGAGTTGAATAATTAGGAATTTAGATATCAACCCACCCGGCTCCAAGAACTCCCATTGCTCCAGGTAATTGTCTTCCCATCCTGCGAGATAGTCCCACTGAACTGATCGCCTCCACCGAAACTCATATTTACTCCATTGTTTGTGACAACACCTGAAGAATAGTTCCAGTATGGATTTGTTTCAGTCCAATGAACCAATACTGTAATCCCATTTTGGATTACGTAAATGTCTTTGTTACCGTTATTGGCAGACCACTTACCTGTCAGTGTCATATTTTTCCTTTTGAATTAGGTTTTCAACTATTTAGACGTTTCTCAACCCCAATTCGTGAATTTTTCGAGTTACTAGCAATTTTTTTCCCAAAAATCTACCCTCAAACTCTATAAACCTTTCTCCTCTTAGCTTTCAGCCTCTGCAAACTCTTCTCAACTTCCCCACGAGCCGGATACAACAACTGCTGACTCAAAGCACTTTCATAAGCCTTTATCGCCCCCAACCTATCCCCCAACCCTGCTAAAACTCTCCCTAACCAGTAATCAGCCATAGCCGGATTAAACGCTTTCAACTCCTGACATCTCTCACCAGCCACTTCCCACCATTGCTTACTAGCCTTAGCATCCTTTAGCACAAGGTAACTCTCCCCCAGCCACACAGCCGCAGGTACAGATTGCAGATAACCCCCTGCTGGTAAAAGCTTCCATCCTTTCTCCAACACCTCCACCGCTTCCCGATGTCTAATAGCCAAAGCCAACACCCGCCCATGACGCAACCAAGCATCAGCTAACTGGGGCTGTGGTTTTGTTCCCTGTTCGGAAACACTACACCCGCGTTCAAACTCTTGAAAATGTTCCACCAATACCCGCCCCGCCGTCGCCCATACACTCCAGCGTTCAGGAAATCGCTTCAGCATCTCTTCTACTAAAGAAGCCAGAGTTGTCTTACTCTCCTCTCCTCTTACTCCCTTCTTTGCGTGGGATAGGGGTAGGGGGTGAGATTCAAGCGGTAAAATTTCACACAAAGCCCGATAAATTTGCCCATCATGGGGATATAGCTGATAAGCTTTCATCATCATCTCCACCGCCTGCGTCTCCTCCCCTGGCTAAGAGGAGGTTGGGAGGGGTGAAAATAATGTGCAGCTTCAAAGATTCACATAGAATTTGTATTAGTCAACACAAGTATTTATTTATCATTCTTTCAAAGTGAGGTAAATATATTTACCAGAACTTTACATTAGAGCTTTTTGTCATATCTAATACATGCAAAAGCTTATATCAGATGAAGTTTTATCTCTGCACAGATAGATTTTCATTACAAATAAAAAATTTGATATTTCATAAAATTTCATTGAGATTTTTGCCGAAAACGCATTTCTTGTTTGTGCTAGTTAACATTGTGTGATAGAGCGTTGTGAAGAGTAATATATAAGTAAATTATATAGCTTTAAAACCAGATTATACCCATTTAGGTAGATCTAATATTTATAAAAGCTTGATAGATGACAGTTATTACTCTAGTTAGGTATATGGCAATACGCTTCAGTTAACGTTTTAATCTTCCGAAAGATCCCCCCAACCCCCCTTAAAAAGGCGGGTCTCCCGACTTGAGGCGACTGGCGTGAGAGGTTTGGAGAGGGGTTTCAAGAATAAGAGAGTAGGGGGGAGAATAACAAATGACAAATGACCATTGACAAATGACCATGACCGCATTTCGAGTAGGTGTTGCAGGCCCGGTGGGTTCAGGAAAGACGGCTTTAGTGGATGCTTTATGTAAGGCATTGCGCGATCGCTATCATCTTGCTGTGGTGACGAATGATATTTATACTCAGGAGGATGCACAGTTTTTAGTGCGTTCTCAGGCTTTAGCAAGCGATCGCATTTTGGGTGTAGAAACTGGTGGCTGTCCCCACACGGCGATTCGAGAAGATGCTTCAATGAATTTAGCTGCTATTGAACAGCTAGAAGAGCGTTTTCATAATTTAGATTTAGTCTTTTTAGAAAGTGGTGGCGATAATTTAGCTGCTACCTTCAGTCCCGAATTAGTCGATTTAACAATTTATGTTATTGATGTGGCTGCTGGTGATAAAATTCCCCGCAAGGGCGGCCCAGGCATTACCAAATCTGATTTATTAGTGATTAATAAAACTGACCTTGCACCCTTCGTAGGCGCAGATTTAAGCGTTATGGAACGAGATGCTAAAAAAATGCGCGGTGATAAACCTTTTATCTTTACTAATTTAAAAACTCAATCAGGATTAACAGAAGTAATTAACTTCGTCTGTAAATATCTGGCTTAAAAATTTTACCTTTTTTAATTTATCAATACGTCAGCGCAACCGAACTCTGCGTTATTTGGCGCTGACTTTGCGCCCCTCCGCGTAAAAAAAAATATATAAGAATAGCAAATTTCTCTCTTATTGCCCTCTATCTTTCGTTAGATAGAAATAATATATTACTCGTCCTAAAGTTAACTAACTTATAGAGTTAAAATAATTGATAGTAACTATTAATGAACCTGTTATCTGAAAAATGATTTTTAACTACCTTCAGCATGAGTTTAGTTAAAAATCAGCAAAGAAATTATCTTCTTAAAAGCGTGTACTAAAGTATCAACTGACTCATCAAAGACTCCTACATTTTTGTAGTAGATGTCTGAAGTAGAAATATTTAATTTGCATAATGAGGCTATTCAACAGCAGCAGTATGCAGTCTTAATCTCATTGCCCTAACATCACTCCCCAGTTTCCCAAGGATATAGCAATGGCAACCGAACAGTTAACCAGAGAAACCGACAATCTTGATTTAAAACAACTACTAAAAACACTAACTGCTGTTAAAAAAGGTGACTTTTCTGTTCGGATGTCCGTAGAACACACTGGCATTGCAGGTAAAATCGCTGACACGCTCAACGATATTATTGACCAAAATGAGCGTATGGCATTAGAGCTACAGCGCATTGGCAATGTGGTTGGTAAAGAAGGCAAAATTACCGAACGCGCCTCTCTGGGAACTGTGCGGGGTTCTTGGTCAGATTGTGTAAATTCTGTCAATACCCTAATTACAGATTTAGTCCAACCCACCGCCGAAACTACAAGAGTGATTCGGGCGGTAGCTAATGGGGATTTGTCTCAAACCATCGCCACAGAAATAGATGGCAAACCCCTCAAAGGCGAGTTTCTGCAAACAGCTAACATCGTCAACACAATGGTGGATCGGCTGGGTTCCTTCGCTAGTGAAGTAACAAGGGTTGCAAGGGAAGTGGGAACGGAAGGTAAACTCGGTGTACAAGCAGAAGTTCGCGGCGTTGCAGGTACATGGAAAGACCTCACCGACAATGTGAACTTGATGGCGGGAAACTTGACAGGACAAGTACGAAACATTGCCGAAGTTGCAACCGCGATCGCAAACGGTGACTTATCGAAGAAAATCACAGTAAATGTCAAAGGCGAAATTCTCGAACTGAAAAACACCGTCAACACAATGGTGGATCAGTTGAACTCCTTCGCGTCAGAAGTAACCAGGGTAGCGCGGGAAGTAGGAACGGAAGGTAAACTCGGTGTACAAGCAGAAGTCCGCGGGGTTGCAGGGACATGGAAAGACCTCACCGACAACGTGAACTTGATGGCGGGGAATCTGACAGGACAAGTACGGAATATCGCGGAAGTTGCAACTGCGATCGCTAATGGTGATTTATCTAAGAAAATTACAGTTGATGTCAAAGGTGAAATTCTGGAGTTGAAAAACACCATCAACATCATGGTGGATCAACTCAGTTCGTTTGTATCAGAAGTAACCAGGGTTGCAAGGGAAGTAGGAAGTGAAGGTAAGTTAGGCGTACAAGCAGATGTCAAAGGTGTTGCGGGTACGTGGAAAGATTTGACAGACAGCGTGAACTTCATGGCGGGAAGTTTGACAGCGCAGGTGCGGAACATCGCGGAAGTGACGACGGCGGTGGCGAATGGTGACTTGTCCAAGAAAATCACGGTGGATGTAAAAGGTGAAATCTTGGAGTTGAAAAACACCATCAACACAATGGTGGATCAGTTGAACTCCTTCGCCTCGGAAGTAACAAGGGTTGCCCGTGAAGTGGGAACGGAAGGTAAATTAGGTGTACAAGCAGAAGTCCGTGGCGTTGCAGGGACATGGAAAGACCTCACCGACAACGTGAACTTAATGGCGGGAAACCTGACAGGACAAGTACGAAACATTGCGGAAGTTGCAACAGCGATCGCAAATGGGGACTTATCGAAGAAAATTACTGTCGATGTTAAAGGTGAAATCTTAGAGTTGAAAAACACCATCAACATCATGGTGGATCAACTGAGTTCCTTTGCATCAGAAGTAACCAGGGTGGCGCGAGAAGTAGGCAGTGAAGGAAAACTGGGTGTACAAGCAGATGTGCGCGGTGTAGCCGGAACTTGGAAAGACTTGACAGACTCGGTAAACTTCATGGCGGGAAGTTTGACAGCCCAAGTGCGGAACATCGCCGAAGTAACGACGGCGGTGGCGAATGGTGACTTGTCGAAGAAGATTACTGTCGATGTGAAGGGTGAGATTCTGGAGTTGAAAAACACCATCAATACAATGGTGGATCAGTTGAACTCCTTCGCATCTGAAGTAACGCGGGTGGCGCGAGAGGTAGGAAGTGAAGGAAAGCTTGGTGTACAAGCAGAAGTGCGAGGCGTTGCGGGTACGTGGAAGGACTTGACCGACTCTGTGAACTTCATGGCGGGAAGCTTGACCGCCCAGGTGCGAAATATTGCCGATGTGACGACGGCGGTTGCGAATGGTGACTTGTCCAAGAAAATTACTGTCGATGTAAAAGGTGAAATTTTAGAGTTGAAAAACACCATCAACACAATGGTGGATCAACTGAGTTCCTTTGCATCAGAAGTAACCAGGGTTGCCCGTGAGGTGGGAACAGAAGGAAAACTGGGCGTACAAGCAGAAGTGCGAGGCGTTGCAGGTACCTGGAAAGACTTGACAGGTGCGGTGAATATGATGGCGGGGAACCTCACCGACCAAGTGCGAAGCATTGCGGAAGTTGCAACTGCGATCGCAAATGGTGACTTGTCGAAGAAAATCACAGTCCAAGTTAAAGGTGAAATTCTCGAACTGAAAAACACCATCAACATCATGGTGGATCAACTCAACTCCTTCGCGTCGGAAGTAACAAGGGTGGCGCGAGAGGTAGGAAGTGAAGGAAAACTGGGCGTACAAGCAGACGTGAAAGGTGTTGCGGGTACGTGGAAAGACCTCACCGACAGTGTAAACTTCATGGCGGGAAGTTTAACAGCCCAAGTACGAAACATCGCAGCAGTAACAACGGCGGTGGCGAATGGCGACTTGTCGAAGAAAATTTCCGTGGATGTTAAAGGTGAAATTCTCGAACTGAAAAACACCGTCAATACAATGGTGGATCAGTTGAACTCCTTTGCATCGGAAGTAACGCGGGTGGCGCGTGAGGTGGGAACGGAAGGTAAATTAGGTGTACAAGCAGAAGTAAAAGGCGTTGCGGGTACGTGGAAGGACTTGACAGACTCGGTGAACTTCATGGCGGGAAGTTTAACGGCACAGGTGCGGAACATTGCCGATGTGACGACGGCGGTGGCGAATGGCGACTTGTCCAAGAAAATCACTGTAGATGTGAAAGGTGAAATTCTCGAACTGAAAAACACCATTAATACAATGGTGGATCAGTTGAACTCCTTCGCCTCGGAAGTAACGCGGGTGGCGCGGGAAGTGGGAACGGAAGGTAAATTAGGTGTACAAGCCTACGTCCGAGGGGTTGGCGGTACGTGGAAAGACCTCACCGACAACGTGAACTCAATGGCGGGTAATTTAACAGCCCAGGTGCGGAACATCGCGGAAGTAACGAAGGCGGTGGCGAATGGTGACTTGTCGAAGAAAATCACTGTCGATGTTAAAGGTGAAATTCTCGACTTAAAGAACACTATTAATACAATGGTGGATCAACTCAGTTCCTTCGCATCGGAAGTAACGCGGGTAGCGCGGGAGGTGGGAACGGAAGGAAAATTAGGTGGTCAAGCCTTGGTGCAAGGGGTGGCGGGGACATGGAAAGACCTCACCGACAATGTAAACTCAATGGCGGGTAACTTAACAGCCCAAGTGCGAGGAATTGCACGAGTTGTAACGGCTGTGGCGAATGGTGACTTGAAACGGAAATTGATGCTAGATGCGAAGGGTGAAATTGAAACCTTAGCAGAAACCATCAACGAAATGATTGATACCCTAGCAACCTTTGCCAATCAGGTAACGACCGTAGCGCGGGAAGTGGGAATTGAAGGGAAACTGGGCGGTCAAGCTAAGGTTCCAGGTGCAGCCGGAACGTGGAAAGACTTGACAGACAACGTAAACGAACTAGCAGCGACCCTGACAACTCAGTTACGAGCGATCGCTGAAGTAGCAACGGCGGTAACAAAAGGCGATTTAACCCGGTCAATTTCCGTAGAAGCACTAGGGGAAGTGGCAATCCTGAAAGACAACATCAACCAGATGATTGCCAACCTGCGCGAGACAACCCAAAAGAACACCGAACAAGACTGGTTAAAGACCAACCTTGCCAAATTTACCCGAATGCTGCAAGGTCAGCGCGACTTAGAAACAGTATCCAAACTCATCCTCTCGGAACTTGCACCACTGGTAGGCGCACAACATGGCGTATTTTACTTAATGGATGCCGGCGAACACCAACAGGCGTATCTGAAATTACTCAGCAGTTACGCATACCGCGAACGCAAACATCTAGCAAATCGTTTCCACTTGGGTGAAGGTTTAGTCGGACAATGCGCTTTAGAAAAAGAACGAATTTTGTTATCAGAAGTCCCCAGCGATTATGTCAAGATTAGCTCTGGTTTAGGTGAAGCCTCCCCACTCAACGCTGTAGTTTTACCAGTGTTGTTTGAAGGGCAAGTGACAGCGGTAATTGAACTTGCATCTTTCCGCCGCTTTAGTGAAATTCACCTAACATTCTTCGACCAACTCACCGAAAGTATTGCGATCGTTCTCAATACGATCGCCGCTTCCATGCGTACCGAAGAATTGCTCAAACAATCGCAATCTTTGGCGGAAGAACTGCAAACTCAGCAAAACGAACTCAAGGAAACGAATAAACGCCTGGAACAACAAGCCCAATCACTCAAGACTTCGGAAGATTTACTCAAGAAACAGCAAGAAGAATTACAACAAACCAACGCCGAACTCGAAGAAAAAGCCGAGTTGTTGGCACAGCAAAAGAAAGAAGTTGAATGGAAAAACCGCGAAATTGAACAAGCCAGACTATCTTTGGAAGAAAAAGCCGCACAGCTTGCCCTGTCTTCTAAATACAAATCAGAATTTCTGGCGAATATGTCCCATGAACTGCGGACACCGCTCAACAGCCTGTTAATATTGGCGAAGTTGTTGACAGATAACGTTGACGGCAACCTCAGCACCAAACAAGTGGAATACAGCCGCACCATTTACTCAGCGGGGAATGACTTGTTGGCACTAATTAATGACATTTTAGATTTGGCGAAAATTGAATCGGGTACGATGTCAATTGACATGTCGCAAATGTTAGTTACAGATTTGCGAGATCAAACAGAACGTACCTTTCGCCAAATCGCCCAAGATAAAGGACTCAATTTCACCATTGAAATCGGGGCTGATTTACCCAAAGCCATTTATACTGACCCGAAACGCTTGCTACAAGTCCTGAAAAATCTGCTTTCCAACGCCTTTAAATTTACCGAGCGCGGTGAAGTACGCTTACGCATTGAAGTAGCCAAGCAGGGATGGAGTATTAATCAAGAAACTTTGAACCGCGCACCGATGGTAGTTGCCTTTTCCGTCATTGATACAGGAATTGGTATTGCCCCGGAAAAACAAAAAGTGATTTTTGAGGCATTCCAACAAGCCGATGGCACTACCAGCCGCAAATACGGTGGTACAGGTTTAGGCTTATCCATCAGCCGCGAAATTGCCCGTTTGTTTGGTGGCGAAATTACCTTGGTAAGTAGCCTAACTCAAGGCAGTACATTTACTTTCTACTTACCCCAATTTAACCCTGAGCCAACATTCATCACTCCTGAACCGACATCTCAACTAGCTACTCCTCAACCAGCAACATTCATCACTCACGAGTCAACTACTACCACTACCCCAACCACCAGTGAGTTGCAACCCACACAGGTAGCTAATACTGTTTCTGCGCCCACACAATGGCTGATCCCTAACCCTCATACACCAGTTCTAGAAGACGATCGCATTGAAATTGAAAACGGCGATCGCGTGTTATTAATTGTCGAAGATGACATTCATTTTGCCCGTATCCTCTTGGAAATGGCACAGCAGCAAGGCTTCAAAGTTGTGGCCGCCCAAAGTGGTAGTAATGGTTTAGCACTCGCGCAGCAATTCCAACCTGCGGGGATTTTACTTGATATCCGCCTGCCTGATATGGATGGTTGGACAGTACTCGATCGGTTAAAACATGACGCAAATACCCGTCACATTCCTGTACATATCATGACCGTCGAAGAAGGCAAACGCCGGAGTTTGCAATTAGGGGCGTTGGCATATTTGCAAAAACCAGCCAGCAGCGAAAGTATATCTGAGGCCTTAAATAAAATTAAAGGTTTTGTGGAACGGCGAGTCAAGAATTTGCTGGTAGTGGAAGATGACGACACCCAACGCCATAGCATTGTCGAGTTGATTGGTAATAGCGATGTCGCCACTACTGCTGTCGCCACAGGACAAGAAGCTATTGAGGCGATTAACTCCCAACAATTTGATTGTCTGGTTCTCGATTTAGGGCTACCAGATATGAATGGGTTTGAACTGCTTCAACAAATCAAGCAGCAGCCCAATGGTGAATCATTACCCATCATTATTTACACTGGTATCGAATTAACCAAAGCCCAAGAAGCAGAACTGCGGCGAATTACCGAAACCATCATCGTCAAAGACGTGCGATCGCCCGAACGCCTCCTGGATGAAACAACCTTGTTCTTGCACCGAGTCCAAGCAACTTTACCAGAACCCAAGCGGCAAATCCTGGAACAACTGCACTCTCGTGACTACATCCTGACAAATAAAAAAGTATTAATTGTTGATGACGATGTACGTAATATCTTTGCCTTGACCAGTATGTTAGAACGCTATCAAATGCAAGTAATCTATGCAGAAAATGGCAGAGATGGCATTACCATGTTAGAAACTACACCAGATATTGATGTGGTGTTAATGGATGTGATGATGCCAGAAATGGACGGTTACGAGACAACACGCTTAATTCGTCAAAACAGCCGATTCGTCACTTTGCCCATTATTGCCCTCACCGCCAAAGCCATGCAAGGCGATCGCGAAAAATGTATCGAATCAGGTGCATCAGATTACATCACTAAACCTGTAGATATTGAGCAGTTACTTTCCTTACTGCGGGTTTGGTTGTATAGATGAAGTATGAAGTGTGAAGTGTGAAGTCTGAAGCAGATGTAGATGTAAGTTGGGTTTAGCGACAGCGAAACCCAACATGAAGATGAAGTATGAAGTGTGAAGTATGAAGTCTGAAGCAGATGTAAATGTAGGTTGGGTGTAGACGCAAAGAAGAACGCAGAAAGATAACTCTTGAATTTATGTATTCGGAGTTTTCCATTATTCGTGCAAGAGGTCTATTGAAGGAAGATAGAAGGCGCTTTCAAGGCTGAAGTATGAAGTGTAAAGTATGAAATATCCATTTTCATACTTCATACTTCAGACTTCATACTTTTAATGCCTCACCACATTCTCAAAGCTACCAAAGACACAGTACATCTCGGTGGATTTTCCCATCTCCTCAAACCAGCCCTCACGGTTAACTCAGGCGATACTATTGATGTCGAAACCTTCACTGGTTACTACATTTACGACAAAGCACCACCAGAATTTCTCACACCAGAATTTGTCGATATTTGTCAAAATCTGCCTCCTGAACGCAAAATTGCAGGCGGGCCACATTTACTCACCGGGCCGATTTATGTGCGCGATGCAGAACCAGGAGATGTTTTAGAAATAAAATTAGAAGTGATCGCACCACGTTTACCAGTTGGTTTTAATGCCATTCGTGCAGGGTGGGGAGCCTTACCACAACAGTTTACCCAACCAGCACTGAGATTTATTCCTCTAGATTTAGTTAATAATATCGCGGAATTTCCCGCTCACAGTGGCATCAAAATTCCGCTGACACCTTTTTTTGGCATTTTGGGTGTGGCGACACCAGAATGCGATCGCAATTCTATTCCCCCCGGTAATTATGGTGGTAACATCGATAACCGGGAACTCCAAGCAGGTTCACGGTTATTTTTACCGATTTATGTGCCAGGAGCATTATTTTCTATTGGTGATGGACATTCTGCTCAAGGAGATGGCGAAGTAAATGTGACTGCGATTGAAACTTCCATGAACGGTAGAATCTCTCTCACACTCCGCAAAGATTTATCACTCACAACACCCATCGCCGAAACCGCAACAGACATCATCACAATGGGTTTTGCTGAAACTTTAGATGCAGCGTTAGAACAAGCTTTAAAAAATATGATTACTTTTCTGGAAGGTTTTGCTAATTTGTCAGCAGAAGAAGCATATATTTTGTGTAGTTTAGCCGTAAATTTCCGCATTACCCAAGTTGTGAACAATCCCCATAAAGGCGTTCACGGAATGTTACCTAAATCAATTTTGCCTTCACCCGTCCTAATAAAGCATTGATGCTCAACCAACCAAGGTTAGTGCTGAGTGTCCAGACTTTTAGCTTGAACTGACAGAAGCCCCACACTGTAACGGTACTCCGTTCAGTGTGGGATGAATGGCGGGGCGATGACGAGTTGACCTCCGACCGCTATCAACCGCTAGGTTGATTAGGGAGTGGGGTCGGGGAGGAATCGCTAATCTTTGTATTTGGCAATCTATCGATCCAATCTTCAATAAGTTGTGTAATTGTCTTTTCCTTGTCCTGTGCATAAGCCTTAAGCTTGTCATGCCGCCTAGAGGAAATGCGAATATGTAAGTCTTTTTTCTCCATAGCTATGTACATAATTTGAACATAGCTATGGTAATATATAAATGGTCATTGATCCACCCACACGGCTGTAAACAAAACGAAGTAGCGGTACGACGCTTGCGGAGGTAACTAGCGTGAGTAAGGGGGAAGGGAATTTGCCGCTGGGACGCATAGGCACACTCCATGTAAATTCTCGAATTAACAATTAAACTGCCTTGGGAAGCAGGGCGGCTGCCTGGGTTCTGGCTTGACCAGATAAAGGGGTTTTCCCCAGAGATGCTATGTAAGACTCAGAGCGTTTTTGGTAACGCACATTGTTAAACAATGTTCCTAACAGAGCAGTGGCAAATGAGACAGGAAGCCAACACTTACCGCTTGCGGAAGTGCTGGTACTTCACTTTTTGCTACTCATTTGCTACTCAAAACGGTAGCCTTAAAATGGTAATTTCCTTCACTCCCACACTCATTATGTTGCCTAAACCCAAGCGATATTGGACACCCCAGCACTGGGCAAGTTGGAAACCCTTTGGCATTGGCGAACAGTACCCCAATAACTATTGGGAAGTATTTCGGGCTATTTGGCTATCACGGGACAAATTACCTTATGCTTGGAATATTCTCAATCAAGGTGTGTGTGATGGCTGTGCTTTAGGCACAACGGGAATGAAAGATTGGACACTAGATGGTATTCATCTCTGCAATGTGCGTTTACGGTTGTTGCGGATGAATACAATGCCAGCTTTTGACTCGCAGCTACTCGAAGATGTATCGCAATTACAAGTCCAAAAAACTTCTCAGTTACGCGACTTGGGGCGACTTCCCTACCCGATGATGCGCCAACGTGGAGAAAAAGGTTTTCGTCGTATTAGCTGGGATGAAGCCTTAGATGTCATTGCTCATCGTATCCGCGCCACCACACCAGATAGGCTGAGTTTTTATATTACTAGTCGCGGTACTGTCAACGAAACTTATTACGTTACCCAAAAAGCTGTTCGCGCAATGGGTAGTAATAATATTGATAATGCAGCTCGCATCTGCCATTCTCCGAGTACCGCAGCCTTAAAAACATCGCTAGGTGCGGGTGCTACAACTTGTTCTTATAAAGACTGGATAGGTACGGATTTATTAGTGTTTATTGGTTCTAATGTCGCCAATAATCAACCAGTCACTGTGAAGTATCTTCACTACGCCAAAAAAGCTGGCACAAAAATAGTGGTGATTAATACCTATCGTGAACCAGGAATGGAACGGTATTGGGTACCTTCAATTGTCGAGAGTGCTTTGTTTGGGACTAAGTTTGCCGAAGATTTCTTTTTGGTAAACACTGGCGGTGATATGGCATTTTTGAATGGGACAATCAAGCATTTGATTGCCTACGGATGGGTAGACAAGTCATTTATCGACCGATACACCACAGGTTTTGCAGAACTCAAAGCATCTCTAGAACAACAATCTTGGGAAGAATTAGAACGACTTTCCGGCGCATCTCGCTATGATATGCACGCCTTTGCCCAAATGGTTGCAGCCGCCAATAAAGCTGTGTTTGTCTGGAGTATGGGCATTACCCAGCATGAATGCGGTGAAGATAATGTCCGCAGTATTATCAATTTGGCACTGACTAAAGGTTTCGTTGGGCGAGAAGGCTGTGGGTTAATGCCTATTCGCGGTCACTCTGGGGTGCAAGGCGGTGCAGAGATGGGATGTTACGCCACTGTATTTCCTGGTGGTAAACCTATTAACCCAGAAAATGCCGCCCAGTTGAGTCAAAAATGGGGCTTTGAAGTACCAAGCACCAGAGGTTTAATTGCACCGGAAATGATTGATGCTGCTTATGACAAGCAGTTAGATGTGTTGTTTTCTGTGGGAGGGAATTTTTTAGAAGTTCTACCAGAACCAGATTATGTGGAAGGTGCTTTGCAACGTATACCTTTACGGGTACACATGGATATTGTGCTGTCTAGCCAAATGTTAGTAGAACCAGCAGATACTGTAATTTTATTACCTGCCACTACTCGCTATGAAGTACCAGGAGGAGTCACGGAAACCTCTACAGAACGACGGGTAATTTTCAGCCCAGAAATTCCTGGCCCCCGTATTGGCGAGGCGCTACCAGAGTGGGAGGTGTTTGTGGAATTGGCAAAACGAGTGCGCCCAGATGTGGCAGAGAAGATTGATTTTCAGAATACTGGGGCTATTCGTGAAGAAATTGCTCAAATTGTGCCATTATATGCCGGGATTCAACATTTACAGCAGGCGGGCGACCAGTTTCAATATGGTGGTTCTCATTTATGCTTTGGCTGGAATTTTGCCACACCCGATGGTAAAGCACACTTTACAGCTTTATCGCCTGCACAAAAAGAAATACCGGAGGGCTGCTTTTTGGTAGCTACGCGCCGGGGTAAGCAGTTTAATAGTATGGTGCAAGAACGCAAAGATGCCATTACTGGGGCCTTACGCGAGGCGGTATTAATGAATGCGGTTGATGCAGCTAAGTTGAAATTAAAAGATGGGGATCAGGTAATTTTAAAAAATGAATTGGGTGAGTTAACTGGCAGAATTTATCTAGCACCAATTCAGCGAGGAAATTTACAAGTTCATTGGCCAGAGGGGAATGTGCTGCTTGATAAAAGTAAGCGATCGCTCGAAGGAGTACCAGATTACAATGCTGTCGTAAGGCTGGAAAAACTCACGTAAATTATCTTCCAGAAGATTAATATGTTAGGAGCGATCGCAGGTGACATCATTGGTTCGGTATATGAAGTTAACAATATCAAAACCAAAGATTTTCCCTTATTCGACAGGCAATGTCGTTTCACTGATGATACTGTGCTAACAGTAGCAGTGGCAGAGATGATTCTGGATGGTGCTGACTCTCTCGATAGCAGTCAATACATCGAGCAATTTAAGTCTTACTTCCGCCGCTATCCCTACGCTGGTTATGGCAGTACTTTTAGACATTGGGCAAACTCTCAGGATAGTCAGCCCTACAATAGCTGGGGTAATGGTTCTGCAATGCGAGTCAGTCCCATCGGATTTGCCTTTAATGACTTAGATACTGTCTTGCAAGCGGCTAAAATTTGTGCCACCGTTACCCATAATCATCCTGAAGGTATCAAAGGCGCTCAAGCCACAGCCGCAGCTATATTTTTGGCTCGCACAGGGCATGATAAACCTGCAATTAAAGCTTATCTACAAAATACCTTTGGCTACGATTTAGAAATCACCCTTGACCAAATTAGACCAACTTACAAGTTTGATGTTTCTTGTCCAGGTTCCGTCCCCCAAGCAATTATCGCCTTTTTAGAATCAACCGATTACGAAGATGCAATTCGCAATGCAATTTCTTTAGGTGGTGACAGTGACACCATTGCTTGTATTACAGGTGGTATTGCTCAAGCATATTATCGTGGTGTACCAAAAGCGATCGCTGTCCAAGCACTATCTCATCTAAATGAACATTTACACACAGTTACCGAAAGGTTTATGTTGCAGTACTGTGTCTAGCATTTGTTACTCCAGAATTGCTCAGTCTGCTGTAATGTTCCTTAAATATTCTTTAATATAAAAAATGTTAATTCTATGTTAAATTTTTCCGGTAATTTATGGGGATTCTTTGCGGTGATAATTTAATTTTTGGCAATCAATTCCTGACTTTGCCAAGCTAGATAATACAGTAATACCATTTTACAAAATTACTGATACAAATCACTTCCTCTGCCCCTCTACTTCCGGTCGCCGAGCGACTTACCCTGAGCGCAGTCGTTCGCGCAGCGTTTCCGATAGGAGAAGGGAGTCGAGGTGCTGCTCGCCTATCTATATTATTTTTAAAGTGAACCGTTATAAGTTGTATGTCTCAAGGTATAAGTTAAATAATTCAAGCATTACCATAAATAAGTTATGTTCTGATTTGCCGAGAAAATGATAGGATGAAGGCGTTAAAAGTCGGCAGAAATTTGAATTAAAGCCAGCGTCAATCAGATATAAATCTACAGCATAACTTGATGGATAACTTTATTTTATTAGAGTATATTAACATCCTAAAAATAAGCTGATTTTTTAAATTTAATTATGCCTCACTCTCATCTAGGCTTAACCCATAAATAAGTATGGATTTCATCGGCGAACTGCTAGATAAACGCTACAAAATTATTAAAAAACTAGGTGAAGGAAACTTTGGTGAAACTTATTTAGCCAGAGATCACAAACGTCCCAGCAAACCGGCATGTGTAGTCAAGCGCCTCAAGCCAAAGCATACTCATCCTAAAGTTATGGAATTGTTTGAGCAAGAAGCAATTATTTTAGAAAAGTTGGGAGAACATCCGCAAATTCCCCGCCTCTTAGCTCATTTTGCTACTGATAACGACTTATACATTATTCAAGATTATGTAGAAGGGCATACTCTGAGAAAAGAAATTGTGCCAAAAAAGCAAATGGCAGAAGCGGATGTGGCGAAGTTGCTGCATGATATTTTAGAAGTTTTGGTTTTTGTGCATCAAAATAACGTCATTCATCGGGATATCAAACCCGAAAATATCATGCGGCGCAAACATGATCATAAAATTGTGTTGATAGACTTTGGCTCTGTGAGAGAACTTGGCACTATCTCCATTGATATATATAAAATGATTCGGACTAGTGTGGTGGTTGGTACTCCAGGCTATATCCCCACCGAACAAGCCAAAGGTAAACCTCGCTTATGCAGTGATATTTATGCTTTAGGAATGATGGCTATTGAAGCCTTGACAGGTATATCTCCGCATCTGCTACAAGAAGATCCCAATACAGGCAAACCTATCTGGCGGGATTTTGTCAAAGTCAGTGATTCCTTAGCAGATGTGATTGAAACCATGATATGCGATCGCTACACTTTGCGCTATTCATCAGCTACGGAAGCATTGCAAGCACTGATTGCAACTCAGGCTGTACCCTTCTCGCCTGTATTATCTCCATCACTCAACCCCAACCCGCCAATAGAATCGCAATTAAGTCTGGAACCGGAGTTAGAAACAATCTTTTTATCCTTAGAACAATTTGAGTTTGAAATAGCAAATATTTCCGAGAAAAAATGGTTGGGTTCTAAACCCACTTATGAAGTTAATCGTCATTCTGCCTCAGCCCAAGGTTTCACAGAAAATTTAAATCATGGAATTACCTTGGCAATGGTATCTATTCCGGGTGGACAATTTCTCATGGGTTCTCCAGATGATGAACCAGAACGATTTAATGCCGAAAGTCCGCAGCACCTTGTTAGAATTTTACCCTTCTTTACCAGTAAATTCCCTATCACTCAAGCACAATGGCAAGCAGTAGCCACGCTTCCTTCAATTAACCGCCACCTTGATCCCGACCCAGCTAGTGTTAAAGGTGCAAATCGTCCAATAGAGCAAGTTTCTTGGGAAGATGCAGTAGAATTCTGTGCCAGGCTCTCTCAGAAAACTGGCCGCAATTATCGCCTACCCAGTGAAGCGGAGTGGGAATATGCTTGTCGTGCCAAAACCACGACACCTTATTATTTTGGGGAAAAGCTCATACCCAACTTGGCTAACTATAACAACAGTTCTCTGTATGGCTCTGACCAAGGAAATCATTGGCAAACAACTATGGTCGGGTGTTTTCCAGCTAATGCTTTTGGCTTATACGATATGCATGGCAATGTCTGGGAGTGGTGCGGGGATCACTGGCACGAAAATTATCAAGGCGCACCTGCGGATGGTAGTGTGTGGTTGTCTAATAATCGTGATCTGAAGTCGCGCGTGATTCGCGGTGGCTCGTGGAAAAGCTCTCCTCGGTTATGTCGGTCTGCTTATCGGAGTTGGAATCCTCAAGATGGTCGGGGCAACCTGCTCGGTTTTCGCGTAGCCGTTTCTGTATCAGGTTTTTAGAACTACTCATACAGGGAGCAATCAAATTCTGTAACGGATGTTCATCTAATCGATTTAAGGCTGGGAGGTATCCCTAAAAATCATGTACATGATATTCATAATGGATTGAGGTTATGGAAAAATCATAATATATAGATACTCATCCACATGATTATGAAAAAATGACAAAAATTGATGTCCAAATTTACCTGACAAAAACGTCCAAAAAATAACATAAAGGAAAACTAAACTGGTCAAACTCTATGCCTGGATGCAAGAGAAAAATTTTGGTAATAGCGATGCCTACTGCGGCAAGCTACGCAACGCTTGTGAGAAATCCCACTAGTTAGGGGAAAAGTTAGCATCTGAGTAGTACTTATATGGATTTGCGTCCATGTTCTTCTCCCATTTTTGTGATTATCTCCATTTTCTTTATCCAAAAAAGCGATCGCTTGATTAATGCCTTAACGAAGTTATAAGTATGGAAGCTTATAATTTTGTCACTTAAAGGATAATGTG
>JAGKSW010000162.1 GCA_018993265.1 Nostoc sp. TH1S01
TACTTGTAGGCTTTTAACATTACGCTTACCAAACTATGGTTACTATGGTAAAGTAAAGCGATACTAATGTAAAGTACCCCTAAAAAGGGGAGGTTTTAAACCCATTTTTCTGATAACTATACTATTGACCGTTGACTCTTGACTATAAATTAATGACTAAAGTTACAGGCACTACCAAATTATTAGGGGTAATTGGACATCCGGTGGAACATTCGCTGTCGCCGATGATGCATAATGCAGCGATCGCCACATTAGGATTAGATTATGTTTATCTACCTTTTGCGATCGCACCAGAGAACTTAGAAATAGCGATCGCAGGTTTTGCGGCAATTGGGGTAACGGGTTTTAGTGTGACAATCCCGCATAAACAGGCAATTATGCCACTACTATCAGAAATTACACCTGTAGCCCAAGCCATAGGTGCAGTTAATACAGTTACCCGCAAAAATCACCAGTGGATAGGGACAAACACTGATATTGAAGGATTTATTGCACCGTTACAAACAACATATCAACAAGATTGGAGCCAGAAAGTAGCAGTAATTTTAGGGAATGGTGGTGCAGCGAGGGCTGTAGTTGTAGGATGTTATCAACTGGGTTTTGCCGAAATTTATGTTGTCGGACGTAATGAACAACGATTAAGAAAATTCCGTGATAGTTGGGGAAGTTCACCAATAGCGGAGAAATTGCAAGTTTATACATGGGGTAGTCTTGCCAAACTAATTCCCCAAGCTAATTTGTTAGTGAATACAACACCCATTGGGATGTATCCAAAAGTCGAAGACTCGCCTTTAAGTGCAGCAGAAATGGCTGATTTGCCCCAAGGTGCGATCGCCTATGATTTAATTTATATTCCCCAACCGACACAATTTCTCCAACAGGCACAAAAACAAGGCGCAATTGCAATTGATGGTTTAGAAATGCTAGTTCAACAAGGCGCAGCCGCCTTAAAAATTTGGTTACAAACAGAAAATGTGCCAGTTGATGTGATGCGCCAAGCACTGTGCCAACATTTAGGTTTATGAAAAAGTGCTGAGTGCTGAGTGCTGAGTGCTGAGTGAAGCCGAAGTGTGATTCGGTCAATAGACCTCTTGCATAAATATTTTTTTGTCTCGCGCAAAGGCGCAAAGGCGCAAAGGCGCAAAGAAAAGCTCGCAAATAGTGACTTTTGCAAGAAGTCTAATCTGTGCATAAACGTTAAAACCTCTCCTCTGCTCCTCTGCTTCCTCTGCTCCCTGGAGCGGTCTTAATGATCAGTCTTTCACCTGACACGCTCAGACAAGGTTAATGGTAGCTGAACTGTAAACCTTGTCCAACCCTGAGAACTAGTAACTGTGATTCTACCTTCGAGATATTCCACTAGTTTTTTCACCAAAGTCAACCCTAAACCTGTACCGCTATTGAGTGCAGATTCGTTTTGCAAAACTCGGTAAGTATAATCAAAAATTGAAGTTTTATCTTGGTTTTGATTTTGGGATATGCGATAAAAAGGTTCAAAGATTTGAGATTGTTCTGTTGCCGAAATTTCTACTCCAAAATTGCTCACAATGATTTTTATCGCCGGAATTGAGGCATCTATTGATTCGTCTTCCTGGTTTGGCTGATTCACGGCGGTAGTCAGTTGCACAGCCACTGTAATCTCTTTGCCAAAAGGAGTATATCTGCAAGCGTTTGTTAATAACTCTGATAATATCCGGGTCAAGATACCCAAATCAGTAGTGATATTGGGTACATCTTGAGGAACATCAACTTTCAAAATTTGCTGCTGAGTTTGGGCAAATTCTTGAAAGCTTTCCGTCAGGTGAGGTAGCCAGTCTTGCAGACGAATGGAAGTTAACTCCAAAGGATACATATCTGCATCCACGAAACGCATATTTAATAAATCGTCTACCAAATTTAGTTCGCGCTCACATTCGTAACGTAAGATATTGATGTAGCGAGCTACGGCATTTAATTCGGGAGGCTTACCTGACTGAATAATGCGCCGACGATCAAGAATACTTTCCAGCATTGTAATCGCCATTTTAATGTTTGATAACGGCGTACGCATTTCATGAGAAGTCGCTGCTAAAAAATCTTCTTTTAACTTATTTAGGCGTTGCAATTCTGCCATTTGAATTTCTAACTGACGGGCGCGTTCATTGGCGAGGTTGCGTTCTTGGGTTAATCTGCGCTGCGTATCATCTCGGAATACCAAGACTGCACCTGTAATCTTACCGTTATTTTCGCGCAGAGGTGCAGCACTATCAGCAATGGGAATAGTTTTTTTATCTTTAGTAATTAGTAAAGTGCGATCAATTAAATATACAGTATTCTCTTGCTCTAAAGCCAAAGTAATTGGATTTACTACAGGTAGCTGAGTTTGTTCCTCAATAATCTGAAAAACTTTATCTAATGCTTGATTTTTCGCTTCTGGTAATTGCCAGCCTGTAAGTGTTTCTGCCACTTGATTCATGTATTTGATGTTTAATTGGAGATCAACTACAATCACCCCATCCCCCATACCGCGCAGCACAGTACTCAAAAACTGCTCTCGTTGATAGCGATTCAGTGCTGTTTGGATGGCAACATAGAGTTCTTGATCTCTGATAGGTTTGAGAATGTAACCAAAGGGAAAGGTAAGTGTTGCTCGCTCTACTGTACTTTGATCAGAGTGTCCGGTAACATAGATAATTGGGATTTGCAAATCATTCCAGATTTGTTCTGCCGCCTCGATACCATCACTCTCGCCTCGTAGTCGGATATCCATCAAAATTAAAGTTGGGCGCAGTGTAGTTGCTTTTTCAATAGCAGCAGCTGCGGTATCTGCAATATCAACAACTGTGTATCCCAAAGACTCTAAACTTTCTTGCAAGTTGATGGCAAGAATATACTCATCTTCCACAACCAATACTCTAACTGTATTGTTTTTTTGTGTATCAGAAGAGATATGTACCATATTCATGCCCTGCTTTTTGTAAAAGTAATTTTAAATTCTGTTCCCTGTTGAGAGTTAACCTCAATCGTTCCCCTGAGCTGCTTAACTAAACCCTGGACAAGAATGATACCCAATGTTTTTGTGTTTTTAGTGTCAAAGTCTTGAGGTAGACCTACTCCATTGTCTCGAATTGTCAGGAGCAAATTGTAATTGTCTTGTTGCTCTAAGCTAACGAGAATTTCTCCTGTACGTTGGTCAGGAAACGCGTATTTTAAAGCATTAGAAACTAATTCATTAATAATCAAACCACAAGGAATAGCTGTGTCAATGTCTAAACTGGCATTATTAACTTGGATTTTAAGTTTAATACAGTTGGGCGTGACATTGTAAGAATCAAATAAATGAGTAGTTAAATCTGGGATGTATTGAGCAAAATCTATGTTGGCTAAATCGGCGGAGCGATAAAGTTTTTCATGAACTAAGGCAATGGAAGCAATGCGATTTTGACTATCGCGCAAAATTGCCGTTGCTTGCTGGTCTTGTGTACGTCGGCATTGCATTTGTAATAAGCTGCTGACAATACCTAAATTGTTCTTGACACGATGGTGAATTTCTTTTAATAAAACTTCTTTTTCTTTTAATGATGCTTGGAGTTGCTCCTGTGCTTGTTTTTGTTCGGTAATGTCTTGGTGAACAGCAACAAAAACTTGTCCGTACTCAGGATGCTCAAACATAGAAGTGGTAGCACTACACCAGAAAGGTGTGCCATCTTTTTTCACATTGTGGACTTCATAGCTAGCTTCACCATGTTGTAAAACAGCCGCACTGATGGCCTGATTCACAGCTTTTGCTTTTGCTTGATTCTCTGCATAATTGATAATTGAGATATGTAGACCAGTTAATTCATCGGTTTGATAACCAAACATTTTCTCAAACTTAGGATTGGCATAGACGATTATTCCATCACTGGCGCGAACCAAACAAATACCTTCCGCCATATTGCGAGTAATGACTGCTTGTAGTTCTAGCATTCGTTGAGCGCGTTTTTGCTCTGTGATATTAATACCACTACCAACTATGCGATAAATACGGTAATTTTCGTCTCTCAAGGGAGTCAAGCTGGTGAACCACCAAGTTTCTTGGCCTTTAACAGGTAAACATTCTTCATAAGTAATGCTTGTGCCGGCGTTGAGACAATCTTGATAATGTTGCCTAACCATAGCCGCTGTAGTTGAAGGAAGAACTTGTTCTGGGGTTTTGCCTTGTACCTCATCTGATCTCAAACCCGTGAGTTCTTCGTGAGCCGGGTTCAAACCGACATAACGAAAATCATTATCTACAATATCGACAACAAAAATTGCCTGTGCCACGCCATCATAGATACTGCGTAAAAAATTTTCTTTTTCTAGAAGTGCTTGCTCTGTTTGTTTGCGATCGCTAATATTAAAGGCCACTCCTTGTAAAATGGGGGTTTTGCCATCTGGTGCTAACACTAAACACGCCCGATCCTGTACCCAAATAACTTTGTTATCTTGAGTCACCATACGATATTCAATGTTGAGCGGCTCTCCCGTTGCCAGTGTTATTTGAACTGCTTGTGAGACAAATAGGTAATCTTGTGGATGCACAAAGTTTACCCAACTGTTGCAAAGGCCTGCTTCCCATTCTTGTGGTGGGACATTGAGTAATGTTTGAATTTGGGGGCTGATGTAGGCAAATTCTGAACTACCTGTGATTGGTGATGTGTACACTACACCAGGAATTTGTTCGACTACAGTACGATATCGTAATTCGGCTTGCTTGAGTTTTTCTTCTGCTAGTTTGCGATCGCTAATATCAATAATCACACCTAACATCCGAATTGGCTGAGCTGCTGAGTTGTAAATTGCGTGTCCTTTGCCTGTCAGCCAACGAATTTCGCCATTGGGAAGAATTATGCGATATTCTGCCTCGAAATTAGTATGATCTGCCAAAGCCTGAAATACAATCAGTTCAACTTGTTCTATATCCTCTGGATGAACAGCATCACGCCATAATTGATATTGGGCGGCTGATGTTTCTGGATCTACGCCAAGCAAGCGAAAGTGGTTGTCGTTCCAGATCACTTCATTTGTTTGCACATTCCAATCCCAAGTACCAATTTTGGTATATTCTAATGTGAGTCGCTGTTGTTCTTCACTTCTGGTTAATGCGGCTTCTGCTAATTTGCGATCGCTGATATCTGTCACTCTTACCAAATTCATGACTTGATCAGCAACTCTAATTTCTTTAACTGCTATGTTTCCCCAAAAACAATTGCCCTGTTTAGTAAGGTATTCAATTTCTTGGCTCCAAAATCCTTGCTCATTCATTTGTTCGAGGATATCAGCTATCTCTTGAGAGCTAAACTGTCGTTTTTGCAAGGTGTGTCCATCAATGCCAATTAGCTCAGCTTTACATGAGGCGGCAAATAATTCTACTGCTCGATGATTGCAATCGGTGGTTAATAATGTTGTAGGATCAACTAAAAACAGAGCATCCGCAGATTCGTTAAAAATTGCTTCTCGCAAGTCCCGGCTCTTAATAATTTCTAATTCAGTTTGTTTACGCTCTGTAATATCTAAAACAGCTCCAAACAACTTAATAGTTTTTCTTTCAGTATTATATGCGACTTCTGCTCTCGATTCTAAGTAGCGCATTGAGCCATCGGGTTGAATAATCCGATATTCAATATTAATCGGGGCTGCATCTACAATCGCTGCCAAAAAATGAGCTTGCAAAGCTGATTGATCATCAGGATGAACCATTTGCAGAAATTCTGCTTGAGTTGGTGCTGGTTGAATTGGGGAAAGACCAAATATGCGAAAGGTTTCCGCTGACCAAATTTGCTGTTCATCACCCAAGTTCCATTCCCAACTGCCAACATGGGCGATATGCTGGGCAGCAGTTAACTGTACTTCACTGCGACGTAATTTCTCCTCTGCCTGAATGCGATCGCGTAAGGCCGCTTGTCGTTCGGTAATATCTCGACCTTCGGGAATTAACAAAATAACTTCACCAGTTTCGTCTTGGAGTGGACGTAAGGAAAAATCAATTGTTGCTACTTGATTATTTGCTCCCAAAACATCGACTTCATAGCGGACAAAGTTTCTTTGAGCGGCTGAAGCAATAGCCTGTTTCAGTTGCTCTTGAGTTTCTGGCGAAATTGTCCACCAGTGTGTTTCCCAAAATGGTCGATTAATTACATTTTCCGGCTTAATTCCGGCAAAATCGAGCGCCGTTTGATTTGCCTCTAGCAAAGTACCATCAACGCTCAGCAATCCAATAAACTGAAATGAATTATTGAAAATACCACGGAATCTGCGTTCGCTGGCTTGTAAAGCCGCTTCTGCTTGCTTGCGTTCTG
Organism: Nostoc sp. TH1S01; assembly: GCA_018993265.1. Taxonomy (GTDB): domain Bacteria; phylum Cyanobacteriota; class Cyanobacteriia; order Cyanobacteriales; family Nostocaceae; genus Nostoc_B. The sequence goes on from JAGKSW010000162.1 coordinate 6,303, forward strand.
TAATATCTTGAGCAGTACCGTAAAGGCGGATGACTTCTTTATTAGGATTAAACTCGGCATATCCAATCCCCTCAACATAAATTTCCACATTATCCGCTCTAGTAGCACGCAGCACTAGTTTGTAAGATTCACCAGTGGAGATAGCACGTTCTACAGCTTGGTCTAATTTTTTTCGATCATCGGGATGATATAGTTGTAAATTTTCTGCATAACTGGGAGCTAACAGTTGCGGATCTCGTTGAAAAAGTTCAAACAACCCTTTTGACCAGCTAATTTTACCAGTAGCCAGGTCATACTCCCAGTTACCCAGACGCGCAACGCGCTGCGCTTCTTCTAACAAAGCTTCATTTTTGCGGAGTATTTCTTCAGTACGTTTAAATTCCGTGACATCTACTATCAATCCATCCCAAGCGATGCGACCATCTTCTAACTGACGCGGCGAGGAACGAAAATGACACCATTTCAGTTGACCACTGGGTGTGCAGATTCGTAGTTGAATATCAAAAATACTGAGATGCTGCATTGACTGATTCACAGCCGCATCTAATCGGGGGATGTCTTCTGGGATAAACTGACGATAGAGTAAGCTGGCATCTTTGAGTGCATCTGCTGCACTAATTTCCATAATTTTTTCAATTCCGGCACTTAAATAATAAAAGCGATCACTACCATCTAATTCTCGGATGACTTTATAAATTGCCCCATTCGGCAAATTATCTCCAATCCGCCGCAACATTGCTTCCCGCTCTTGCAATCTCAGTTCTACTTGTTTGCGGTCTGTAATCTCTCCCAATGAACCAACCAACCGCACTGGATTTCCTTGTTCATCCCAGACAGCTTTGGCGCGTGATCTAAACCAGCCATAACTACCATCTTTGCGACGTAGCCGATATTCAATGTGATAATCTGGGGCTTGTTGTAATAAATAAGCTGTTTGAGCAGCCATTACTGGTTCGTAATCATCAGGATGAATGCGTTTACTCCATTCATCATCGTTACTGCTCAGTTCATGACGCTCATATCCCAACATCTCAAACCAACGCTCAGACCGGAAAGTTTGATTAGTTAAGATATCCCAATCCCAAATTGCTTCACTAGTACCAGCAACAGCTAAGTGCCAACGTTCTTCACTGTAACGTAATGCTGCTTCTATGTGTTGGCGTTCGCTGATTTCCCGCTCTAGTTCTTTGTTTGTGGCTTCTAATTGTGCGGGACTGGGAAAATTCAGAGCTTTTGGCAGCCAACGTATCAATTCAATGGCTGTGTATATTGATACTAAAGCAGCGATCGCTTTTATACTGCCACTCAGCCAATAGACAGGATACCAAAGCGTCCAAATCTCTAGTAAATGGGTCGTACCGCAGGTAATAATAAATGTGGCAAACAGTAAAAAAATCCAGTTAAAAGGCAAATCTCGCCGCTTGCGAACAAAATAAAGTAGTGTGAAGGGAATGGAATAATAAGCGATCGCTATTAAACTATCAGATAAAATATGTAGCCCTATTAAGTTTGATTGCCAAAGATAGCAATGACCATGAGGAATAAACTGGTCAGCCGCTAAAAAGATTTTAAAAAAATTATTCATAAAGTTGTCTCAAATACAACCTCCCTAAAGGGTACATCTATCCTAAAGAATAGATTTGATTTTTCACATACATAACTTTGAAGTGATTACCCTTGTGGAAAATTTAATGCTGCGATCGCTAAAGTTCTCTCAAAGGCAACGTTTAAGAACCCTGATAACATAGAAGAAAGTTCAACTGAACTACCAAAGTTATGAGCAGTATTAATATTTCCTTACCTGAATCGATGAAAGTCTTTGTTGAAGAACAAGTTACTAAAGGCGGCTACAGTTCGGTAAGCGAGTATTTACAAGAGTTGATTAGCCAAGAGCAAAAACGCCAGACACAAGAACACATACAAACTTTTAATTGCTGGACTTGAAAGTGGAAAAGCAATAGAAGTTAATGATGAATGGTGGGAGCAAAAAATCAAACCCCAACTTTTTCACAAAGCTGGGGTTCTAGTTGATCACAAAGCGATCGCATATCGCTAAAAACAAACTTTTAAAATCCCATTGCGGTGGCGACAGCTTTTAGTTCTGCTGGGATACCTTGCTTAAATTGACTATCACTGTGCTTAATTGCTGTATCAGGGTCTTTCAGACCATTACCTGTCAGCACACAAACCACAGTTGCACCTGTGGGTACTTGGTCTTTGACTTTCAATAATCCAGCCACAGAAGCGGCGCTGGCTGGTTCGCAGAAAATACCTTCGGATGCAGCCAACAATCGATAAGCGTCGAGAATTTCTGCATCGGTGACAGCCGCAAAACTTCCTTGACTCGCAGTTTGCGCGGCGATCGCTTTATCCCAACTGGCTGGATTACCAATCCGAATGGCTGTGGCGATGGTTTCGGGATGGGTGACTGGTTGACCGTTGACTAAAGGTGCAGCACCTGCGGCTTGAAATCCCATCATTTTGGGTAGGCGATCGCATTTTCCTGCTTGGTGGTATTGACAAAATCCCATCCAATATGCTGATATATTTCCCGCATTCCCCACGGGGATACATAGCCAATCGGGAGCGTTACCGAGAGCATCAACTACTTCAAAGGCTCCGGTTTTTTGTCCTTCTAAGCGATAAGGATTAACCGAATTTACCAAGGTGATTGGGTAACTCTCAGCCATTTCTCGCACAATTTCTAAAGCGCGGTCAAAGTTACCTTTGATTGCTAAAACTTCTGCACCATACAGTAAAGCCTGTGCTAATTTGCCTAAAGCAACGTAACCATCAGGAATTAAGACAAAGGCATTCATCCCGCCACGTTTAGCATAAGCGGCAGCGGCGGCGGAAGTGTTACCGGTACTGGCACAAATTACTGCTTTTGCACCTGCTTCCTTAGCTTTGGAAATGGCCATTGTCATCCCCCGGTCTTTAAAACTGCCGGTTGGGTTGAGACCATCGTACTTGACAAACACACTAACTTGTCTGCCGATGCGTTCTGCGATCGCCGGCACCGGAATCAAGGGAGTATTACCCTCTAACAAGGTAACTACAGGCGTTTTGTCACTGACAGGTAAGTACTCACGATAGGCTTCTATCAGTCCGGGCCAAGGTTGGCGATGAGATTTAGCAACAGACAAGCTCACAGTCACAGGTTTTAACAGTTTTTCGCTAAAGTATTGATAAATTATGGATATGAAAGCCAAGGTTAAGCTTTCTTTCTCCAGGTATTCCAGAAAAATATTATCTTTGTTTGGTGTAGTTTTTGAGATGATTTTTATTTTGTGCAGATAGTTAGTTTATCATAACCCTTGCCACTCCTCTATTTTTCATCTCAGTGGTTCTGAATGAACGTGAGCGAAACTTTGGAACACTAGGGTTCTCATCGCCGTCACTTATCACAAAACTCACAACCTATTAAATGATGTGATTAAAACTATACAATCATTTAACAAACCTTAAACCGACATTACTATAATATTTAATATTGGTGTGAGTTGAGTTGTGTATCTATTTAATAAGCGATGTCTACATCTAGTGTTTCAGAACGGAAATCCCAAGCAGCTTTAGTTAACGAACTAAACAAGTCTTATTATCAAGCAGATCAGCAAGCCAAGTTTAAGAACCTGGAAGCAGAGGTAGATTCTCTGTTGCAGCAATTGCAAAACTTGAAAGAGCAAAGGTTAGCGGCTAATCATTCTGAAGAAGAATAAGTTCCGTTTACCAAAGCGATCGCCCACATAATATCGGACTGATTTTTTAACAAACTCTTAAAGCCTTAGTTGAGACAATTTTCTACCCAACGAACCTAAGTTTGGCGATCGCTATTAAAACTCAAAAAGTTTTGACATTGAAAACCTGTTGTACAGATAACTCTACCCCTATACTAATTATGAGGATATGAGTACATTACTGGTCTTCTGTACATGGTTAGAGATTTTAGTATGAATAGATGGAAAAAGCTGTTTGAGCGGTTGAGTACTCAAACAACTTAACTGAAAAATTTTACTAATAATCTCTAAAATCGGAAAGTTGTCCGAATTGTGCCGACATAGATAGTGTCGTTGTTGCTATTGTGTTCAGGGTTGAAAAGAATGATAAACCCTGGAGTAATTGAGATATTGCTATTAACTTGATAACGATACAAAGCTTCTAAATGGTAGGAAGTATCGCTATCTTCCCGACGCGCACTTGTAGCAGTCAGAGTTTGCGCCCCGTAATCGTTACTTGTCACCTTTGGCGGTTGACCAAAGATAATTCCACCGACATTACCTTTTTTACCCAAATCGGGAAATCCTAAAGTAACCGCCCAGTTCCAAATATCGGCTTTATCGCCTCTATTGACTGTATTGGTAACAGGGTTTCTCCCAGAACTGGTTTCGGCGATCGCCTGTGTGTAACCCACCCAACCAGATATGATGAATTTATCACTCAACTTGTAACTACTTTGAATGCCGTAGTGATTAGCTGATGTCGCAATCGGATTTGTAGTTGTTCCAAATGGATTATTCGCAAACGTACTTCCTTCCGAACCAGAGACATTCACATCACCTGTCGCAACTCCATTACCATCAACAGCACTAAAATAAGAATGAGCGTAAGTAAAAGCCAGAGTCAAATCTTTATTTGGTTGAAACGCAACTTGTCCTAATGCACCGTAACTCCCATCAAATAAACCTCTACCATCTAGAGGATTTTCGGTATTTCTCGCTATATAACCGCCTGACAAACTAATAGCATCACTCAGCTTGAAAACAGCACTGACACCCGAACCTCTACCAACCGCCAGTCCAGAGTTACTTGCACGATAAATTGGCGCAAAACGACCAAAACGCGAAAGAGCGCCAGTAGTTGCAGCTGAAAATAGAGGGTTAAGGGTGTTGAAATTATCGAAAAATGAACCGCCAATAGCATCAACCGTCACATTCAACTTATCCCCTATCGGGAAGTTATAGAATAATTTGGCAACGCCAACACTGTTATCTGGTTCGAGAGTTGTATCCCAAGCCAAACGAGTCATATTTGTACCGGAAACTTGATTTGTCGCATTGAACGCCAGAGTATTATTAGCTCTTAATATCACTCGCAAGCGATCTTGACCGTAAAAGCTGGAATCCAGTATCAGTCGCACCCGGTCAGCAAAGATTGTGTTATCTTCCAAGTCGCGTCCGCCAGCATTATTGTAGGCGGTGGCTTCTCTTACTGCTCTATTTCCACCTGGTGCTTTTTCATCACCATACACACCGCCCAAGGTAAAAATTACATCCCCTGATAATTTGGTAGTGGTGGAAAATTGATTCGCTTCTAGTTCAGCAGTACGTGCTTCTAATGGGTCAATTCTGCCACGCAACTCTGTTAAACCATCAGCAAATTCTTGTTGCAGCTTTTGTAAGATTTCTAAGTCTTCTTTTTTAACAGCGTCGGCGGTACTTGTGGCAATTAGTTCATTAATTCTCTCCAAGCAAGCATTTAACCCAGCCGCAAATTCATAGCGTGTCATCGCCCGATTACCGCGGTATGTGCTGTTGGGATAGCCTGCAATGCACCCATATCTCTCAACTAAAGATTGTAGTGCTTGGAATGCCCAGTCTGTTGGTTGGACATCTGATAGTTGCGATACGGATGTTACTTGATTCATTGTATCAGAATCATCAGGCTCTTGAGTTAATTCTGATACAGTAGTTTGATTGACTTCAGTTGCAGTTTGAGTAACGACAGTGCCTTTTAATCGTGGTGAAACTAACTTGACACTATTTCCACTCTATTTAACGAAATTTGGAGGTATTCTCATAGCTGATTTATTGTTTTGGATGTTTTCGCTTTACCGCTTTTAACCGCAAATTTTCAATTTTTTAATGCGGAATTAGTATTTTCTTTAGATTTTTCTCCTTCTCTACTATTTGGTTAGTTGTCTATTTTCCGAGGGGATGGGAATGTCCTGTTTCCCATCCTTTTTCCTTAAAATGCAGGGTTTGGTCATACTGAACAGATATGAAAATCTCACTCACGCAAAGGCGCAGAGACGCAGAAAGAAGAGTTTTTGAGGTGAAATCCAGAAATATTACTAACCCAAGTTGATATTTGTGTTTATTTATACACACTTACTTATTCAAAAAACGTAGCTATAGTGTGAAGTTGAGATTCAAGACTTTGCCGCTTTTTGGTTCAGTCGTTTTATTAATTCTTGAATCTCTGCAATGGTATCCTTGGTGATTTTTGGCTGTTTCTCTAGCCAAGAATTAGCACTTGCATCTCCTTGCTGAACGGCTAAGATTAAAGCCCCCCATGCTAGTACATCTGGCTGTTGTGGATTAACTTCTAATGCTGATGCTACACGATTCCACAATTTGCCTTTTTCTGCTTTTAAGAGGATTGAAATTTCTTGGACATTTTGAGGTGATGCTTTAAATACTTTTAAAGCTTTATTCCAACGACCATCAATTAAATCTGCCAAGACTTGTTCACTGGGACTAGCCCAAGTTTTTTCAGCTTGTGCTTTGGTGAATTCAGAGTGTAAACGAATTAAATCAACTTGGGCTTGGGCTGTGGCGGGTAAAGCATTTTTGCGTTGTTTTTGCAGGGATTTTAAAGAGTCAAAAGCTGTTGTCCATAAACCACTACGAGCAATTGATATAGCATTTTGGTAAGCAGTATCTTTAATTGCTGGTGGTTTCAGAGAAATTTTATCTAGCTGAATTGGGTTGAGGTAAAGTTTAGTAGGTTTAACTTGGTAAACGCGTAATTGGGGTTCTAAACCGACTGTTTGGTCTAAGATTAATTCTTTATCGCCATTGCCAGTAACTTGTTGCCATTTTGGTAGTTGGCCGTTAAAACTTTTCCACGGCAGAAGTTGGATTAAGTTGGAGCGTTCTGGATTGTAGTACAAAATCTGACCATAGGCGATCGCAGTTGTACCTTTTTTATATTCTCCTTGTAAATTAAACCAAACACCTGCGGCTGGTGTTTCATCATCAAAACCTTTGATTGTGCTTAAAGGTAAGAGGTTAGTATCATCATTTTCGGCTTTACTATCTACAAAAGATTTGTCTATCCCAGTTACAGATAGTTGAGTTGCTAGACGATAGTATTTTTCGCTTTTTGATTCAAATTCTGAGTCTGTTGCTATTTGGTAAACCCGCAATGCTGCTAGTTCTTCACAATTAGACTGACAATTAGGACGTTGCTGAAAAACTGGTAATAAAAATGCGTTTTCGTTTTTATCTAAAGCCAGAGTCGTTCCAGATGTTTGTTTTTGTGCTTGTAAGCTGGCTTGAATTTCTGGAAGAGTGTGGGGGTGTTCGCTGTAACCAAAGGGAATTTGCGCCCATTCTGGTAAAAACTTGTTCAGCCAAACTATTTTGTCGGGATTGAAGATAAACAACCAACTAATCCAAGCAAATACAAGAATTAACCCAGCACTACTGAATAAAACAGTAACCGCTATGGTTGATGACAGCACACTTCCCGGTTGCGGCGCTTTTTCGGCAATATCTGGGGAGGTTTGATTGCGTCTCAAGAATTTTAGCGATAGTCTGCGTGATTGATGTGCCATATTGCTTCTCGGTCAATCTAGTAAGTGGTGCAAGGCTGTTATTTTTACTTTTATACTCGCGTTTTTGCTTGTTGCCTAGAATCTGCTTCGTCTAATTTCGTACAAAGTCGGTAAAATTTCTCATGCCGAAACTGATAATTTTGCTTACACTCGAACTTCAGTATGAAATGTAGAGTTTAAATTATTGGAAGTTAACGTGATTCGCTATAATCATCTAAAATTCTGGATTATTGCCTCTTTCCTGATTGCGGGATTACACGGCGGATCACAACCAGCATCCGCCCAAGATTATACAAATACAGAGACAGAACCGAGTCTAAGTTTAGACAATCAAGAATACCCGATATTTCCTGCCGCCTCAGCTACTCAGGATGTAATAGAAAATACTGAAACGATGGCACAGGTTACATCGGTGTCGCAATTGAATGATGTCCAACCTAGTGATTGGGCTTTTACGGCTTTGCAATCTTTAGTAGAACGCTATAACTGCATTGCTGGCTATCCTAATAATTCATTTCGAGGCGATCGCGCTGTCACTAGGTATGAATTTGCCGCCGGGATGAATGCTTGCTTAGATAAAATCAACCAAATTATCGCAGTTGCAGCACCCAGCGCCGAACTAGTCACTCGCGCAGATTTAGAAACCATTAAACGCTTACAAACAGAATTTAGCGGCGAATTAGCCACTTTGCGGGGACGAGTAGATAGCTTAGAAGCACGTAGCGCCGAAATTCAAGCTAACCAATTTTCTACCACCACTAAACTTAACGGACTGTTAATTGCGGGTGTTCAAGGACGGAGTTCTAACCGTGCTGACGTTAAGCCCAGAGATGGCGTAAAAGACTCAGATGATAATGGTACTAACATTAACGTCTTGACCTTTTCTTACCTGAGTTTAACTAGTCAACTTACTCCCCGCAGTTATTTATTTACAGGGTTATTAGCTACCGACGGTGTGACTTCACCCAGATTTAGCAATGATGTTATCCTCAGCTACGAATTTCCTACCGACAAGAAATTAATCATTTCTGACTTGAATTATCGCTGGTTAGTTAACGACAAATTAGCTGTGATGGTGGGAACCGAAGGCGTAAATATGACCAACGCTTTCCGTGGCCCGGTGCGAGTTGAAAGCGCAGCCACAGGCCCCTTATCTTTATTTGCCCAAAGAAACCCAATTTTAAATATTGGCTTTGGTCACGGTGGCGTTGCAGTAGATTGGCAATTTGCCAAACGTGCCAGTTTACAAGCTTTATATACTAGTTACACTCCTGGAAATCCCAATCAACGTAGTGGTTTGTTTGATGGAACTACGACTACAGCAGTGCAATTGTTATTAACACCGATTGATACTGTTGATTTGAGTTTGTATTACGTTAATAATTATGCTTCTGATGGCTGTTTGCTGACCTTTGTGGGTGATGACTGTTTAACTGTGTCTAATAACGGTAGTTCAGCGCCCTTACAAACCAACGCCTATGGTGGTACTCTGAGTTGGCAAATTTCGCCCCGCGTCACTGTCGGCGCGTGGGGTGGTTATACTACTTCCTCTATTCCTGGGCGATCGGGTAGTGTTGAAACGACCAATTACATGGTATTTTTGAATTTCCCCGATTTATTTGCTCAAGGTAATTTAGGTGGTATTTATATCGGACAACCACCAAAAATTACTAGTAGCACTTTACCTGTCGGTAATAATGTCCCTGATTTTGCTAATACAGGTCTGGGACGTGCAGGTGGACAACCAGGAACTACAACTCAAATTGAAGCTTTTTACCGTTTTAGGGTGACAGATAACATCAACATTACGCCAGGGATAATTCATATTTTAGAACCTGGTCATACACCAGACAGTGACCCGATTACTATCGGAATTATTCGTAGTACCTTTCTGTTTTAGCAGTAGGATTTTCAGACCCCCGACTTCTTGAAGAAGTCGGGGGTCTTGTTGTTGAAAAATGATTTATAAATGCTATGGATAATTTCATTTAATTGCAAATTTTCAGCATAAAGCAATTCATTTTTTACCAGAGCAAGCTGTTTCAAATTATTTTAATAACTGCAAAAAGAAAAAAGGTTTGGCTCACCACCAAACCTGACTATAAATCCAGTGCATAACAACATCCCGCATTTATTTACTCATGATTTTTGCTTCGTAGCATCTTCCTATAGTATGTATCCAAAACTTATAAAAGCTGATATTAAGCTAACAAGGTATTCTTAATTACATTGACATAAAATAATTAGACTAAAATTTTAAAGAATTTAAAAATGCTGCTATAATTCACAATTTTTGCATATACAGATTACCTTGATAGATTGGTTAGGAGATATCAACAAAATAAAAGACGGGCTTTCACCCGTCGAAATAGCTTGAAAGTGGCGACACACCTTGGATTAAAAAAAGAATAGGAATTAAACTTAATAGATTGTCAAGAAAACTGATGATTTAGACAATAAGAATAGTTTTTACACCGTACTTAGTGTTTAGATCAAATTCATTCTTGTAGTATTCTTCAATTTAGCATAGATAAATTTTAACTAACTGCCAAAATGCCAAAATATCTGAGATGTAAATAGCATTTTTAAATTTTTTGTCTATCTGATTTAGCAAAGCATATTGCTATTTTGTTTAATGTATAGAAATCCGATGTGATTGTTGAAATACACGTAGGATTAGCGCGATTCGTAACACATCTACCGCAAAACTTTTGTTGCGTTACGGCTTACGCCTAATACCATTTCACTTTATGGATGATCCAAATATAGGTGTAAGGGCGAACGGCCGTTCGCCCCTACAAGTTCTTGTATGTGTATCAATATTTTGGTGAATTGGTATAAGAGGATATTTGGAAAGTCATGAAAGATACTAAAAACCCCTCTCCAAACCTCTCCCCGACGCGGAGAGAGGCTTTGAAACCCCCATTCCCTCGTAGGGAAGGGGGGCTAGGGGGGTTAGGTTTTTCAGATTTTGGTGTTAACAATAATACTTCTCAGACATCCTCTCACACGCCCTACTGGACTGGTGTAGGTGGGGAACAGTAAACATTGTTGCAAAAAACGCAACAACAACAGAAATAATCTGGCGAATTAGTAAGATAACAATAGATTTTCCGCAATATCTCTGATGACAGGTGAATAGATGTAGTCAGATCCCCGACTTCTTCAAGAAGTCGGGGATCTATTAACCCATCATCAAATTACAAATTACGAACTTGTACTGAGCGACTCGCCCTGAGCGAAGCCGAAGGAAGACGAAGTATTATGAATTACAAATTATTATTTTTGCCATTACTGCTGAGTTCGCTGCTGCTATCAGATGCAGTGAGAGCCACATCAAAAACCCAAGACTTGCAGATAGCACAACAACCAACCCAACCAGACGCAACCCGCGCCGCAGCACAACAAGCATTTAATGAAGGATTTGAGTTATACAAGCAAGGCACAGCCGAAAGCTTACAACAAGCAATTGCAAAATGGCAAATTGCTTTATCCTTGTGGCAGAAATTAGGCGATAAATCTTACGAAGCTGTGACTCTAGTGGGAATTGGTCGAGTCTACGACGGATTAGGAGAAAAACAGAAAGCTCTAGAATTTTACAACCAAGCTCTACCCCTGTGGCGTGCGGTGGGTGATCGCTCAGGGGAAGCTACTACTCTCTATAACATTGGTGCAGTCTACTCCGCATTAGGAGAAAAGCAGCAAGCACTGTCATTTTACAACCAAGCTCTACCCCTGTGGCGTGCGGTGGGCGATCGCGCAGGCGTTGCTACTACTCTCAATAATATTGGTGCAGTCTACTCAAATTTAGGAGAAAAGCAGCAAGCACTGTCATATTACAACCAAGCTCTGCCCTTATATCGTGCGGTGGGCGATCGCGCAGGCGTTGCTGGTACTCTCAATAATATTGGTCGAGTCTACTCAGATTTAGGAGAAAAGCAGCAAGCACTGTCATTTTACAA
>JAGKSW010000163.1 GCA_018993265.1 Nostoc sp. TH1S01
ACGCATCACGACTCGTAAATTCTCATCTACACCATGCCCGACAATATAGAAAAACCCATATTCCCGACAGGCTTGTCCAATTTCCGCTGCTACGTGGTGGCGATCGCCATTTCCTGTCACTAAGGTACTGATATCAATAATCGGAATCTGATTTCGTGTAATTACCATACTTGCTTTTTACAGTGATATTAAATACATTCAATCTTTAAGATATCTCAGTTCAATACTCTTAAATTTTCCTACTTTATACTTAACTGTATAAGTAATTTAGCTCTATTTATGATGTATAAATAAATTCTACAATTTAAAAACTTTTAATTAGTGAAATCTCTTCACAATACCAGATAACTTGCAGTTAATCTCTCCTGAATAATTTACCGGAAAACCTTAACCTAAATTTGTACTAATTTTAACTCATCCTTTGCTTATACTGTCTGTCTTCATAAGAAGATTATGGAGTAAAGACGATAAAATACACTAAATCTATCAACATTAAGTTGTTTTATCAGATTTATTTCGCAAAAAAGTAAAATAGGAGTTGCTCATGCGGTTGGCTGAATTCAAAATCGCACATCAATAAAACTTTTAAATACTAATGAAATGTCACCCGAAAAATAGACACGATGCGGTACCGCATCAACTGTCTTTTTGGGATTTTTTTTGTGTGGATTTGTTTAATTGAACGTGAGGAGTACAAATGCTTGAGGCTATCGTTGTTGCTTGGCTATTATTGTTTTTTGGTGATTTTTTATCTACATTCGTTTACCACATACCTGAGCATGTTTTTGGTAGCCTCCACTTGCGAACACATCATTCTTGGAAGAAAGATTTTCGCCACTATGCCATATTAACTTTAAATATTCAGGTACTATTAGATGGAATTTTGGGAGCTTTGCCTTATTTAATTATGGCATTTATTCTCTGGTCTTTCTCTCCCATTGGTGTGATTTCAGGATTACTATTAGGTCAATTTCATGTGTGGTGGAGACATGTTAGTGTTTTGGGTTGGCAGACTCCAAATATCATCAATGTTGTGTGCCAATTTCTATTCATTACAACTCCCGAAAGACACTGGCTGCACCATAATAAAACTAATTTGGGCTTTGGCGATATTTTTACTTTCTTTGAGCAACCTGCACAAGTTTGGTTGCGATGGTTGCGTCTATTGAGAGTACGTCTGCGTTATTCGCGGATTTAGTTATACCAATTCGCAATTAAGAAATCTAGCTCCAGTAAGACTTTCCTGATTTCTCTCTGTCGCATTCTTTTTTCAAATTGGTTAGGACTTACGCACAGGTTACGGAAAAACGAACCACAGAGGCACAGAGGTCACAGAGGAATGAGAGTTTGAGAGAGTTCTTGCGTAAGTCCTATTGGTATTAAATTTCATGCAAGAGAACAGATAAATAAATCAAAAAAGCTTTTTGTTGCTTGTTCCCTCGACCACAAGCGGGTTTGAAGCCCCGACTTTTAAGCCGATGGCGTTGGGCAGGGTTTAAATCCCTGTCTAACGCCTTTACTGTTCCCTATTCCCTGTTCCCCTTTAAACCTTAATTCGGGAATACTTTTCTTCTGTTCCCTGTTGCCCCTTACCTGTTCCCGCCCTGAAGGGGCTAATAAAAAAGCCTCCCATAGTGGGAGGCTAACACTTTAGCGGAGACAACTTGTTAGCCTAGACGAACAAAACAGCGATCGCACCACCAAATGCGGCGAAAATAGCGGAAACGATGGCTGTGGCAAATAACCACCAAGCGGCTGAGGCTGCGGCTTTGCGGGTTTCTTCGGCTTGCTTTTGGGCTTGATGCTTGACTTCTTCGAGGCGACGTTGCGCTTCGTGTTGTATGCGTTCAGCACGTTGCAATACTGAGTTACGAGCGCGTTCTACTTGGTCGATAATTCGGTTAGCATCTTCTTCGGAGATGTCCTCACGGGAACTCATGATTGCAACTAGAGTATCGCGGTTGAAGGAAGATAAGCGATCGCGCAAGGCATCAAATCCAGCTTGGGGATCGTCAAATAACTGCCTGACATCGCGCTTAACTCCATCATAGTTGAGTTCTGGGCGATCAAGTGAGTTGAGATAGTTGCGGATGCGGCCAAAAATGCCGTCAATTACATCTTGTATCCGCCGTTGGATACTCCGCACTTGCTCAACAAATTGATCCCTTACAGAAATCATATTGTCGGCGATTCTGGCGGCTTCTTCATCGCTCATATCTTCCCGAATCTTCAGCAAGGCGATGATGGTAGAACGGTCAAAATGAGCCAAGCGATCGCTCAAAGTTTCTACGCCTACCCGTGGATCGTGCAACAATAATTGCAAGTCACGTTTAATGCCTTCGGGGTTGAGTTCTTCTTTGCCAGTTTGCCGCAAATATTCTTCCAGATAAGCTTTGAATGTATCCATTCTTTGCTGGGTGCGGCTAGCCAGACGACGCGGCGCACGCACAATATTGCGGATAGAAGTTTGCACAGAGTCAATCACTTGGTTGACTTGTTCTTCACTTAAGTCTCGACGCTGACTCAGCAATTTCACTAAGGTATCTCGGTCTACTTGCGATAACCGCCGCCGCAGAGCAATTGCGCCCTCTTTGGGGTTGTCAAACAAGCGATTTAAATCTCGTTGAATACCTTCTGGGTTGAGTTCTTCTTTACCAGTGTTCCGGAGGTAATCGGTAATTGCTGTGGTAACAGAGTCATATTGTTCTTTGGCTTTGTCGGCTACAGCTTGGGGTGCTTGGCGAATACTGTGCCAAGAATCTTCCACCGTGTTAATAATATTGTTAACTTGGTCTTCGCTCAAATCTTGGCGCTGACTCAACAACTGCACTAAGGTATCGCGGTCAAAGCGAGACAATCTTGCCCGAATTGCACTGATTCCAGCTTGGGGATCTTCTAATAATCGCTTGAGATCAGCACGAATCGCATCAGGATTTAATTCTGCTTTGCCTGTGTTACGCAGATATGATTCAACATTCAACCACAGAGTTTCTGCTTGATGTTTTGCTTGTTCAGCGATGCCTTGAGCTTCAATTAACACGCGATCGCGTTGTCTTTCCAACTCATCTAGAATTGGTTCTACTTCGTATACTTGGACATCGTTGCGTTCTAGCAGAATTTTCCGCATTTCTTCACGGTCTAGGCCTGCTAGGCGGCGTGAGAGAGTTTCAAAATCTGCATCTGAGTCTGTCAACAACGGATGAAAATCACGTTCAATTCCTTCAGCCGTCAAATCTGATTTTGGTGTCACCAACAGATAACTTTCGACTCGCCGTTGCAAATCTTGGGCGATTTCTCTTTCTTCTTCGGCGGTGACTGTGACTAATACTGATTGACGCACAGCTTCTAGCTGGTCTGCGATGCGTTGAATTTCAGCTTGGGTAAGTAATCCCCGCTGTTGGAGGATATTAACAAAATCGTTACGGGAAATGCGGTCTAATTCTCTTCTAACAATGCCAGGATCGGCGGCGGGGTCATAGATCACATCGCGGAATTCTTGCGCGATTCTTTCTTGACTAAGTTGCCATGCAAAGGTGTTATGCAGATAGTTTTCGATATCAGCGCGAATTGGGCTGTAAGGTTGCGATGGTACAGGAAGCCCTAATTTATCTGCTTGTTCTGTGGCTTTATCTTTAGCAGTAGCCAGAGATTGCCAGATTTTTTCAACATCGATATCTGACAAATCAGTGCGTCCCAAAACAATCCCCGTCAAGGCAGTTATACCTTGTTGGAGTGTGCGCTGAATCGGGCCGGGAGTAGCTTCTTGGGCTGCTTTTTGGTCGGCTTCTTTAGAAGCGCGGGTTTCAGCGATTAACTGTTCTAGTTTGGCGTTGAGTTCGTCGGTTTTGGTTTGTCCTGGCGGTAAAGATTTGAGATAGTCAACTAATTCCCCTAAACGGTCTTGGACAGGTTGCTGTTGTCCTACTACCTGCTGCCAAACGCTGTATAGTGTATCAGTTATACGGTTAACGTCGCGTTTAGAAAGGTCAGTGCGGCTGCTAACTAATTCAATAAATTTTTGGCGGTCAATGTTGCGTAAATCAGGACTACCTGCGATCGCTTTTAATTGGGGATCGTTGAGTAAGTTTTGAAATTCATTGCGAATTCTTGATATATCCAGTTCGGGGGGACGCAGCTTTTCTAAGTAATCTTCGATGTTTTCCCGAATACTGATGGGATCAATCGCGCTACCTAACTCCCGACGCACAGCAGCGGCGGCGGCTTCGGCGGTGGCTACGACTTGGTTATTTACAGCTTTTGCACCAAGGGCAGCTGTCGCAGTACCCATAATAGCTTGAAAACCAGAGGTAGCGGTGTTAACTACAGAACCGATTAAGGAACCTACTGTAGTGGAACTTACCCATACTAGTAATAAGAAGTATGCGCCCCAAATTACTAAGCCGAGAATGGCTCCTAGTCTGGGATCGAAGATAACTAAGCTTAATTTTACTGCTAAGAAACTGGCAATTAGTAAGGCAATGGTGACAGTGACTAATGTCCATATCCCTACAGCCGTGCCAATTTTGCGAATTGTGCCACCGAAACTGCTAGTTTCCGCTTGACTAGAATCTGAGTCGGATGAATGTCCGAGGTAGGAAATCCCGGCGGCTACGGAGAGGTTTGTTAGCACTAGTTGAAAAGCAAAAGCTAAAATCACCCCAGAGATTAAGGCAACGAAAAACCTTGGCCCGGATGTCAGCACCGATGCTTGTGCTGGGGTGACGTTTGAGGGATCTACAGAAGTTTGTGCTACCCATAATAATGGTTTGTAGAGTCCCAACATAATTCCCGTACTTTGAATCATTGTATTTCCTTCTTTTAAAGTTTAACTTTGGAGGGATTTAAGAATGGTGTGAGCAGCAACTATGCATTTATGTCTGTAACTATCGCCATACCTAACTCTCGTAAATCTCAGAATCCAAGAATTTAGGCGATTTCAGCATCCACCTGAAGTTTGAACAATATATCTAGCGTCGGGTAGAAGTTTGATTATCCGTAAGATTTAATTTTTTAGATATTTCTTGAGTTAAGAGAGTGAAACACCTATTTTATGGAGGTTTTGGCGTGTAATTATTATTGATTAAAATTGGCTAGACTCTGAAGATTTAATCTTAAATTGAGAAATTTTTAGTTAATAGTAATTTACATTTATTTACAAATATGATTTTTATCACCATCTGAAGATGGAGATGTTTATAGCTTCAAGCTTTTTTTAATCGTCCACAAGAAGTGCGTGTAGTTTGTACCTACAGACAGAAAGCAGTCTAGTTTTAAATAGCTAACTTGAAGTTAAGTAACAAATGAATTTGGAATCAACAAATGGAAACTCGCTCCTCCACTAATTTACCCACAGTTGCAACAGAATATAACGGCATTGATCGCAATGCGTTTATTTTCGGTTGGACTCCTCAAGCTGAACTGTGGAATGGTCGTTTAGCTGCAATTGGATTTGTTGCTTATT
>JAGKSW010000164.1 GCA_018993265.1 Nostoc sp. TH1S01
AGGTTATAGCGTCCTGCGCGATGTCTTGCATTTGATTGGTTATTAAAGACAAAATTCGCAAACATTAGCTTAATTTTGGAGAAAAATAATGGAAACTCGTGAAACTCGTTCCTCTACTGATTTACCAGTGGTTGCTAATGCTTATAATGGCCGCGATCGCAATGAATTTCTGTTTGGCTGGACTCCCCAAGCAGAATTATGGAATGGTCGCTTGGCAATGATAGGATTTCTAGCGTACTTACTGTGGGATTTAGTAGGTTATAGCGTCCTGCGCGATGTATTGCATTTGATTGGTTATTAAATATAGGGAACAGGTTACAGGGAACAGTAGATTAAGATAAGGGATTTATTTACCTACACTCTTATACCCGTGAACCCCTGGGTCTTGGAAGGCGGAACCAAAATTTGGAACCGCCTTCTGGACGTGGTAAATAACCAATATTTCCTCCCCAACGCTCAATTGTCATCCGACAAAAATAAAGCCCTATACCGCCTCTACCTGAGCGATTTTGGCCTTGAGAAAACTTTTGAAATAAATTATTACTCATCTCTAGCGGTACACCTTCACCTTCATCATCAATAGTGAAGAGGATATATTCTGCTTCAGCTTGCAAATTAATAGTGACAGTAGAATCTTCTGGACTATGGCGATAAGCATTTTCTACAAGATTGGTGATGATGCGATCTAAGCGCGATTGTTCGCCAACAACTTTCCAATCTGCTGATTGATCAATGTTAGTAGCAAGCTGTAACTGCTGATTACTTAGGGCAAAACCAGCTTGAAATAGCTCTATAGTTTCTTTGACAGCAATGAGAATATCGGGAGATGAATCAATATCTATAATAAAATTTTCTAGCGATCGCACCTCATCCGAAAAGGCATCTAAAATATTTCTAATTAACATTTCTTGTTTAATAGACTGCTTTTGCGCGATTTCTAAATGTTCTTTGCCCTTAGCTGTTAAATTTTCAAATTCTAGCAAAGCTAAACAGCAGTTGATTGCATTTAGTTGTCCGGCGATATCATGAATAATACAATTAATCAATACTTCTTTTCTTTGATTATCTTTCAATAATTGCTGATAATTTAATTGTTGTTCTCTTCCTGTTTGGATTAATTGTTGATTATATTTAAATTTATCTTCCAATAATTCAATTAATAATATTTTACTATTATTTATACATAAAGCATAAGCTTCTAGTTGCTCTTCGTAACCGGTTAAATTTCTTTCACTCCAAAGACCTGAACTGAGCTTGCCAATACTATTTCTATACCAAAAATCCTCAGCATCAAATAAAAAATTTTCTAAAAAAGCAAATTCCTCTTGGGGAATTAACATATCCATGCCAAATTGTAAGTTCTGTCTACAAAAACGCCGCAACCAATTAGGTGGTTGAGCAGTCACTTTAAATAATCCCATCTCAATTCTTTCTAGGACTAAAATATTTAACCCGACAAATAAATCAGATAATATAGTTTGATTCATACCATAAGAATATAAAATACAAAATATTTAATTTCCTGACAAATGATTTATTAATTTCTCAGATTTTTCTTGTGCTAAACTTGAATAATTAGCTTCTTGTTGCATAGCAGAGAGATGATTTTCATCTAAAATACTATTTAATAATAATACCCAATCACCTTCCTCGGAATGAAAAATATGGATATCTGCACAAATCCCAACTGCAATATTCATTAAAGGTAAAAATAACGGAGAATCATCTAAAGGTAGTAACCCTTCTAGAAAAAAAACTTGTTCACATACCTGCTTACCTTGACTGAGATTTTTGATGCCGTACTCAGCTAGTTTTCCACCCCAGGCTATCAGACACCCATCTTTTTTAACCAATAAATAGGCAAGCGATCGCTCTTCGATTATAAAGTTGAGAATGTATAAAATTATAGCATTTGGGATATCTGCCATTTATGTATGAAATATTTGATTAGCAAGAGTTTGAAAAATTTCTTCCACACCCTGTCCAGTTTTGGCACTAGTTTTAATAGTATGCCAACCTTTCTGGATAATAGCATCTATTTCATGAGATTCAATCTCCCATTCATGTGCCATATCCCATTTATTAAATACCAAAATAAAAGGTACTTTCCCAATACTTTCTTCTACCTTAGTTTGGAGTTCAAAAGCTTTATCGAGAGTACTACGCCGAGTACCATCTACAACTAAGATATAACCTGATGAACCTCTAAGATACGAGATTCTGACTTTTTGAAACTCGTCTTCACCGTAAAGATCCCAAAGAATTAAGTTAACATTATTACCTTGGACATCTATAGTTTTTTTATCAATCTTTACACCTACAGTGGTATAGTACCTATCTGAAAAAATACTATATACAAATCTTGAGACTAAACTTGTTTTACCAGTGGCAAAGGCACCTACCATACATATTTTTTTTTGCAACATACTTATTTATTTTTATCAGTTATTAATACTTGAAAAGAGACTCGACGATTGAGCTTTTTGTCCTGGGAATTTAATTCCGATTGGTAAGGAGTTTTAGAACCTAAAGCAACCACTTTAAATTGATTGGAATTCATGAACTCAGCCTTTAAATAATAAATGATTTTATTTGCGCGTGCTTGACTTAGTAACAAATTTTGCCATTCTGTACCCGTAGTATCAGTGTGTCCGCGAATTTGAATTTGCACATTCTTATTTAAGGATTTGGCTGTAATTAAAAGGATTCGGACGATTTTGCGTAAATATGGCAGTTTATTGCTTTCTCCAGGAATTAGCTCATCTTTTCCTTCTGCAAACAAAAATGTGGTGGTTTCAATTTTATTTTTGGCTAATTCTATTTCTCTAAGTTCATTTGGCAAAAGATTTTGAGCTTGAAATTGTGTTACGCCAGGAATAAAACGCCATAGTTTGTGAGTCTCTAAAATCCATGTTTGTGAGGCGTAGCCAGTAGCTGAAAGAATGCCCTTATCATCAACCTTGAGCATCACTGTTGGTGGTGGTTGCAGTAGTTCTGTAGCCCTTTTAGTTATTATCGGTGCTTCTAAAGATAAGTAAGATTGCCATTTACTCATCACTTTGTCAGGGTTGAGATTCGTGGGTTTTATTAGTGTGTTGGGATGTATCGCTAAAGGGTCGCGCATTCCTAAAATGAAATGTTTACCGTTGTAGTACTTTGTATTCAACACCACAATTCCTGGCTGAGAGTTAAGTTTATGGAGATAAGTTTGCCAACGAAGATTTTCTCTCAAGGTAAAAAATCCCCAAATTCCAGCTGCGATCGCCAGTAAACCAAACAATGCCCAGGCATAGGTATAATTTTGCCCAGAAGCATTTTTATATTGAATGGCTAAACAGCTTTCTAAATAAGATTCACTAGCTTGAAATGGTTCTGTTTCTCCTGCAAAGCTATGCAATTCTATTCCTAATTTGAGATGAATTTTTTCAATTGCGGCTTGAAAAACTGCGCGTAATTCTTGCGGCGGTTGACCGCGAATAATTCCAGCGATGATTGCTTGTGGCCCTGCTTCCACCCAAATTGTCAATTCACCAAATCGCAAACTCCGTAATGTGTCTTCTTGCTGAACACTAAAAGAATCTTTGACAAAATCTTGAATTGCTGTCAACATCGCCGCCACTAAATCGGGATCTTGAGCAGCTACTGGCTTTAACATTACATGGTGCAGTAATAAGCCTGTTTGTTTGTGAATCAGAAATATTTGTTCAACCCGATAAATTAGAGTGCGTAACAGAACAATTTCTGCAAATGATTTCCCTGTACGTTTGGCTTCTAACCGCCATTTAAAACTTTCTGGTGATAGGCTATGTTCTAGGGTTTGATTCAGCGATTGCATCATCTCATCTAAAGCCGTGGCGATCGCTTTTCGGGAAGCTGGGCCGATAATGGGAAAAAATGCTTCGGAAAGCACATTTTCGTCTTGGCTGACAGAGGCTTGAATTGCTTGTTCTACAGTTGAAATTATCGCTTCTACCAGTTGTTGGTCTTGCTTAGAACGCAAAACCACGGCTTCGGGAAGCAAACGGCTGATATCTTCTGGTTGAATTTGGGGATTGTTTAATCTTTCGTAGAGTTTATTTAGTTGAGAAGGTTCAATTCCTAGCAGTAAACTGCGAAGTAAATTGAGTTCATCTTGATTGAGAGAATCTAAGTTAGTAGATTCTCCATTGCTGCTTTTAGCTTCTGGAGGTACTCGCTTCGGGGGATAGTTCTTCATTACCCAAATCCCTTAATTTACAAGAAAAATACAGTCAAATTTTCAGGAAAACACTGGCGAGTAACTTAACTTCCCCTTCAAGATTTATTATCTGCATTCAAGCGAATTGCTAACTCTGTAAATAAAGCAGCCAGCTTAGAACGGTCGGTTTTATCTTTTTGTAGTTCTTGTGTTTCGCGGTTCAACACAGCTAAAATTTCTTCATACTTTTTCTGAAGATCATCCTGTAAATTCTTCGACTGATTCAGGATTTGGTCGCGCAATTCTCGTTGACGACTAGTAGCTTGTTCGTCGATTTGAGCAATTTTATTTTCTAAAGATAGGTTAATATTTTTTTGCTCTTCCGAGTGCGATCGCATCACTGCATCACGCTCTAGTTGCTCTTTCTTCAGCTGTTCTGTTAAAGAATCAACTTCTTGTTTAATATAACTTTCTAAAGCATCTAAACGTTTGCGTGTTTCATCTCGCACATTAACAAGTTCACTAATTAAACGTTCTTCTAAGCGAGCAAATCTTTTGTCAATTTCACGTATCTGGCTACCAAAAAGAATATCCCTGACCTTATCTAAGCTATTAGTTTCGCCAATGCCATTATTAGTAAATTGCAGCTTATTGTTGACTGGATTTGACCCCCCTTGACCTTGTTCTACGGTATTGTGATTGATATATTCTTCAGGCGGGTTCATATATTTGATCCTTCTGGAAGCTGAATTTGGTTTTGTGACTCTACCTATGATGCTACATTTAGAGCCGAGGCAAAACCCTATATTTAAGTATAATCAATGACAATTATTCAAAATACACCTTCCTCAGTCGGAAATATTAAGAGTTTTTTTCTAAGCCTAAAGCAGAAACCGTACCAACACATATAATGCTGAAGTTGCTAGTTGCAACAACATCACAGGAATACCGTAATGAAGAAAAGTTTTAAATGAAATGCGGCGACCGTGCTGTTCTGAAATTCCTGCTGCAACTATGTTAGAGGAAGCTCCTACAAGTGTACCGTTACCTCCTAATGTTGCACCAAACATCATGGCGTAAAACAGAGGTAAAACCTCAGCCGGAAATTGTCCTGGAAAATCTTGTGCTAAAACTTCTGCGGGTGCTAACCCTACACTGACAATATACTGCTTAAGTAAAGGTACCATCGCTACCACTAAGGGAATATTCGGCACGACGCTAGATAATATCCCCACAAAAAATAATAAAAATAGGGAGCCGAGAACAATATTTTTCCCTAAAATAGTTGCCAAAAACTCCGATAAACCATTAATGACTCCAGTTTTTTCTAACCCTCCAATCAATACAAAAATACTCATAAAAAATATTAATGTACTCCAATCTACATCTCGCAAAATATTGTTAACTGTATCGATGCGGCTGTGATGGGATAGTAATAAAGCCAACGCTGCACCTAATAAAGCAACAGCAGCAGGCGAAATCGGAACTGGTAAAGATTCGCCAATCACAAAAAATATTAATACAAAGGCTATGATTACTGCCCCCACAGTTAATACTCGTGGATGATTAATTTGAGGATGTGGCAGTTCTTCAAGATTATCAAGTTTAGTTTGCCAAATTTTCCGAAATAGAAATGGTAGTGTTGCTGTGACTGTGACAATAGCAATTATTCCACCTAAACTTAATTGCCAAAGATAATTTGTAAAACTAATATTAATTGCATCTCCTACAATAAAGGTAGCAGGATCACCAACTAAAGTTAATAGCCCAGCACTATTAGCTATAAACACCATTAATATCAGCAATGGCACAAAATTTATGCCTATTTCTTGTGCCATTGGCGGAATTAAAGGAGCTAATAACATGACTGTTGTGGCATTAGGTAACACTGCACAAATTGGCGTAACAATCCCAACAATACTTAATAACAGACGTTTACCATCACCTTTAGCTAAAATGACGATTTGAGTTGCTAAATAATCAAATATTTTGGTGGGTTCAAATGCTCGCACCAACACCATCACACCAAAAAATAAACCTAATGTTCCATGACTATTACCGATGAAACCTACCGCTTCTTTTAATGTCATGACGTTGGTGAAAACTAGTAGCAATGCTCCCAATAAAGCAGCAATAGTTAGATGCACCCATTCCGTCATAATGAGGATAATTACACCCAAAAAGGTGAAAAGGCTCAGGAGAGCTTGCCAGTGTTCCACTTTGTTCCTCTTGATGTTTGATTAGTTGCATATTACTGAAAAAGCCACCTAAAGTATAGGTGACTTACCATAAATCTTATTTACATCAACAATTACTGTGTAAGAATTCAGAATATAGAAGTCAGAAGTCATCAAAGTTTGATAATTAGTACTATTAAACGACTAACATTTCTCTCTAGCAGACTCCTGACAAATTAATGATTCTGAATTCTGACTACTGACTCCTGAATTCTTACATTACTGTGATTTCATACAGTAGCTATTCATCAATTCCATTGGGTATACCTAAAATAGCACAAGGAAAATTAAAACCTAGTGTCTGAATCATGGAATGATTTATAGATTTACACCCCAAGAATAAAACATCAGCCGCCTCCAATTCCACAACTTTTGTCAATTCTTTAGCAACGTTACCGAACCGCAAATGTGATTTAAAAGAACCTTGCCATTCTTCAGCTAAACTGCGTGCTTGCCAAAGAATTTTGTCTGCTTGTTCTAAAGGCGCTAGAGTTTGTGCTTGTAAAGATTGGGTGATGCTTTTAAGTTTTGGTTGAGTTAATACAGATGTTGCAGATTGATATATATCAGTTACTTTACATTCGCATGAAGTTAAGTAATCTGACCAATTTACTTTATCCAAATACTGATCACCCTGGTTTTGTTCTACTACATAAACCGCTTGAACTATAACTTGCTGATTTGTCGCTAAACGTGTTTGATGAGCAATCCAAAAAGCAATATCTAGTGCTGTATGACTATTAGGTGAAGCGTTGTAACCAACGATTAAGTTGATGGCTTTTGATGTTTGAGAATTTGTCAAAGAACTTCTTTTTGGCTCTGGTATTAATACCATTTGCTCAACTAAATCATCTCTACCTATGGCGCTTTGGAGGCGCACTAACATTGGCTTAATGTTCACAGTTTAACTTCTCCTAAAGGGAATAAATGTTGAATGAGAAGCAGGGTAAATGAAGTATGAAGTATGAAGTGTGAAGTATGAAATTGTCATTAGTAATTTCATCCTTGAGACTTGATTCTTCAGGATTCATTTTTATCCTTTATTTCAAGAAACCCCAATAATAACTGTTATTACAGCCAAATTTTTGGGAGTTCCTTCCATTGCCGACGGAGTTAGCTGACGGGCTAAGACTGGAAGGTGTCTTTCTTAAAGATTAGCCCCATATATTTGGTTCCTCCGTTTCAAATCATGATTGTTGATGAATTTGAATTAGGCGACCCGCTAAAAGAAATAATAAACTAATTTACTCATTTTGGGTGAAGTATCTATCAAGAAAATTCAAGGCATAATTACGCAATTCAAAATATTCTTTGGAATTCCGCATAGCAGAGCGATCGCGTGGATGATCGAAAGGTACTTCTAAGATTTCCCCAATGTTAGCGGCTGGGCCATTAGTCATTAAGACGATGCGATCGCTCATATAAATAGCTTCATCAACATCGTGAGTAATCATCATCACGGCTTGGCGATTGTTTTCCCAAATATCTAATACTTGCCGTTGTAATTTTCCTCTAGTTAATGCGTCTAATGCCCCAAAAGGTTCATCCATCAGCAACATTTTTGGACGAATTGCCAAAGCCCTTGCAATACCTACCCGTTGTTTCATACCTCCAGAGATTTCATCAGGATACTTATCTGCTGCCGGGGTTAAGTTTACCATTGCCAAGTGTTCGTTAACAATGCTAATTTTTTCAGCACGAGTTGCATTTTTTAACACTTCATCCACGGCTAAACGGATGTTTTCTCTAACAGTTAACCAAGGCAATAAAGAATAGTTTTGAAAGACCATCATTCTTTCTGCGCCTGGCTTGCGGATTTCTTTGCCATCTAGTCGCACTGAACCAGAAGTTGATGTTTCTAACCCAGCAACAATTTTTAACAAAGTTGATTTACCACAACCAGAATGACCAATTACCGAAATAAATTCATCTTCACCAATGCTGAGATTGACACCATTCAAAACCACAAAATTACCTTTATCTGGTGTCGGATATGACTTGACTAAATTTTCAATTTCTAAGAAGTTATTACGAGACATAACTTGCTGTTCAGTATCGATTGAAGTGGGTGTATGTTTTGTCATCAAAGGCTCCGCAAAAATTTGAACTATTTGTTAGTTAATATTGAAAGAGGTTAGGGGCTAGGGAATAGGGGTTAGGGGTTAGAAAATAAAAGAGATAAGGCAGATTTTTATGTTTACTTGTGAAATTCATCACATGACCTTCTAGCTTGAAAAAGTACGAAGTCATAATTACTAACTTCTAGCCTCTAACCTCTAGCCCCTTCTTAAGACATAAAAAAACGCACCGGAGATTTAGCCCGAATTTCAAAACTGTTGAGATAACCTACCGGGTCACTAGGGTCGAAGCGTTTTTTGTCAATAAATACTTCGGCTGCTTCAACTTTGTAATCATCTTTAGGGCATTCAATACCCATTTCTGAGGCTATTTCTCGATATAAATCTGTTCTCCAGCCTTTTTCGGCTAGTTGTTCGGCATTTTTAGGAAATTCCTGAATTTGCCCCCACCTAGCAGCTTGCGTCATCAACCAAATACTTCTCGACCGCCACATAAATGTTGAGTGTTCGCCTGGCTGTTTCGGCAAGTTGTCGGGAATATCGTAAAAGATGGTAGTATCAGCAGCTTGGATGGTGCGGTCTTTGTCGTCAAACCCACCATAGTTGTAACTTCCTAAAATGCCTGGGGCGGTAAATTTGCTAATTGGGGCATTCTTATTTTTCGGTCTAGCACCAGTAAAGGAACGGTCTGTAATTAGTTCAGCGACTTCTTGGCGATTTTCGGGTTTGCTGCAATATTGGCAAGCTTCAATCATCGCCTTTACCAAAGAACGATAAGTTTTGGGATATTTTTCGATGAAGGATTCCATCACACCTAATAATCTATCTGGATGTCCTAACCAGACTTCCTTACCTTGGGCGAAGGTAAAACCAACACCTTCGTTACCTTTAATGGCTCTGGTGTTCCAAGGTTCGGCTACCATATAAGCTTGCATTGCCCCAATTCGCACGTTTGTCACCATCTGGGGAGGGGGGACGATGATGACGCGAAATTCTTTGAGAGGATCAACACCAGCCGCCGCAGATATATAACGCACGAAGTATTCGTAAATCGCGGAACTCAAGACTACGGCCCAAACTTTATTTTCGGCTGACTGCTTATCAAAGTAGGCGCGGAAATCTTTGCCAAAGGCTTCTAATGCGCCGTCGCCATATTTTTGTTGATATTCGTACCACGGACGCAAGCCAAAATCCCACATAGCTTTATTCATGGTCATGGCGTTACCGTGGCGATGAATGGTCATGGCTGCACATAAAGGTGCGTGACGCGCGCCTTCCGCCCCAATTCTGGCATTAGTGACAGCCCCCGATACGACGGGGGAAGCATCTAAACGACCGAAAATTAGACCGTCACGGGAAGTTGCCCAACTGGCTTCGCGGTTGAGTTTGACGTTTAAACCATACTTGCGAAAGAAACCTTTTTTCCAGGCGATCGCAAATGGCGCACAATCATTAACAGGAACGTAACCAACGGTAATATCCGGTTTTTCTAAGTCTTGAGGTCTAACTACAGGTTGAACGGCTAAGGCTTCTTCTGTTAATCCTTTTGCAGACCTATCTCCCGAAATTCCACAAGAAGATAGGGCAAGTCCGGCTGTTGTGGTTCCCAGTCCTAAGAGAAAATATCTTCTAGTCCAGTTATTATCACCCATTTTTGTAGCTCCACATTGGGTTGTTGATGGGCTGCTAGATCCCCGACTTCTTTCAGAAGTCGGGGATCTGACCACCTTTTACTTTGCAGATGGCTGGTAAATCTGTTATTTCGCAGTTGTCGGGCGATGAGTGACAAATTCTTGAAGTTTACCGACGGCGAAATCGAGAATTAATCCAGTTAAACCAATGACAAATACAGCCAGAAAAACTGAACTAAGATTCAACCGACTCCATTCATCCCAAACAAAGAAGCCGATACCAATACCGCCTGTCAGCATTTCGACGGCGACGATAACTAACCAAGCAATTCCTAAACTAATTCGCAAACCTGTGAAGATATAAGGTAAACTTGCAGGCCAAATAATTTTAGTAATTCTGCGCCAGCGGGGCATTTCTAACACCTGTGCTACATCTAAATAATCTTTGGGAACGCTAGCAACTCCCAAGGCTGTGTTAATAATGGTCGGCCACAAGGAGGTGATGAAAATGACAAAAATTGCTGAGGGATCTGCCAAGTTAAAGATAGCTAAAGCAATAGGCAACCAAGCTAAGGGTGATACAGGTTTAAATATCTGAATAATGGGATTCAGGGCTAACATTGCCGACTTAGACATCCCAATGAGAAATCCCAAGGGAATGGCGACGACTGCACCTAACAAGAAACCAATCAATACACGCCGTAGACTGGCAATTAATAGCCAGCCAATCCCTAAATTACCCGGCCCACGTTGATAAAAGGGATTTAAAATGTAGTCTAAATTAGCAATTAACGCCTCTGGTGGTGTGGGCATTAATTCATGGTTGGCTAAAGCAACTACCCACCACAGCAAAATAATGCCTAAAAAACCTAATATAGGTAAAAAGACGACATCCTTAGTGATGATGGGCTTGGTCTTTTGCCATGCAGCTTTACCGGCGATCGCTGCGATCGCTGCTAAATTTAATTGCAATATCATCTATAACCTCAGCAGGTTTCAGTACAGGTACAAAAATCTGAGCAGTACCAGCCTTGGACACTGATGAGATCAACACATTATAAATATGCTCTCTCTTCAGTCTCCTCTCAATGCCTACGAAGTTAGCTGACGGGCTAGGGCTGAGAGATGCCCCTCTGAATTAAGTCTGAAGTGTGAAGTATGAAGTATGAAATGTTTTTTCAACTTTTATCCTTCAGCCTCTTTGTCAGATACGCCCCAAAATTTGGTTCCTCCGTTTCAGCGTTACATGCTTTAACGCGCTGAATTAGGCTGACTTACTCGAATTGACAACAATATAGCGAAATATAACATTGCTGTCTAGTAAAAACAACTTCTTGGGATAGATTCTATTTGTTGATCTAGCCTAATTTAGTCAATTTTGCCGTTAGCAATCGTATGTAACACAAATACATACTTTAACCCTAATTACTGATAGTGACATACTCCCGACCCTGCCCTTCGGGACAGCGCGGGCTTCTCAGCGACTCCCGGCAACCCGTCGGACATTAACTGAGCTTTGAAGGACGGGATGCCCCGCCGCCCTGTGTTTTATATTTCGCGCTGCGTTGTGGTCACGGTCATAACTAGCACCACATTGGCAGCTGTGCCATCTGTCAGCAAGCACCTTGGGAACTGTCGCGCCACAATCAGAGCATTCCTGGCTTGTGCCGTTGGGATTAACCGCTACGACCAAACACCCAGCACTTGCAGCCTTGGTATTAAGTATTTGTAGAAATTGACCCCATCCAGCATCGGTTATGGATTTGGCAAGCATAGACTTTGCTAGTCCCTTGATATTTAAGTTTTCATGAGCAATGACCTGGGATTGATTTATTAACCATATTGCAGTTTTATAGTGAAAATCCTTGCGCTGATTAGCAACTTTTAAATGAGTTCTAGCAACACGTTTAATAGATTTTTGACGACGTTTTGAACCCTTCTTTCTCCGAGATAATTGACGTTGTAACCGCTTCAATCGCTTCTCGGCTTTGCGGTAATGTTGGGGGATTTGTACTTCTTGATTGTCACTCGTTACCAAGAATGATTTCAGCCCCATGTCAATACCCACTGTATTATCTGGTGTGGGCGTGACATCGGTTTTAAGGCTAGGTACAGTCACATCTTCCAAACTAAGACTGATATACCACCCGTCAGCTTTACAGGTAATTGTCGCGGTTTTGATTTTGAAACCGTCAGGAATTGGACGGTGCAAAATCATTTTGACTTTACCGATTTTGGGTAACTGAATAAATTTACCCTGAACGTGTTCTGGTTTGATGGGGTCAGGAAACGTTAGTGAACGGTAACGCCCTTTACCTTTGAACCTTGGACGACCAGACCGTTTACCATTACTATCACCTTTCAAGCATCTGTCAAATGTCTTTTCAACCCCTGCGATTACGTCTTGTAGAGTGTGCGAGGGTATATCTTTGTAGTCAGAAAATAAGGCTTTAGTGTTAGTTAAATCTCGCTTCTGGCTGTAGTAACTGGGTTTGTCTTTTAATGGTGCAATGCTGCAAGAAATAATAGAGCATTTGTCAATGTCGCAACGGTTTTCAAGGTACCAGTTAAACCGTTCTGCCAATCTGTAGTTATATTGACGACGACACAATTCAAGCCAGTTTTCCAATGTGGCTATCTGTTGTTTGGTTGGGCGTAAACGGTACTGGTAGGCTAGGCGCATAGGAAAAGCAGGAGGAAAAAGTTAAACATCTTTTAGTTTGCCGCCCTTCGGGACGGCGTGGGGCTGCTGGCGACAATAGCTCAGATTTATAAAAAGCTCCATCCCAATAAGTAAAATCTATCTTTATGATTATGTAATCTCTTTCTTGATGTAGTTGAATTATTGGGTTAAATTTGTCCAAAAAAATCTCCATTCTCGGTAAACTAGTTATAGATCGAAATTTTTTTCTAAATCTTTATAAAATTTAACGTAATGGATTTTAGTCTTATACTGGCTGAAAATACTAACAATATCATCGAGAAATGGATACTAGCAGTACGGCAAGACAGGCAGATTGAAAGTGCCGATGACTTGTCATACACAGCGATTAAAAATCATATTCCTGATATTTTTAAAGCAATGATTAATGTACTTGCAGAAGCTCAGGATAGTGATATCAAGTCGATAGTCACAGCCAGTTGGCAGCATGGATTACTTAGGGCTGAACAAGGTTTTGATCCTACAGAAATTGCGAGAGAATATCGGTTATTGCGGGTAGTAATATTTGATAGTTTAGAAGCAGGCTTATTGCAAGGAACGCCAGCAGAAATTGTGCGTTATATGCGTTTAATTGATGCTGTAATAGATGAAGCGATCGCACGCTGTTTTAAAAGTTATGTTGAAGAGCGTTTGCGAGAATTAAAGCATTTGCATTTATCATTGACTCTGCATAATGAAGAACTAACAAGGTTAATAAATTCTAGTCAAGACACATTTTCTCAACTAGCCCACGAACTGAAACATCCTCTCACATCAATTATTGGCTATTCAGATTTATTTTTACGACAACAACGGCGAAATTCTGGGATCAAAGATACCTATACAAATTTAGAACATATTGAGCGAGTATTACGTAATGGCAGGCACTTACTCCGCTTAATTAATGATGTATTGGAACTATCCAGATATGATGCGGGTAAAGTACAATTGCAAGTCGCACCCACCAATGTAAAGGAATTGGTAATTAATGTGTGCGAAATGTTGGAACCTTTAGCAGAAGAGAAAGATTTAGAAATTATTGTAAACTGCGATCGCTGTCCCCAAGAAGTGCTAACAGATGAGTTTCAATTACAACAAATTATCACCAATCTTGTCAGTAATGCAATTCGCTATACAGAGTCAGGTACTGTCAAGATTGTCTGTCAAACCTTAAACGACAACAATTGGTCATTTGTTGTTGCTGACACAGGAATTGGTATTGCACCAGAAAACCAAGTGCGGATATTTGAACCTTACTATCGTGTAAATAAAAATGCTCGTTCCTACCTACCCGATAGTACAGGATTAGGGCTGGCGATCGTTTCTCGTTTAGTAAAATTACTCCAAGGTGAAATCAATTTAGAATCTCAGCTAGGAGTGGGTTCTACCTTTACTATCACTTTCCCCTTAGAAATCAATATCTAATAAAGTTAATAGCATCCTTCACAACTTTCTCAAATTGTTTGCCTAAATTAAAAATTAGGCGACTATAAATCGAGAAGGGTTCATCATGCTGAATTATAGAGAAAGAATTATTACTATATGGACAGTATTTCTCCTAGGATTATTGTTTCATACCCAACTAGGTTTAATGCCGTTATTTCATGGTTTATCTGTGGCCGAATCGCAACACGCCTCACAAATGAGTGATATTTCTGTAATTCTATGGCTAATGTTGGGATTTTTCACACTACCCATATTGGCGATAATTGCTACTTCTTTTACGGAATCTAAACGCTACCGCGTGTTGCATTTTGCCTTAACTGTAGTTTACAGCGTCATGAATTTGCTTCATCTTGTAGCAGATTTACTTGTGCAACCAATTTTGTGGTATCAGATAACCTTGATGGTAATTTTATTACTCATCGGTTTGTTGTTAAACCTTGTGTCTTTTCAATGGATGAAACTACAAACTAGCAACCATAAACCACAATCAAGGCTAACTTCTCCACACTCATAGAAGTTATATCAATCTCTACAACATACCTTCTTGTTTCAACTTAGCCAGTGCATTTTCAGCAGCAGCTTTTTCCGCATCTTTTTTGTTACGTCCCTTTCCTTCACCGTACTCTTTGCCATCAACAAATACTTTCGCAGTAAATATTGGTGCGTGAGACAAACCACCTACCTGCTTTGTAACGTATTCAGGTGGATTTATTGTTACATGACGCTGTACCCATTCTTGAAAACGGTTTTTTGAGTCTACATTCGAGCGAACTACAACAATTTGTTCAGGTACAGAATCAAACAATGGTTCAACAATAGCCCGTACTGCTTCAATATCACAATTATTATCTAAATAATAAGCTCCGACAACAGCTTCAAAAGTGCTACTCTGCAAATTAGGATTTTGAAAACCACCATCTAAAATCGCTCCTCTTCCTAACCGCATTCTCAAATCTATACCAACTTCTTCAGCAAACTTGGCTAATTGCTTTTCATCTACTAATGCAGAACGTCGGCGAGTTAATTCATCTTCTCCCTTTTCTGGGTGACGGCTATAAAGATACTCACCACTTAAAAAGTTGAGGATAGCATCACCGAGAAATTCTAAGCGTTCATTATGTTCCCCTTCTCCTGGGTTTTCATGAACATAAGAACGGTGAGTCAGCGCCCGACGTAAAAGTTTTTCATTCCGAAATGTTAGAAGCTTGTGCATTTTGATTATTAGTAGATATTGACTATTGAAAAAGTATACAATTTCACTTTATTTAAACATGAAAAAACCGCATATTGCGGTTTTTTATCAAACCTAACTTTGTTACAAGATAAGTTTTAAGATTCTATCTTATACAACCATACATTTAACATCGACTAAAAATAATTCCTGTCCATGATTTTGGACTTTACCATCATTTACAGCAAAATTAACAAACTGACTAAAATTTTTCAATTTTTTGCCGTTAGGCATCAGTATAGAGGCAAAACCCTGATAATTAGAACAACGCTGACGCATCAATTTATCAATAATACTGAAAGTTGTAGATTGACCTTCACTTATTGCAGTTCTGATCGCTTCGATTAGATAATCTATAGCCTGATTATAATCAATTTTAGACTCAATCTTAATTTGTGAAGCGTGATTTTGACTTTGATAAAAATCAGATAAATCATCTATAAAGTAAAATTCGTCAGCAAGCTCTTTTAATTTTTGTTTTACATTTCCTCTTTGAGCTAATATAATAACTTTTTTGCCCAGTTTTTGGAGATTACGAACTAATTTTATAAAATCACCATCTCCTGATACAAGGATAACTATATCTAGATTAAATTGGTCATTATTAATATCATCTAAGCAATCAGCTATCAATTGATTATCTGCACTATTTTTTAATGAACATGGAACATCTAGATAATGAAAACCAAGATTTTCTATCTCATGTTTGAGAATGGATTGGTCTTTTTTCTGTGAATTATAGTAAACATTTTTATTAATCACGTTTCCTACTGAATAGGCAAACTCCAGCAATAACTTTGCTTTATCTAGAGCTAAGAGAGCGTTTTGATAATCCCAATAAAAAGAAACTAATGGTTGTTTTTCGTTGATTTGTAAGTTTGAAATTAACTGATGGTATCTCATTTTATGCTCAGATTTTTTGATAGTGGTTTACTGAGCAGCATCTAAAAATCACACATAAATCAGTAGTAAAACCTTAAGTATGAGAGAGATTTATAATGAATGTCACTTCTCCTACTAAGAAAACTACTTTTGATTTTCGCCTTAGTCTCAGAGATACAACTCACTTTTTACTTACATTTCAAGTCTTGAAATATCTCCCTTCCCGAATATTCATCCAAGAATCTTTTTTGATTACTCAGGAAAAGGGATACCTCAAAGCTTGGCAAGTATTAAGGAGTTGTTCTCACCTGAGACAAACTCAAAAATCAAAGCTTTAGAGTGCATTTATTTTGCTGTCTATAAGTATAGATTTGCACAATCAATACTGGATGTCAAGATAGTTTTTTGTAAAAAATCACAAACCTGAACAGGCGATTAATATCCCTTAAGAATTTGGTTTTAGCGGAAATATCTTGCTTAACTCTAAAGACAAATCAAGGAAAAAGGGCAACGTTACTACTTGATTAGGTAAAACAATTCGCTTATTTAAATAACCATATTTACCGTGATTATCTTGATAAGGCTCGCTGTAACATTCTAAATAATGATCGAATAAATTAAATATCCAATAATCAAAAATCCCAGCTTGAGCGTAAAGAGGAATTTTCACATCTTGGTCATAACTTAATGAAGAGTCGGCAACTTCCATTACTAACAAAACATCAGCAGGGCTAGGATGAGCCGACAGATAATTATCATCTCGGTTATGCAAAATAGCAAAGTCTGGTTCTGGTTCACTATTAGGTGGGATAGAAATTGGATCTTGACATTGTAGGGTAGCTCTGTCTTGTACTAATTTGGGTAATTCTCGTAGTAAGTTGCGTAGACAAGTGGAATGAGCAGTACCCTTTGCTACCATTTGAATAATTTCCCCTTTAATTAATTCAATATGATCATCTTCGTGAAAAAAGCCCAATTCCGTGAATCGGTGGTATTCCTCTAGGGTGAAACGTTTAGCTTGAGCAATAGTCATAAATTTTATATCCAAATACGATAACCATTATTTTAAAAGATTTTTAGAAAGATTATCTAAGATTTGTTTTAAGCGATCGCACTATATACAACCCCTCTTATCTTTATTTAAGCGTTGATTTTACTCGCCGGAAATTTGCACAGATACAGTTCGTTGGCGTGGCCCATCTAATTCAAAAAATAATACAGATTGCCAAGTTCCTAAAGCTAATTTTCCATCCACAATCGGAATTACTTCACTGGTACTAAGCATCATTGCTAGTAGATGAGAATGGGCATTCATTGGCTCGTCTTCGGGAACATCTCGTAAATGCAAATCATTGTGTAAATAACGGTCTGATTCTGGGGCTAACTTACTAAAAAAGACTTTTATATCTTCTAATAGTCTGACTTCATATTCATTGATAGCTAAAGCTGTAGTCGTGTGGCGCGAAAATACTAAAACTTGTCCGTTCTTAATTGAGCTTTGAGCAATTAAATCTTTGATTTGTGGAGTGATGTTGTGAATATTAATTCCTGGTTCAGTAGCGATTTCGATTAAATGATGAATTATTGGCATTTCGGGAAATTTAGATATTGTTCAAACACCCAACGACTGGAAGCCGCGGCTATAACAATCCAGCCTATCTATGCAGACTATCAGAAATCCTACTCAAAAATGGAACGATCGCCTCATAATTAAGAAAGATTAAGCCATAGTTAAAAAACTGACAATGAGCCAAACAGCCCTCAATTTAGTAGCCATATCAGTCTTTCTGATGACTTTATCGGTACTGCTGGGGCCATTAATTAACTTATCGCCGACAGTACCAGCACTCGCCACGTTCACTATTTTAGGAATTGCTACTTTAGACAGTTTTAGCTTACAAGGTAAAGGCGGAACTATCTTGTTAGATTGGATTGCGGGATTTTCTAGTGAACACCGCGATCGCATTATCCACCATGAAGCGGGACATTTTTTGGTAGCGCACTTACTGGGTATTCCCGTAACTGGCTACACCCTCAGCGCCTGGGAAGCTTGGCGAAAAGGACAACCAGGACAAGGCGGTGTTGCTTTTAATGATGCTGAGTTAGCTGCACAATTAGATAAAGGTACCATCAGCGCCCAAATGCTAGACCGTTACTGCACAATGTGGATGGCTGGTATTGCGGCGGAAGCTTTGGTATTTGAACGCGCTGAAGGTGGCGGTGATGATAAAACTAAGTTGGCGGAAGTCTTAAAAGTTGTGGGTTTTTCCGAGTCAGCCTTTCAGCAAAAACAACGGTTTCATGTTTTGCAGGCAAAAACTCTGTTAGAAGAAAATTTGTCTAGTTATCAAGCTTTAGTCCAAGCGATGCAACAGCGTGCTTCTGTTGAAGAATGCCAAAGTGCGATCGCTAGTACAAAATAAAAACCAAAATAGAGACGTTATATATAACGTCTCTACAGGGAATATTTTGATTCTGAATTCTTTTACTATCAACTATTAATTGAATCCCAAAAGATAGCCAATAGCTTTCATTACACCCAAATAGAAATTACCTTCTCTTTCGCGGAACAGTTGAAAGGGGTGCATAGGGGAACCAAAGAAAGGTCTAAGAGTCCAACCTAATTGGCTACCAACAAAGGCATAAAGAAATAGCCAAGATTGTAAGATTCGCTTGCGAGTTTTACTACCATCATCATCTTGTTCGATAACTACATTGGCTGCTTGATATAAAGCTGAAATACCAATGAATCCAGTAATTGCAAAGATTAATACATTTAATACAAGCAGAAATTGATAATTATTGGTAGTGATTAGGAAAAAGAGAGTAATTGGTGCAAAACTAAATAACAAAACACTTGTAACGGCAACGGCTGTTAGTACTAAAATAAAATGCTGCCCAAAACTCCGCTTGGAACCAAAGATAATATTTGAGAAAAACAGTGTGGGCAGGCAAATTAGTAAAGTAATTAAATACAGTGCTGGAAGTTTTACCGCCGAAGAAATAGCCTGCATCCAACTATGAGAAGAACCAATTATTCCTCCATAAATGGCAATAAAAATAGAACTACAAACCAGCAAAGAAATTATCTTACTTGGGATTCTAATTCCTTGACGTACTTCGTCTAAAAAACCTTGGCGATCGCGCAGTAAGCCAATTAAAACAGCAAAATATTTAATACTGCCAGCTTTCCGTTCCATTATATTACCCTCACACACATACTATTTAACTTTCATTACAGTAATCAGCACCAGAACCATACTTCCAAGCATCTATCAAGCGATGCCAGTAATATTGTTGTTGAGTTGGTAGGTTCTTAATCCATGTTTCTAACATTGGACTAAGAGTAAACAAGGCAGTATAAACACCTAAATTTCCATAATGCACCAGCCAATCGAGTAAGTTTATTAACCCAACTTGCGGAATTATTTTGGCAATTAATTGTGGATGAGATAATCCAGTTTTAATTAGCGTTTGTGTCAATGCCGAAAACTGCACCACATCTTGTAAAAATGGCTTGAGGACTGGATTACCCAGGCTTTGCATTTCATCAAATACTGCCGCTAACAACTGATTAATTTGCTCTGGGGGAATATTTTGATTTACACCCACACTCATAGCTTTTTGAAATAACCAAGTCACACTCAAATTTGGTTGATATGGTTGCAGTAGTGACAATGCCTGTGCAGATAATTTATTTGTTTGTAATGCGGCTTCAATCCCAAAAGTTAAACGCTTTAGGTGACGCACCATTGCACCAAAACCACCAAAACTTAACGGCGATTGACTACCACTGCTATCTCCTGCTGGTAAGATACGATTCCAAGGAGTTTTGAGTGGACTGTCGCGGTAAGTTGGGAAAAAACCAAATAACGCCCGTTGAAATTTTAAATCTGACAATTCTACGCCTTGATATGTGGGCAGTAGGCGCAGATATTCTTCAAATAAAGTTTCTAAACTCAAGCGTTGTGGATGGGCATCCATGTAGGTAAATAAGTAGGTGGTTCTGCCATCTCTAGCGGGAAAAGCTTCCCAAAAGTATTGGCACTGATTCTGCAAGGATGTAAAGGATAACAACAAATCGCCTGATGGATTTTCCGGAAAACCTTGAGCGCAACTTCCCACAACTAAACATAAAGCATCAGGTTTTTTGCCTTGGCGTGCTTGTTGGGTGATGGGAGAAAGATGTCCCATTGCGTCGATGAGTAATTTAGCAGCAAATTGCTGATTGACAATCACGCCATTCGGATGAACTACAACTTCAGCAAAGGGT
The DNA here is from genome assembly GCA_018993265.1 of Nostoc sp. TH1S01. Lineage (GTDB taxonomy): Bacteria > Cyanobacteriota > Cyanobacteriia > Cyanobacteriales > Nostocaceae > Nostoc_B. Next base: position 20,657 of record JAGKSW010000164.1, read on the forward strand.
GTATTTTCTAATAACTTTCCACCAGCCGCCAGGAATTTATTTTTTAATGTTGCGAGTAAATAAACAGGATCTACACCGATATTGAGGACATTTTCTACCCAAACTTCTGTACCACCGTGGAAACTGACTCTAGCTGGGTTATATTGAGTGGCGATCGCTCTTGCTAATTCTTCATTAGTTAACAAGTTTAATTGCACAAATACTTCTAATTCTTGGCGCGAAATATTCCATTCTTGTTCTCTTCCTCTCAATATTCCACGCTCAATTAATGCTACACGCAATCCGCGTACTGCTAAGGCACAACCAATTAAAATGCCTAAAGTACCACCGCAAATAATTACATCCCAGTCCACTTTATCCAAATCTGCTTGACTTTCCTGAACTACTGTTGGTATTTGTGCAGTGTTTTCTCGAATGGCTGTCAGGATGTCATCAGTGCGACGTAACCCGCCCAACACATCACCGGGAAGTTGAGACAGAATTTTTTCAGTTAGTGAACTAGACATACAGCGTTTCTCGGTTGAGTACAGTAAATTTTGATAGAGGACAAGAGGCTAGAGACTAGGGACTAGAGGTTAGTGTTAAGTAGTTAGACACAATTAATTACACAATGTCATTGCGAATAGAGCGAAGCGGAATGAAGCAATCGCAAGAGGTGAGATTGCTTCGCTACGCTCGCAATGACTGTAAATATTTTTGTCTGATTACTTATGTACCTCATAGATATTAAAAGTGCTGTAATGCTGAATTGCAGCAAAATCGCTACTCATGATCGTATCTTTGCAGAATTCTTGATATTAGTACATTTGTATTAAAATGCTGCTAAAATGCCTAACAAGCTCAGTAGTATTAGCAGAGGAACTATGAAAAAAATCGCACAGAGTTATAACAGTTCCATCTTACGTCCTTCATCTTTACCACAGTCTGCAATTATCCCTCTACAACCGCAAACAGAAAAAATTATGAGTGGTTGGGAGCGTTTAGTAGCGCAAGCTCAAACTATCAATCAAATGGCAGCCGAGTTAGAAGCTGAGATACTAGAGTTGAAAGCGATCGCCAGTGCTATTAACAGTCAAAGAAATTATTTGCAAGGACATGCAAAATCGCGCAAAAGCGTTTGTAAGTATTTCACAGTTAGTATTCCTTGGGTAAAACAAAAGTCGGATGATTCCTTAATTTTGACAACACGAAAAGTGGATTTATTCCGCGCCGAAAGAGAAGCCGCATCACTAGCACAAAAGCTTAGACAGCAAAGTAAGAATAGAAGATTAGCCGCACAGCAACACAGAAAAAGCGAAGAGAAGACGGATTTTGATCCAAAAGCCACTTTCTTGGGGTCACTAATCAACAAATCTTAAAGTTATGAAAATTTAACCGTAGTTCACCCTATCGGTTGTAACGGTTATGCTGATTGAAGTGGCACTGGTACTTTTTACCAGTTGCCAAAACGCCCTAATAATTGCATTCTGGCAACAACTAGAATGTAATATCTGGGACGATCAATCAATCAGCGCATAAAAGGGGTAAAAAGAAGGTGTTAAATTTAAAGACACTTTTGGTAATTGCCGTTGGTTTTTTACCGTCCCTGTTTTCTTTGTGGTTAATCCGAAAAACCCATTTACGGACACGGGCGCAGCTGCGACAAGCAGCCATGAACTTTTCTGGGACACGGGGTAGACAAAACATTAGACCAATGGATGGCGATCGCTACTACTTAGAAGGGGTAGGCTATCTGATTGGTGACATTAGTTGCAAATTTAATGCTCGTTCTGGCTATATTCGTTGTGCTGTCAATCCCTGTGGCCCTTGTCAAGGTTGTCGCTACTACGAGCAGAAAGAGTTGACTGGTAGTGAACAGGCTTAAAGATGAAAAACCTCAACTTGAGCAAAAATAGAGAATTAGCTTGTTAAAAGTTTTAAATAATAATTAAGTATTAATGATTTTTGTGTAAACAAATAAAATTCACTTTTTAGGCTAAAGTCTTGTGGAGAGTGGAAAAATCTTCTTAAGACCATACTTAGGTTTTGTTGCGACCTGTGATTAAAAAATCAAAACAGGGAAAACTGAAACTGAGTATTTCATTTTGCTACATTTTATGACAATAAAAGATAATGATGCGTCTAACCCTTTAGAAGAATGTCATAAACAGTTACAACTTGCGGTTCAATATCAAAAAATTCTGGCGAGAATTTTAGCGAAAATTCGGGCATCTGTACAGTTAGAATCTCTATGTTCAACTTCTTGCCAAGATATTTGTCGGCAGTTGAAGATTGAGCGTGTAGTAATTTACCAGTTCAACCCTGATTGGAGTGGTAGTTTCATTAACCGTTTAGGTTTTGCTGAACCACCTTGGGATGCTATGACAGCCTTTGGTCAGCACTTGGTGTGGCAAGATTCTCATTTGCAAGAAACCCAGGGCGGAAGATATCGCAAAAATGAGCCATTTGCTGTGGCTGATATTTACGATGCAGGTCATGCGCGTTGCCATATTGAAGTGTTAGAACAGTTTCAGATTCGGGCGTATGCGATCGCACCTATTTTTATTGGTGCCAAACTCTGGGGTTTACTAGCCGCTTATCAACATTCTGCTCCACGGCAATGGGATCATAACGAAGTCGAATTCTTAGCACAAGCCGCCAGCCATCTCGGTGTGGCCATGCAGCAGGCAGAAATGATTGAACAAGCCAAACAACGTACCACCGAACTGCAAGATGCGATCGCCAGACAACGTGCTTTGACAGAAGTTGTCGGGAATATTCGCTCATCAGTCAACACCGAAATTATTCTCAACACTGCTTGTCAAGAACTCTGTAAACTTCTTAAGCTAGAGCGGGCAGCAGTTTATCGCTTTAATGAAGACTGGAGTGGTGAATTTGTCAGCCAATTCGGGATGGTCGAAGCGCAGTGGGATAGAATCAACCCATTTGGGAAAAATTTGGTTTGGGAAGATACCTACCTGCAAGACACCAAAGGTGGACGCTACCGCAATAACGAAAGTTTTGTTGTCAATGATATTTATCAAGTTGGTCACGCACGCTGTCACATTGACATTCTGGAGCAATTTAAAATTCGAGCTTACGCTTTAGCACCAATCTTTACCGGGAAAAAACTTTGGGGACTGATAGCAGCTTATCAACATTCTGGGCCACGTCAATGGGCAAATTACGAAGTTGAGTTTTTAGGACAAATAGGAGCGCAATTAGGTGTTGCAATTCAGCAAGCCGAGAATTTGCACCAATCCAAACAACAAGCCATTGCCTTACAAGATGCGATCGCTCGTCAACGCGCACTCACAGAAGTAGTCGGCAAAATTCGTTCTTCTCTAGATATTGATTTAATTTTGAAAACTACTTGTCAAGAAGTGTGTAAAATGCTGCGAGTGGAGCGAGTCGGCGTTTACCGCTTTAATCAAGATTGGAGTGGCGAATTTGTCAGCCATTTTGGTATGGTTGAGGCACACTGGGATAGTATCAATCCCTTTGGCAAAAATCTCTTTTGGCAAGATACCCACCTCCAAGAAACCAAAGGCGGACGTTATCGCAACAACGAAAATTTTGCTGTCAATGATATTTACCAAGCTGGACACTCGCGCTGTCACCTAGAAATTTTAGAGCAATTTAAAATTCGCGCTTATGTCTTGACCCCGATTTTTGTCGGACGGAACTTGTGGGGATTGCTGGCGGCTTATCAACATTCTGCACCACGCCATTGGGAGACTGTGGAAGTAGAATTTTTGGGACAGGTAGCCAGCCAACTAGGAGTTGCACTGCAAAGTTCTCAAATGATGACCCAAGTGCAGACTCGCGCTGAGGAACTGCACAAATCAGCCGAACAGCGAAAAATTTTATTTGATTTGGTAGTTAAAATTCGAGAATCATTAGATTTAGAAACTATTCTCAAGACTACAGTACAGGAGATTAGGCGATCGCTCACAGCAGATCGAGTCGGCATATTTCGCTTTGACCCTGATGTTGGTTTTTGCAGTGGTGAATTTATCGCTGAAGACGTGCTACCCAAGTTCGATTCTGCCTTGTCCGTGAAGATGCAAGATTATTGCTTTGGCGACCATTTCGCACCACAATATCGTCAAGGCGAAGTGCAAGTTATCTCGGATGTCAACAGCATTGGTTCTAAAGTACCGCATCTAGATGTGATTGAACGTTTCCAAGTCAAAGCACAGATTATTGTGCCACTTATGGAAGGCGATGAACTTTGGGGATTACTCTGCATTCATCAATGCACCCATCCACGTCATTGGGAAGAACAAGAACTAGAATTTGTCACCCAAGTAGCAGCTCAAATCAGCGTCGCTTTGCATCAAGCTAACTTATTTCAACAATCTAGTTTGCTCGGTCAAACCCGTGAAGAAGCAAATCAACTGGCGCAAGCACTCAATGAGTTACGTACTGCCCAAATGCAAATTATCCACGCAGAAAAAATGGCTAGTTTGGGACAATTAGTAGCAGGAGTTGCCCACGAAATTAATAATCCCATTAATTTCATCTACGGTAACTTGCAACACGCTCACCAATACACCCAAGATTTACTGCGCTGTGTGGAACTTTATCGGCAACATCACCCCGATGCTGCATCTGAAATTCAAGAGTTCTTTAAGAATACTGAAATTGACTTTTTATTTGACGATTTACCAAAGTTATTTCAGTCTATGCAAGTTGGCAGTGAGCGAATTTGCGGAATTGTAGCATCGTTACGCAATTTTTCTCGCCTAGATGAAGCTGATTTTAAGGTAGCAAATATTCACGAAGGTATTGATAGTACGTTGATGATTTTACAACATCGTTTGAAACCTTCATCTGATAGCCCTACTATTCATGTTACCAAAGACTATGATTCCTTACCTTTAATAGAATGCTATCCTGGTCAATTGAACCAAGTATTTATGAATTTGCTATCTAATGCTATTGATGCGTTAGAAGAGCGAAACTTGAAATGTGATTCCGAAGTGCTAGCAGTAAAACCAAGTGAAATTCGGATTTCTACATCCCTACTTAATAAAGACTGGATTGCTATTCGGATTGCTGATAATGGACTTGGTATTGAAGAAAATATTCTGGCTCGACTTTTTGATCCATTTTTTACCACTAAAGTTGTCGGTAAAGGCACAGGATTGGGGCTTTCTATCAGCTATCAAATTGTCACAGAGAAACACAACGGCAAGATATATTGTCACTCTGAACTTGGCAAAGGTTCAGAGTTTGTAGTTGAACTACCAATTCGTCAGTTAATCAATAAAAAATAATTAACTCAATTTCAAATAAATTAATCAGCTTTTAGAGATGGTTATTAGATAAAACTATCTCTTTTTATTGTGTAATTACTGATTTTAAGCCTTTAAAATTAAAATATCTAAAAATCTGATTTAATGATTTGGTCGATTTTAAAATAAAATGCTAAAAATAATCTCTAATACCTAATCTTGATAGCTAATTCTATGACTATCTATTTTTACAGCACCCGTGAACAATATGGCTGCTTTTCTAACTTTTCAGACCACGGATTTATGTTAAATTATTTATACTGGTATACTAGCAATACCGTTGCCAATTTACGAGGATTTAAAGCCTGTATAAACGGTATGAAGGGAGCATCCCACTTTTTATT
>JAGKSW010000165.1 GCA_018993265.1 Nostoc sp. TH1S01
CTACTTTATAATCCCGCACATCTCGTAAACCAATTAATCCTACCGATGAAGGGAAATTTTCTGGACGACTGCGATAGCCTTCACGTAACTGTCGTAAAACTGAAATTAATGTTTGGTCTTGTAGGGAATCAATTTCATCTATAAATAATACTAACGGACGATTTATAGCTCGTGACCAAGCTCTTAAATTTTCGCTAATTCTCTGCCCAGGAATATTATAAACCCAAGTTGAGGGTTGTAGTTCTGGAGGTAAGCTATCCTCAATTGTATTTCGCCAAGTTCCCAAAATCGCCAATTCTGCTGCACCAGGGTCATGATTAAAAGCACTTCCCACTTCCGCAGATACCAATACTGCTGCATAACGTCCAGTTGCGGTTAGTTGCTGCGCTAGGGCTAACATTGCTGTGGTTTTCCCTGTTTGTCGCGGTGCATGAACGACAAAATAACTTTCTTGTTCAATCAGCAGCGACAAGTCGGGGAGACGACTTGTTGCTGAGAGGGTATAGTGTTTGTCAGCTTTACACGGGCCTGCAATATTGAACCAGCGAGACATGGGATTTTGGCAGTTGGCGGACACTTTGAGTTTAGACGATTTTAGGGTTGGGGATGGCAGGAAGGGCTAATTGGGGATTTTTGTTTGTGTAAACATCGGGTAGATATACCGAACCATTCCGTCTATTACTTGGAAAAAGATAATAGCTAGAAATTTGATTGCCATTCACTCAGATTTAGGTATTTATCTGGAAATTTTCTGTATAATATGTGGATATTGACGATATACGCAAAATTTCTTAATAGCATGACTAAATTAACTGTAATACTTTATATCACTGAACTGTTTGGTGTGATAGACGGAAATTTTCCGTCTAATAAATAGTTAGGTGGCTTAAGTTATTGATATAGAGGTAAGAGTAGTCTGTACCATGTATATTTGTTCATGAGTGAGGTGATCGATGACTGTGTTTCTTGTGCATGACTTTTAATGGGGTTATAGTTAAAAAAATAAAATTTATCGCTGTATGTCTTACTATATTGCTCCGCATCAACCAGAACGTTTGTTTTCTAGAAAGAGCAAGAATGAAAGAGATGCAAGATATATAGCAGCTCAAGAACTAGCTTGTTTGGTTAATGACAAATCATTAGGACTGAAAATGCCCAATGGTTTCAGCACTAAACAGTTGGTTGAAATTCAAGAAGAAACTTTGATGCCAAAAAACAAAGAAGAAATTTTTACTGCGGTGGAAACTCTTGCAAAGCTTTCTGATTCAAAGCAAAAAGCTCAAAATCTGTATAAGCAATCTTTGGAAGTACACAAAAATATGGACTTATTATTTGAGGAGAGATTGTTGGCTGAAAGTGATTTTAATGAGATTAAAAAAAGCCTGAAGCTTATTAGAGATTATGCTGTAGCACTTTCAGCTTATAAAGAAGCTTTACCTGAAGCTGCAAAAGCGAGAAAGTACCTAGAAGAAATTTTAGAACTACCTGAATAAATTTTATGAAACAAGAAAGCGTTCTTTTCTCTGAAGTTTACAATATTGAGGCATCAGAACAAGACGACTGGTTTAATCCTCGTCTCGATAGAGATACTCATTTATGTATAGATCCATTCCAAGTTTTTAAGTCTAAAGATCCATTCTTTAGTAATTGCCGTCAGAAGTTTATGAAATTTTTTAGATGTGCTTTTGATGTAGCTTCTGAAATTGGTGAAGTTCCTTCTGAAGAAAATAAGAAATCAGGAAATTTGTCGTCAAAATATAAGAGATTAATATATGATACACTTCGTTTTCCAGAAGTAGAAGAAGTGTGTTTGGGTTTTTCTAAACACACCACTGGTGGAGCAGGGATGGGTAAGGATTTTGCAATAAAACTATCTGATGCTCTTATCAACCTTTCAAAGAAATCTAGTTCGCCTCCTAAGCATTTTGAACAAATTGAAATTTTTACTCCAGGTATCGGTAAAGATAAAATCAGTGATGCAACAGGTAATCTGATTAAAAAAGAATTAGTGCATTATACAAGGGATGTTTGTAGGAGGCTTTCTATAAGAGATGAACATCTTAAATGGAACGCTGTTAAAAATTATGATTTTGACTTTGAATGTAACGAGTGGGATGACCAAGGCTTTTACTTACCTTTTAATCCTTTCAATAATAAGCCTATACTTTTAGTTCCAAAGGCTTTTTTACGTGAAATACCATCTATTAGTTCTGAGCAATTTTATCGCTTTATCAAGAGTAAAGAGAATGAACAATTAAGAGCTAAACTAAACTCTGAACTGCATGATGATCTTGAAAAATATGATTTAGAAAACGAAGAAGAGGAAAAAGAAGATGACAGCAGCAGTTCTGTAAAAAGATATGTTTTAAACTACATTGAACAACATCCTGAAATTTTGAATGAATTTATAAATGATGTTGAAACTCATCCAGATTCATACATTCAGTATAACTTTGAAAAAGATACTAAGAATATTATCAAGCTTCCTAGAGCGATCAAAGAGTTTGTTGACAAAAACCCCCTTCCACGATCAACATATTCCAACTCAGAGGAATTTCGTGAGTTTCTGATTTCATTGATTCTAAAACTAAAACAGTTTGTTGAAGATGAGCAATTCAACGGATACAAGCATTTATGGGAGATTCACGAAGTTGATAGCGATACAGACAATTTAGCTCAACACAATCTTAGATTTCGTAGCCAATTAATTGTAAAAAATCTTGTTGAAGAGCTAATTGGTGAATATTGCTATCAATCCAAGGTAAAACTTAAAAATGAAAGTGGCCTCGGAAAAAATCCTGTAGAGTTCAAATGCTCACTTTATAAAGAAAAAGCTTTATTTCTAGCTAAAACTATTGACAATGTAAATTTTGATGAAGATGCTTTAAAGAAGCTGAACTCAGATTTAAAGAAAGGAAAAGTAAGATTTTGTTATTATCTTGTGTTTGTTCATAGTTCAGAGGCTCTTGAAAAGCTTAAGGAGGCTATTCAAGAAATTGAGAAGTTTGATTTTCAAGACCTTTCCTTTAAACTAGTTATTATAAACTCTGCACAAGAAAGAGATTTGGATATATTGTCATTGGAGTGCCGACATATGACTACACAAAAAGAGGTATGTATTAGCTACGCTCGTGGAGGAGCTAGCGGTGAAATTGTAGATAAGCTATGTAAAATTCTTAAGGAAAAAAATATTGATATTGTTCGTGATTCGGAAGAGTTGGAGTATAAAGACTCATTAAAAAACTTTATGCAAAGATTGGGAAAAGGTAAATGTGTAGTTACAGTCATAAGTGATAAATATCTCAAATCTAGATACTGTATGTTTGAGCTAACTGAGTTTATTGAAAACGGAAGGTTTAAAGAAAGAATTGTCCCCCTTGTTTTGGAAGATGCGAAGATTTATGAGCCAGTTGAGATCATTGAGTATATTAGATTTTGGGAAGAGAAAATTGAGGCTGTGGACGAAGCGATGAAGTCTGTTAAACTTGCCAATTTAGCACCAAATATAAGAGAAGATATCGACTTATACTCAAAAATAACACGAACGATAAGTGAGTTTATTGGTCATCTGAGAGATTTTCTAATTCCGTCAATTGATATACACGAGAACTCAAATTTTGAAGATGTTGTGAATGAAATCAATAAGATTCTTTCAAGATGAATTTCTTTTATTTTTTCAAGTTAGTTCCCCATAACACTCCTGATGAATCTGCTGATAAATTCCTCTTAACGCACCAAGATTGTGGACTTTAATCAAGAGATCGCAGTTTAGAGGTGTTAGATTTGCTGTTGAACATATTTGAGTGCGATCGCGCAATATCCAAACAAATCAATCATACAAAATACTCAAGCCCGAATCACAGTAATCCGACGCTGATTTTGTGTCAGTACAACCTGAGTTGACAAACGTTCTTCCATTGGCAAGGCATTTTTACGCCTATCAAACACAAATAACCAACCAAAATCCAACCCCAAACGGGCTAAATAGGATTCTAACTGCTCAATCCCCTCACTTTGGGGGTCACGCTTTTTCTCC
>JAGKSW010000166.1 GCA_018993265.1 Nostoc sp. TH1S01
AACCTCCTGTCAACTACTTCCTAAAAAATTTTCTGTCTTCTTGTAACTCTCTACTCATGGGCTTTCTAGTCCACAATAGTGAATGCACTGTGCAGAGTAAGGAAGAGTAGAGCGTGAATTTTCAGTCGGTAATAGCCACACTGCATCAATTCTGGAGCGATCGCGGTTGCTTGATTGCCCAGCCTTATGACATTGAGAAGGGCGCTGGTACTAAAAATCCGCATACATTTTTAAGAGCGTTGGGGCCAGAGCCGTGGGCTGTCGCTTATATTGAACCATGTCGCCGTCCTACGGATGGTCGTTACGGCGAAAACCCTAACCGCTTCCAACATTACTATCAGTACCAGGTTTTAATTAAGCCTTCACCAGATAACATTCAAGAGATTTATCTTGATTCTTTGAGGGCTTTGGGTATTCGTCCTGAAGACCATGATATTCGGTTTGTAGAAGATAACTGGGAAGATGCAACAGTCGGTGCTTGGGGTACTGGCTGGGAAGTTTGGTTGGATGGAATGGAAATTACTCAATTTACCTACTTCCAACAATGCGGAGGTATAGACTGTCGGCCTGTATCGATTGAAATTACTTATGGGTTAGAGCGGTTAGCGATGTATCTCCAGCAAGTGGAAGCCATTACAAAAGTTCAGTGGACAGATAACATTACTTATGGAGATATCTTCCTGCAAAATGAGATTGAGCAGAGTACTTACAACTTTGAAGCATCAAATCCTGAGATGCTGCTAACACTGTTTAATTTGTATGAGCAGGAAGCTAACCAGTTGACGGAGCGTGGTTTAGTCTTACCAAGCTTAGACTATGTAATGAAGTGTTCGCACACTTTCAATTTGCTGGATGCTAGAGGTGTCATTTCTGTAACGGAAAGAACTCGCTACATTGCAAGGATTCGTCATTTAGCAAGAAAGGTTGCACAACTATATGTAGAACAGCGAGAAAAGTTGGGTTACCCTTTGTTGAAGAAAAAAGTCGTGTGAGTTGTACAAGCCTCGAAACTACTAAGGACGAGACTGTTTCTTTAACATCACTGTGCTGTATCGTCAAGACACAGCCTCATACTGAATTCAGCTGTAATTGTAAGAATTAGGACTTACACAACGCCGATATTGTCATTGCGACCGGAACGGAGTGTAGGGAAGCAATCCCAGCGTCAAGGGATATTACTTCGCTATCGCTCGTAATGACGGAGTTACGTTATTTTTGTGTAAGTCCTGAGAATATTATTCATTACCTAAATATGCTTCAATTACAGCTGGGTTATTTCTAACTACAGAGGGTTCACCCAAAGCAATTAATTGACCAAAATCTAAGACAGCAATCCGATCGCACAAACCCATAACCAATGGTACGTGGTGTTCGATCAGAATGATGGTTAAATTGAAGCGATCGCGGATATTGCGGATAAATTTGCTGAGTTGCTGTTTTTCGCTGGGGTTCATCCCAGCTGCTGGTTCATCTAAAAGTAAAATTTGCGGTTCTAAGGCTAAAGCACGGGCAATTTCTAAGCGACGTTGATCACCGTAAGCAAAATTTTTAGCTTTTTCTGCTGTGCGATCGCTTAACCCTACTAGTTCTAATAATTCTAAAGCTTTTTGTTTACTTTGATATTCTTCAGTGGGAGCGGGTGGTAGCCCCAAAACTCCTGTAATCATATTACTTTTAGTATGCAAATGCCGAGCAATTATGACATTTTCTAGAGCTGATAATTCGCCAAATAAGCGAATATTTTGAAAAGTTCTTGCAATACCTAAACCTGCAATTTGATGCGGGCGCAGTTGAGCAATTTTTTGACCTTGATAAGTCAATCCACCCTCAGAAGGTGGAATCAGGGCTGTAATTAAATTAAATAAAGTTGTTTTACCTGCACCATTAGGGCCAATTAAGCCAAAAATTTCATGTTGATTAACTTTAAAAGATACATTATTTACTGCTACTAAACCACCAAAGCGGCGAGTTAGAGAGTTGGCTTCTAATATTACTTTATTTTTATCTGGGGAATTAATCTCAGACATATTTAAATTTGCATATTCTCTTTTATTTTCTGACTTTACCGATTTTAAAAATCTCAGGTGTGACTAAGCCTTGTGGAAAGAAAATAGTACCTATGACTATGAGTAAACCAAAAATAATTAATCTGCCATCTCTAAGAAATTGAGCTAACCAACCTAACCAATTAGGAAAAATACCTGAGTCGGCGATACCGCGTAGAATTTCTGGTAGGGCTGTGAATACCATACCACCTACCACAGAACCTAAAAAAGTTCTAGAACCACCAATTAAGACAAAAGTTAAATAAATAATACTGGCATCAAATGTACCTTGTCTTGCATTCCAGGTGTTGAGAAAATGAGCGCTAATTGCACCTACAACACCAGCCAGAATTGCACCCAAAGTAAATGCTAAAACTTTATAGTAAGTAGGGTTAATTCCCATTGCCCCTGCTGCTAATTCATCTTCGCGTATGGCTGTAAATGCTCTACCGACTCGCACGCGTTCTAAACGATAGAATAACAGCATACTAATTAACAGTAATGGTAAAGCAATCCACAAATATTCTATTTGACTTTGGAACGGTTGGGGTACACCAAAAATACCGACAGCACCGCCTGTAATTTCTAAATTTAAGGAAAGAACACGCAGAACTTCAACAAAAGCAATGGTAGCGATCGCTAGATAAATTCCCCGTAATCTGAGCGCCGGAATACCTACTAATAAACCCAGTATACCAGACCCTAAACCAGCGATTAACATTTCCAATAAAAGTAAATGTATGGGAAATAAATTACTACTAGATGTAAATACTTTTGTGGATAAAATCGCTGCAATATATCCACCTAAAGCATAAAATCCTGGACTGGCTAAAGATAATTGTCCAGTCATTAAAGGTAAGTACAAAGAAAGTCCTAATAATGCGCCTAGCACCATCGAGACAATTAGTGAACCATAAGTTGAAAAAAATTCAGCCATAAAGTGCCAGAATGCAAAATTTCTTAGACTTTCTGAACGAAACGCCGCCCAAGTAAACCTTGAGGTCTAACTAACAGCATGATAAACAATATTACAAATGCTACAGCATCTTTGTAGCCAGAATATTCGGCGGGGACAAAAGCTTCTACTAATCCAATGAGTAATCCTCCCAAAACTGCACCAGGAATACTACCCAAACCACCCAAGACTATCACAGCTAAACCCCGTAAACCAAAGGCGATACCAAAGTATGGGCCAGCAATACTCACACTAGAAGCCACCAATGTTCCGGCTAATCCTGCTAAGAAACTGCTAATAAAAAATGTCAAAACAATAAAGCGATCGCTGTTAATTCCTAGTAAACTAGCTGTAGTTGCATCTTCGGCGATCGCTTGCATTGCCTTACCATATTTAGTTCGATTAATAAAATAGGTAAGAATTGCCACAATTACCATTGACACAACAAAAATTAATATCTGCACACTGCGAATTGGAATTGGTTTCTCGACAGTGCCGAAGTTAATGGCTGGTGGTAAATTACCAAAAGTATTAGCTGGATATGTATAACTTTCTGCGCCTACTAAATATTGAATTAAGTTAACAATTACTACTGCGACACCCAAGCTAGAAACAACTGTTAATAAAGGGTCAGATCCTTGGCGGCGCAAAGGTAAGAAAGCAACACGTTCCATTGCGACTCCCACAAGTCCCGCTAGGCTACTGCCAATAATTAAAGATATGGCAAATGGTAATTGTACAGGTAACGTCAAATTTGCCAGCAAACCATTAAACCCAAAAGTTCCACCCATGAGTGCGTAGGTGAAATACGCACCAAGGGTAAAAATTGCACCATGAGCTAAGTTAATGATGCCTAAAATGGAATAAACCAGGGTATATCCTAAAGCAAAAATCGCGTAGACGCTGCCAATAGATAACCCATTTAACAATTGTTGCAGAAATAGACTAATATCCATGTAGCTACTACTTCAAAAATGTAAATTTGCCTTTACTACCATCAGGTTCCATTTTGATTTGCGCTACATAAAAGTCTTTTTGTACTACTTCTCCTATTGGTGTAAAACCAATTTCCCCTAATGGTGTATTGTATTTACCAGTAAGTAGCTGTTTGTTCAATTCTGTTCGCAATGCTGGTAATTCTAACTTATTAACTTTGCTCTTTTGATCTAAAGATTTTAGAGCTTCTACATATACCTGAACTGCGGCAAAAGCTTGGGCGCTAAATTGCGGTGGTTCTTTTTTAAATTGGTCTACGTAAGCTTGACGAAATGTAGCATTAATTTGACCAGGATGTTCTGGACTGTATGCTTGAGCAATTAGTACACCATCGCAAAGTGCCTTGCAAACTGGGAAGATATTAGATGTATTCAGACCATTACCACCAACAATTAAGCCTTTATAACCTAATTCTCTTAGTTGTCTCACTAAGTTACCACCATCGGCAGCTAAACCAGAAATAATTACTAAGTCTGGTTTCAGGTTAATAGCATTGGTGGCTTGGCTTTGAAAATCTGTATCACTAGTTTGAAATTTTTGGACTGTAACTAATTCTAAACCTTGCTCTTTGACTGTTTGCTGAAAAATTTCGGTTTCTGATTTGCTAAATGCGTCATTTTGCGCGTAAAAAACTGCCACTTTTTTAATGTTGGGATTTAGTTTGAGTGCAGCTTTGATTGAATTAGGCGCAACTACCGAAACAGGTGCGGAAACACGCGCAATGTAATCACCAATTTCTGGTATACCTTTGGCTGTATTTGAGGGTCCAAGTACAGGGATTTTAGCCCGTTCAGCAATAGGGTTAGCACTAAAGGCTTGTTGTGATAAAGTAGGGCCGACAATGCCCACAACTTTATCTTTATTAATTAATGCTTGAAAAGCGTTAATTGTACCAGCTTCATCGCCAGCAGTATCTTGAAAGACTAATTTAATGGGTGTGCCATTAATACCACCTTGATCATTAAAATATTTTTCGGCAATTTTAGTGCCAGCAACTTGTTCTTGACCCAGTAATGCAACATTACTTGTTTGAGCAACAGCAATACCTATAGGAATAACACCTGATGTTTCTGGAGTTACATTGTTATTATTTGCTGGATTTGTGCTAGTGGTAGAGCCACTACAGGCAGTAATAAATAAAGCGAAAATGGGCAGTAATGCTGTGGTACGAATAAAAGCAGTGTTCATTAGTGAATAATTATGCAGTTATTAGAAATGTCAATAAACTAGTTATTAAATTATTTTTATTTGGCCATGCAAATGTAAATATTCAAAGTGTTGATCAATACAATTTATTTAATAATGCAGATATATAGGAATCCGGTTTGATTTCCGAATTTACTTGTTTAGGCAGGGAGTAGGGAATAGGGAGTAGGGAGTAGGAAAGATGCCTAATCTGGGGTACTGATTTTTTTCAGAAATCAAATATTAGTCCTATATAAAGTAGCACTTAGAAGTTAGAAGTCAGAATTAGCATAAATTATCTACCTAGCTTGGAAAACTCAATTGTGTACTTCACTTACTACAAATCTGCTGTAATGCAAAAAATGTAATTTAGCAGATGACTTTGCTAACTGTTGAGGTTAACAAGAAAGTCATAGCTCATAATATCGTACTGTGTGTTGCGCTTACACACTCAACCTTTGCATAAAGCGGCGGTCAATCCAATCTTTCCAGCACCATATTAAACGGTGGGGTGGTAAGGTGAATGCGCCTTTGGTAGCGATCGCTCGTTTGTCACCTGTCCCAATTAAACTTAAATATTGTTGCTGTGGTATGTAAGGTTTGAGTGGTTTGCCTAAAATCATTCGTTGCAAGTTATCAAATAATGGCTTACCCTGACGCACTGCAAATACACCAGCTTTTGGACGGGGATGATTTACCATTGTGGCAATATCACCTGCGGCAAATACCTGTGGATGGGTTTGAGATTGCAAGGTGTCATTGACTAAAATAAAGCCTTGTTCATCAGTTGCTAGTTCTGTAGTTCTTAACCAGTCTGGTGCTGAGGCTTGTGTTACCCAAAAAACTTTATGACACTCGACTACTAACCCAGATTCACATTTGACTGCTAGTAATTCTTCATTTATCTGTGTAATTTGAGACACGAACTCGCCTAGATGCAGCTTAATACCTCGATTGGTTAAAACTTGTTTTACCTGACGCTGTACTGAAAAATGATAATGCGGCAAAATTTCTTGATGGCGATTGAATAAATGAATTTCCAGATTTTGAACTGGTTGTTGGTTAACAATCAAGATTTTCTGTAAATGTGCTTGCATTGAGAGTGCTAATTCTACGCCACCAGCACCACCACCAACAATGACTATTTTCAGTTGTTGTTGAGGATTTTCGTGAAAGCTTTGCAGCAGTTTATACCAACAATCTAGAAGTTTTGCTACTGGTTTAGCTGGTATAGCATATTCAGCTGCACCTGGTACAGAGATTGTCGCGGGAGTACTGCCAATATCAATAGACAAAATATCAAAGTGTACAGGAGGACGGTTAGCGCAGATTACTTGGTGTTTTTCTAAATCTAAACCAATGGCTCGGTCTATATATAAAGGTGCATGGGCAAAGTCAGCTAATCTTGACAAATTAATGTGACACTCATCGTAACTATATAATCCAGCAATGTGTCCTGGTAACATTCCAGAATAAGGTGTGTCTGATGCTGGCGTAATTAAAGTTAAACGTACTCCTGGTAATGATTTCATGCCAAACATTCTTAAGGCGATCGCATGACTATGACCACCACCAACTAGCACTAAATCTTTCAGTACATTTTGCTGCATTGATAGGTCGGATCTCACCGCTTCGTGATAATAACATTTCCTTCGCGGATACTACTGACAGCGAAAACAGCCATAGAATTCTTTTGATGAACACTGTATGATTTTTGAATATTTTCTGAAATATTCTTTCTGACACGGCAGTGATGACTATCCGCCATGCGACTGAAGCTGATTTACCTGCGATCGTAGCTATCTACAATGCGGCGATTCCTAGCCGCCTCGCCACCGCTGATTTAGAACCTGTGTCTGTGGAAAGTCGCCGCGCCTGGTTTCATGGGCGATCGCCTAATTTTCGTCCTCTATGGGTAATTGAACAAGAAGGTACAATTGCTGGGTGGCTAAGTTTCCAATCATTTTACGGTCGCCCAGCTTATCATTCAACTGCCGAAATTAGTATTTATATTGCCCCAGCTTTTCATCATTGCGGTTTGGGACGACGACTTTTAAGCCTAGCAATTTCGGAAAGCCCAAATTTCGGTTTAAAAACACTTTTAGGATTTATTTTTGCCCATAATCATCCCAGTCTGAAACTTTTTGAAACATTAGGTTTTCAACGTTGGGGACATTTACCGCAAATAGCCGAACTAGATGGGGTAGAACGGGACTTAATAATTATGGGTTTGCGAATTGGCGAAAAGAAGTCAGGAGTGTGAAGTATGTTCGCCCTTGGGCTTCCTACAGGGTAGTCTGAAATTCCGAGAAAGCAGCCAAGAGTCTTTGCTTTATCAGTCATGATGATTAACTTCAACTATCCCAAGATATTAATAATGATAACTATATAAATATATCTATGGAAGCATAGACATTAATCAATAGATGATATTTATTAATCCAATCCATAGATATATAAGAATTAATTAGAGTAATTATCGTTGATTTATCTAATCAACTAATTCCCTTTTGCCTCAGATAAAGGTAAGCTTAATCTAACAAAATTAAGTAAATATAAACTTGCATTTTTCAATAGGGTTAGCAGCGGGATCAAAGCTATTTGATTCCGTAACACTAATTTTTGTTTAAATCTAGAGGTAATTTCATGGCTCAGTTTCTACTAGAGACTGTTTGGCTAGTTCCTTTATATGCCTTAATTGGCGGATTATTAGCCGTACCTTGGTCGCCAGGGATCATTCGTAAGACCGGGCCAAGACCCGCAGGTTATGTAAATTTAGTAATGACATTTTTGGCGTTTGTCCATAGTGCGATCGCCTTACAAGCAACTTGGAATCACCCACCCCAAGAAGTATTTATTCATTGGTTATCAACAGCAGGTTTAGACTTGACCATTGCTGTAGAAATTTCATCAATTAGTGTCGGTGCATTGGTAGTAATCACTGGTTTAAATTTGCTAGCACAAATTTATGCCATTGGTTACATGGAAATGGATTGGGGTTGGGGACGCTTCTATTCTTTGTTGGGTTTATTTGAAGCCGGATTATGCGCCCTAGCCTTATGTAATAACTTGTTCTTTAGTTATGTAATTCTCGAAATCCTCACCTTGGGAACCTACCTCTTAGTTGGCTTATGGTTCAGTCAGCCGTTGGTAGTCACTGGTGCGAGAGACGCTTTCTTAACCAAACGGGTAGGAGACTTGTTTCTGCTGATTGGGGTATTAGGATTATGGCCTCTAGCGGGAACATGGGATTACAACGAACTAGCTGTATGGGCGAAAACTGCTGAAGTTGACCCCACAGTAATTACCTTAGTAGGTTTAGCCTTAATTGCCGGGCCGATGGGCAAATGCGCTCAATTCCCCCTGCATTTGTGGTTAGATGAGGCGATGGAAGGCCCTGTTCCCAGTACAGTTTTGCGGAACTCGGTAGTCGTAGCCAGTGGCGCATGGGTGCTGATTAAACTGCAACCTGTGTTAACTTTGTCACCTCTAGTTTCTACTGTCATGGTAGCGATTGGTGCAGTGACAGCAATTGGTGCTTCGTTAATTGCGATCGCGCAAATTGACGTTAAACGCTGCCAATCTTATTCTGTTAGTGCTTACATGGGTCTGGTGTTCATCGCTGTAGGCACACAACAAGATGATGCTGCACTGTTACTAGTACTCACTCATGCTTTATCTGCTGCACTCTTGGTGATGAGTACCGGCGGTATTATTTGGAACAGCATCAGCCAAGATATCACTCAACTAGGTGGACTTTGGTCACGTCGTCCCATTTCTGGTTTAGCTTTTATTGTCGGCACATTAGGATTAATCGGTTTCCCACCTCTAGGTAGCTTTTGGGCATTGATGGAACTAGCCGATGGGTTATGGGAAACTCACCCTTGGTTAGTCGGGATAGTTATAGCAGTTAATGCTTTGACAGCCGTTAGTTTAGCTAGAGAATTTGGCTTGATTTTTGGTGGTAAACCGAAGCAAATGAGTGAGCGATCGCCTGAAGTTCACTGGCCAATGGTATTGCCAATGGTGATTTTACTCGGATTTGTCCTGCATTTGCCTTTAGTGTTGCAAAGCTTATCACTGTTACCTAACTGGGCAAACCTCAATAAAGATGTTGCACTTTTGTTGATTTGGTCAAGTATTTTTGGTTGCAGCGTCGGTGGCGTAATTTACCTCGGCAATATTCCCAAACCAATTCGCCTACCTTGGAAAGGTCTGCAAGACTTGTTGGCTTACGACTTTTACACCCCGAAACTCTACCGTATGACCATCATTTTCAGCGTTGCCCAACTGGCTAAATTTGCTGATATGGTTGATCGCTTCGTAGTTGATGGCATCGTTAATTTCGTTGGTTTGTTCTCACTCCTCGGTGGAGAAGGTTTGAAATACAGCACCTCCGGTCAAACCCAAACTTACGCCTTTACCGTCCTCGTAGGCATCGGTCTTTTAGGCGCGTGGGTGACATGGCCATATTGGGGCGTGCAGTTTTTAGAGTTGATGTTTTAGTCAATAGTCATTTCATCTGCGTTCATCGGTGGTTAAAAATTCCCATGCTAAGTGTTTTAATTTGGGCACCAATTATCGCTTCCGTAATTATTGGGTTTTGGCCTAACAATGCCATCCAACCAAATCGCTTGCGCTTGGTATCCCTGACTTTATCTGGTTTAATCCTGCTTTGGAATTTGTTCATCCTCTTAAAATTTGATTTAACTACTCCAGGAATGCAGTTTCAAGAGTATCTACCTTGGAACGAAACCCTCGGTTTAAGTTATCAATTGGGAGTGGATGGCCTATCAATATTAATGTTGATTTTAAATAGTCTCCTCACCTGGATTGCTATTTACAGCAGCAGCAAAGATACAGAACGCCCCCGCTTATTTTACTCAATGATTTTGTTAGTAAGTGGCGGCGTTGCTGGAGCATTCCTCGCAGAAAACTTACTTTTGTTTTTCCTGTTCTACGAATTAGAATTAATCCCCTTCTATTTATTAATTTCAATTTGGGGCGGCGAAAAACGCGCTTATGCTGGGATTAAATTTTTAATTTACACTGCGGTTTCCGGTGCATTAATTTTAGCCACCTTCTTAGGTATGGTGTGGCTGACAGGTTCCACAAGCTTTGCCTTTGATGCTGTCTCCACTCAAACCCTCTCTGCTGGGCTGCAACTGCTTTTGCTATCAGGAATCATCCTCGGCTTTGGTATTAAAATTCCTTTGGTTCCTTTCCATACTTGGCTACCTGATGCTTATGTTGAAGCTTCCGCACCCATCGCCATTCTGTTAGGTGGTGTATTAGCAAAGCTAGGAACCTACGGACTCTTACGGTTTGGTATGGGGATGTTCCCCCACGCTTGGAGTATTGTGGCACCAACCTTAGCAATTTGGGGCGCAATTAGTGCAATCTATGGGGCAGTCATTGCGATCGCTCAAAACGATATCAAGCGCATGGTAGCATACAGTTCCATTGGTCACATGGGTTATGTGTTGCTTGCCAGTGCTGCTAGTAACGCACTCTCGATGGTCGGTGCAGTTTCTCAAATGTTCAGCCACGGCATTATCCTCGCAATTCTCTTCCATTTAGTAGGAGTTGTCGAAGCCAAAGCTGGCACAAGAGAGTTAGATAAACTCAACGGTTTAATGAGTCCGATTCGTGGCATACCTTTAATTAGTGCCTTACTCGTATTAAGTGGTATGGCTAGTGCTGGTATTCCCGGTCTAACAGGATTTATCGCTGAATTTATCGTCTTTCAGAGCAGTTTTTCTATCTTCCCCATCCCGACAATATTATGTGTTGTCGCTAGTGGTTTAACAGCGGTATATTTCGTCATCCTGCTGAACCGCACCTGTTTTGGCAGACTCGACAATGATTTAGCCTACTATCCCAAAGTGTTGTGGTCTGAGAAAATGCCAGCCTTAATTTTGGCAAGCTTAATCATCTTTTTGGGAGTCCAACCTACTTGGTTAGTGCGTTGGAGTGAAACCACAACCACCGCAATGGTAGCGACAATTCCCCCAGCGGAAAAAACCGTAATTTCTCAAGTTGCGTTGAAGTAAAAAGAGAATTACGCAACCGATACAGGAGGAAACATGAATCTCACCTTAATTCCCAGTGGTCTTGTACTATTTCGCTTTTTAATAGCACCCTTCCTCCTGTGGGATGCTTGGGATGGTGATACAAGTATTTGGTTTTTAGTGGGTTTTACAGCAGCTTTTCTTTCTGATATTTTTGATGGCATTATTGCCCGGCGGTTGGGTATTAGCAATGCCAAATTGCGACAAGCTGATAGCTGGGCTGATAACTGCCTTTTTAGTTGTATATTTTTGAGTGCTTGGCTAGGATATCGAGAGATTCTAACTACTTATAAATTACCTTTGTTGATGGTAATTTTTGCTCAAACGGTGTGGTGGATAGTTAATTTAATTAAGTATGGCAAACCCGCCAGCTATCACACTTACTCAGCCAAGTTTTGGGGAATTACATTATTTATTGCCATTGTGGCACTGTTTGGATTTAACTACGCTGGAATAGCTTTATGGCTAACTTGTATGACCGGAATTCTTTACAGTCTTGAAGAAATTGCAATGACGTTAATATTACCACTTTGGACGCATGATGTTTTGAGTATTTTTCATGCTTTAAAGATACGTCAGCAATTACAAATAACCGATATTTCTACTGTTTAAAAATACATTTAACATCTAGGAAATAACATGGTACAAACTCCAGAAAAACCTGTTAATACTAAACTACCGCCTTCTCGTCATGAATTTGCCGAAGTAATTCATCGTTTAGAAGCTGGCGGTTCAATGTTACCGGATACGCCAGAAAACTTAATGCAAATTATCGGTATTTATAAAGCTTACGCTGTACCGATGGATTTTTATTGGCGTGACCTATTATATATAGCTGAACAGGTCTTTTTAGAGCCATTTGCTTTTTCTAAATACTTCTTACCAAAAGAGTATTTAGAACTCCATAATCATTATGCTGGCGATACTGCTGATTTAAGAATTTGGCGCGGTGAAGCAACAGCCCATCCTGAACTTTTGGCATTTATGGAAAAGGGTGAAACCACTAAAATGCCAAAATTATTGCATCACTTACTTCACGATCGCATAAATATGGAATTTGCTGAAGCTTGTATGCGGGCAATGCTTTGGCATCGGCATATGTATGCGCCAGTAAATCAATTTGATGCGTATCTCGACTCCGAAGAATACAAAGCCAACGCCGACAGGGCAATTAAAGCCTACTTCCAAGGCAACCCCGTAATGCTGGGACTGTACAAACTGTTTCCTGATATGTTTTTGGAACAGTGCCGCCAGATGTCATACTACTCTAACCTCGGCTTGTTCTGGGAAGTCATGGCCCCGGTATTCTTTGAAATGTCCGACATCTACGACGAAGGCGGGTTTAAGGGTGTACCTGATGCCATGAACTTTTTGGTCAATGGCATATTTGCGATCGCAGGTCGTCCCATTTACCATCATGTTTATATCCGTGGGGAATGCTACGAAATTATTCCCAAATCAAAAGGCTTCACCTGGCTATACGAAGCAGCATTACCTTATGTAGAAGCTGTGTTCTACCGCACCGCCCCATTTAGAGGCACAAAATCTTACAACGCCCAAGCAGGACAAGTGCCAGATGACCAAAAAGATTTCCACTACGGCATTCTCTACGCCGATGTGTTTCCTGTTGGTACTGCTGGTATTCCACCAACATTATTAATGCAAGATATGTTGCACTTCTTGCCACAGTATCTTGTTGATTATTACAAACAACATTGCCGTGGTGAAGAAGATATGTTGATTCAGTTGGGTGTTAGTTTCCAACGGTCAATGTACAATGTTACTTCTGCGGTCATTCAAGCGTTGAGAACTGCACTTTTATATCCATTAGATGACCCTAATCCTAAACATTTGCAAGCAAATCGTGAGTTTTTTGAGCAACAATTAAATCGCTTCACTCGTGCTGATTATGGTATGCGTGATGCAGCTCGTCTGCGGAGTATTCAAAACCAAGATTATCGCTAATTAAACAGCGCAAAGCTTTACCCGGATTTCTGATCACATTTCTCATAATCTGAACAGGGTTGGAGAATTCTGGTGAAAAATCCGGGGTTAAACATACTATATACATAAGTTCTGTTGTTATTTAAGCTATTTCTCCACCCTGTCAAATATAGCCATATCGCTTCATACCTTGATATGGAATGAATCACCTAACAAAACCATCAACCTTGGTTAGAAAGTCTCAAACTTTAAGTAAAACTACTGAGAGACAAAGAAAATTGTCAATCATTCAGTAGCTTGGCAGAGTATGCAGTATCTTATATTCTCTTAGATGTTAAACTACAACTGAGTTTTACGAGAATAGGTTGAGAAGCAAGGAAGGTTGACAGTTGCAGGAGTTTGACAAACCCATTCCACAAAACAAGCTTGACATCGTTGAGAAAACTAGGTCTAACTTATTTGCTTGGCGTGGTCAATTTTCGCCACAACTTATTGAAGTTATACTAAGCTCTTACTGTTTACCTAACTCAGTCATTCTTGACCCTTTTGCAGGTAGTGGTACTGTCTTACTTGAGGCTGGTATCCTTGCGTTTGAGGCACATGGTTTTGAAATTAACCCAGCAGCCTGGATTCTTAGTAAAACTTATGAACTTATAAATGCTCCTCAAAGAAAAGAAGTTCTTACAGATGTTAAAAATTTGATAGACAGGGAATTCCCCTTTAGAATTTTTGAAAGTGGTAGACAAGTAACAGATTTACCAGAAAAATTAAGCAAAATTAGACATGACTTGGATGAACCAGCAAAAAAAATATTTGATGCTTTAATAATTCTTCTTGATGTTGCAAATCATAAGGTAACTAATGAATTTATACAATCTAAGTTTGCTGATTTGGTAAGTGTTATTGAAAAGTTTCCTTTCTCTGAAAAGCAAATTAGACTAAATCTAGCTGATGCTCGTTCTCTGCCGTTAGAAAACGATCAGATAGATTTTGTTTTAACTTCGCCACCTTATATTAATGTATTCAATTATCATCAAAACTATCGTAAATCTGCTGAAATATTGGGATGGGATTTATTAAAAATAGCAAAGTCGGAAATTGGTTCTAATAGAGCAAACCGAGGAAATCGGTTTTATACAGTAGTACAGTATTGCCTAGATATGGGTGATACTTTGCTAGAACTTTCAAGAGTAACTAAAAATGAAGGTCGAATTGTATTTGTTGTAGGACATGAATCTAATGTCTTGGGAGTACCTTTCTATAATGCTGACATTATTGAAAAAATTGGAGTACGAGCAAATCTATTTCATAAAAGTTTGAGACAAAAGCGAGAATTTAAAAACAAGTTTGGCAAAATAATAAGAGAGGATTTAATTAATTTTATTAACCTAAACAATGCGTGCCATAAAGAAGCGGTTGAGCAAGTTGCAAGAGAGGTAGCATTTGATGTGCTAAGAAGTGGCCTTTCTTTAGTAACCTCGAAAAACTTTAACTTTTTAGAAGATGCAATTGAAAAAGTTCAAGATATTGGAAGAACACCAATTTTAGACAAAAGAGTTCATGTCTATCAACTTCCTCAAAGCGTTCAAATAGCTAGTCCTAAGTATTCACAGTTATTTCAGCCTATGCCTGAATTTTCTCGCCCTCATTATACGAAGCTAACTGCATGTCTGAATAATCGTCGATTACCCCAAGCTGATAAAGAGCGACTAGAAGAAGCCGTTAGAAAGTATCATGAATGGATTGCTGATTTAGAAGCAATTGAACGTGGTCAAGCAGATACAGTAGAAAAATTAGTCGAAGCTACTAACCGATATAAACGTTTTATTGAGCTTGACTTGATATTTGATAGCTCAGATAACTTCTTGTACAGACAGAAAGGGCAGTTAAAACTAGACAATACCATCTTAGAGGAATTTTTGCCACATGTCGTGTTTCGCAGTTTACGCGGCATAGATGGCTCTTTCGAGTTAGGGCCGAGAAAGACGTTCTCTGGGTTGAGCTTCTTATCTTCTCTTGGAAATCCCGGTCAAGGTGGTGAACCAACTATTAGGACTAAAGATCAAGATTTTATACTTGGCAAGAAATTATATTTAAAGTCATCTTTTGATCTAGGGTTTCAAGACTATAAGTTAATTGAGTCACATCTTGGATACGTTTGTGCAGAATGCAAAACTAATCTAGATAAGACTATGTTTCAGGAAGCAGTAGCAACAAGTAGAGATTTAAAAATAGCTGTTCCTGGATCTTTATATTTTCTAATCTGTGAATTTCTTGATATGACACCAGTTTCAACAGTTTCAACTCAAATTGATGATGTTTTGATTGTGCGAAAAACAAAGCGTATGTCCGCTAATATTCGACAAGAGTATAGAACTCCACAGGAAAGGCAACTGCATAGGCAGGATTATGTTGATTTTTTAGATTCTTCTAAATATTATTCTGATGTATTTCAAAGAATGATTGATAAGATACAAGCCTTGATTGATGACACTAATCCATCAATAGAGAATGTTTTAGAGCAAGGATATTTCTAAGTATTTCCTATTTAATTACAAACTTTAAGCGAGAATTTTCTGAGTTTTTGAATCAAAACGCTGCCCTGTTGATATTGATACACATGATAATGTTGATGAAATAATTAATTTTTTGACATTGCTGAATATGGTCATCAAATTTTATTTTATGTACTCAATTAAGAAACTTTTTATCTTATCTGTGTCTCTGCATGAAACAATTCCTACCCCATTTATACAACGCCAAGTTTCTTATCGCTGAATTTAGACTAATTTACCTCTCTTTTTCAGGGATAGTTTTTATGTAACTAAGTTTGAAAAGTTATAGAAATTTATATGATTTTTACGCCTTTTGAGTCATCATCGCCTAATTTGATTGTGGGATTTTTTATATCACGCAAAAGCGCAGAGACGCAAAGAAGAGTGAAAGAGTAGAAATATTATGAATCCTAGTAGAAATTATCTTTTTTACGCTTTAACAAATAGCATTTGCTCAAAATGTCTTGTAAAAGTTGAAGCCAAAATTATTTTTCAAGATGGTTGTGTTTACATGATTAAACACTGTCCAACGCATGGACAAGAAAAAGTTTTGATCGCAGATGATATTGAATATTACAAAAAATCACTGGAATTTATTAAACCAGGGGATATGCCTTTAAAGTTTAATACGCCAATTAAACATGGCTGTCCTTATGATTGTGGTTTGTGTCCTGACCATGAACAGCATAGTTGTTTAACTTTGGTAGAAGTAACAGATAGATGTAATCTTTCCTGCCCGATTTGTTATGCTGATTCTGGTGCAGCTGAAGTTTCGGAAATATCACAGCAACCGCGTCGCCATCGCAGTTTAGCACATATTGAAAAAATGATTGATGCGGTGGTAGAAAATGAAGGTGAACCGCAGATAGTACAACTGAGTGGCGGTGAACCAACTATTCATCCAGAGTTTTTTGAAATATTAGATATTGCTAAAAGTAAGCCGATTAAGCATTTAATGATTAATACCAATGGTGTGAGGATTGCCAAGGATAAATCATTTTGCGATCGCCTCAGCCAATATATGCCAGGAATTGAATTATATCTGCAATTTGATAGTTTTGGAAAGTCAGCTTTACAAGAATTACGCGGTGCAGATTTAAGGGAAGTTCGAGAGAAAGCAATTGAACATCTCAATGAATATAATATCTCTACAACATTGGTTGTCACCCTGAAAAAAGGACTCAATGATCATGAAATTGGGAAAATTATCGATTATGCTTTACAACAAAAATGTATTCGTGGCGTAACTTTTCAACCGATACAAGTAGCTGGTAGATTAGAAGGATTTGACGCAAAGCAAGATAGATATACTTTAACCGAGATTCGTCGCTCAATTCTGGAACAAAGTTCTCATTTTAAACCAGAAGATATTCTACCTGTTCCCTGTCATCCAGATTGTTTAGCGATGGCTTATGCTTTGAAACTTAATGGTAAAGTTATACCTCTGACTAGCTTAATAAATCCTGATATTTTTGTGGATATTGTGCCGAACAGCGTATTATATGAACAAAATGAAGAACTAAAAAAGCACATATTTCAGCTATTTTCTACAAGTCACTCACCTAATTCTGCGGCTGTATCCTTGAAGCAACTTTTGTGTTGTTTACCAATGTTACCCGTTCCCGAAAACATTAACTACAGCAATGTATTTCGAGTCATGATTGTACAGTTTCTCGATCCCTTCAATTTTGATGTGCGTTCAGTGAAGCGTTCCTGCATCCATATTGTTCACCCAGATGGCAGGATTATTCCGTTTGATACTTTTAATATTTTTTACCGCGAAGGTAGTGATGGTTATTCATTGGTAAGTAGTAAACATTAGGACAATTGAATGTCACAAAGAAATAGTGGAAATGAAGTTTTACAAACATTTTTAGGAATACTATTGCTTTTAGGATTCCATATCATAGCAATAATTATAATAGTTGCCCTTGGTTATATACTAGAGATGAATTCACGTTCTGGTAGCTATGTTGGGATACAGGTTTGGATTATTGGAGGTATTGGTTTTTTATTCTGGCAACTTTTATATGTGATTCCGCTTTGTATTTTTTTACAACGAAAGCGACTAATAGCAATGAGGAATGGTGTAGTTATTGGTGCAGCACTTACAGCTTTATTAAATGGCGGATGTTTTTTGCTGTTTAATGTTGGGCGTTAAAATTTAAATTTGGATGGTTTTCTTTTCAGTTAAACACATTGCTATTCCTTTCTCGTAATATGCGGCTTCGTTGATGAAAATAGGATAAACTGTAGATGTTCCTTCGTATGCGATCGCACTTCCATCAAAGGTTAAAAATATCGGTTCACCAGGGTTAAGTGGTTGATAATCTCTAAACTGAAGTTCGGGGTGAACCATTCCTATGATTTCTCCAGCGGCGTTGCGGGGATAATCAATTACTTCTGTATATTGATAATATGTCAAAGTACGATTTTGCTGTTGAGATAACCCTTGATTATAACTTTCGATATAATCTAAAACTTGATAAATTAACGCTTCAGTTTTTTGAAATAATTCAGCATTTAAAACTCCCTGTGCTACAGGCCCTACTTCAATCGCAAAACCCAATTCAGATATTGAACACAGAAAGTTAGAATCCCTTGTTGGTTGAGAATAACAAATTCTTACATCAGGATTAATTGCGTTTAACTGAGCAGCTAATTGTAAAATAAATGGATGTTGACTTCCCAAAATTATAGTTAACTGCATATTTGCAGTTGAACTATGCAAATCAATAATAACTTGTTGCTGATTTTTGCTTTCTTCTGTTAATAAATAATAGATATTTTTTGCCAGAATATCTTCATAACTAGCAAGTTGAGGATTTTGTAAATCTGCTGGTGCAAAGCAGCGATTTAAGTCTTTGTCAATATAGCGTCTAGCTGCTGCAAATGCTTTAGGATTACTCAATAAAATACGAGTATCAAAACTAGGACGCTGAATCAGTTTTGGAAACTGTTCAAATTTTTTCCCTAGATATATGCCTGTAAATTCATTGCCATGTGTACCAGTAGCAATAACTACTGAATTGATGTTTCCCATAGTTTTTATAAATTATTTGGGTCGATGCCTTTTTGTTGTAATTTAGCTAGGAGTTCTTGAAGCTGATTCTGAGCTTCTTCTAACTGCTTCTGTCGTGCATTGGCTAACTCTTCTGGGGTAGAATATCGCCTACCATTTTCGTCGTACCAATACAACCATTCCCGCGTCATACCTTGATAACTTCCGCCTTCTTTGCCAATACCTAAGCCAACTTCTGGCATCCAAATTTTATCACCAGATTGTAAGATGTATTCTCCATCAACTAGGCGATACACTTCTAGACGTTGGCGTTTACGGCGTAAGCGTGTTGGTGCGTAAATAACATAATATAATACTCCCAACTGAGCATAATCTAATTTCTTTTGTTCATACTCATAATTGTATGCTTGGGAGACAATTTCTAACGTAAAAATTGGCGGTATACCATCTTCTTCCCACATCACATAACTAGAACGTCCATTTTCGCCAATAAAACGTTCTACGCCTAAACTTAAAAATCCATCAGGGACGATCGCAGGTGTACTCGCTGCATAATAAATCCCCATATTAATACCAAAAAACCAGTCTTCTCGACTTTGCCAAATACTGGTTAAAATTGATAATAATAAGCTAGGAATTAATATTTGTAATTCATTATCCACGGGTGTATCGTCAGAATCTGGTAATTCGGCTGATGAAGGTAAACATGATAACGGATTGTAGTGAAACATAAATGTATTTCTTACTCAAACTTTTCTGTTTAACTTGCCTGAGTCTGTCTTGGTAACCGTCTTTTTAAACTACAAAAACCAATTGCTGGTGCTATTCCTAAGATAATTGCTGTAAATCCTTGTTGACTCCCATACAATATTGCTTCCGGCATAAAGTTTTGCATCAATGATAGCAACCAAACCAATAAACTAATTAACAAAAAAGCGACTGATGGTACAAAATTCCACCACCAGGATTTGATTGTGTAACGGCGTACAACTAGCCATTGCAATAATCCCATCCAAATTCCTGAAAAAATATAAGCAATTGTTGATAAAAACCCAAAGATAATTGCTAACTCAGGAGATAACGTTCCATTAAGTGAACTAGCAATTGACGAAATATAATTAATCCAAGCTGTAGCTACACATTCAGCAGTTAGCCAACCTATGCTAGTAGCCACCATCCATCGCCATCCAGAAAGATAGCGACGCATTACCAATGCTTGGTCAGCAGCAAAAATAACAGCAAATACAATATTACTGAGTAATCTTATACCATAACCCCATGTTTGCAATTGTCCAGAGTCGGTGGCAAAAATCTGTGTAAGTAATCTTTCTACAGCAAGACTAAAAACACCACCCACCACCCAACCCAAAATTGTCATAAAAGTAAACAATAGAAAAAACTTCCGACGTTGGGAGTGAGGAATGAAAAGTTTGACTGATTGAGAATTGCTATGAGTAGCTTTTGAATTATTAGAATCAGTTGGCATATTAAGTTAAGTAAAGCTAAGACTTAGGCTTTTCAAGCAAGCCTTCTGAAAAAGCGTAATCCCAGAATGATAAGCTAAACATTGACATAACAAAGTGACTTAGGATGAAGTGTTAAATGGGTGTTTCCTCAACGGCCCCTCATCTCCTGCGGGCTGCTCGTGGTGAAATAGTAGATCGTCCCCCCGTATGGATGATGCGACAAGCGGGACGATATATGAAGGCGTACCGAGACTTAAGGGAAAAGTATCCTTCATTTCGCGATCGCTCCGAAATTCCTGAAGTAGCGATTGAAGTATCCCTGCAACCTTGGAAAGCCTTCCAGCCGGACGGAGTGATTTTATTTTCCGACATTGTAACTCCATTGCCTGGTTTGGGCATTGATATGGACATTGCGGAAGGTAAAGGGCCAATCATTCATTCGCCCATTCGCACTCAAGCACAAGTTGATAGCCTGCATAATTTAGATCCAGAGGCATCATTACCGTTTATTAAAACCATCTTGCAGGCGTTGCGCCAAGAGGTGGGCAACAAATCAACAGTATTAGGCTTTGTCGGTGCGCCTTGGACGTTAGCTGCTTATGCAGTGGAAGGAAAAGGTTCTAAAACCTATTCCGTGATCAAAAACTTGGCCTTCTCAGACCCGGCAATTTTACACCAACTGCTGACAAAATTGGCAGATGCGATCGCTGTTTATGCCCGTTACCAAATTGACTGCGGCGCACAAGTAGTGCAAATGTTCGATTCTTGGGCGGGACAATTAAGCCCTCAAGATTACGATACCTTTGCTCTACCTTATCAGCAACGAGTATTCCAGCAAGTCAAACAAACCCACCCCGACACACCATTAATTCTGTTGGTTAGTGGTAGTGCTGGCGTGTTGGAAAGAATGGCTCAATCTGGTGCTGATATTGTTACAGTCGATTGGGCAGTAGATATGGCAGATGCTCGCGCTAGATTAGGCAAACACGTGAAAGTGCAAGGTAATCTTGACCCTGGTGTACTCTATGGTTCCAAAGAGTTCATCCGCGATCGCATTTATGATACCGTTCGCAAAGCTGGCAATTGGGGTCATATCCTCAACCTCGGTCATGGTGTACTCCCAGATACCCCCGAAGAAAACGTCGCTTTCTTCTTTGAAACAGCCAAGCAACTCAGCACAGCAGCACTGGTGAGTTAATTACCTTTGTGTCTTTGTGGTGACAATTTTTGAACCACAAAGACATAATAATTGCATTGCTGACACATCTATTTTTTATGAGAACTTTTACTGCGATAATCGAACGTGATCCCGACACAAATCTATATGTTGGGTACGTTCCTGGTTTTCCTGGAGCGCATTCTCAAGGTGAAACATTGGATGAGTTAAACGAAAATCTACGCGAAGTAATTGAGATGCTACTGGAAGATGAAAATTTAGCTTTTGATACCGAGTTTGTCGGTACACAGCAAATTGTAATTCGATAAATCATGAGCAATATCCCCGTTCTCAAACCTCAAGAAGTTGTTAGAATTCTGGAAAATCTTGGCTTTGTTGAGGTGCGTCAGAAGGGTTCACACAAGCAATTCCGCCATTCGGATGGACGGGGTACAACAGTTCCGTTTCACAAAGGGCGAGATATTTCACCAAGGTTACTAAGACAAATTGCTATTGATATTAATTTGACAATTGAGGAAATGTTAGAGGCACGATGAACTCTAACGCGGAACATTTAATCTTATTTTTAAATCTTAAATTACAAAAACTCAATATGAGCCAGAAACGTATTTTAGTCACAGGTGCAAGTGGGTGCGTCGGTCATTACATTTCAGAAACATTAATTCAAAATACCAATCACGAGCTATTTTTACTAGTTAGAAACCCTAATAAACTACAAGTTAATACACAATTTCGTCCCGGTGTCACAGTCTTGCAAGGCGATATGCAAGAAATTAAGCACTTTGCGGATTTGTTATCAACTACTGATGTTGCAGTATTAACAGCAACAGCCTGGGGTGGAGATAATACTTATGATATTAATGTCAACAAAACACTAGAACTATTCAGTTTATTAAACCCCGAACGTTGTGAACAGGTAATTTATTTTTCTACTGCTAGTGTTTTAGATAACAAAAATCAACCTCTGAAAGAAGCAGGTGAGATTGGTACAGATTATATCGGTTCTAAATATCAATGCTTGCATGAAAAAGAAAAACTAGCGATCGCACCTAAAATTACCACAGTTTTTCCCACCTTAGTTTTAGGCGGCGATGCCAACAAACCTTATTCGCATCTTACCTCTGGCATTCAAGAAGTTACAAAATATATTAATTTAATTCGCTTTTTACAAGCAGACGGCAGTTTTCACTTTATCCACGGAAAAGATATTGCGACCGTCGTGGAATATTTAATTGAAAACCCACCCCAAACAGAGGAACAACGCAAGTTAGTTTTAGGTCAACAAGGGTTACACGTTAATCAAGCAATTGAAGAAGTTTGTGCTTATCTAGGCAAAAAAATCTATTTTCGTATTCCTCTATCTATATCATTAGCTAATTTGATTATTGCCGTCTTCCGCATTCAAATGGCAGCTTGGGATAGATTCTGTATGAACTATCGCCATTTTACATATAAAAATGCCGTCAATCCTGCGAGTTTTAGCTTGCCTAATTATTGTGCAAACATGAGTGATGTGTTGAAAATTAGCGGTGTGCCTAGAAAAAAATAATGTTATTTCAATCTTAAACCTCCTTATTCTCTCTGCGCCTCTGCGTGAGGTAAGCCATCCAGCACTTTCAATCCCACACACGACCTAAATTCAACACAAAACTGGTAACACTGCTTCACCCAATTGCACAGACAAAACCTTTAAAGGTAAGCTAAAGCCAATATAAAGTCAATAAGTAATTATTTCCGCTAGAGTGGGATAACAATCAAAGTGTGAGGTTTGCTACTACATGCGAGTTTTATTAGTTTATCCGATATTTCCTAAAACCTTTTGGTCTTATGAAAAGATTCTGGATTTAGTCGATCGCAAAGTTTTACTACCACCTTTGGGTTTAGTTACTGTAGCGGCAATTCTTCCGCAAGAATGGGAATTTAAGCTGGTTGATCGCAATATTCGCCCTGCGACAGAAGCAGAATGGGAATGGGCAGATATAGTCATTTTCTCGGCGATGATTGTCCAGAAACAAGATTTATTGGAACAAATTCAAGAAGCAAAACGACGGGGTAAGTTAGTTGCAGTTGGTGGCCCTTATCCAACTTCTACACCCCATGATGTTCAAAATGTTGGTGCAGATTTCCTGATTTTGGATGAAGGGGAAATCACTTTACCGATGTTTGTGGAAGCAATTCAACGAGGCGAAAAATCTGGAACTTTCCGCACCGCAGAAAAACCCGATGTCACAAGCACACCCGTACCCCGCTTTGATTTATTAGAATTAGATGCTTATGACATGATGTCGGTGCAATTTTCGCGCGGTTGTCCTTTCCAGTGCGAATTTTGCGACATTATCGTTCTCTATGGACGCAAACCACGCACCAAAACCCCAGAACAATTATTAGCAGAGTTGGATTATCTCTATGAATTGGGTTGGCGGCGGGGCGTGTTCATGGTAGATGACAACTTTATCGGTAACAAGCGGAATGTGAAATTGTTGCTGAAAGAGTTAAAAGTTTGGATGGAGGAACACCAATATCCCTTTAAATTTGATACCGAAGCTTCTGTAGATTTAGCCCAAGACCCCGAATTGCTAGAGTTGATGGTTGAATCTGGGTTCTCGGCGGTGTTTTTGGGAATTGAAACCCCAGACGAAGATAGTTTACAACTCACCAAGAAATTTCAAAATACTCGCAGTTCTTTGACAGACGCAGTACAAACCATCATCAAAGCTGGGTTGCGGCCAATGGCTGGGTTTATTATCGGGTTTGATGGCGAAAAAGCAGGCGCAGGCGATCGCATCGTCCGGTTTGCTGAACAAGCCGGGATTCCCTCAACCACCTTCGCCATGTTACAAGCACTACCCAATACAGCACTGTGGCATCGTCTGAAAAAAGAAGGTAGATTGCGAGAAAATCAAGAAGGCAACATCAACCAAACCACGTTGATGAACTTTATTCCTACCCGTCCTTTAGAAGAACTTGCCAGAGAATATGTTGAAGCTTTTTGTGCTTTATACGACCCTGTGAAATACTTAGACCGTACCTATCGCTGTTTTTTAATGTTAGGTTCACCTAAGTGGAAAGCACCTTTTAAAATGCCAGCGTGGGTAGAACTCAAAGCACTGCTAATTGTAGTGTGGCGACAAGGAATTGTCAGGGAAACTCGGTGGAAATTCTGGCATCATTTGTTCAGTATTATCAAACGGAACCCTGATGTATTTGCACATTATCTTGCGGTTTGCGCTCATAACGAACATTTTATTGAGTATCGCCAAATTGTCCGCGACCAAATTGAAAGCCAGTTAGCCGCTTATTTGGCACAAGGCGCAGAAAAACCTTATGTCCCCGTGGCAGAAAAAGCAGAGGCGATCGCTAGTTAAATTAAAGATAGGGAATAGGGAGCAGGGAATAAAAAAATATCCTCTCCCTAAATCCAAAATCTGAAATCCCAAATCCAAAATTCTATGACTTCCACAGCATCAGAAAAAGTCCGTTGGACAACTGCCGACTTAGAGTTATTTCCTGACGACGGCAAGCGTTATGAGATAATTGATGGAGAGTTATTTGTGACTAGAGCGCCTCATTGGAAACACCAAAATGTTTGTGTCAAAATTGGAACACAATTACAAATTTGGTCAAATCAAACAGGTTTAGGACAAGTTGCCTTTGCACCAGGAATTATTTTTACTGATGATGATAATGTAATTCCTGATGTAGTTTGGGTGAGTAATGAACGGTTATCAGAAATATTAGATGAAGCTGGACATTTAACAGGAGCGCCAGAGTTAGTAATTGAAGTGCTTTCTCCTGGGGAAGTACAGAAGAAACGAGATAAGCAATTAAAGCTAAAACTTTACTCAGTTCAAGGGGTACAAGAATACTGGATTTTTGACCGCGAAAAAGAAACAGTAGAAATTTACCGTCGAGAAAATGGTGTTTTAAAATTAGCAGCTACTTTATATAAAGAAGATAATTTAACCAGTCCGCTTTTGCCGGGATTTAGTTGTGCTGTTAAAGTTTGTTTTAGTTAGCGATCGCCTGATAATTTCATCGCAAAGATATCGAGTATTGATTTGATTGCGACAAACTTCATTTGGCTTATCTTACTCTCCTTATGGTTCATACGCTTCACTACGATGGGCGATCGCTACAACTAATACCTGAACTAGTTCATCGTCTACGGAATAGATCACCCTATAGTCCCCAATACGGTAGCGATAGTAGCCTGCATAGTCTCCTTTAAGGGCTTTGATGTTAGGGTGCGACTGGGGAGTTTGCTCTAGCTGCTGCAAACATCGAGCAATTTTCTTTGCTAGGGCTTTGTCGGCATTAACGTAAACCTTTTGAGCATCGGGATGGAGAACAACTTCATACATCGGAGCGAAGGGTTCTCCAACTGGTGTACTCAGCTTTAGGGGTTGCTTGATTTTGCTTAACTCGCTCTAGTAATCCAGGAATTGCCAAAAGTTCTTGCGTCGCAGTTTCACTTTCAGCATTTGCCAAGTAAGCTGCAAAATCAGCAAGCACCTGTAGTCGCTCAGGCGATAGTTGTTTGAGTAAGTCATTAAGCTGGTTCTGCAACTCTGTTACAGATACCAAATCTGCCGACGAACCATCATCCATTGGGGCATTATCTGTAGTGTTCATTGCCTACTTTGCAGTTGCTAGATTAGCATCCATTGTAAAGCAACTAATTGTGAGGAATGTTATTGCTTGTCGAAAACGTTACGAGCAAAGAAATCTAAATATTTACCAACAGTTTTAACCAAGGCTATCAGCGATCGCCTGCTAATTTCATAGCAAAGATATTGAGTTGATTGTAACGAACTTCATTTTGCGTACCTCTGCTTAATGCACAAATTTCTTGGTCAGCTACCGCAAGAACTTTGAACTCAACACCAGTAGATTCCTTCAGACCGCTCTAATGCGATGGTTAGGTTCTTTTGACAAATATCATAAATGAGGGGTCTTAGCTATATCTTCTATGTCCTCTATCTTGAAATAATCCGTACCAGGATTGGTTTGATTACTCACTCGCACCAACCTTCTTTTCTGACCCAGCATTTCAGAAATTATAATAACAGCATGAAAATCCTCATTCTCGCCCCGTTGCAATTCTTCAACAGAAAATACTTTCATAGCTGAGGTCTGAACTCTTTTGAGATGCTTCCGTAATTGTTCGATTTGCCAGTGCTGATTGTTTGTAACTGCAATCTGAAGTTCAAGAATGTATCGGCGCAGATAATCTCTAAGGACTCGATCAACATCAACTTGAATCTTAGATGGAAGTAGGCATATCACATCGAATAGTTGGCCATACCTCTTGGCCAATTCAGTTTCCGAGATGCCTGCTGACATTTCCGCTATCTCGTCAAC
Organism: Nostoc sp. TH1S01; assembly: GCA_018993265.1. Taxonomy (GTDB): domain Bacteria; phylum Cyanobacteriota; class Cyanobacteriia; order Cyanobacteriales; family Nostocaceae; genus Nostoc_B. The sequence goes on from JAGKSW010000166.1 coordinate 26,778, forward strand.
AACGGCTTGTCGTTTTAAATCATCTTTAAGTTCATAAAAATCGCCGGAGTATTTTGGCAAGTACCTTTCAAGTGTACCACCTGACAACAAGTGAATATTTTGCTGTCTTAGAGCCGTAGTGATTTGCCTCAGTCTTCCTTCAATTTCCTCAACAGTAACAGTAATTATCTGCTTAGGTTTGTCTTTAGTCTCCGAAGTAAGAGAAGTTTTCAAAACGGTAGCTACTTCATCTCGGTAGCGACTAATAGCCGTGAGAACTGCTACACGCGCCCTACCCCATTTCTTCTTATCCCAATTTTGTCTTGGCCCCAAGCCAGAAAGGAATTCATATAGGCATGAAAGTGTTCCTGACAATGGATTTTTTAACAAATGGTCAATAACCTCAGTCAACTTTTGATCTAACTCTCCACAATACTTTGCAAAATCATTGCCAACACCAGTATTAACTAGAAAATTATGTATAGTTCCGTCATCTTTGACACAGGCTCTTAAGTTACCAGAAAAAAGACTGTCGAGATCATACAAAAAATGCGCTTTCTTCCCAAACAATAAGCATAGCTCCACATAGCGATTTACCTCTTCACAACCACCCGCATCAATAATGCAACTTCCAGCACCCGCCACTGAAACACCTCGTGCTTCCTGAAGACTTCCGATCAGTTGTGCATCCAATATTCCTTCAACAAAAATTGGATTATCTGAAAAAAAGAGTTGCTTATGGTGAATGTTGATCCGAGGCACAAGTGTTGATAACCTTGAGGATGCCTTTTCGTCAATATCTAATATATGCTTTGGCGCAGAATGATCTAGAGAAAAAGAGATAACAGACTTAACATCTTCTATAGATCGAAAATCTAGAATAAATGGTGAATGAGTGATTAAGAATACTACTTTTTTGTTTGACCCAGGTGTAGGATGTCCTGCTAATTTTCGCACTTCTTGGATGAAAAATGCTTGATACTGTAGATGAAGATTTAGTTCAGGCTCATCAATAATAAGATATGGATACTCGTCATTATAAAGATGCGTCAATAATACAAGTAGTTCTTTAATTCCGTGGCACTCATCTCTGTCAAGTCTATAGGATGCACCAGTATCTCCAAGAACCGCTCTAGCCAAAAGATTTCCTGAATCCCACTCAATATATATCTGACGATTGAAAAGATGACTTAGAGTTGCTTCAACTTGAATACGAAGATCCATTCGTTCTTCTAGCAGAATGATGGTATCAATTCCTAATCCTTCTTGTCCTGCCATTTTTAATTGATCGAACAGGTTTTTTGCAAAACCATTGGAAAAATGATCGCCAAGGTAGTTCTTAAGCGCATTGTTCTGCTCCATACCACTCAGTCTGTCAGTTCCAAGCAGCCGAACATGAGCATTGCCTAAATTCTCTTTTAACGTTTGTCCAAATTTCGATTTTCCACTACCGTTCGGCCCAACCAGAAAATTAACATAACCAATTTTCGATACCTCAAACCTCTTTTCTTTCCAGGGATGTGGCAGTTCAAAGGATAAGTTTTTATCTATCATGCTCTAGAAATTAATTTTCTAAGTTTGATGTTTTTCGAGTGTTGTCTAAGTATTGATTACACGCAAATGTTATGTATTATCTTTTGAAAAACTTTAGTATGTCAAAGTTGCAAGAACTTCCTACATAAAAAATATACGTAAAATATAAATATACATAAAACTTATTTTTCTAGATGCGATCGCCTGATAATTTCATTCATGCGATCGCCCTCAGTATAAGACTAAAACTGCCAATTCAGTTGTAATCCCACAACATCGACTGAGCTTTCAAATTCACCTCTAACTGTACCCGTTGTAGTGCTGGACTGGTTGATGGGGCTGTCTTCTGAGAAAACATGGCTATAGGCTACATCAAGGCTGAAAGATTTGGAAGGACGGTAACTCGCACCCACACCTACCAAAGTGCGATCGCCTCCTGGTAATCTTGCTGTGACAAACTCATCTTTAATGGGGCTGGGATCGTAAGTCACACCAGTCCGTAGAGTTAATTTATCGTTCACCGAGTAGTTAACACCAAGTCCAAAACGATAAGTATCTTCCCAATTTTCTGGCTGTACACTATCTGCTTGTGCTGGGTTGTCAAACTGTACCCGTAATTCTTTAAAACGACTCCAATTTGTCCAAGTCACATCGCCCACAACCGAAACACGAGGACTCAATTCTTGATATACAGCCAGTGAGAGGATATCAGGAAGATTGACAATAGCTTTAGCCCCCGTATCTGTAAACTGTCCCCTCGCTGTTAGTACTTGCAGACTTTGTGGAACTGTGAAATCTGCATTTCCCCGAATGTCTTGGGTGATTGCAGAACGGTAACTTAAACCGATGCGAGTACTTTTGCTTGGTGCATACATTACTCCCAAGTTATAACCCACACTCCAATCAGAACCAGTTACTTCAACAAAACCATCTGCTTGTTGAGGTTGGGTAGGTAAGCCTGCACTCCGCCCAATTAAACCAAAGTCAATGGCATTGGAAAGGATAGCTTCAGCATACTGTACATTCAGACCTACACCCACAGAAAAGTTATCTGACAATTTCGCCGCCACTGTGGGATTAATATTAATTGTCGTCAGGCTAGACTCCACAGCTTGGTAACGTCCCACCCAATCGTTACTATATTTAGTCGCCAAACCAAAAGGAACATTGAAGCCAATACCAGCTTTCACAGTATCAGAAAGACTCCAAGCCGCATAAAGATTCGGAACCACAACATCAACGCCAGCCTCACCGCCATTACTCCCAGTTAAAGGCGCACCTGTAACAACTGTTGAACCCTGATTTTGAAATCTCACTGTAGGAAAAATTACAAAGGCAGATCCAGTAATTGAATTGCCTGTTAAGTGCGTCAACCCAGCCGGATTAAAAAAAATCGCACTAGCATCATCAATGTTAACGGCAGTTCCCGCATAGCCATTGCCCACATTTTTGACACTTTGTTCATTCAGGGCAAACCCGCCAGCTAATGCTAAGTTTGCAGTGTTAATAATTGTTAACATTGTGAGTATTGGTACTAAGTAAAAATGCGCTTGCGATCGCTTCATTATTAAATATTTTTTAAGTACTAATACTTATTATCCATGAATTTGATACATCAATAGCAGTAATATTTATGACAATAAGTAAAGTGATTAGCTGATAAAAAGTTACGTTAAAAAACTGCCGATGAACTATAGTAAGTCGAGACAGTCCACTAGACCGACACAGATGAATTTGTACAATAATCGCAATTTCATCCGCGTCCATCTGCGTTTATCTGCGGTTAATTTTATCCAAACTCTATTGCATCATCCTAGTCATTCTGGTCAAACATAAATATTTTACTTTTTGAATCATCTCTCAAAATTATGATTTTGTGCTGGATTACAATGAAACTCAATTCGCCGCAGATTGAGCTTCTTGATACATAATTTCTTGGAATTGGATCATGTCTTTTTGCGGGTCGGCAATGCTCACTTTCACCATTAACTGTTCGCCCAAGGTTACAGAACGTTTAAAAATCATTGGTAACTGCAAGCCCAAATCTTCTAATAGAATCAGTGCTAAGTTACTGTCTTCGCGCAACCACATTAAAACTGTGACTGACCAAATTTGCTCAGGATGACGGCGGAGATATTCTAACGCCCAATATCGATTCGTTTGCCGTTCTACCATCGTTACTTCTTGGGTAATGGTAGAGACAGTCATCATTACTTCTTTGAGTTGTTCAGCAGAAAAGGGCAGAACTTCGCCGCGCAGGTGAGCTTTTAGTTGAAAATGAGTGAGTAAATCGCTGTAGCGGCGGATGGGAGAAGTTGCTTGAGTGTAAGTATCTAAACCCAAACCTGCATGACGTACAGGAGTAATACTCATTTCGCTTTTGGGCATACACCGCCGCATCGCACAAGCACGGACAAATCCTGCCGGTAGCTGAATTAATTCTTCTTCCGGTGGTAATTCTGGCTGTGGCTGGCCGCGAAAGGGCAAGGGTATATTGTGGGTTTGACCGTAACGGGCAGCTACTTCACCAGCAAGAATCATCATTTCTGCTACCAATTGCCGCGACGGTGAATCATCTAAGAGGTCAATACTAATATCGTCACCTTTGACTTTAATCATCGCCTCTGGCATATTAATGCTGATGGCTCCTTGGTTATAACGCCAAGATTTGCGTTTGATTGCCCAATTTGCGATCGCTGCAATTTCTGGTTCTGCTTGCACTCCTAATTCCAGCATCTCATCGACATCTTCATAAGTGAGGCGATATGTCGGTTTAATCAAGCTGGCATGAATGCTGTAATCTACTACTGCCCCATTGCTATCTAAAATAATTCCAAAGCTGAGGGCGCAACAAATTTTCCCCTGTACCAAACTCATCGGCCCAGTCGCCAATATTTCTGGGAACATGGGAACCATCCCTGTGGGCAAATAAACTGTACTTCCCCGCTTTCTGGCTTCTAAATCTAAGTCATCTTCTGGTTCTAACCAGCGCGTCGGGTCAGCAATATGTACCCATAATCTTTCTCTACCATCGGGTAGTGATTCCCAACTAAGACCATCATCTATCTCAGTTGTACTTTCATCATCAATTGTGTAAACCTTTAGATGAGTCAAATCCAGGCGATTTGCATCCAAGTCTGTGGTTGGAGAATCCAAACGCTGTTGCGCCACTTCTAATACCTTGCTAGTAAACTGAACAGGAATTGACGAACGACGCAGGAACAAGTTTTCATACGGACTCCACCAGCCCAGGTCTACTAATAATTGAAAAGCTCCTTGGGGGGTTGCAGGCCGCCCTAGCATATTCATCGTTTCTAAGACTGGTGCTGGAGGAGGATAAGCCCTAGCTAGAGCATCATATTTTACTCCCTCCCGCACAATATCAGCCATTAAAGCTGCGTATTTTTCTAATGCTTCTAGGCGGTGACGGTCATGCCGTTGCCATTCTACCGCTTCTCCTTTGAGTGCTTGCTCTACCCGCACTAAAAATTCTTGCTGTCCCTTGGCTTTGAGGGTTTCTACTTCTATTTGGTGTTTTCTCTCTGCTACTTGAGCCGTTGTGCGTGGTTCATAAGCATCACCTTTTTGCTTGAAGTAGAGTTTGTCATCTGATAACAAGCAATGGGCTGCATAACAAGGTGCTGGTTCTGATTCGGAAAACAGCAGATTCGCCATTTGCGATGGTGTGACTGCTTCTCCATCTTCCACCAATAATTCCCAAGCCACTTCCAAGCTAGACGGGTCTAAATATGGCTTGATTTCTTCCAGAAATTTTGGAATGTCAGAGGACTTGTAGGTTTGTCCGTTAACTGTATATGTAATTTGTCTAGGCGCGAGGCTGTGAGATTGACCACGTTCATCTACCACAAACCAACGGGTCTTACCATCTGGACGATCTACCACTCCCAGACGGCGATCGCCTTGAACCCTAAATTCAACTAGCGTCCCCTTCTCCACAACTCTCGCACTCTTATAATTTTAGATTTTTAGATGTAGGATTTTGGATTTCAGTAGGAAATCTCGCATCCTAATTTTATGTAGGAACCAATTTTACACTTTATTATTCAGATTTGAGATTTTGGACTCAGAAAGACAAAGCTATTAAATCAGCTTTTCTTGTTAATCCAAAATCTAAAATCCTAGATTTAAAATTGATTTAGCCTTCAGCGTTGATGAATGGCAACAACGCTACAATCCGCGCCCGTTTAATTGCTAATGTTAAGTCTCGCTGTTGCTGACAAGTCAGCCCAGTAATCCGGCGAGGGAGAATTTTGCCTCGTTCGGTAATAAACTTACGCAATAAATCAACATCTTTGTAATCGATTGGCTCTCCTGGCTTAATCGGAGACAGACGACGACGATAGTAACTCATCTTTACTTGATTTCCTTGTGAACGGTATGTTTGTTGCAGTGGGTACAGAACTTATTCAGTTCTAAGCGGTTGGTCGTATTACGACGGTTTTTCATGGTGGTATACCGTGACACACCAGGAGAACGTTTGTCAGGGTTGCTACGACACTCGGTACATTCTAGTGTCACTATTATGCGGACACCTTTACTCTTAGCCATAATCTTACAAACAGTAAAGCCTGAAGAGAAATTTACACAAATGACTATCTTCGCACATTCCGTTGCAAAGTATCAACTAAACGCTTGATTTTTATATCGAGCGAGTAGCCCCGACGCGATGAAACTATAAAAGTTCTAGCGTAACGGTCATGCAAAGCTTGCCGTAACTGGGGATCGGAGAAAGCTGCACCACAGTCTATTGCCAGAGGAAGTAATAGCAGTATAGCAGTGGGATTCGCTCTCAGGTTGCCGAGGGCGATCGACACCAACAAAGCACCAAAGCCAATTATAGCTTCTCGCTTCACCAGTGCCAGCAACTCTGGAATTCTCCCCACGACTTGTCCATTTTCTACTTCTAGGATTTTTAAATCAAAAGCCCAGCGTCCCAAACTTTGCCCTTGATTGTTAAATACCACCACTACCCGCAAAATCAGCCAACAAAAGATAAAAACTAAAATTTGGACAAATTGAATCCCAAGGCTACTACTACCAAATAGCGAACTGACTAACCAAGCACCTAAAAAATCCAAACCCAAAGCCAGACCGCGCCGCCAAATCTCAGCTTTGGGATAGTGTTTTTGCGGAATTCTTTCGATAGTCATATAAAACAGGTATTTTTATTTAGCGGTTGGGAAATAATCTATGCTTCTGCTTTTAATATTAAGGTGATATTTTGCAGGTGCAGTACCGGAGTCATTCGTCATGTTGCCAGTTAGCGATGCAGAAGCAATTATTTTAAATTTGGTACAACCGTTAGATGCGGAACAAGATATAGAAATTGTAGATTTATTGGCGGCAAGCGATCGCATTCTGGCAAATCCTATCACCAGCCAGCTAGATTTCCCTCATTGGGATAATTCGGCAATGGATGGCTACGCAGTCCGTTACGCAGATGTACAGCAAGCTAACGCCCAAAACCCAGCTATCTTAGAAATAGTCGAAGAAATTCCCGCCGGATATCAACCTAAAATTACAATTCAACCAGGACAAGCCGCACGAATTTTTACTGGTGCGGTAATTCCAGCAGGTGCAGATACTGTAGTGATGCAAGAAAGGACAAGCCGCGAGGAAAATCGCGTGTTTATTAAAGTCGCACCACAACCACAAGAATTTGTCCGCCGCAAAGCATCTTATTATCAAGCCGGAAACCAACTTTTACCCGCAGGAATTCAATTAAAAGCGGCGGAAATTGCTGTTTTAGCAGCAGCACAGTGTCCCCAAGTCAAAGTTTACCGCCGTCCAAAAGTTGCAATTTTTTCTACTGGTGATGAATTAGTCACACCAAATACACCATTACAACCAGGACAAATTGTCGATTCTAATAATTATGCCCTGGCAACTTTAGTTAAAGAAAGTGGTGCAGAGCCTTTATTATTAGGCATTGTGAAAGATAATCCTGTGGCTTTACAACAAACAATTGCTTACGCCATAGCGAATGCTGATATTGTGCTTTCTTCTGGTGGAGTTTCTGTTGGTGAATATGATTACGTTGATAAAATTCTTGAAGCTTTAGGGGCAGAAATTCATATTCGTGCTGTGGAAATGACACCAGGGAAACCATTAACTGTGGCGAATTTTCCTCACCAAAATTCAGCAATTTATTTTGGTTTACCAGGAAATCCTGTTTCGGCTTTGGTAACTTTTTGGCGATTTGTACAACCTGTAATTAAAAAGTTAGCTGGACTTGCTGAGGGTTGGGAGGCAAGATTTGTAAAAGTGCGATCGCATGATGAATTACGCGCCAATGGTAAACGCGAAACTTACATTTGGGGGCGTTTAAATTTACTTAATGGCGCTTATAAATTTCACAAAGCTGGCGGGACTCACAATTCTGGTAATCTAATTAACTTAGCTCAAACCAATGCCTTAGCTGTTTTACCTATCGGTCAAACCTTAATTTCACCAGGAGAAGAAGTCCAAGTTTTGTTAATTGCTGCGGTGTAAATTATGAGCTTTGACCGCGTTGAGAAAAGCTGTTGAGAATATTGTTGACCTGAACATTGCAGGAGTGCCGAAGAAAGGACGAGCAAGTTTTGGAATCACAAACTACTAAATTTCCTAAATGTAACGTAGCACACTTGACAGTCGTCTCAGTCAAGCATAAGGCATCTTGATGAGAGATGACGTAAACTTTTTCAACATAAACACCCGACTCTAGTTATAATTTCCTATAAGTTGAAAAAACTCTTAAGATTAGCGTAACTTTTACGCTTGTCTCATACCGACTAGCTGACAACCACATTAGGAGGACTATCTATGGCGCTGGTACCAATGCGGCTGCTGTTGGATCACGCGGCTGAGAACGGTTACGGCATCCCAGCTTTTAACGTTAACAACCTGGAGCAAATTCAGGCGATTATGAAGGCGGCTGAAGAAACAGATAGCCCCGTCATTTTGCAAGCTTCTCGTGGCGCTCGTAACTATGCAGGTGAAAACTTCCTGCGCCACCTGATTTTGGCTGCTGTAGAGACCTATCCTCACATTCCCATTGTGATGCACCAAGATCATGGTAATGCTCCTTCTACCTGCTACTCAGCTATCAAGAACAACTTCACCAGCGTGATGATGGACGGTTCTTTGGAAGCTGATGCTAAAACCCCAGCCAGCTTCGAGTACAACGTTAACGTTACCCGCGAAGTTGTAAATGTAGCTCATGCTTTGGGCGTAAGCGTTGAAGGTGAACTCGGTTGCTTGGGTTCTCTGGAAACTGGCGCGGGTGAAGCGGAAGATGGTCACGGTTTTGAAGGTACTCTCGACCACTCCCAACTGTTAACTGACCCCGATGAAGCAGTTAACTTCGTAGAAGCAACCCAAGTAGATGCTTTGGCTGTAGCGATCGGTACAAGCCACGGTGCTTACAAGTTTACCCGCAAGCCTACAGGTGAAATTTTGGCTATCAGCCGCATCGAAGAAATTCACCGTCGTCTACCTAACACCCACTTGGTAATGCACGGTTCTTCTTCCGTACCTGAAGATTTAATCGCTTTGATTAACGAGTACGGTGGTGCTATTCCTGAAACCTACGGCGTACCTGTCGAAGAAATTCAAAAAGGTATCAAGAGCGGTGTTCGTAAAGTTAACATCGACACCGACAACCGTTTGGCTATCACCGCAGCTGTGCGCGAAGCTTTAGCAAAAGCTCCCAAGGAATTTGACCCACGTCACTTCCTCAAGCCTTCCATCAAATATATGCAGAAGGTTTGTGCTGAACGCTATGTACAATTCGGTACTGCTGGTAACGCAAGCAAGATTAAGCAAGTTACTTTAGAAGATTTTGCTGCTAAATATGCTAAAGGCGAACTAAACGCTGTCACCAAGGCTGCTGCTAAAGTTTAATTTAGCTAAAGAATTATAGGGAACACGTTAGTGTTTCCTTTAACTGAGGGTTTTAATATTAAAAATAAACCGGGAAACATTAAAGTTTCTCGGTTTTTTGTTGAAAGTAAGACTTATGCACAGGAAGAAAACTTTAGGACTTCATAGCATTTTTGTCTAAAATAGAACTAAAAAATTTTGAAATTAATAAAGAAGAGTTTCAGAACTTGGCTCAACGGGAAAATCCTCAAATTAGTTCGCGCAAAACCATTTTAGTGTTAGCCTCCAGCCCCACCAATGAAGCGAGATTGCGCTTAGATAAAGAGGTGCGAGAAATTTATGAGTTTAGGCGATCGCAGTTTGGATCGCATTGGCTTAGGTAGAGAACGGCAAAGAGTTTCAGGACTAGCGGTACTGGCGAAAAATACGAATCTCATGGTGGTGGGTAAACCAGGTTCAGGGAAGACCACTTATTTGCAACCCACATTCCGCACTTC
>JAGKSW010000032.1 GCA_018993265.1 Nostoc sp. TH1S01
CTAGCCTCAACAACCTAGCATTACTCTACAAATCCCAAGGCAGATACCCCGAAGCCGAACCCCTTTACATCCAAGCTTTAGATATTTGTGAGCGACGGTTAGGCGCAAATCATCACGATACTGTGACTACGAGGAATAATTTAGCATATTTGCGCGATTCTCTATAAATCACAACAGTAATTTTGAGTCCCATATCATTTTTTATCTCGCGCAAAGGCGCAAAGTCGCAAAGGAAGGCGCAAGGGCGTTGTGTTAAATGAGAATGTTCTTGTTTCAAGTGAGAGTGTTCTTGTTTTGAACTCGGAGTTTTGTGTTCTGAACTCGGAGTTTTGTGTTCTGAACTCGGAGTTTTGTGTTCTGAAGTCGAAGTTTCGTGTTTGCAGGTGGAATGATGGTGTTGTGAAGGCGAACGCTCGACTTTTTTACTCGAAGTCTCGTGTTCTGAAGTGGAATGATGGTGTTGTGAGGGCGATCGCTCCACCTTTTTACTCGAAGTTTCCTGTTCTGAGGTGGAATGATGGTGTTGTACGGTCTACGCTCAAGTTTAATTGTAGAATGATCAGAACCGTCATGAATTAGTACAAACTTACCGATGAATCAAGAACTGACTCAAGCGATCGCTTCCGAAATTCAATTATTTCAGAATCTTGAACAAAAAGAAAACTTTCTTTTTTTACTTGGTGCTTTAACTGCTAAAGTAATTAGCTTAAAAAAAGCTGCGGAAGTTATGCAGTTAGAACCAGCAGAATTACTCAAAATTTTAGACTTGATGGGAGTTGAGTTTTCCTATCTCTGTGAAGAAGATGTGGCTTTAGAAAAAAGCTGGTGAATGAATGCAGATTATTCTTAATTCATCGCCATTGATTTTTTTGTCGAAATTGAACTATTTAAATCAGTTTGTTGAATCTGCTGATGATTTCTACATTCCTCAATCTGTTGCGGATGAAATCAAAGCTAAATCAGATCCATCTAGCCAAACTGTTCAAGCTCTGATTAACTCTGGTAATCTTCAAGTTCGAGCATCCAAGTTAATAACCATTGTCAACAGTTTAAATCAACGCTTGGGCAAAGGTGAATCAGAAGCTATTGCTTTGGCAATTGAGTTAAACACAGATTATGTCTTGTTAGACGACTCAACAGCCAGAAGAGAAGCTAGAAGACTCGGTTTAAATATCAAAGGTACGTTAGCTGTTATCAAGAAATTGAGTAAAGATGGCAAAATCAGCATTGAAAGCTTGGATGAATTTTATCAACAAATCATGCAAATTGAGTTTAGAGTTAAAAGGTCTTTGTTTGATAAAATCTTTTCTGAAGAATGATGGTGCTGTGAGGGCGATCGCTCCTGTTTAAAGTGTAAAATGAGAGGCGATCGCTTAAAATGGAATCCACTCTAACTGATCTATCCATTCTTCAGCTTCCGTTGTTTCCCAAATTAGCAAAAGTTCTTGTGCTAATTGCCCTATTGGTATTCTAGGACGCACCCAAAATAATCCCCAAATATGCCCACCTTCTGTCCAATGTGCTTCTAGGTGAGATGGCATACTAGCACGGTTGTCTGTCACCAAGAGCCGTTGAGATAATTCTAAATAACGCAACACATCGGGGTCTAAAGTTCCAAATGGTGGCGTATTACTTTCACCCACACGCAAAATATCTATCTCTGGGTTAAGGCGAAGAACAGCTATTTTTAGACGTGGTGATAAATTTTCATCAAGTAAAAAACGCACCTTCACAAAGCACTTACCTGTTGATTTTTTCTATGAGTTTTTAAAGTTTTCAGGCGTTGTGCTAAGGGTGAAGGATGAGTCAGAGATTCTTGATAACGCTGTTCACGCCATTTTGCCAGTCGTGACAAATAAGCATCAATTTGAGTGCGATTATGTAAATAGTAAGTAATAGTCGCGTGGATTTGCTCTAAACTTAGAGAAGGCAAATTAGTAACAATTTCTTCCGTTGTATATCCTTCCAAGTAATATTCAAGGATGTTATCAATACCGATACGGTGTCCTTTTAGGCGAATATCATCGGGTGAGAGAAAGTCAAAATAATCTTCTAGTAGCATGAATTTTGAATCGTGATTTTATTAGTGCGATCGCTTTACTTAAATTGTAGAATGATTTACGTAGATGCAAAGTTGCGTGTTGTTAGCGATCGCCTTTGAAAATTGAGAGATAAAGAGCATTGCATTCGGCTTTACCGTTGCAAAAAGATTGCTGGCTTTGAGAGAAATATGTTGACAATCTTGATTTAAGAACCGAAACCCCAAATTCCTTACACAGTTTTAGACAGCTACTTTTTTTACTCGATGCACTGTACAAATGCTAAAATCCTCAGATGGACAGTTAGGATATCCCAATGCCAGTTGTAGCTAGCTCAATCAAATTTGGTACAGATGGCTGGCGAGGTGTGATTGGTGAGGAATTCACCTTTGAACGCCTTGCCCTGGTAGCGCCAGTTGCCGCTAAAGTCTTATATGATACTTATTACTCGACAGTCGGCAGCCGTACTATTATAGTGGGTTACGATCGCCGTTTTATGGCGGAAGACTTTGCTCGTGCTGTGGCTGATGCTGTCACCGCCGTCGGATTTGATGTTTTGCTGAGTGAGACATTCGCCCCAACTCCGGCTTTTAGCTGGGCTGCGAAGCAACTAAATGCTTTGGGGGCGTTAGTAATTACAGCTAGTCATAATCCTGGTGCATATTTAGGGTTAAAAGTTAAAGGATATTTTGGTGGTTCGGTATCACCAGAAGTTACAAAAGATATAGAAGCACTATTAACTCAGGGAGTACCAACAGCAGCTACTCCTGGGAAATTGGAAAAGTTTGACCCCTGGCCTAGTTACACCAGAGGGCTAGAAGGTAAAGTTGATATTGCCAAAATTCGAGAAGCGATCGCCTCTGGTAAACTGACAGTATTCGCTGATGTGATGCACGGTGCAGCAGCTGGCGGACTGGCAAGATTATTAGGTGATCAAGTCAAAGAAATCAACAGTAACCGCGACCCTTTATTTGGTGGTGGTGCGCCGGAACCATTACCAAAATATCTTTCTAAGTTATTTGAAGTTATCAAAAATCACCACGAAACTCATAAATCTGCTTTAACAGTTGGTTTAGTATTTGATGGAGATTGCGATCGCATTGCAGCAGTAGACCAAGAAGCTAATTTCTTAAGTTCGCAAATTTTAATTCCGATATTAATTGACCACTTAACCCTGCGACGCGGTTTTACAGGGGAAATCATCAAAACAGTCAGCGGTTCTGACTTGATTCCCCGTGTCGCAGCACTGCACAATCTATCATTGTTTGAAACCCCAGTCGGTTACAAATACATCGCCGACAGAATGTTAGTCTCACAAGTACTGCTGGGTGGGGAAGAATCCGGCGGTATTGGCTACGGTAGCCACATTCCAGAACGGGATGCGCTACTTTCTGCATTGTATGTTTTAGAAGCAATTGTCGAATCTGGGCGAGATTTGAGCGAATATTATCGCCACTTGCAGCAACAAACAGATTTTAATTCGGCTTACGATCGCATAGACTTACCCTTAGCTAGTATGGAAGTGCGATCGCGTCTTTTGCAACAACTGCAAACTCAACCTTTAACAGAAATTGCTGGGAAAGCCGTAATTGATTGTCAAACAATTGATGGATATAAATTCCGCCTCGCAGACAATAGCTGGTTAATGATTCGCTTTAGTGGAACCGAACCAGTACTCCGTCTCTACTGTGAAGCCCCAACCATCGAACAAGTACATCAAACCCTTGATTGGGCGAGACAGTGGGCAGGGTAATATCAGTGAACAGTTATCAGTTGTCAGTTAGCACTTTTAATTGTTAACTGTTAACTGTTAACTGTTAACTGAAATATGACTAAATTACTCGTAGTAGCCACAAGTAATCCTGGTAAGTTAAAGGAAATGCAAGCTTACCTGGTAAATTCTGGTTGGGAATTAACTTTAAAACCAGAAGAATTAGAAGTAGAAGAAACAGGTGATACATTTGCGGCTAACGCTTGTTTAAAAGCATCCGAAGTTGCAAAAGCTACAGGAAAATGGGCGATCGCCGATGATTCTGGTTTACAGGTAGATGCTTTGAATGGTGTACCTGGAGTATATTCGGCGCGTTATGGCCAAACTGACGCAGACCGAATTGCCAGACTACTCAAAGAATTAGGTGATGAAACTAACAGACAAGCACAATTTGTCTGTGCAGTAGCGATCGCTCGTCCAGATGGTGAGATAGTAGTGCAATGCGAAGGTATTTGTCGTGGTGAAATACTTCATGCACCACGTGGGGATGGTGGTTTTGGCTATGATCCTGTATTTTACGTGCCAGAAAAGCAGTTAACCTTTGCCGAAATGTCACCAGAGGAGAAAAAATCAGTTAGTCATCGTGGTCAGGCCTTTGCGGTGTTAATCCCACAACTGAGTACAATACTGAGTGCTGAGTCAAGTTCTTACTTTCTATTCTTATAGACTTAGCAATTATCATTTACAAATTACTATGGCTATAGCGATCGCACTCAATACAGACTCGATTCACAAATTAGATTTGTCACCTGCTTTAGAGGTAATTGAACCACTGCTGCAAGAGGGAGTCGCTGCTTATGAACAGCAGTTAAGCTTTGATATCAACTACCCTTTAGATCCTGGCGATCCCCGCGAACTTTCAGAAGTTCCTGAGTTACGTTTGTGGTTTATTCGCTTAGATGCTAAATACCCTTGGATACCATTTTTACTAGATTGGAAAGCTGGGGAATTGGCTCGTTACACTGCCATGCTTGTACCACACCAATTCAGTGTTAAAGAAGGCATTCAATATAATCCTGAAGCATTAGAAATATTTTTAATGCACAAAATATTTGTTTTAACTGATTGGTTAAAACAGCAAGATATTACCAGTTCATCAAGGCTCAAATCTATGGCGCAAATGCTGGGTTATGAATTAGATGACGGGTTTTTTGAAATGATTTGAACAAATTTCAGAAAATTCCTAAAAGACGATTCATAAATAAATTTTAAGTAGGGTGCGTTATGGCTTCAGCCTAACGCACCATCGTAATCTGGCGGTGCGTTAGGCGCTCTTATCTAGTTTTTGTGATGAATTACCTCACAATCTGCGCCTAACACACCCTACGGGAATTATATTTTTACTAAGGGAATTGTATTTTTACTTTACTCAGTACTATAAACAGCAAGATACCCGATTTCTTTGAGAAATCGGGTATCTGAGGTTCGCAATTTTCACCAAGAATTGCTGATCAGCCGCCCCAAATTTTTTCGGAAACTGTTGTAGGTGAAATATCTGCCACTTTCCCAGTAGGGGATTTAATAGCGAGAAATTTTTCACTTTTTGGTAACAACTTTGCCGGATCTGAGGAGCCAAATAAACCGATGGTGTAGGTCTGGACTGCAACACTCAACTGTAATGGCGCACTTTCGGTAGACAGCATTAAGTTTGCACCAGCAATCATCGCTGTCAACTTACCTGGATTATCAGGAGATGTTACCTTAATTTCCGGACAGGATTCTCGGAGCGATCGCACAAACTGTTCATCATCAGCACCTTGAATCACAACTACAGGCATATCTGGCTGCTTAACTTGAAACTCTTGAATAATTGGCTGCCAATTCTCAACAGGATAGATTTTATCAGCACCTTTCGCCCGTGATGCTAAATCAACACCTCCATAAATCAAGACGTAGCCTGTTTCATTTACGCCTAGACGTTTTTGCTCATTTTGTGACCAGTCAATATCTGGTTTAGGGACATTTACTGCTAACTCAGGCAGAGGTGTGGCTATACTTAATGGTTTTAGCAACTCGTGATACGCCGCCGCTACATACTGAGATGGATTAAACGGCACAGTATGAGTCAGAAACACGGCTCCTTTGCCTTGAAAGCCAATACGCATGGGAATCCCTGTTAACCAGAGCATTAGTCCCACTAACCAGCTTTGCCCAAAAGCAATGGCGACATCATACTCGCGATCGCGAAGTGTGCCTACCAAGTTACCCCAATCTGCTAAACTGTTACGATCTTTATAATCAAAGGTTAGTACCTCGTGAACAGACTTGCTCACCCGGTAGGCAGCCTTTGACTGGGGTTCCGTAACCACATCTATCTGAGCATCGGGATAATAACGCTTCAGATCATCTAGAGCCGGAAAGAAGAGAATTTGGTCGCCAATTCCGCCAGGTACAAGGGCTACTACTCGCATAATAATTATTGACGCTTACTCGCTCCTTATTTTAGGGGAATATAGGTATGAAAGATTAGGGAGTCGGGAGTGGGGGGGCTAGAGGCTAGAGGCTAGGGACTAGGGACTAGTTCAAAAAATTTTTCTTCTCATCCAACCTCTAACCCCCAACCTCTAACCTCTAACCCCCAACCTCTAACCTCTAACCCCCAACCTCTAACCTCTAACCCCTAATCTCTAACCTCTAACTTTTAGTTTTGTCATCGAGGACGCTTGTGTATTTATTAATTCCAGCTGCTGGTGTCGGCAAAAGAATGGGTAGTAACCGCAATAAACTTTTTCTTGAAGTACATTCAAAACCAATTATTGCTTGGACTTTGTTAGCGGCGGAAGCAGCAAGTTCCATCAGTTGGATAGGAATTATTTCTCAACCTAGTGATTGGCCTGACTTTAAAAACATCATTGCTGATTTGTCGCTGACTAAACCTGTGGAATTTATTCTTGGTGGTGCGACTCGGCAAGAATCGGTTTACAACGGCTTGCAAGCGTTACCAACAGAGGCAGAGCAAGTACTAATTCATGATGGTGCAAGATGTTTAGCTACTCCCAATTTACTCAACGCTTGTGCAGAAGCAATTCGTCATTGTGCTGGTTTAATTGCTGCCATACCAGTGAAAGACACGATTAAAATTGTTGACAAAAGTGGCATAATCCAAAGTACTCCCGACCGTCAGCATTTGTGGGCAGCCCAAACTCCCCAAGGATTTAATGTCCAGTTATTAAAACAGTGCCACGCTGAAGGGATTCGTCAAGGTTGGGAAGTTACTGACGATGCCGCTTTATTTGAAAAGTGTGGCATAGAAGTACGAATTGTTGAAGGTGAGGAAACTAATTTAAAAGTGACTACTCCCCAAGATTTAGCGATCGCTGAATTTATTCTCAGCCACAGAAAAAGAGGCTAGGGATTAGAAAATAGGAGCTAGTATTCTTGACTGATCACTTTTAATAATTACGAATAATTAAGCTTTTCTTTGACTTTTGCAACGATAGCTAGTATAATCCCACACACAATTGTTAATTGTCAGTTATTTCGTCATCCGTGGTCAGTTACTCATGACAAATGACAAATGACAAATGACAAATGACAAATGACAAATGACTAATACCCAATGAAAACAGCCACCGCGACCAAGACAGCGACTAAAATTGAAGCAATTCTCTACTTGAAGGGTAAACCTTTATCTCTGGGCGAAATAGCCGAGTATGCCGCTTGCGATCGCTCGACGGCAGCAGAAGGCATAATTGAACTGATAGATAGTTACGCCCGTAGAGATAGCGCCTTAGAAGTTGTTGAAACCACAGATGGTTATAGCCTGCAACTGAGGCCTGATTTTCAAGATTTAGTGCAAACACTGATTCCTGTAGAATTGGGAGTAGGCGCATTGAGGAGTTTAGCTGCGATCGCCCTCAACAGTCCGATTTTGCAAAGCGATTTAATTAATCTCCGGGGTTCAGGAGCGTATCAACACGTTCAAGAATTAGTCGAACTAGGTTTTGTCAAGAAACGCCGAGATAACGAATCCCGTTCTTACTCCCTACAAATAACACCAAAATTTCATCAGTACTTCCAAATCGAACAACTTCCCCAACCATTTGACACCAAAGAACAACAGCTAGAACTAAACCTCGTTATTGAAGATGAGGTAGAAGAGGCTAGGGGTTAGAGGTTAGAGGCTAGAGGCTAGAGGCTAGGGGTTAGATTAGAGGAAAAATTTGATGAGAATACACATTCTCAAACTAGTACAACGCGGCGGGAATAAAGATACCATTTCAAGTTAGTGAAAAGCTTGTGATCTGAGCTTTTTGACTTTTGACTTTTTTACCCTGAGCGCAGCCGAAGGGTGACTTTTGACTTCCGCCTAGCCCCTAATCCCTAACCTCTAAACCCTAATCCTTCTTTCTGGTAGATATAAAACCCATACCTGTGGAAAAGGCCCTACCCTTGTACTATGGTTTAGAGTAGAATTAGCAACTAAGCTAAAAAAGACTGCCAATGGTGTTTGATCCTGACTTTTTGAATGACAACTCCGAGGAACACCCGAATCAACTTCTAAGCGAGAACTTTGAGGAAAATCCCAATCAGTTACTCCAGTATTTGCAACATCAGTCTCCTGATGTTCTAGCGCGTGTAGCCCAGTCTGTCAGCCCCGAAATTAAGCAAATCATTTCCCAAAATGTCCAAGGGCTGGTGGGAATGTTACCCGCAGAAAACTTCAATGTGCAAATTACTACAGACAGAGAAAATCTAGCTGGGCTATTAGCGTCAGCAATGATGACGGGGTATTTCTTACGGCAGATGGAACAAAGAATGCAGTTAGATTATTTATCTGAAGGGCAATAGTCAATCAATTTGGGATTTTAGATTTTAGATTGGCTCAAAATCCAAAATCTAAAATTGTCTGGCTATTGACTATTTTTTCGGATAGACACCTGACTGTACTTTCAAAGTCTGTATTTTTCCACCGCGGTTGATTTCAAGTACGAGGATATCTCCAACTGTGCTGGATTCTACTAGTTTCTGCACTTGGGCGGCTGTTTTAACTGGCCTCGCGTTAACTTTTTGAATTACGTCTCCAGGAAGCAGTCCAGCCCGTTTTGCTGGCGAGTCATCTAAAACTCCCTTAATGACAACGCCAGAATCTTGCTTGATGTTGAGCTTGTTTTCCAGATTAATTTGCTGCTTTTTAGTTGGAGATAAATCTGCCATTTCAATCCCTAAAAAAGGATGATCTACCCGCCCTTTTGTAAATAATTCTTTAGCAACACGGGCGGCGGTTTCAATCGGAATGGCAAAACCTAATCCTTGGGCATCAGCACGAATGGCTGTATTCACGCCTATCACTTCGCCTTGGGCATTTAACAAAGGCCCACCAGAGTTACCAGGGTTAATAGCTGCATCAGTTTGGATGAAACTTACACGTTTATCTGGTACACCAACTTGGGCGCTTGTGCGGTCGGTCGCACTGATGATACCGATAGTAACAGTGTTATCTAAACCGAGAGGATTGCCAATAGCGATCGCCCACTGTCCAGGAATTAAATTTTGAGAATTGCCCAGCTTCACAGTCGGCAAGTCATCGCCAGGAATTTTTACAACCGCCACATCCGTAATCGTATCAATGCCCACTACCTTGCCTTCAAAAGTTCGACCATCCTTGAGGGTGACTTGGACTGTATCTGTATCAGCTACAACGTGGGCATTTGTCAGCAATTCACCATTTTCGCTCAAAATAAATCCTGAACCTGTACCGCGCTCAATGCGCTCTTGGGGAATTGCTTGTTCCTCTTCCCCAAAAAAGCGGCGCAATAGGGGGTTTTTCAAAGCTTCCGAGATAGGATTTGCCACCTTGCGAGTTGCATTAATCCGGACTACAGCCGGGCCGACTTTCTGCACTGCCGTGGCGATAAAATTCACATTATCTCCGCCAGCCGCGCCAATAGTACCACTGGGGGCATAAGGGGTTACAGATTCTGGAGGTAAAGCCGCTGTCACATTTCTTAACTCTCTGAACGAGTGATTTTGCGTCAGGAGATAGCGACTACCAAACAGACCTGCACCACCACCAACCAACAATAAAGATAAATAAATAGCCAGTTGCTTCAAAGATAAATTCATAATAATTACGCTTAAGGACAGCAATGCAGTTGCTAATTTCTAAGTGTAGTCAAGCAATTGGTAAGTGGACAGATAAATTTAACATACAGTTGCTTAATAAATATTGAAATTAGAAATCAGTAGCTAGGAAAGAGCTTTACTCTTTGAGAGAAATACCAATATCCATTTATAGTTATACGACTAATATTTCTGGGAAAACTAGTCTTAATTGATCTAGATTCAGATCCCTAGACTGTGATGACA
Source organism: Nostoc sp. TH1S01 (assembly GCA_018993265.1). GTDB lineage: Bacteria > Cyanobacteriota > Cyanobacteriia > Cyanobacteriales > Nostocaceae > Nostoc_B. The sequence goes on from JAGKSW010000032.1 coordinate 10,120, forward strand.
ATTTTTTCTTGTGATGTAGAAGTTAGGCAAACCTATAGTCGCGCTCATGCAACTAGTGAAAATTACTGACTCTCTCACCGCCAGGAAGATTTATTCTGGGGGTCGTATTTTAGTTGATCGGGTATTCACTATGCTGACTAATTCCCCATTGTCTTCAAACAGTTTATGGAAGTATTTACACGCGATCGCCAAGACCTATCACCACAAGGTGGCGGACTCAAGCCCAATGCTGGGGAAAGGGAACAAACGGATGAACTGTTGCCTGTTGCCGGTTCCCTGCAATGCCTTGAGCTTGTTGAAGGGTTCCCTCTCCCGCAGGGAGTTGAACAAAATGCCCAACTGCGACAAAGCAAAAACTTAGTAGCAGCGGATAAAATTCATCTCTGGGTTGGTTTCATCGCAGGCAATTGGCCAATTTCGGTGGATGAGGTGCGGTATGTCCATTGTTAGCCTGAGAAAAATTCTGAACAAAAAAGAGTTACAGTCTCTGCTTGAGAACTTAGCCAGCCAAATCAACAGTGCTATTGAGATTGAACTGTTAGATGGCACGCAACTGATCAGTATTGGCACACACATTACAAAAAACCGATATCCAATTGAGGTTTCTGGAAAACACATCGGTTGGGTAATTGGGGAAGAACAGACACATACAGTCGCAAACTTACTTTCGCTTTTGGCAAAACAAGAAGCCGAAAAGAAAGAACTAGCTAAAGAATTACTAGAGCGATATCAGGAAATTGATTTATTTCAGGATATCTCGACTCAACTGACAACGAGTTTGGATAAACGACAAATTGCCCAACTCGTACTTCAAGAAATGAGTCAATTAATTGAATCATCTGCCGGGGCGATTCTTCTCCTCAGTCAGGATGCAGCTACCTTGGAACTGATTGCCGAATTTGGCAAGTTTTTCGACCACCGTCAAATCGCATCAAACAAAGGCATTATTGGCAATATTGTGCAATCTGGTCGTGCAGAACTCGTCAATCATGTGCAAGCTGATCCGCGATTAGGAGAGGAGAAAAACATTCAGGCGCTGATTTGTGTTCCCTTACAAGCCAAAGAACAAATACTAGGTGCGATCGCAATTGGCACTCATAAAATCGACGCTTACACAGCCGAACATCTCAAACTTGTGAGTATTTTTGCCTCACAAACCGCAGTAGCCATTGAAAAAGCATTGCTTTATGAACAAAGCACTCAAGCTACTGCCCAAGCAAAAGCCCAGACAGAAAAGCTCCAGCAAGCTTTACAAGAGTTGCAACTCGCACAAACCCAGTTAATTCAAAGCGAAAAAATGTCCAGCTTAGGACAACTCATTGCCGGAGTCGCCCATGAAATTAACAATCCAGTTAACTTTATTTGCGGCAACTTGCGGTGTGTTTCCGAGTATGCCCAAGACTTATTGCACCTGCTGCAAGAATATCAAAAATGCTTTCCTGTGACCCCGCCAGAACTGGAATCAGAATTAGACAATATCGATGTGGAGTTTATTACCGAAGATTTGCCCAAATTACTAGATTCAATGAAACTAGGGAGCGATCGCATCGTAGAAATTGTCAAATCCCTGAAAAACTTCTCTCGCCACGACGAAGCCCAAACCAAAGCCGTCAACATCCACGATGGAATTGACGGAACATTGATGATTCTCCGCCATCGCCTCAAAGCCACTAGCCACCGCCCAGAAATTGCCATCATTAAAGACTATGCCAAACTTCCCTTGATTGAATGCTATCCCGGACAGTTAAATCAGGTGTTTATGAACATCATGGTCAATGCCATTGATGCTTTAGAAGAGTCAATGGTGAGTGGGGAATCGGAAGTAGGGAATCGGGAAATGTCCACCCCAACTCACCAAATTACCATTCGCACCCAAAACTTAGACAATCAGTGGATTGTGATTCGCATTGCCGACAATGGCCCAGGAATGACGGAAGAGATCATGCAACGCATCTACGATCCCTTTTTCACCACAAAAGAAATTGGTAAGGGAACAGGCTTAGGTATGGCCATCAGCCACCAAATTATTGTGGACAGACACCAAGGAATACTCAAGTGTCGTTCTCAACCAGGTCAAGGCACAGAATTCTGGATTCAGATTCCAGTGAATTTTGCCACAGAAGATGCTGAAGAAAATGACTCTCACACTGTTGTAGTGCCATCTGTGGTAGAGACTGCCTTACCAACCAATACATCTGATGCAGAAGGCTTTATCGCATCTACCACCCCTATACTCAAACCCACTGAACTGCTGATTCGCCATAGTCAACTTATCCGGCGACTTTCACAGCAGAGTCCCAGGGTGAGTACAACTTCTCCAAACCAAATTTACCAAATGTTCCAACGTCATCCGATTTTATTAAAGCTTTACGCCACTTTGTTGTCCTGGTTTTGTTGTGCCACCCCTACCCAAACCCACCATTAATCCACAATCAATATTAGGAAACTATAAATATGTCTCACCAACTTGACGAATTTCACCGTCAGCTTTTGGAAAAATGTCCCGTTGGTCTGGTATTGTGCCGAACAGATGGTACTCTGATTGACATTAACCCTGCATACGCTGCTATTTTGGGGCGCACTGTTTCAGAAACTCTTAACCTCAACAATTGGCAAATTACTTCTGATACCTATGTTGCCACTGAGCAAGCCATAATCAAAAACTTAGAACAAACTGGCCGCTACGAGTCTTATGAGAAAGAATACATCCACAAAGATGGGCATTTGGTGCCAGTGAAAATCTCCGCCGTAATGATTGAAAGAGATGGAGAGAAGCTGATTTGGTCGAGTGTGGAGGATATTACAGACCTCAGACAAGCTCAACAACAACGGCTACAATCGGAAAAAATCTTAAAACAGAGTGAAGCAAGATACCGTTCTTTGATTAAAACCAACACGCAAATTATTTGGGTTAGTTCACCAGAAGGAATTTGCTTTGAACTTACCGATTGGATAGCCTACACAGGACAAACCTTAGCGGAAGCTGAGAACGGCGGCTGGATTGAGGCCGTTCATCCTGACGATCGCGGCTACACGGGAGAAGCTTGGGGTATTGCTGTCGCCAACCTCAGCCAATATCAAATTGAATACCGTATTCGGGGTAAGGATGGCAACTATCGCTATTTTTGGGTCTGGGGCGCACCTGTAATTGAAGATGATGGTAGTGTGCGAGAGTGGATTGGCACTTGCACAGATATTCACGATCGCAAACTGGCAGAAGCAGAAAATCAAAGATTAAAAGAAAGATATCGCTCTTTAGTAACTGCTACCTCTCAAATTGTTTGGGGAGCAACAGCCGAAGGTCTAGGGATTAGCAGTGAAATGCTGACTTGGATCGCTTATACAGGGCAAACTGAAGCAGAAGTTACTGGTTGGGGTTGGATTGATCCGATTCATCCTGATGACCGTAGTCAATCACAAGCCGCCTGGAATGCAGCCGTGGCAAACCGCAGTATCTACCAAACTGAATATCGGCTGCGGGGCAAAGATGGAATCTACCGCTATTTCTCAGTTTGTGGTACTCCTGTCTTAGCAGCAGATGGTAGCATTCGAGAATGGATTGGAACTTGCACTGACATTCACGATCGCAAACTAGCAGAAGCGGAAAATCAACGTTTATTAGATATGTTGAATCACTCTAGTGATGCGATTATTGTCCGCGATATGAGTGATAAAATCTCCTACTGGAATCAAGGTGCAGAAAGGCTTTACCATTGGACGCGTGAGGAAGTTAAAGACCAATATATTTACACATTTCTCGAAAAAATCTTTCCCAAACCCAAAGCAGAAATCACAGCCGAGTTATTACAACAAGGCAATTGGGAAGGAGAAGTCCAACACATTACCCATGATGGCAAACTAATTACTGTCCAGAGTCGATGGACTTTACAACGTGATGCTGCTGGTGAACCTTGTGCCGTGTTAGAAATTAATACTGATATTACCGCCCGCAAACAAGCGGAAATTGCGCTGCGCCAACTCAATCAAGAACTGGAAGCCAGAGTTGCCGAACGGACAGCCGCTTTACAAAATACCCTTGCAGAAGCCCAAGGTTTAAACGCGATTTTGGATAACTTAGCAGATGGTTTGTTAGTCGTAGATATGTCAGGGCAAATTACCCATTTCAATCCTGCCTTTTTAGCAATGCACGGATTGACAGCCACCGCCCTCAAAGGTCATTATCAAGAACTGCCGATCGCTGGTTTAGCACATCTGATTGAACAAACTCAATCCCATCCCCAAGAGGTATTTGCTGCCGAAATTGAACTAGCAAAAGAACGCATTGGTCAAGCTGTCGCCACCGCCATCTTTAAGCAAACAACAGCTAACGAACCTGCTACTTGTTTTGGTTCTGCACTCCTGATTCGGGATGTGACCGCCGAAAAAGAAGTTGACAAAATGAAGACCGACTTTATTTCCACAGTTTCTCACGAACTGCGGACACCTTTAACTTCGGTGCTGGGATTTGCCTCCATCATTCAAGAAAAACTCGAAACCGATGTCTTCCCGATGCTGACTACCGAAGACCGCAAACTGCAAAAAACGATTAAGCGGGTGGGTGACAATCTCAACATTATTGTGTCGGAAGCAGAACGACTGACATCCTTGATTAATGATGTGTTAGACATTGCCAAGATGGAAGCCGGAAAAGTGGAATGGCAAATGCAGCCTCTTGATCCCAGTGAATTGCTAGATTGGGCGACTACTTCCACAGCAGCCTTGTTTGAAACCAACGGCTTGCAACTGGTGAGCGAGATTGATCCTGGAGTACCGCAAATAGTGGGCGATCGCAACCGATTGTTGCAAGTCTTGATCAACCTAATTTCCAATGCAGTAAAATTCACTCAATACGGTACTGTTACCTGTCGCGTCAAACAACAAAATGATGGTGTTTGCATCAGCGTGATTGACACAGGTATCGGTATTGCCCTCGAAGACCAGCCGAAGGTTTTTGAGAAATTCCGCCAAGTTGGTGATACCCTCACCGACAAACCCAAAGGTACAGGGCTAGGATTACCCATTTGCAAACAAATCGTCGAACATCATGGCGGCAGAATTTGGGTGGAAAGTGAACCAGGAAAAGGCAGCATATTCTCGTTTCTGATTCCGATTTACGCTAAAGATGACAAAGCCAATGGACAAATAAATTTGGAGGCCTTGGTTAAACAACTCAAAGAACATGTCATCACTACCAACGCTGTGCTGAACGAAAAACGCAAAACCATTCTGGTAGTGGATGATGATAGCAACATTCGCGAATTACTCCGACAGCAACTCGAAAACGAAGGCTATAAAGTTCGAGAAGCGAAAGATGGTATGGATGCCATTCATCAAATCAAAATCGCCCGTCCCGATTTGATTCTCTTAGATGTGATGATGCCGCAAATTAACGGCTTTGATGTAGCAGCCGTCCTCAAAAATGATCCCCAAACAGCAGATATTCCGATTATTATTCTGTCAATTATTGAAAATAAAGAACGGGGCTACCACATTGGCATCGATCGCTATCTCACCAAACCCATCAATTCAGAACAACTCCTCAGCGAAATTGGCTTACTCCTTTCCCAAGGTACTTCGAGTAAAAAGGTATTAGTTGTTGATAAAAATGCCTCAACACTTAAAATCCTATCAGATGTGCTGCAAACTCAAGGATACAGCGTCATTGAAGCCTCCAATCCCCAAGAATGCATCCACAAAGCCCGATCAGCTAAACCTGACATGATTATCATTGATTCTATCTTTTCTCATGAAACCGACCTGGTGAAAACTTTACGGTTTGAAAAAGATTTAGAGAATGTCTTTTTCATCATGTTGTCTGATCGCTAATCAGCATCAAGAGAGACTAGAGACTTGAGGCTAGGAAATAGTATTTTTTCACTTTCCAGTCAGCTAATCACGCGAAAATTCATCACTAATACCAAGTTGCAATCAAAGATAGTAATTTGGGCTGGGAGTGGGGATTAGGAATACTATTTCTGAACGCAACTTAGTATAAACATCAAAAAATTGCTAGTCTCTAGCCCCTAATCCCTAGCCTCTCATTTCACTTCCTAAATAAATAATTTTAGAAATCACATCGGATTGCTATATGACGCAAAAAATTCTCATTGTTGATGATGAACCTAACATCGTAATTTTGATGGAACAAGCTCTAGAATCATTAGAGGATGAAGGTGTAGAACTCCTAACTGCTAGAAATGGAGAAGAAGCACTGGAAACTATTAAAACTGAAAAGCCAAATTTAGTTTTTCTAGATGTTATGATGCCGAAAATGAGTGGTTTAGAAGTTTGTCAGATAGTCAAACACGACCTCCAAATGAATGAAATTTACATTGTGATGTTGACAGCAAAGGGGCAAGAATTTGATAAACAAAAAGGAATCGAGGTTGGTGCTGACTTATATTTAACAAAACCCTTTCGTCCAAAAGAAGTACTAGAAAAATCCATACAGGTATTAGGGTTTTAAATAAAATTTACAAATTTTAAGTACGAACCGCCAAGTACGCCAAGTACGCCAAGAATAGAAGATTGAAGAAGAACTCAGAAGTCAGAATTCAGGAGTCAGAATGTAATTAGTGGGGGATTCAGACCCGCCACTAATTGTAGACCACTAAATTTTTAATTTAGTGGGGGTTTTAAACCCAGTTATTCATCCGCCAGTCGTACATAATTCATACTGAATTCTGACTCCTGACACCTGAATTCTATTTTGATAATTGTTAAGTGCAAGTTTATAGAGAATTGGTATTACTCTCCACGGTATGACAAATAAACGCTTCTATCACATTGGTTTTGGGCAAGACGATTTAGGGGAATCGCCTCCGGAGATTGCTTTATTATCGGGCGATCGCGATCGCACTTGTCTTATTGCCCAAAATTATTTACAAGATGCGCGTTTATTATCGCAAAATCGTGGGCTTGATAGTTATCTAGGATACTTACCAAATAACCGCCCCATCTTATCTGCAACGAGTGGGATGGGTGCGCCTTCTTTAAGTATTGTAGTGAATGAATTGGTACAAGTAGGCATCCGGCAAATTATTCGCATCGGAACTTGTGGTTCAATTCAACCTCATGTCCCAGTCGGCAGTATTGTGGTTAGTAGTGCAGCTTTGTGTCGTCAAGGTGCGGCTAATGACATTGCACCTATAGAGTATCCGGCTGCGGCTGATCCGTTCTTGACGGTGGCTTTAGTTAAGGCTGCACAAGAATTAGGATTTGAGCATTATTGGGGAATTACAGCTTCTGTTGATACTTTTTATGAAGGACAAGAACGCACTGATTCGGCAAATCCTGATTTAATGCGATCGCTACGTGGAATTACGGAAGAGTATCGACGGTTAAATATTTTGAACTATGAAATGGAATGCGGCACACTGTTCAAAATGGCAGGAGTATATCAATTTGCGGCGGCGGCTGTTTGCGGTGTGGTGGCGCAACGTACTGTTGATGAAGGAATAGTTTTAGAACAGAAAGATGTTGCAGTAAGAAATGCGATCGCCACTGCTATTCATGCAGTCACTCATTATTGTGCCTAGTACAACAAGGCAAAAGTAAAAAGTGAGCCATTGCGGTGGACGGGTTTCCCGGCATAAAGCAAATGGCGACCCGAAGGGCAAAAGGAAAAAGAAAGAATAGCCAAATTATGATGGTGCGTTAGGCGCTCTTATCTAATTTTTGTGGTGAATTAGCTCACAATCTGCGCCTAACACACCCTACGGTAATTTTATTTTTACTTTATAAGTCTTCTTTAAATATCACCTCAGTAGATTCATTGACTCTTCACTTAATCTTTAAGTTAGCTTTTCCTCAATCTAGATAATATATATCTATTACGTAAAAAAATCATATTCTGCACATAAATAAATCCTAAAAAATACTGGATTTATTTGAAAAACATGGTTGGATAACCTAGAAAACTTATTGAAAAATAAGTGGATTTTTAATAATTAGTAAATTAATTTATTTTTTAATTAAAAATTTATTTTTTGTCTTGATAAAAATTCGGAGAAATCCTCAAATGAACTGTGCTTTGAAGCGTGCAATTACTAATATTAACTTAGCTTTGATTGCAGTAATGCCAACGCTGATATTTTCAGGATTCACACACCGAGCAATAGCTGAAGATAAAGGCACTTGTTTTATGGTGACTTCTTCCGGGATGACAGTAGAATTAACCAAGCTTTGCAGTGATTCTCATCAAACAAAGGCAACTTCTGAAGGCAGGGTTTTTCGCGTGCCGATCAAACGGCACTTTGGGAGAACTCCGGTGATTGATGTCACCTTTAATAATCAAAAAACCTTTGAGATGATTGTCGATACAGGTGCTAACGGAACTTTAATTACGCAAGCAATGGCGAACGCTTTGCGAATCAAACCTACAGGAACACTCCAAGCTCAAACTGCCGATGGTAGCCAAGTAGAACTTGCTACAGGCAAGATTCAGTCGATCGCTGCTGGTGGTGCTGTCGCAAATAATCTGGAAGTGGCGATCGCATCCAAAGCAGGTATTGGCTTACTTGGTCACGATTTCTTCGGCGATTATGACATCAAAATTTTACAAACAGCCGTGGAATTTCACCCACGTTAAGTTTCTTTAACTAGTTGAGTAATTAACTTGACTAACTCGTTCGGTTCAACTGGTTTAGAGGAGTGCATTTGAAAACCAGCTAACAGAGCTTGTTCTTTATTTAATTCTCCGGCATAAGCTGTCAGGGCGATCGCCGGAATTTGCCCGCCTTTTTCTGGAGGTAGACTTCTAATTTGACGCATGAGCATATAACCATCGACATCAGGCATCCCAATATCAAAGACGAGGACATCTGGTCGTAATTGGTTAAAAGCTGAGAGTGCTTCTGTGGCTGATGCGACGGCGATGACTTCTGCACCACTTTCTTTGAGCATGAAAGCTACCACTTCCCGCGAATCTACTTCATCATCGACAACTAAGATGCGAACACCTGTTAACTCTTGGTAAATATCAGACTGTTCAGTACTCGGAGCTTGCTGAGTTTGACTGTTGATTAACGGTATTCTGACAGTAAAGATAGCCCCTTGTCCTTCTCCTGGACTGGCTGCCCAGACTGCACCACCATGTAACTCTACCAAATGTTTGACAATTGCCAGTCCTAATCCCAATCCACCAAATTTTCTCGTAGTTTGACTATCGGCTTGGCGGAAATATTCAAAGACATAAGGCAAAAAGTCAGGGCTAATGCCTTGTCCATTATCGATGACTTGAATTTGCGCTTGTCTGCCAACTTGTTCTAAGCGGACTTCTACACGACCACCAGCCGATGTAAACTTCACAGCATTAGAAAGCAAATTCCAAACTACTTGCTGCAAACGCACGGGATCTCCCAAAACCTCACCAACATTGGGTGATAAGGTAGTTTGAATTTGAATTGCTTTGGCTTGGGCTGCTAACTGGACAGTTTCTAAGGCTGCCGAAATTACTGAACGCAAATCTACAGAAGCAATATTGAGGCTGAGTTTACCTCGCAGAATTTGTGAGATATCCAATAAATCTTCGATGAGTTGAGCTTGTAATTTAGCATTGCGTTCAATAGTTGCTAAAGCTTCCGTTCGCTTGGCTTCGTTTAATTTGTGGCTAGTGAGCAACTTCGACCAACCTAAAATCGGATTCAGTGGCGATCGCAACTCATGGGATAAAATAGCGAGAAATTCATCTTTAACACGATTAGCGGCTTCTGCGGCTTGACGTGCTGTTTGTTCTCGTTGCAAAAGTTGTTCTCGTTCTTGTTCGGCTTGCTTGCTTGCTGTTAAATCAACTACAAAGGCAAAACCATCAGTTTGAGAACCTTCTCGAAAAGCACAGCCTATCAGAATGGGAACACGATAACCAGCTTTGTGAATGTAATACTTTTCTACAGGAGTTGAAATTCCACACTGCTTGAGTTCTTCAATTATCCGTAAATCTTCCTCATTGTATTCAGACGCAGAGATGTCTATCCAACGCAAACCTTTCGTTTCCATATCTGCACGGGTGTAACCTACAAGCTGTAAATAAGCATCGTTGGCTGCTGTAATATTGCCATCAATATCCCAAAAACAAATTCCAATGACATTTGAATCAAATATCCATCGGAACCTAGCTTCACTTTCCTGAAGGGCTTTTTCGGCATATTTCCGCTCTGTAATGTCTTCCATAATTCCATCAATAATTGTTGTATCGCCGTTAGTCGTAAAAGTTTGACTAATCCTCACCCAAATTTCACTGCCATCAATGCGATGCAACAATAATTCCCGCTCTCGGCCATTGCCATTTGTTCTGAGTTGTTGCCAGAGTCGGGCATCTTCTTCTGATGCAAAATAAGACTCTAGAGTTTGATGTAAAGGAAATTCTGTTAAGGAATCTAGACCGAGCAGTTGTAAAAATGCTGCATTAGCTTCTAGTAAAATACCATCGGCGGTAATACGATACACTCCTACTTTCAGTTGATTGAGTAAAGTTTGAAAGCGCGTTTCTAACCCTTTCATTTGGCGTTGAGTTGTAACTTGCTTGAGTGCCAAACGTACCGCTATAGGTAAACGCATATAATTACTTGGTGACTTAATTACATAGTCATCCAAGCCTGATTTCATCGCCTCTACCGCAATTTCTTGTGAGCCACTGTTAGTAAACATCACCACAGGTATTTCTGGATAGCGGCTTTTGATTTTGCGAAGTACAGTGATTCCATTACTCCAACGCAGCTCGTAGTCAGTAATTACCAAGTCAAATTCTCCTGCTGACAATGCCTGCTCAAGCTCTTGTGGACGAGCAATTTGCTGAATTTGCAACTCAGCAAACTCTCGCTCTAAGGCATGAATTGCCAGCAAGCGATCGTGGGGATTGTCATCAATCAAGAGAATACGTAACATCGAACTTATAATTAATTTATTTAAGAAGTACCCAGTTCTGGTTTTTGGTTCAAAACCATCCAATGTTGGTTAATAATCGTGACAATTGCAACTAAATCATCAAAAGCCACAGGCTTAACCATGTAAGCATTTGCACCTAAATCATACAAATGATTAATATCTATATATTCTTGAGAAGCAGTTAAAATCACCACTGGCAGACGCTTGATACCTGGTTGTTGCCTTAACCATGTCAACACCTCAGCGCCAGAACGACGCGGCAGTTTTAAATCGAGCATAATTAAGGCAGGTAATGGATAAAGACCGCGATCGCCATAAACTGCTTCTCCAGCAAGGTAAAATACGGCTGCATCGCCATCATTCACCACTTGTAATGGATTAGTAATGCCAGCTTTGCGAAACGCTCTTTGCACAAGCAAAATATCTTGGGGATTGTCTTCTACTAGTAAGATTGTTTCCCCTGTCGATAAAGTATTCATTCGTATTTTGTAGTTTTTAGCAGCACAGACCAAAAGTTATCTGCTCGTATGAATTTACACTTATTTTTTAATAGATTTCTCATATACTTCACTCCTTACCTCTACAAACTGCTATGTGAGTTTATAGAACATCTAAAATCACCTATTATTATCCTGAGCAATTTCTGCGTTCTTGTCTTCTACCGCAGGAGTTATCGAAGTTACATTAAAAAAACACCCTACGTAGATAGTCATTAACTATCTATGGTGTCTTGGCGATAAAATAATTTTGAATTTTGGATTGTAGATTACTTTTCAAGATAAATCTACTTGTAAGTAAATAGATAGAATTAATTACACAACGTCGTTTTCCTGTTCCCTATCTCCACCGTTGAATTAAATTTTGTCCAACTACTTATTGTGAAGTAAATATTGGTCAAAAACAGCTTTTGGTAGAGTAAAAAAGAAGCGACTACCTGTATTTAGCTGAGATTCCACTCCACATAAACCACCCATACGTTCTAAGGCTTTCCGCACGATCGCTAGTCCAATACCTGTACCAGGATACACTTCTATACCGTGGAGCCTTTCAAACACTCGAAAAATTCGCTCTTGATGTTCTGGTGCAATACCAATACCGTTGTCAGCAATCCACAACTTAATCCAACTAGTGTCATTGTGAATATACTCTTCGGAGTATATCTGAATGATTGGTAAATCATCTGGTTTAACAAACTTGATGGCGTTGCTCAATAAATTGGTTAATACTTGCACAAGGGTAGAGCGATGAGCCATTACCTGCGGTAAAGAATTGTCAATTTTAATTTGAGCTTGGTGTTCCTTAATTTGGACATCTAATTGTTTCAGAGCTTCTCTGACTACATTATTTAAGTCAACGGGTTGCATTTGAATTTGCACACGACTCAAACGACTGTAATTCAGCAAGTCAGTAATTAAGGTATCCATTTGCAAAGCCCCCTCAGCAATATAGTGAAGATAGCTTTGACCAGACGAGTCTAGTTGGTCGCTGTAGTCTTCTAATAAAGCTTGGGCAAACCCTTGCATAGTACGCAGAGGAGCGCGTAAGTCGTGAGATACAGAATAGTTAAAAGCTTCTAAATCTTGATTAACTTCTTGGAGTTCGGCAGTACGTTGTAATACTCGCTGCTCCAATTCTGTGGCATAATCTTGCAGTTGTTGGCGGAGTTGGGATTGTTGAATAGCGATCGCTAATTGTGCTGAAACTTCACTAGCAATTTCGACAATTTCACTACTAAAAGTTGCCGCCTCAGATTTAGCTAAAATTATTTCACCAATCACTGTATCTTCCATCTGCATAGGGATAATTAAACAACTATTTAGCCCTGTAGCTAGAAGTTTTTTGAGAATTGGCGGATGTTCATCATGACTAGCAAAAACTTCTGGAGTCTGTAGAACTTCCACAGGCGCAAAATCGGTAATTGGTAGTGTTGTACCTTCAGCTAGTTGTAATTCACCATCAGCGTTACCTGCTAGCACCTCGGCTGTTTTGGTCTCAAAATTAAACAAGATAGAAAAGGCTTGTTGGCAATTTATCAGTTGACGCAACCTACCTAAACCATCCCTGATGATTGTGACATCAGGTTGAGCCGATAAAATGGCTCGGTCAATTTGATGCAAATCAGCCAAGCGTTGAGCCGAACGTTGTGATTTTTCAGTTTGCTCAATAGCAGTTTTCAAAGCATGTTCATAAGTGTGCAAGACTTGGAAAATTTGTTGTCGGATGTAGTAAGCCAGCGTTATCCCAATTACTAATGCCAAAATGATGCTAATTGCACTTACTTGCTGTGCTGTATTGCGAGCAGTTCGGCTGCGTTTATTACGTAGTTGTTCTTCTGTTGCAACAAAATCTGCGATTTGCTGACGCATTACCTCCATCTTCTGTTGACGCACTTCCAAACCTACCAATGGTTCAGTTTCTCCTCGCTGACGACGTTCTACTGCTTGGGAGATGAGACGATTCCACTCTTGATAATGCACCTCTAGTTGCTGCACACGTTGAACTTGAGGAAAATTATCTGCAACTAAATATTTTAATTCTGCAAAAGCAGCACCAGTGACTGGCCTAGCTTCTTGATAGGGTTCAAGAAATTCTGGCTTTCCGCTGAGGAGATAGCCACGCGAGCCTGTCTGTTCGTCTAACAGTAGTTTATGAGCGCGGTAAGCCTGAGCAATTACCTGATCTGTATGATCTACCCATTGCAGGGCTGAAAGTAAGCGGTTTACTTGCCAAAGGGAAACCCCAGAAAATAACAATAACAGAACGCTGGGAAGAGCGATCGCACTAGTTAGCCGACGACGGAAGATAGACTTAGCAATTTGCAGCAGCATAATATTATGCTAATGGCTTTGTCTGAAAATTAGCATAGTGTGGCAGCAGATGCGGCTAATTAAATCAGTATTGGTGTGCAATCTTAGCACTAATATTAAATATTTAACCTCACCTTAATAGCTGGCAAACACAATATACTATGTGTCTAAATAATTACGAACTCAAAAAAGCATTGTTATCTTTACCAAATACTCTCAAGCTATTACGTTATCGAATGCACATAATTATCCAATTCGCAATTACCTTTTGAAAGATGCAAACAAAATATTTAGCTTCATTTGTTTACTGACTGTCCCTGTTAAAGTGCGATCGCTATTGCTAGTAGAGCGATAATGAACGAATGATGTTTTGCTGATCAAAGCGTGGTAGCAATAACTGAGTTAGTGGAACGTGCGATCGCCCCTTCATTCCCATCTTTTGAAATAGTGCGATCGCTTCAAATTCAATGTTATTCTGATTTCGGCGGATGCAGCCCTACTGAGTTCAGAAGACGACGCAAGTTAACGACTCCAACTCGATTCAATTTCAGAGCTTCCACGGTTGCTCGACCACAGGGAGTTTTACCCATAACCTCGGTAAAATCATCGTTCCAGCTAAAATGCTCTGACCAAAGCTGCTGACGAGGATGAAAGAGCGCAACCTCTTGTTCGGTTTGGGGATCGAAATGGCTAGTTTTGGTATGCTTTCGACCATTACAACCAAAACATGACCAAGCTAAATTTTCTGCGATGGTTTCTCCACCAGCCTGACGGGGTTTGATATGTTCTACCGTAAAACTGTCAGGGGAAAATTCTTCTGGGCATCGACAATATTCACAAAAATGATTAGCTCTGCTGGCGACTGTTCGCCTCAGCGCAACAGGTACTCGCTCGAACTCAGACGGCATGGAATGACTGAGACTCCGATACAAATTGACGATTCAAAGTCAGCAAGTCGATATTCCTAAGTCTGGCTAACTCTATGAGAGCTTCTAAGCGTTCTACTCTCCACTGTTCTAGCCGATCCTCATACTGAATCAATTCTTGATGTTCTATGTCAGTCAGTTCGCCCCACTCACACTTTTCGCGCAACTCTTCTAATCGTTTCTGCTCATCCGGAGGAAGACGGCGTTGGATACCTTCAATCAAGGCTAACTCCTCAGAATTAGATGTAGCTTTATGAGTGGATTCAGATAGAAATTCTAACAATTGAACGACAGCAGTTAACCGTTCTGGAGACAACTGCTCAATGAGTGCGATCGCTCGTCTACGAATATCTGCGGCTGGAGTCATACAAAGTCACCCTTGCCTGTGTCTGTTCTAATTTTAATTCAGAGGGAAGTTTCTCGATTCCCGGAAAGATGAAACAGAAGCGTGATCGCTTGTAACAAGCAGTACCACCAATTGACGGATTTTTACGCAATTAGAAACAGTGTTTAGCGATCACTATTTTATGGCATCGAATGAACTGAATCTTCTCAATACCATTCTGCTAGAAGATGAAGCAGAGTAAAATTTTTAGACAATTGAGAAGAGTTAAATTTTAGGAGTAAGCTTCTGTCTTTACAATTTATCAATGTCCCGCCTGCTAATTCTCAACCCCCGGTTGGCTTAATTGTGGCTTTGCATGGTTGGGGTGCTAATGCCGATGATGTGGCATCTTTATTACCTTACTTCCAATTACCGAATTACCATTTTGTTTTTCCGAATGCACCTTATCCACATCCTTATTCTGCTGTGGGTAAGGCTTGGTATGAGTTGCGAAATGAGAATATGTATCAGGGTTTAGCCGAAAGTCGGCAATTACTCACCGAGTTTTTACAATCTTTAGAAAGCAGCACTGGTGTACCTTTATCGCGGACGGTTTTGTGTGGGTTTTCTCAAGGCGGGGCGATGACTTTAGAGGTGGGATTAAAGTTACCTCTGGCTGGTTTAACGGTGATGAGTGGCTATTTACATCCTGATGCAGTACCTAAAGAACAGAAGGAGATTCCACCGACTTTAGTTATGCACGGTACTCAAGATGAAGTTGTGCCATTGCAAGCAGCTATCAGAACGCGGGAAAGCTTGCAGTCTCTAGGTTTTACAGTAGATTACCGGGAATTTGAGGCAGGGCATGAAATTAATTTGCAAATGTTAGAAGCGTTACGAAATTTTGTTTTAACGACAATTGCGTAGCTTTAAATACAAATTTTTTACAATTATGGTAAAAATCATGCAAATTTTTACGAAAGAAATGCCGTCTAATGAGTAATATAGATTGGGTGGTTGCGTCAAGCGCAACTTTACCCAAGCTGGATGCAAATGCTGCATAAGGGAGGGGCAAGCATTATGAAGACTCTAGGCATTTCCAGAAATGAAATAGCTGCCATGACCGCAGCAGATGTGGAAGATTTAGCTACTCGTCTGGAACTTGATAATTATAGCAATGCTTTTGAAGGTTTGAACGATTGGCATCTACTGCGGGCGATCGCCTTTCAGCGTCCAGAATTAGTTGAACCCTATATCTACCTCTTAGATTTAGAACCTTACGATGAAGCTTAGGTAAAGTATGAAGTATAAAGTATGAAGTGTGAAAATAATTTCAGGCTTCATATTTTTTTCTGATGTCTAATCTTCAGTCTCCCAGCGAAAAACGCAACAACAGGGTTCTTATTTGTGTAGGCGGCGGTATCGCCGCCTATAAAGTTTGTGAGGTGGTTTCAACGCTGTTTAAAAGTGGGGTGGAAGTTCGTGTAATTCTCACCCGTTCAGCACAAGAATTTATCACACCTCTGACTTTAGCGACTCTCTCCCGTCATCCAGCCTATACAGATGATGATTTTTGGCAACCAACTCACTCTCGTCCGTTGCATATTGAGTTGGGAGAATGGGCAGATTTAATTGTAATTGCGCCTTTAACTGCAAATACATTGGCTAAGTTAACCTACGGGATGGCTGATAATTTGCTGACTAATACGGTGTTAGCTTCGACTTGTCCTGTGCTGTTAGCGCCGGCGATGAATACGGATATGTGGGAACAGTTGACGGTGCAGCGCAATTGGCAGCAATTGTTAACAGACAGCCGCTATCATGGGATGAGTACAGCATCGGGGTTACTGGCGTGCGATCGCATCGGTGCTGGTAGAATGGCGGAACCAGCAGAAATTGTCACACGTGTTCAATCTTTGTTACATACTGGCGGTAAGCGAGATTTAGTCGGTAAACGCATATTAATTAGTGCTGGGGGAACGCGAGAGTATCTCGACCCAGTAAGATTTATTGGTAATCCTTCTACGGGAAAAATGGGTTTGGCTTTAGCCCAAGCCGCCTTGCATCGTGGTGCAAATGTGACTTTAGTACATGGTGTAGCTAGTTGGGATGTACCCTTGGGAGTGCAAGCAATACCCGTCATCTCAGCAGAGGAAATGCAGCAGGTAATGCTGGAATACTTACCGAATGCTGATGTGATTGTGATGTCGGCAGCTGTGGCTGATGTAAAGCCTAGAGATTATAGTACAGAGAAATTGCCCAAGCGATCGCTCCCTCAAGCATTACCTTTAGAATCTGTACCTGATATCGTTGCCCAATTAGCACAACTCAAACAACCACATCAGTTATTAATTGGCTTTGCTGCACAGACGGGAGATATCATCACCCCTGCAAAGGCAAAGTTGCAGACTAAGAAATTAGATGTAATTGTTGCTAATCCTATTGATAAACCTGATAGTGGTTTTGGGAGTAACAACAATCAAGCCATATTTTTAGATGGGCAGAATCATCAATTAGAAATTGCCCATTGTTCTAAGTTGGAAATGGCGCATCATCTGTTTGATTTTGTGATGAGTCGAGATGCTTGATGATGTTTCTCCAATACTTAATAATGGAGAACAAGAATTTTATTTTCTCGCGCAAAGGCGCAAAGGCGCAAAGAGTTAGAGAAAGTTTGTTTGTTTAGTAGGCGGTTATTTTTTGGAGTGAATCACTTGTAAACTCCCGCCTGCATACAATTGTGTCTTCTCTACATTGAAGCCAATTTCCTTTAATAACTCTGGCAAATCAGTTTTGATTAACTCCCAAGCTGTTTCTGTTTCAAATAATAGTAAAAACACTGAGACACCAGGCCAAAATATGGGATTATTCGGTGCATGAAAATCTACCAATGTAAATACACCTCCTGGTTTCAGGACTCGATATACTTCTTGCAGAATTTGTCGTAATTGTGCAGCGTGCATTTCATGTAATGCGGCACTGGTATGCACCACATCAAAAAAATTCTCGGCAAAGGGCATATTTTCGGCAAAGGCTTCTATATATGAGGCTTCAGGGACATTTTGTCTTGCCCGTTGCAAAGATTTTGGTGAGGCATCTAATCCTGTTACATTTTGTGAATATTTCACTAAAAATTGTGTAGATTGCCCACTGCCACAACATAAATCTAATACCTGAGTATCTGAATGAATTGTTAAGCCTTGTAAGGCAAGTTGGCGAAAACGGGTTTCTCCACCGACGCTGATAGCTGCTAAACGGGAAATAGCATCATATAACCATTGATAGCGGTAACTTAAATCTCGTAAAATTGTTGCCATTGCACCTTTCCTGACTGTTAAGCTTTATATTTAATAAAGATATATTGTTAACATTAGTAAAAAATCTGAAAGGGTTGGGGGAAAATAACTGCTATGGGTCGTGTAGGCGTTTTATTACTCAATCTCGGTGGCCCCGATAAGTTAGAGGACGTTGGGCCGTTTTTGTTCAATTTATTTTCTGATCCTGAAATCATTCGCCTACCATTTCGTTGGTTGCAAAGACCCTTAGCTTGGTTTATTGCGTCGCGGCGTACTAAAACATCGCAAGAGAATTATAAACAAATTGGTGGTGGTTCTCCCTTGCGGCGAATTACAGAAGCGCAAGGAGAAGCTTTAAGAGAACAGTTGAGTGATTTGGGTAAAGAGGCTAACATCTATGTGGGTATGCGGTACTGGCATCCTTATACAGAAGAAGCGATCGCCCAGCTTACCCAAGATGAAATTGATAAGCTGGTAATTCTGCCCCTTTATCCGCAATTTTCTATCAGTACCAGTGGTTCTAGCTTCCGGTTATTAGAAAAACTTTGGCAAGAAGACCCCAAACTGCAAAGTCTTGAATACACCGTCATTCCTTCTTGGTATAAACAGCGCAATTACCTCAAAGCAATGGCGGAACTCATCGCCCAGGAAATAGACCAATTTCCTAACCCTAATGATGTACATATCTTCTTTAGTGCCCACGGTGTACCAAAAAGCTACGTGGAAGAAGCAGGTGACCCCTATCAGCAAGAAATTGAGGAATGCACATACTTAATTATGCAGACCCTCAACCGTCCGAATGCTCATACTTTGGCTTATCAAAGCCGTGTCGGCCCTGTAGAATGGCTACAACCTTATACAGAAGATGCGTTGAAGGAATTAGGCGCACAAGGTGTACAAGATATCGTGGTTGTACCCATCAGTTTTGTCTCCGAACATATTGAGACACTGCAAGAAATTGACATTGAATATCGAGAAATCGCCGAAGAAGCGGGAATTCACAACTTCCGTCGCGCACCTGCACCTAATACTCATCCAGTATTTATTCGCGCCTTGGCTGATTTAGTCATTGAAGCACTGGAACAACCCAACTTCAAGCTGTCACAAGCAGCCCAAATGAAGAAAAGGGTGAAAATGTATCCCCCAGAAAGTTGGGAATGGGGTATGACTACGAGTGCGGAAGTTTGGAATGGTCGAATTGCGATGTTAGGCTTTATTGCCTTAATTATTGAGCTAGTTACTGGTCATGGTTTGTTACACATGATTGGACTGTTGCAATAAAAAAAAGGGTTAGGGAGTATTTTCACACTACAACCACAACAAAATACAGGCGCTCATTCCCATACGATATAATTTGCAGCGAGCTTCTCATCAAGAGTAGCGATGCGGTGGAATTGCTTGAGTCGGTTGATAGTACGTTCAACAATGTTACCTCGGCAGTAATAGGACTTACGCATGAAAACGAAAAATCAAGGTTTTGGGCCAGGGTGTCAGGGTGTAGGGGTAGATGTATCCAAAACCCTTACACCCCATACCCGTTCACCCATAAACCCAATCTCTACTGAGAATCTTTGTGCGTAAGTCCTGTTTGTATTAAAGTCACCACGTGAACGATTTAGTTTTTCCTCTTGTTCACCCCTTTTTTTCCCCAGATGCGTGTTGGTGAGAGCAGATGAATTTAGCCTCTGGAAAAACCACAACCAAACATGAAAATCTTTTCTTCCCTACTCTCTCTCTTAGCTTCTACTTTTTGCTTTGTAATTTTAAATACTATTGATCCACCAGTATTTTCTCAAGCCGCAGAGATGAAAGCAAACTCTGCTTGTAGAGAAAAAAATCTTGAAACATTAACTACTCAACTTTTACGAGATTTACCTAGCTATGCTAATCGTGCTGGTCAACGCGCTCGTCGTCGGACAAGAAGTAGTGATTTGTTCAGTTATATGGTGTTAGCAGGTAGACCAGAATTTAAACCTCTACCATTAAATCCTGTTGGTGATCATCTCAACGAGCAAAAGATTTCCAATACAAAAGTTGAACAAGTTTTTTTTACCACCTTAGAACGGCAGTATATAGACAATCAAGCAATTGAATTACAAGAATTTCATTGGTTATTTTTAACTAAAAATCAAAGTGGCTGGTATTTGGTTATGATGTTGACACAAACTGGTTCTTCTACTAACAAACAACCACCAACACCACCGCGTGATAGTAGCAATGGTATAGTTGCCCAAGGTATAAAAGCTTGGCTGCGAGATTGCCAGGCAGGAAGTCTGCGAGAGACAGCGATAAATTGAGGCATTCATCTTTAGGATTAATCAAACCTAATGCAAAGCTATAGGTTTAAATTCATCTATGTATTGCATTATTTTTGTTCAATGGTTATAAGTAGCAGGTTGCAAATAAATCCAACTGTATAACTAAATGTAAAATACTCAAAATCTCTGCGATTGCTTCACTTCACGTTGCTCCGTACCCTACGGCAAGGCTTAAGCCTACGCGATGACATAATTTATAAATTTTACCGCATACTTACTTAAAAGCATCATTTCAACACATAAGTGCTAAATACAAAAGGCATTTCCTACTTCCGGCCCCTCACTCGCTTAATATTGACTTTTATTCCTAAAAGTTGCTAGATTCATTTGTTGAGATAGTTGAAACTTATTATCAAAAATACTGCCAATAGTTCCTAACGGAGAGTTAGAAATGAGTGTGAGTAAAAAGGGCGTTTTGGGTGCTGGTGTTGCATTTGCAGCACTGACAGGTTTGGTTGTTGGTACTTTTGGGGCGATGCAGACAACTAATGCTAATGCTAACTCCATTCCTAATCAACAAGCGCCACGCTTACTTGCCCAAGCTAGAAGACTAAGTAATTTAACAGTAATTTTTCCTAGTCGTTCTGACTCTACAGACTTGCAAAATAAAGCCAACGCTGTAGCCAGGTTTCTCTCTAACGAGTTAAAGATTCCCGTCAAAGCACAGATTGGTGATGATACTGCGGCGGTGGAAGCTTTAAGAGCAAATCGCGCTGATGTGGCTTTTCTTAGCAGCCGTCCGGCGTTGAAAGCTGAACAATTGGCAAATGCTAAGTTGTATCTAGCTGAAGTCCGTGACAATTACTCTGGTAGATACACCTATAATTCAATATTTGTCGTTCCTAACAATAGCTCTTTGAAAACCAGAAATACGGCTCAAGCAACCCTAGGACAACTGCGGGGTAAGCGCATAGCCTTTACTTCCCCAACTTCTGGTTCAGGATTTGTTTTCCCGGTGAGTGAGTTAGTCAAACAGGGATTTGTCCCCAACCGCGATCGCCTGGATAATTTCTTCGGTCAAGTTGCTTACGGTGGTAATTACAGCAAAGCGTTGCAAGCAGTAGTGCGCGGTCAAGCTGATGTAGCGGTTGTTTCTGAGTATGCTATGTTCTCACCGTACATCACGCCTCAAGAAAAAAGCCAATTACGCGTACTTTACAAAATTTCCGGTGTTCCTGCCCACGGTATCGCCATTGATGATGATGTACCAGTACAAGACAGAGAAAGATTAATCAACGCTCTCCTGAAGTTAAATCAATCACAAAATAATCAGCTATTACGCAACTTATACAACTCCACCGAATTGGTCAGAGTTGATCATAATCGTCACCTGTCACCAATTCGCACTGCTCTTTCCCGGATTGGGATTGCGCCGTAGTCAAAGGGTGTAAGGGCAAAATCAAGTCAAAAGTCAAAAGTTAAAAGTCAAAAATTCTCTGACTTTTGAATTTTGGCTTCCCTGTAAGGGTGTAGATATTCAAAACTCTTACACCCATTCTCAACAGACAACAATCTCGTTAAAGTTGATGAGTAGCGAGAAACGCAAAACTTATCATTCCCTACACCGTTCGGCTGACGCTCACGGCGAAGCCCTTACACTCATGATAAAAATCGATGAATGATTGTGTAATTGAATGTCATAACTTAGAGACAGCATACACTGCGTCTTTAAATCGTCCTATCCTGAATGGGATTAGTTGTCGGATAAAACAGGGTGAGTTTGTTGTTCTGTTAGGACTTAATGGTGCAGGGAAATCGACACTATTGCGATCGCTGATCGGATTAGTCCCCTTCACCAAGGGAGAAATTCAAATCAACGGTGTAACAATGACACCCCGCACCCTACCGCAAATTCGCCGCAATGTTGGAATGATATTTCAGGGAGGCGGATTAATTCGCCAGTTGTCAGCAATTGATAATGTGTTGTGTGGCAGACTTGGTGTCAGGACAACTTGGCAGACATTATTGGGCTTTCCAGGGCGCGATCGCAACTTAGCAATGGATTTACTTGCACAGTTGGGTTTAAAAGAACAGGCTGATCAAAAAACCAGCCAACTCAGTGGTGGACAGCAACAACGAGTGGCGATCGCCCGCGCATTAATTCAATCACCGCAAATTCTCTTAGCTGATGAACCAATTACAGGTTTGGATGTTGTCGCCTGTCAACAGGTAATGGAAACTTTATCAGAATTGCACCAGCAAGGTATGACGATTGTGACAGTTCTGCACGATTTAGGTATAGCTGCAAAATACGGTCAACGTGCGATCATCTTAGATGCTGGACGGATTGTTTACGACGGACTTTGTGAAAACTTGCAAGCCCAATTTGTCAAATGTTAAATTCAAAAACTCTTCGCCGTTATCCTTGGATCAGTCCCCTACTCATCCTTTTAATTGTTGTTACAGTCTATGCTTGGGCTTTGCGAGGCATCAAAGTCGATTTTGAATTAGTAATATCTAGCTGGCCTTACATCACTGATTTTGTTTCTCGCTTATTTCCCCCTGATCTGACAGTTATCGATATAGCAATTAAGGCACTCATAGAAACAGTGCAGATGTCTTTGTGGGGAACTAGTATAGGTGCAATTTTATCTTTACCCATTGCTGTAGCGAGTGCTAGTAATGTTGCGCCTCGTTGGTTGCAATGGTTAGCCAACTTACTACAAAACGCAGTGCGTTCCGTCCCTTCCATCATTTTGGGGTTAATTTTCGTCGCCGCCACTGGCTTAGGCGCACCCGCCGGAACCTTAGCTTTAGCAATTTACACCATTGGCTATTTAGCAAAGTTCTATCAACAAGCCATTGAAGCGGTGAATGCCAAATCTTTAGAATCTTTGCAAGTGATGGGTGCATCGAGATTTCAGATTGTGCAGTACGGCATTCTACCTCAAGTCTTACCCTTGGGTTTAGGATATACCTTATGGATGTTTGAATATAATATCCGCGCTGCTTCAGTGTTGGGTGTAGTGGGTGCAGGTGGAATTGGCTTTCAACTCAAGAGTTACATTGATGGTTTTGAGTACAACAAAGCTACAACTATGATGCTAGTGCTGTTAGTAGTTGTGACTGTAATTGATGCGTTCAGTAGTAAATTACGCCAGCGACTAGATTCACTCTAAATAATATAGCTACCAAACTTTGCTCATATTTAACACAAACCCAGGCAATGCAGGTTCACCACTGACTGTATCAGGATTTTCTAAACATTCTTCTGGTTGATGAGGACGATAAATATAAACTCGGCGATGCTTACGGTCAATCAAAAAGCCTAATTGTACCCCTGGTTCTTGCATATATTCTGTCATTTTATCTTTTAGGGGTTGGAGGCTATCGCTAGGCGATCGCAGTTCCACTACAAAATCTGGGCAAATGGGTGCAAATCTTTGTTGCTGTTCTGCTGATAAAACATTCCACCGTTCTAGTTTCATCCAGGAAGCATCAGGAGAGCGTTTTGCACCCGTGGATAAGGTAAATCCTGTACTGGAACTAAACGCTATACCTGTTCCATTTTGTTCTGACCACACCCACAACTGTCCAGCAATATTAAATTCTCTGTTACCTGTCTCTGAACCTGTAGGGGGCATAATTGAAATTTCTCCGAATTGATTGCATTCAATGCGTAAGTCACGATTTATTTGACAGAAATCAAAGAATTGTTCATCTGTCATTTGCATTGATGGCGGAATTTGTATCACTAAGGGAGATGACAACATAATGCCTCAACAATTTTTTACCAGACTTTGTTCATCTTTAAACTAAATCCAGGCAATACAGGTTCACCACTGACTGTATCAGGATTTTCTAAAATTTCTTCTGATTTACCAGGACGATAAATATAAACTCGGCGGTGTTTACGGTCAATCAAGAAACCTAACTGCACCCCTGGTTCTTGCATATATTCTGTCATTTTATCTTTCAGGGGTTGGAGATTATCGCCTAGCGATCGCAATTCCACTACAAAATCTGGGCAAATTGGTGCAAATCTTTGTTGTTGTTCTGCTGATAAAGCATTCCACCGTTCCAATTTCATCCAGGAAGCATCGGGAGAGCGTTTTGCACCCGTGGATAAGGTAAAGCCTGTACTAGAGCTAAAAGCGATACCTGTACCGTCTTGTTCTGACCAAACTCCTAGAGCATCGATTCAGTAATCAAAAACCTAACCCCCCACCCCCCTTCCCTACGAGGGAAGGGGGAGCCAAACTCCCCTCTCCTCGTAGGAGAGGGGTAGGGGGAGAGGTTATTTCAAGATTACTGAATTGGTGTTCTAGCTGTACAGCAATATTAAATTCTCTGTTACCTGTCTCTGAACCCGTGGGGGGCATAATTGAAATTTCTCCGAGTTGATTCATTTCAATGCGTAAGTCACGATTAACTTGACAGAACTCAAAAAATTGTTCGTCTGTCATTTGCATTGATGCTGGCATTTGAAGTAACAAGGGATCTGAAAGCATAATGCTTGGGCAACTGGCTTTATTTTTATTCTCATGGAAAAGCGCAAAGTCGCCAAGAATAGAGCCTTGCAACTTTGCGCCTTTATACGAAATTTCAATGAGACTTTAGCATACCCAGTACTGATTGCTGAATGCTTTAACTCAGCACTCAGCACTTTCAACTCAGCACTCATTACTTGTTAGGTTGAGGAGTTAACCGCAGATAGGGTTTGACTACTTCATAACCTTTGGGGAATTTTTCTTTCAATACTTCGGGGTCTTTGAGGGAGGGGACGATAACAACCTTATCACCATCTTTCCAGTCTGCTGGGGTAGCAACACTGTAGTTATCAGTCAGTTGCAGTGAATCAATGACTCGCAAAATTTCGTCAAAGTTGCGTCCGGTGCTGGGGGGGTAGGTGAAAGAAAGACGCAGTTTTTTGTTGGGGTCAATTACAAACACGGAACGCACTGTGACTGCTGCGTTAGCGTTGGGGTGAATCATGTCGTAAAGGTCGGAAACCTTACGATCTGCGTCTGCCAAAATTGGATAGTTGAGTGAGGTATTTTGTGTTTCTTCGATGTCGCCTACCCAACCGTTGTGAGATTCTACATCATCAACGCTGAGTGCGATCGCTTTCACATTGCGCTTGTCAAATTCTGGCTTGAGTTTTGCAACTGTACCTAGTTCAGTAGTGCAAACAGGTGTAAAGTCAGCAGGGTGAGAAAACAGCACCACCCAGCTGTCACCTGCCCATTCGTAAAAATTTATGTCGCCGTGTGTAGAGGCTTGTGTAAAGTTGGGTACTGTATCACCAAGATGGAGAGTCATGAGAGATTCCCTGTAGATAAAGAGGCAGATGTAGTCTACTTTGCCATCATCCCATAAAACATCGGTTTCCCTATCGACTTTTGGCTATTTGTTACAAAATTTTAAGTTCTTAGCACGGAGGCAGGGAAAGATGCAGTGTAACTAGATGAGGCTTGATTATTATACAGATATAATGTTTATCTTTTACACTCCATCAATTAACTGAAAATTAACTTTTTTATCACACAATAGAATCGGGATTCACCAATTGATTGCAGAGATTGCTAGATTACTAATCATTTTGGGAGAAGTGCATGATTTTTCAAAGGTCGCGGTTCGCCATTCGTCTTGTAGTAATCTCTGCTTTAGTGTTAATGACGGGGTGTAACACTAACTCGACTTCAGATAATAATTTTACAGGTTTAACAGTTAAATTGCTGGTTGGTAGTGCTTTGGGCGACTTTTGCAACCAAGCGGCGAAAAATTTTAATGCTACCCAACCAAAGCTAGACAATGGTACAGCTTTTCAAGTGAAATGCGAATCTTTGGGTAGTGGTGATGTCGTCACTGAGGTAGTAGCTTTAGCAGATCAATTGCAAAAGGGGACAGTACAAGCTGACGCACCAGATTTTCCGACGATTATTTCTCTGGATGGAGATATATATCACAGTCAGTTAATTTACCGGATGAATCAACTTTTTCCAGGGAAAAATTACATTCCAGAGATCACAGAGTCGCCACTTATTGCTAACACCCCAATGATATTTATGGCGCAAGCTGATATAGCAAGTGGTTTGCGGAAAGTTGCAGATCCTTATAAAGCTTTGGTGACAGCTAAAACTCACCGCGATATCGACCCAGCATCACCACCGTTGACAGTTCATTATGTACATTCTGCCCCAACTCGTTCAAATTCTGGGTTGCAAACATTGGTAGCCCAATACGCCAGCGTATCAGGGAAACGTCCTGAAGATATAACTGTGGCGGATGTGCAGAAGTTTCAACCACAAATTCAGCAAATCCAAAGCAAAATTACTCGTTATGGGGTTTCGACTAATTCTCTCGCCCAAGCAATGGTGAAGAATGGGCCGTTTTGGGCTTCAGTTGGTTCAGTGTATGAATCGAGTGTAATTGTGGCTAATTCGGGTTTAGCAACAGGACAGCAGCGTTATCAGGCAGTTTATCCCAAAGCCACATTTACTTCTAATATGCGGGCGATTATCCCGAATGCACCTTGGGTAAGCGCGGATGAAAAGGCAGCTGCAGAGAAGTTTATCACCTATTGGCGATCGCCTGAAACTCAAAAAATTGCCCCCGATTTAGGTTTACGTCCCGGAACCCCAGGAGTTGCTTTAGGTGCTAAGTTTAGTCCCGAATTTGGTGTGGAAGCCCAAGCCAAGTATGATTCCTTGCGTCCACCAAAGCCGGAAGTTGTTGATGCAATGCTGAAATCATGGCAGGAATCAGCAAAAAAACCATCGTTGGTAGTGGTTGTTGTTGATTCTTCGGGTTCAATGTCGGGTGATAAATTACCAGCCGTACAAAATACTTTACAAAATTACATTAAGAATTTGGGGCCGAAAGAACAAATTGCTTTGATTGATTTTGACTCAGTAATTCGTCCACCTGTATTAGTAGATGGTACACCCCAAGGACGCGATCGCGGTTGGCAATTTATCAATGGACTTCAGGCTGATGGTGGGACAAAATTATACGATGCAGCTTTAGAGGCGAGAAATTGGCTACAAAAAAATCTGCGGAAAGATGCAATTAACGCTGTGTTGATATTAACTGATGGTGAAGATGCGGGTTCAAAAATTAAGTTGAATGAGTTGGAAGAAGAATTGAAAAAAAGCGGTTTTGCAACTGACCAAAGAATTGGCTTTTTTACGATTGGCTATGGTAAAGAAGGTGAATTTCAACCAGATGTTTTAAAAGAAATTGCGGAGTTAAATGGAGGGTATTATTCTCAAGGCAATACTGAGACAATTTTGCAGTTAATGTCAAATTTACAGGTAGAATTTTAAACTAGTTTATGAAAATTGTTAATCCTCTTTATTATCCATTAGCAGTGTTAGCTGGGGGAATTTCTCTATTTTTGGGAGTGCGTTTATTACAATTGCCCAGCTTAGTTATGTTACCTGTAGCTTCGGGGATAGCTCTAATTAGCGCGAGTTTTATCAAATATCGTGAACCCCAAGCTTTTGAATTAGCAAATCCAGAATTAGAAAGAGAAGTTAACGCCGTTAAGCTGGCAGCTTTAGGATTAGTAAATCAATCAGAAAATTTGCGTTTGGAGGCGAAAAAATTACTCAATGATTCATTTCAAATAGAACTTTTAACAGCATTGGAAATAAATGGCGATCGCATTTCCACATTACCCAATAAAATCGACACATTAGCCTGGAACTTATTCAGCAATAATTCAATTCTTTCAGTCAGTGCTTTACAGCAGCAATTAGCAGAAGTCCAAAAAAAATTGAGTACGAGTTCTGGTGTCGCCAAAGAACATCTCAATCAACTAGCTGCAAGCCTGAAACGCAATCTTAAATTAGCCCAAGATGGTGAGGACACGCGGTTAGCCAGAATTATCAATATTTCCACATTAATTCAAGATTGTACAGGCATATTGCAACAATTACAAACTAAATTGCGAAACTCAGATTTAAGTGATGCTCAACAAATTCATGAGATGCAATTACTCAGTGATGAACTTACTAGCTTAGTAGAAAATATAGATTTATTAGTGCAGAAATAACTAAAATTATGCCACCAGGATTAAAAGCTTCTAAAACAAAATCAAAATCTGCAAAAGTTATGACTTCAGTTGCAATTATGATTGCAGCTTTGGGTTTGACTTATATTCCGCTTCCTGGTTCAAATAAAACTATAGTTATTGTTAGTGGTACAGAACTACAAGAACCACTGCAAGAATTAGAAGCGAAATTTGAGCAAGTAAATCCTAATATTAAACTAGATTTAAAATTTCAAGGTTCTCAAGAAATTGTTAACAATTATCTTGACCAGAAAAATGATTTTAAACCAACCATCTTAATTCCTGCTAATGGAGAAATTTTAACAGAATTAAGCGATCGCCTCCGCACTACTAGCCAAACCGAACCCTTTTACGACACTCCCCGACCACTAGCAAAAACTCTATTAGTCGGTATTGCTTGGCCAGAACGGGGTAAAGTCCTCTTTCCCAATGGACGCTTTCAATGGTCAAAACTAGAACAAGCAATGCAAGCAAGTAACTGGGGAAAAGTTGGCGGTTCAAGTAATTGGGGAAGTTTCGATTTTGTCACTACCGACCCCACGCGGTCTAATAGTGGTCAGTTGACTTTGGAATTGTGGACGCAATCAAAATTAGGCGGAACTATCAACGCCGATAGTTTCAACAGTTCATCTATACAACCGCTATTTAGTTTAATCAAAAAATCAGTTTATCAGCCACCTCGTTCTACAGATATTCTCTTACAAGAATTTATTGTCAGAGGCCCTAACGATGCCGATGTTGCCACTGTCTATGAAAGTATAGCTTTATATCGTTGGCAGCAATCAGCCGCCAGTAAAGGCAAACCTTACCAAGTTTATTATTTAGACCCATCCATTGAAACTACTGCCACCGCCGCCATTGTCCGACGAGACGTAGATGAGGGTACAGTAAAAGCCGCCAAACAATTTTTAGACTTTCTCACCCAACCAGAACAACAAGCAGTATTTGTCAAATACGGTTTCCGTCCAGTGAATAATGGGGTTGATTTAAAAACTGTACCTAATAGCCCCTGGAATCAAAATATTCCCGGTGCAGAAATTAAACCGAGTGTAAACATTCTTCCACCACCTGATAGCAAAACAATCACAGAAATTCAACGTCAATGGGAAAGGGCGAATTAAGAAATTTTTCACGCCAAGGCGCAAAGGCGCAAAGAGGAGTGCAAGCTTATTCCTCTGCGTCCTCTGTGCCTCTGTGGTTCGTTACTTAATTAGAATTTGCTGATAAGCTTGAATCATTTGGCGAGCGATCGCATCCCAACTAAAATGTTCTAAAGCATATTTTTGAGCATTTATTCCCCGACGTTGACATTCTTGGGGACTTTGTAACGCCTGTTGCAATAACTCAAACAACGATGAAACCTCAGTTTTACCCACCCATCCCGACTGACTATCGCTGACTTGCTGCCAAATATGCACCTGGTCAGAAATCACTACAGGTATCCCTGCAACCATCGCCTCAGCAACCGCAATACCAAAGTTTTCGTAATAAGAAGGTAAAACAAATAAATCAGCCGCTTGTAATAAGCCTGCTTTCAATTCACCACTCACAAAGCCTGTAATGGTAGTATGCGATCGCAATGGTGAATTCTCAATTTGAGATTTAATGTTTTGTTCATAGTCTGGGTCTTGAGGATTTGTCCCTGCTAGAACAAAATGGAATTTACAATCATTTGCCAACAGCTTTTCTAAAGCCGGAATTAACAAATTCAAGCCTTTTTTTGGGTCAATTCGCGACATAAACAAAACTAAAGGCACATCTTCCGATATACCTAGCTGACCGCGTACTGCACTTGATGAAGTTTTTTGCGTCGGTTTTACACCCAAAGGAATTACTAAATCTTTGGTATTGACTCCAAATCTTTCTGATATTTTTGCTTCTTGTTCGCTAGTAAAATGAATTGCTGCTGCACCTGCTAAATTGTTTCTTTCTAACAGTTCTACATACAACTTTTTTAATTGTTTTTTCTTTTGTAAATCAGCCGGATCAAGAGTACCTAAAGGGCGCAAGATATAAGGTAATTTTTGTTGACGGCAGACCATCGCCGCCGCACTACTAATAGGTGAAAATAAAGCATGAATATGGGCTAAATCAAATTCAACCGCATGATTTTTCAGCCAATTGAGTAAATCTAGCGAAAATTTATAGCGGCGAAATGGCGCACAGCGAAAGTAAATTATTTCATAACCATCTTGTTGAATTGGGTGATTTAAAGGTACATCAAGAGGTTGTTGACCAGTATCACCATTACTATCAGTTGTGAGAATAGTAACTTTTACGCCTTCTTTTGCTAAAGCTGGAGCTAACCCTAATACCATTTGGCTAGGGCCACCATAAATTAAAGAAATAGATGGAACAATTTGTAGTATTCGCATTTTAATTTAAGATTATCGAGAGAATCAGATCCCCGACTTCTTTAAGAAGTCGGGGATCTCAAGACCGCAACAGCAATTTTCAATTAGCAGACATAGAAGCTTCTTTATTAACAACTAACATTTGGGATTGTTTATCTAACATGCTATAACTCTGTCCATTATTCCAGAGTGATTGAATCACAGTAGACAAAGCATTCATAAAGCCTAATAAGTAGAACATAGCACGAGACACAACTGCCACAAAAGAACCGCTTTTGTTACAAGGTGGATGTCCCAAAACCTGACAATCAAATAAACGAGCGTATAGCTGTAAAGCTTCAATAAAAGTCAGATTCTTCAACGCCATCAAAAAATTATTGTGATAGAAAGTGAGTTGATATTTGAGCGATCGCGTACTGATATCATGACAACCACCCGTCTCCTCACCTAAATGCACTAAATGTGCTTCTGGGTCGTACCAAATCTTATATCCTGTCTGCCTAATTCGCAAACAAAAATCAGATTCTTCCCGTACTGCACTCCCGCGAAACCTCTCATCAAACCTCAGTCCGTACTTACTAAAAATATCGCGGCGAAATGACATATTACAACCCCTTGCTGTTAACACTTGTTGGGGTTTAATTGTATGTACTAAATCAATATAATACCAAGCAATACCAGGGTTCATCGCTTGAGGAGGAAGATATTCAATCTGTAATTTTCCCCCAGACTCACCCAACTTCATTCTGTCAAATACTCTTCCAGCCACAGCCCCAATTTCTGGATTTTGCAAATAATTTTTCGCATGAGCCATTAAAAACCCAGGCGTTAATTTCACATCATCATCAATAAATAAAATTATTTCTCCAGATGAGCGCCGCACACCATAATTCCGCGCCCCAGGTAAACTAGCCCAATTCAAACGAAACCATTGAATTTTACCTAAAGTAGTAACTTCTTCTAAATAAGCTTGCACTTCTGGTTGGTGTTTTGGCGATTGATCTACTACCAAAACTTCAAAATTAGGATAGTCTTGATTCAGAACATCCACAATACTATCCTTTAGTGCTTCCTCTCGTCCGTAGGTTGGTATGATTACGGAAATTAAAGGCAAATCATTCATGTGATTTTATGCTCAAATAAATTGGTTGTTTTGATAGTAGAGTTACCAGGGATGATATTTGTTACTTTCCAGAGAAACTTACTCAATTAAAACTTGATTTGTAGACGTTTTTTCTGGGTTGAGTTTTCAGGCTCGGCATCTTCCTTTTCTTGTTTATCTAGTGTGGGTAATTTGAATAGTATTCCCGCAACAAACCAGTAATACACAGCCACCGGATCAACATCTAAAGGATAGTAGTAGGTGTTATAACTAATAAACAATATAAACACCCACAAAGCTGCTCCGTAACTGCGGAAATTACGGTTTTTTATGGAACGATAAGTTTTGAACCCTGTAAATGTCAGGGTACTAACTAAAGCGAAAAAACCTAACACACCAAAAATCCCAACCTCGTATAAAACTTTGGGATAGTATGTCTCTACTAACTTAGTTTGACCCAATGCACGCGCCGAGTTAGTCGCTCGACCTAAGCCGCTTCCTATGGGGGTGTCTACATTTTTCCAGTTTTCCGCAAATTGCTGGATAATAAAATCTTGGGGTGGTGAAGCATTCCAGCGTACCAAAAAGCTATCTAGTCGCTCTTGAACCACTACAGGGTTCGTCACCACTGCAATTCCCAAAATCATCACTAGTCCTATCCCAATCGGTAAAAACCGCTTCAGGTTGGCAATTTGACCAGTGAGTAATAGCAGCATCACAAAGCAAGTTGGTACTAAAGCTAAGGCAATTCTCTGTCCAGAAATTACTGCATTAACAAAGATTAATGCCAAAGAACCTAAACTTGTTAACCGCCACAAAATTGATGGGTCGGAAAAGCCTGTAGCAAAGGCAAAAAAGGTACTAGAAATTAAAAACCATGCCCACTGCCAAGGCGCAACAAATGTTCCTGGGAGGCGAATAATTCCTTGACTGGGGCTATAAACTAAAGCTCCACCAAAATAACATCGAGCATCAAGTGTGGCTTTAAATAAAGCCGCACCTTCTAAATTTCGTGTACCTTCACAAATGCCAACTACTAATAGTATGTATTGCAGAAATCCCAGTCCACAGCAAATGATGATGAGAACAATTTGTAAGCGCGTTATCTTCAGAAAATCTTTCTTATCACGAATGAGATAATAAGCGCAGGTAATTAAAGGAACGTAACCTAAAAATACTTTTAAACCTAAAATTCCTAAGCCTATAGGTACTTCCTTGACTGGTGTTTCTAAAAGTCCTACAGGTGGTGGGTTAAGTTGCTGTCCACCATTGATAAATACCAACGTTAATAAACTTGAACCCAATACAAAATAAAAAGGAATTGTAATCTCTTTGGGGATAATGAAGGGTAACTTTTGTTTGCGGCAAATCTGCCAAAGCGCGATCGCTACTGGAATGTAAAATGAATCTTTAGCTAATTGCAGGATTGGACTGTTACCAATGTAATAAGTAATTGTTCCGCCAAAAGGGACATATATAATAAAGGCAATTAAAGCCTGACGGGGGTATTTATAAGAAAAAGCCATCACAAGAACACCCAAGACAGCGGGTAATGCTGCCTTAATTCCGGCGAATAAAAATAGCAAAAAACCTAAAAATAACGCGCCCGATAAGGATTTAGTCAGCAAATCCATGAACTCTTGGCGAGCTTTCTTTGCTTGACGCTTTTGGGCTAACCTTTCTTGGAGGCTAAGAGTAGGTGCATCCTTTTGAGGCTGCTTTTTTGAGTTTTTTGATTTCTGGGATTTTGATTTTACTTTTGCCATAGCAGCACTTTAGCCTGTTAGCCCTTGTATAAAAAAAGCTGATTCATGAGTTAGAAATACTAGTTTCTTCCGTCTAGTTACCTAGTGCTTTTTCTTGGTTTTTGATGGCTAATGACTTAATCCGGAAAGTTAAAACCTGATAATAACATACATAAAGCTTGTGTCTAATGAGACTCCTGATAATGAAACTTGTTTCATCGGCAAGTATGAAAGTAGTCTGTCTTTTACTCCCCACTCCCAACATTATTCTTGGCGCACACCACCGACTACTGGTTTGACTTGGTTAGTGGAAAATGGGTCTGTACCACCAGTCCAATTAAAGTCACTAATGCGAATGCTAAAGCCGCCTAATTCTAAGACAGGATTGTAGCGTAGCGTAATGCCATAGGTGCGGCGACTATACTCAAGAATATAGTCTGTACTGGTTTCTCTGCCTGTATCCAAGTTAATTGAGGTTTGAAACCCGATCCGAAATGGCCCATAAATTTGTTGAACAATTCCCGCGTTCAGAACTCTCACATCAACGGAACGGTCAAAGAAAAAGGGCGACAATCCACTGTTAAAACCTTGGGAGTAACGAATATTAAAAGCTGTGTAATCAAAAAAGGGACGAGAAAAATGGCCAATTTGTCCCAGCAAGCCAACTGTACCAATTAAAGTGCTTTGGTCATCGCCACTGGTGTAATAAGTAGTAGTGCCTCTGAGACTAGCAACTGCCTGTAAGTAGGGAACTACAGGTTTGGCTGTATAACGCAATCCTTCTGTAGCAGTTGCTGGTAATGCTTTTCCTTGCCAGAGGTACACACCGGTGCTAAGAGCGGCGCTAGCTTGTAGGCGACCCAAGGAGATGCGATCAATTGTTTGACCGATGTTGGTGCCAAACAAGTCTTCACGATCGCTATTAGCAGTAACATATTGTGCGCCTGCTTGATAGGTGAGGTTAATGCCACTGTTACCTAAAGGAATGATGGGAGAAGTGACAACAGCACCCAAGCTACTTTGAACGGTTTGAAAGCCTAGAGAACCGTTGTATAAACGATCGCGGTAACTATATTCCAAGTTTAAAAGATGGGGATTGCGATCGCCTAATTCCTGTCGCAGTCGTAAACTCGCCCGCAAATTTGAGTCTACTTGGCTTACGTCAAAACTTGTTAATTCACCGGAACCACGCAATGTGGTTTTTGGGCCTAAAACGGAATTCAGTCTACTTCTCACACCAAACACAGATGCGGGATTTTCCAACCCTGACTGAATAGCTTCCTGGACAAAAAACTGTGGCGTGATTGTCCAACGTGTTGTTTCTGTATTGATGGGTGTAAAACTTCGCTCCAGATATAAACCACCACGGTCGTCGCCATCATAACCAGGCGAAACAATTGCGGGAGTGACTTCTTGTTCCCGGCGGTCAATAGTTTGGTTATCTACAGGTATGGGTAAACTCAGTCCTTGATCAAATACCAAACGCTGACGTTCGGTTTTAATCCGGTCAATTAATGGGGCTTGGCGTGTCAAGGTAACTTTATTTGCCCGTAATTCTAGTTCGGGAGGCGAAAATGGGTCATTGGTAATTCGCACATCCCTAGCTTGCCAACCTCGCGGATAAAAATCGATGTGTCTGGCTTCAAATCGCAGTCGTTTGACTTCTCCACCTTGTGGCGGCGATGGTAGATTACTTGCACCACGACCACCGACAACCACATTCACTTCGCCTGGACTCTTGACATTTGTGAGTGGCTGATTAGCACGGACGCGATCGCTCGGCGGTCTGAGTTCTAAACTACCAGGGGTATTCTCGGCGGGTAAAAAGCCCAAATCTGTAGAGGATGTGGGGATATAAATTTCGCCTCTGCCATTTTCTAATTCCCCACTGTCTTGCAAGAAGTTATAAGTAAAACGCTGACCACGCAACAACTGATCACCTCTGGTCAAGGCAACATTTCCTTCACCAACCGCAATTAAATTTGCTAAATTCACTTGTAGGCGATCGGCATCCACTACAGCCCCATCAAATCGCACTACTACATTACCTTCCGCCGTGACAATTCGTCTTTGCTCATCATACTCCTGCCGATCTGATATAACTTCGACAATTCTTTCTCTGACTACTGGTGTGGTTGTCTGTGATGGCTGTTGGGGAGTGGGAGAAGTTGTAGTTGGTGGAGTTGGTTGGCTGGGTGATTTGAATTCTATATTGGTCGGGCTATCTGATTGGCTGGTGAGGTTGCGAGATTTAAACTCAATAATATTTTGGACTGGTTGAGTATTCGGTACATAATCGCTAAATTTACCCGAAAGATTAATTGTTTTTGGTTGCTGTGGCGGTGCAGTCGTTGGCGTTTGAGATGCTGGTGGAGTGATTTTTTGGGCAACGACTTGTGCTGGTGCGGGGAATTGCTGAATAGATGCAGGCTGGGTGATTTTCTCAGTTACAACTTTTTTTGATGCGGGGAATTGCTGAACAGATACAGGCTGGCTAACTTTTTCTACAACGACTTGTGCTGGTGCAGGGAATTGTTGAACAGATACAGGCTGAGTGATTTTTTCAGTTACAACTTTTGCGGGTGCAGGGAATTGTTGAACAGATGCACCAGCTTGTGGTGGATTTTCACCAATTAGATTCCCTGACTGAACGCCATAACCAATACTGAGTGGTTGCCCTAAAGTGGCAGCATTTCTGGAGGGTGAAAACGGTGCAAGTGCTGGTGGTAAAGTTTCTGGTGTATTGGGAGTAGGTAGAGTTTTTGCAGTTACTAAATTATCTGAAGCAGTTGCGATCGGCACTAACTGAGGCGGTACACTTTTAGTATCCGCAATTTTGGCACTTTGTGGTTTTTCAGCAGTGTTTTGCGTATCAGTAGCTGGATCTACAAAAGCATGAGTTTGGGTATTGTCAACCGATGACAGAGAATTTGTAGATTTTATTGGTTCAATAACAGGAGGCGGCGCAGGCGGCAGAACTGGATGAAGCATATCTGGGCAAAATTAACCTAACAAATAGCCAACGAATAGCCGGAAAGATGAGATCACCTGTGTCTTCCGACTTTTGCTTTCTGCCTACACGCAGCAAGCTGCTAAAAAGAGGAAATTGCACTGTCAAGGACGCTGCTTGGCCAAAATTTTCTTTGTTTTGTTAGAGAAAACGGCTTCCTACTGGGTAGCACCTTTGCGATCGCCTAAACTAATTTAACTTTTATAGCTAGTATATTTTAATACTATTAATTTAGTAAAAACCCAGTTACTGCGAAGGGAAACTCCGGTTTAGCCATTGGCTGCGGATTTTCCCTGTGTAGCAACTGCTAATCAGTATTTAGACGTACAGCTTTCCTGTAGGATAGCAAGCAATTGTCCGTGACTTTGGGTGTTTTCCACCTTCCGGCAGTCGCGGATAATTTGTCTTGTTCTTACTCTAAATCCCGACGACCGGGGTTACGAGCAGGATCATTTGACAAGAATCCGAAGACAAAGATAGTCACAAAGAAGGCAACAACAATATAAACAGCGATTTTTAAAGTCAGCATAGAAATATCTCCAAAGGGGGTCGGAAAAAAGCTTCTCTCGGTATCTGCCATGCAGAAAAGATAGCTCCTTTATCTTACCCAAATCTTGTCTCGTTTTGAGCGGACTCTGTTGAGAGTGGAAGGCTATGTTATGATGACCACCCCATAGAGTATGGCACAAGTTTGGCTATTATCTCATGCTGTGGGTTGTTTTATAAGTAGATGCCAATAAGATGTAGTTGTTGACTGGCTAATGTTGTGACGTTAATTAATGCCAGAGGTTTCCTGAACGTTTAGAGTGTAGGGGTGTAGGTGTTCAGCACTCTTACACCCCTATACTTTTAAACCCTTACACCCAGTCTCAACAGACCATCTTGGTGCGTAAGTCTAACTTCATCATTTCACTTTCAAACCAGCCCTGGCTTGAATATATTCTGCTAGTTCGATTTTCACGGGTACAGCATTCCAAATTTCTTGGCAATATTCTTTGATGGCTCGGTCAGAAGAGAATTTGCCCATCCTGGCTGCATTGAGGATTGACATTTTTGTCCAATGTTCTTGGTCACGGTAAGCTTGATTTACCTGGTCTTGACAGTCAATGTAAGACTGGTAATCGGCAAACAGCAGATAAGGATCGTGGTATAACAGTGAGTCTACTAATGGCCGGAAAAGATTAGTATCACCGTGAGAGAAGAATCCAGAACTGATCAGGTCTATTACTTCTTTGAGTTGGTGATTGCTATGGTAATAATCCCAAGGGTTATAGCCTTTGGATTTTAAATCGTATACTTGTTCGGTTGTCAGTCCAAACAAGAAGAAGTTTTCTGCGCCTACTTCTTCCCGGATTTCGATGTTAGCGCCATCAAGTGTACCAATAGTTAGTGCGCCATTCATGGCAAATTTCATATTGCCAGTCCCGGAAGCTTCTTTACCGGCAGTAGAGATTTGTTCGGAAAGGTCGGCGGCTGGGTAAACTCGTTGACCAAACCTGACATTGTAATCAGGTAAGAATACTACTTTTAGGCGATCGCGCATATCGGGATCATTATTAATCACATCCCCAACGGAGTTGATGAGTTTAATGATTAATTTCGCCATAAAGTAGCCAGGAGCGGCTTTCCCACCAAAAATAAAGGTACGGGGTGTAATTTCCAGATTGGGATTGTCTTTGAGACGCTTATAGAGTGTGATGATGTGCAGCACATTCAAGTGTTGGCGCTTGTACTCATGCAACCGCTTCACCTGAACATCAAACAGTGATTCGGGATTGACTTCAATCCCGTGGTTTTCCTTAATATAATTTGCCAAATAAGTCTTAATATCCTGCTTTGTTTGCCGCCATTCATGACGAAACTCGGCATCTTCCACAAAAGCTTCGAGTTGCTTTAAATCTTCTAAATGGCTAATCCAATCTGTGCCGATTTTACGAGTAATCAAGTTAGCCAGTAGAGGATTACTGACGACTATCCAACGGCGGGGTGTGACACCATTGGTTTTGTTGGTGAACTTCTCTGGCCAAAATTCGTAAAAGTCACGCAGAACATCTTGTTTGAGTAACTCTGTATGTAAGGCGGCGACACCGTTAATTGCATGAGAACCAACACTGGCTAGATGTGCCATCCGGACATACTTTTCCCCACTTTCATCAATTAATGATAGCCGCGCTAGGCGATCGCCATCATCGGGATATTTAGCACGCACTTGACCGAGAAAACGTTGGTTAATTTCATAGATAATTTGCAAATGTCTGGGCAATAAGTGACTGAATAATTTTAAAGGCCACTTTTCTAAAGCCTCTGGTAACAGGGTGTGATTGGTGTAGCCAAAAGTATTTTGCGTAATTTGCCAAGCTTGATCCCACTCTAGTTGATACTCATCTACCAACAACCGCATCAATTCTGCCACACCAATGGATGGGTGAGTGTCATTGAGTTGTACTGCAAATGACTGATGAAAAGTCTCTATAGTTTCGCCTTTTTGCAAGTGCAGCCGAATCATGTCTTGCAGAGAACAAGACACAAAGAAATATTGTTGTTCTAGGCGCAGTTCTTTACCTTGCAGCAATTCATCGTTAGGATAGAGAACTTTGGTAATGTTTTCGGAAACTACTTTTTTGTTGACTGCACCGTAATAGTTGCCATCGTTAAATGCCCGGAATTCAAACGACTCAGGCGCTTCGGCTTTCCACAACCGTAAGGTATTAGCCGTGTTGACGCGATAACCTAATATCGGCGTATCGTAGGGAACGCCTTTGACCACCTTATCGGGAATCCAGCGTACCCGATAGCGGCATTTTTCATCGTAATAACCTTCGGTGCGACCGCCAAACTTGACTTCTATGGTTTCTTCTAGACGAGGAATTTCCCAAGGGTTGCCTAAATGCAGCCATTTATCAGTAATTTCTACTTGCCAACCATCCCGAATTTCTTGGTCAAAAATGCCAAATTCGTAGCGAATTCCATAGCCGATGGCGGGAATTTCTAGAGTTGACAAAGAGTCCATATAACAAGCAGCCAAACGACCTAGACCGCCATTCCCTAAACCTGGTTCTTCTTCGATTTCGCGTAGTTGGACAAAATCTAGCCCAGATTCTTCAACTGCTTGGCGCACTAAATCATAAATGCCCAAGTTGATTAAGTTATTACTTAAGTGCGGCCCCAAGAGAAATTCTGCTGAGAGATAACTGACAACTTTGACACCTTTTTTTGTATAGGCTTCTGTAGTTTTGAACCAGCGTTGCAACATGCGATCGCGCACGGTGTAAGCCAAAGCCATGTAATAATCATTGGGCGTGGCTGTACCAGGGTATTTACCTTGGATGTAAAAAAGATTATCAGCCAAAGCGCGTTTGATAGTTTCTTTACTTAACCCAGTGCGATCGTCTTCAAATTCACACTGAAATATTGGAGCTTGCTCAAATGTCGTCATAATTATTTCCTATCAAGAATAGAGAGTAGACAAGAGAGAAATCACAACTCCTCACCCCTAAGTCATCACAGTTGGTTTTATGCTGTTAGTTGCTTCAGCCAGAGTAATGAAACAAGCATGTACTTATTAGTATCAAGGTGATGTGCGGTGTGATTTTTCTCTAGCTGGCTCAATAAACTCTGAGGATTGCACCTTGAGTACCTGTACCGGAAAGTTTCACCACTACAGGAGAACATCGATAAAGCCAATGCGAATGCCCTGTTTATGACTACAAATGTCATTAACAGGGTTGGTATAACTTAAGTCATGATTATTCTATGACTTGGTTTCTTGAACGGAAAAAAAGACACACTTTTCTTTAGATACAGTGGTGATTATGTCTGGGAAATGCCTAGGCCCGTTTCTGATAATTGCTGATTCATCCGGTTTTTCACAACTTTTGCAGGTACACCCATAGCAACAGAGAATGGCGGAATATCTTTAGTAACGACTGCACCTGCACCAATGACGCTACCTTGACCAATGGTTACGCCATCTAATACCGTGACTCCATGTCCCAACCAACAATCATCTTCAATCACAATTCCTTTGCGTGTAATGCCTTGGTCTTTAATTAGCTCTAAGGGATTCTTAAAGTTGTGATTGTTAGCATATATGCCGGAGTGGGCTGCAATCATACAGTTTTTGCCAATGGTAATATCTCCTGGCCCGGCAATACATACATGAGGGCCGATAAAGGTTTCTTCGCCAATATAAATCGATGTGTTGTCTAAACAACCAATATCAACATTGCGTTCAATAGCTACGCCATGACCTAAATAAATTTTATTGTTGGCGTGTCCTTGAGCATCAATTCTTACGCCTTTAAAGATATGCACTTTATTACCAATAGAAATACAATTTGTACCCAAAAATTCCACACCGTTTTGAATATAAACTGAATTGTTTACCTGAGCAAAAATACTGCGATATAACCAATTACGGAGTTTTGTGCCGAGGGCAATTGTCGGAATATCTGCTAATAAAGTTGTGAGCAGTACTTCCTTGAGGCGTTGAATTCTGGAAGAATATTTTTGGTTACTCATGGCTGTGTTTCTCTGGAATAAATTTTTTGAAGCTGAAGTGACTCTCAAGATTTTGGTAGTGCCACTTATCTAGAATTAATCAAACAATTAATTGGTTGAGCCTTGGAGACGAAACTTGTCAAGATATCTGGAAATAAATCGCCAGATAAAAAATGTATTTGATGAAAGTAAATCTCGTTTTTTCAAAGAGCGATCGCTTGAGATTTTTTATTTTTTCATCAATTACTTTTGGCAACGA
This sequence comes from Nostoc sp. TH1S01, assembly GCA_018993265.1. Lineage (GTDB taxonomy): Bacteria > Cyanobacteriota > Cyanobacteriia > Cyanobacteriales > Nostocaceae > Nostoc_B. Next base: position 51,663 of record JAGKSW010000032.1, read on the forward strand.
AATTTTGCATTTAGTATCAAGATTAATTTCAGCCAGATACTAATGCTGCTGCTAATTTTTCCAGCCAAGCGCAGATAGCAACATCAACTATAGCAATCCTAAATCATTTGTGAAATTCTCTTTCTTCTCTTTCTTTGTGTCCTTTGCGTCCTTTGCGGTTCGTTAAAAAGAATATTTTTCACAACTCAGATAGGATTGCTATATTCAACTGTTTGATAGTTGAAATAAATTGATATCGTGACTCTCAAGTTGCTCTATGCAGTTTTTTAAATATATTCAATGACTTAACTAAACAAAGACAAATTTTGCCAAGGACAATATATATGTGATTGCTGAAGCTCAAAATCTGCTGCGGACTGTTTACCAATCACAAAATAATTGCTGCTAACTGTCTTGTTATTTTTAAGTCAATTAAAACTTAATTTGTAATTAAGGTGGAGTATCACCAACTTCAGCCATCACATTAAAATTTACCATCGGTGCAAACAAGTAGGCGCTTCCCCGACTGCAATGACGACTTTCTTGCAATAAATTTCTACAGTATCCCGCTACGCTCATTTTGCACACGGATGATTTACAACTTAACCAAGTCACGATTTCATTTAGATGGGTGGCTTTTCATAACAATTGCCTCCCAGAATAACACATTTTATTTTTGATGGATCACTCTAAAGTTGGAAGTTTTTAACAATATAATTAATTGGCTAAAATTGGTAGTTTAAACAACATTTGTTTTATTCTAACCAGCAAAATTACAAATTTTAGATTCGTGATTTAAAATACATTAAAATAATATAAAAAATTTTGAATCAAGCAGATGAAGTTGGGTTTCGTTCCTCCACCCAACCTAAATTTGTAGCTAGATTTATACTCAGCACTTATTTCAATACAGTTCCGATTAGCCTAATTCTTTGTTTCTTTCCCTTCATACAGAAACTTTCTGCACGAAACCGGATAGACACATAACCATAACTGCCAAATTTGTAAATCACCCAATCAGGTGAACCACATGGACGATGTGTCTAGGATATCGCCCATTATAAATTTTGAAGTCTAGAGAACATCCACGCTCTGAGAAGGAATCCTCACAAGAAAACCAAATTTATAGACTAAGCTCCTCTAGATTAATTGCCACACTTGGTTGAAATTATGGTTAAAATTAAACAAATCGTCCAGCAAGCTTTTAGAACTGGTTATTTGAGTATCGCCGATCGCAACCAGATACAAACTTTACTGCGGCGAGATTATGACTCAGAAGACTTGGATGCTTTTATCATTTTGCAGCGAGCGATCGCCTCTGGTGAGGTTCAGCAAGAGTCAAAACATCGACAAGCTACTTCTGCCACTAACACTAAGGATAGCGCATCTAATATAAAACTTGCTTATAAGATAGCCGCAGAGTTGGCTTATGCAGCGGCTCAAAGTCTCACCATGCCAAAAAATCAACAAGATCAGCCTTCTTTGGGAAGTTAAACATTGTTACTCTGACATTAACCTCTCTGTTCTGAGTGGGAATGGGGAGTTTTGATGTCATTCGCTGGAAAAATTAAATTATTAAATTTTACTGACTCAGCCTACACTCAAAGAGAACCAAGAAAATGGCAAATTCGCTTGGGGCAAGGCTTAGCAATCATTTTAGTCTAGGTTTTTAATACTTAACAAAGTCATCTGTACTTTACAAACACAGTATAAAGAATTGGCAGCATTAGATAAAGAAGGTAAACAATAACCATAGCTGAACTTGGAGAGTTGCTAACTTATGCAGCCAATTCGCACATTCAATGTTTCCCCGTCACTACCGCCGCGCCTGGAACCACTGCGGCGGTTAGCATATAACTTGCATTGGGATTGGAATGTTGAAACCAAAGATTTATTTCGCCGTTTAGATACAGATTTATGGGAATCTAGCCATCATAATCCAGTGTTGATGCTGGGTACTATCTCCCAAGCACGGCTTTTGGAGGTAGTAGAGGATGATGGCTTTTTAGCACAAATGGATCGCGCTGCTCGTCAGTTAGATGATTATCTTCAAGAAGGAACTTGGTATCAGAAACAACGCGCTCAAAAGCCAAAAGAATGTTATGCCTATTTTTCGGCAGAGTTTGGCTTGGTTGACTGTTTACCTGTGTATTCTGGTGGCTTGGGTGTTCTGGCTGGGGATCATTTAAAATCTGCCAGTGACTTAGGGCTACCACTAGTGGGTGTCGGCTTGCTTTATCAACAAGGGTATTTTGCTCAATATCTCAACGCTGATGGCTGGCAACAAGAACGTTACCCCATCAACGATTTTTATAATATGCCCTTGCATTTAGAGCGCAATCCCGATGGTTCCGAATTGCAAATTGCGGTTGATTATCCGGGACGCAAGGTATACGCCAGAGTCTGGCGTGTGCAGGTGGGGATGGTGCCTTTATATATGTTAGACACCAACATCGAACCCAATAACCAATATGACCACGACATCACAGATCAGCTGTATGGTGGCGACATTGATATGCGTATCCACCAAGAAATTATGCTGGGGATTGGTGGTGTGCGGATGCTGAAAGCTTTGGGCTATGATGTGACTTCCTACCACATGAATGAAGGCCACGCCGCTTTCTCGGCTTTAGAGCGCATCCGCATCTTAATTCAAGAAGAAGGTTTGAGCTATGCCCAAGCCAAACAGGTAGTGATGTCTAGCAACATCTTTACGACGCACACGCCTGTACCTGCGGGGATTGATTTGTTCCCTCCCGATAAGATTTTGTATTATCTGGGATATTACGCAGATATCTTTGGCTTACCCAAAGAGCAATTTTTAGGGCTGGGGCGAGAAAATACAGGCGATTTATCCGGGCCTTTCAGTATGGCAGTGCTGGCGTTGAAAATGGCGACATTTTCTAACGGTGTGGCGCAGTTGCATGGTGTGGTATCACGGCAAATGTTCCAAGGCTTGTGGAAAAAAGTTCCAGTCGAGGAAGTGCCAATTACCGCCATTACCAACGGTGTTCACGCTCGCAGTTGTGTAGCTAAATCAACCCAAGAGTTGTACGATCGCTACTTAGGGCCAAACTGGTCATCAGTACCACCAGATAACCAACTGTGGGAGCGGATGGAAGCAATTCCTGACGAAGAGTTGTGGCGCAATCACGAACGCTGCCGTTTGGATATGGTACTGTATGTGCGGGATCATCTGGTCAAACATTTGCGCGATCGCGGTGCTTCGCCTTCGGAAATTGCCCAAGCCCAAGAAGTATTAGATCCCTACGTTTTAACAATTGGTTTTGCCCGTCGGTTTGCAACTTATAAACGCGCTACTCTGTGGATGCGCGATTTAGAACGCATTCAACGCATTTTACTTGGTGATAAAAACCGCAAAGTTCAATTTGTGATTGCTGGGAAAGCCCACCCCAAAGACATCCCTGGCAAAGAACTGATTCGTGAAATCAATCATTTTATCCGCGAACATCATTTAGAAAAACAAGTTGTGTTTGTGCCGAACTATGATATTCATATATCTCGGTTGATGGTGGCTGGTTGCGATGTCTGGCTGAATACACCACGTCGTCCCAGGGAAGCGTCGGGAACTAGCGGGATGAAAGCCGCAATGAATGGCTTACCTAATTTAAGTGTTTTAGATGGTTGGTGGGATGAAGCTGATTATGTCCGCACCGGTTGGGCGATTGGACATGGCGAAAATTACGACGATCCCAATTATCAAGATGAGGTAGAAGCTAACGCTCTCTACGATTTGTTAGAGAAAGAAGTTGTGCCTCTATTTTATGACCACCGCGACGAAGACGGACTGCCCCGGCGTTGGGTAGCCAAAATGAAAGATGCGATTCGTTTAAACTGTCCGTTCTTTAATACAGCGCGGATGGTACGCGATTATGCCCAACAAGCTTATTTCCATGCCAGCGATCGCTATCATACTTTAGTGACTGATAATTATGTCCCAGCGAAGGAATTAGCCGCTTGGAAAGCTAAACTCAGCGACCACTGGTTTAACATCAAAATCAAAGATATTGATGTTTCAGTGGGTTCTGATATTGAGGTTAACCAAAAGGTTGCTGTCAAAGCCACAGTGGATTTAGCCACGTTGAGTAATGATGATATCCAAGTAGAGTTATATCAAGGTGCGATCGATGCTAATGGTGAAATCGTGAATGCGGTTCCTGTAGTCATGGATTACCAAGGTCAGGATGACCAAGGCTTGAGTCTCTACACTGCCGATATTATCTACACTACCTCTGGTTTTCAAGGCTTGTCCTTGCGTGTGTTACCCAAACACCCACACTTGTCTAATGCTTATGAACCAAGATTGATTGCTTGGGCGGAGTAAAGTGCTGAGTGCTGAGTGCTGAGTGCTGAGGGTTGAGTGCTGAGTGCTGAGTGCTGAGGGTTGAGTAGTAAAAAGCATCTCCACTTACAGCAGTTTCGATATTCGTGAAATACGGTAGAGACGTTACATGTAACGTCTCTACATAGTTTTAGGTTTTACGCTTGTACCTCATGTACCCAAAATATGCTGTATTAGCGCCACAGGCGCTATCCTAACTCAGCACTCAGCGAGAAGTTGCGTGCGGGGGTTCCCCCCGTTGAGCAAACTTCGGTGACTTTCAACTCAGCACTGATTTCGGGATGACAATGTAACCTGTGGTGCTATCGCCTAATACTAAGTTGCGTTGTTCTCCCCAATACCACCAGTGTGCAGCAACATAGGCACAGATTAAACTATCTAATTTGTCTTCGATGGCTTTGAGGGCTGCACCTGTGTTGGGGATTTCGGGAATCAAAGCACTACCAAAAATCAGAGGTGGTTGGAGATTGGGTAAAATTTCTCGAATATATTGATAAAGTTTGATTAATTCTAAGCGACGCTCATTGATGCGTCCTTTTTTATATTTAAGAATGCGTTCTAATTTAAATAAATGCACAATCGCTGGGTGCGGAAAAACTTCTATTTGATATCTACCAAGTGTTTTTGCTGCTATCGTTGGTGCATGAGCAAAACCACGTGATTCTAACTCTAAACCAAAGTTAATTGTCCGCTCGGCAAACGGTAAATTTTGATTAGCAGGATAGCAGCCGGCGTGATATTTGCCAAAGTATTTATGACTAAGTTTATCGGGGAGACGGCTACCTGTGGCGTTAGGAATCAAAGTCGGTGCATCAACGGCAATGATGGCTGGTGCTTCTGGTTGTACCCAGGTATCTATCCAAGTTAAAATGTCAGCGATCGCATCTTGCCGTTCTAAATCTAGTAATTGCAATTGCCCATCGATTAATTCTAAGCAGCATAAGCCACTTGGTTGAGATTTCCAACCTAAATCAATCCCAATAAATTTCATCGTAATAATTCAGCACTCAAAAGTCAGAATTTAAAAGCAATTTAGCATAATTAATCTATTAATTGAGAATAATTTGACTAAATTTTCCCACCTTCTTACTCCTGAATTCTTACGATTTACAGATAAGCAGAGAAATAAATGTTTATTTCTCTGCTTGATACACTTAAGTTATTGAAAAAACAAAGGAGACTTTTCCAACTTGCTCAAAATTGAAGTTATCAAAATCTCATTAGTCTTGAGTTTGAGAACCTTGTCCGCCGTAACAACCTTGTCCGGGTAAACACTTGGCAAATGGTGTTACTGTAATAATATTACCTACAACTAGACTTGCTGTCGGTTGTGATGCCATCATGGGCGATGACTGTTCAGGTGATGATTCTTCTGCTGGCGATACTCCTTGAGTTGGTTGTTCACCACGACCATAATATTTACATCCTCCAGCTAAAAATTCTTGTTTTTCTGGAGATAAATCCACAAATAAATCGGATACATTTGTTTTAACCAACATAATCTTGACCTCACTTACATTACCTAGGTATTTGTTAATTACCTATGCTTAATTTATAGACATATTTGTGAAATCAAAAATTATTCTTTGGTTATAAAAAAATAAAATAAAATTCTATCTTTAGATGTTGAATAAAAATATTTGAGTAAGTATTTAGGAGTCAGAATTCAGGAGTCATAAGTGTTAAAAAACTGGAGAAATATTTGATACATCAATTTATTAATCATAAATAATTGATATATAGTACTCATATTTGATTTATGAAAAAATCAGTACACCCAGATTAGCCTTCTTTCCTACTCCCAACTCCCTATTCCCTGTCTACACAACTAGATTCAGAAATCAAATCGGATTCTTATAACTGAATTAGCCAAACATAATTAATGCTATAGATATAAATTTAAAATTATCTCTGTAACTTTTGGATGATGGAAACAGTTAATAGTTTGATTACGCTTCTATAGTGATTAGTAGCTTTTAGAGGAGATATTGATAATGGAGCCTACCTTCGATTGGGAAAAAGTCAATTTACCAGAAATTGTTGAAGGTTTGAGTGCGATTATTTTCTCACCAATGATTGTACCTGTGGCTGAAGTTATCAAACAACCTTTAGTCCAAACAGCTATTAAAGAAGGTATAAATCTCTCACAAAGTTATCAAGAAACCATTGCAGCCATAACAGGTGATAGTCGCACTCAACAAACAACAGCCGAATTAAATTATAGAAATAGCTCAACTTCTCAAACTTATTTAACAAATGGCAAATCGGCGATCGCTAAAGACTTGTTAAATATAATGTCAGATTTTAATACCGATGTTTATAAAATGACTAATGGTGCTGCTGATTTACGGTTAATAGTACCTCTAGGGCTTGGTTTATTTGCACTTAATCAGTTAATTAAACAAGGTTTTAAGTTAGAAGATATACCTTGGTACATATTAGTCTGGTTTGCCTTTGATAGTTTTACCAAACTTAATCCTTCTGAAGAATCACAGCTAGTAAATATAAATCAAAATTAATCAATTTAACCCAATAATTTTAGGAATAAACTTTGAAACTCTTAACATTTCTATTAACAGAAATCAGGATTTCATACATTATAATTTTTTAATGGGATATATATCTCTAAATTGCAGTTTTGCAAGAGAAACTACGGGGGCAAAAATTGCAGTGATTCAAGCAGTACATACAAAAGTTAAAGGTAGAGCTAGATATAAAGTAGAAGAACTTCACAATTCAGCAGAACTCAAAAATTATCTGGAGCGATCGCTATTAAATTATCCAGAAATACATTTTGTTAATGCTAATCCCTTAACTAGCAAAGTTTTGGTCTACTTTCCCAAAGAAAAAAGCTATAAAGATATAGCAGCTATCATTGACAGCGTTGTATTAACTTACAAAAGTAAGAGTAAGTTAATGCCAGCGAAAAAAAGCGAAAAAAACTTCAAAAATAACAAACAAACTCTGACTAATCCCAAACAACCAACAGGAGAAGACTGGTATCTGATGCCAGCCGATAAAGTTCTCTACAGGTTAAATAGTTCGCAAACATTGGGATTATCCAGAGAATCAGCCGCCGCCAATCTACATAAATATGGCGCTAATGTCCTCGCGCAAACAGAAACACGCTCTGATTTAAGCATTATTCTTGAGCAATTTCAATCTCTACCTGTGGCATTATTAGGTGTAGCGGCGGGGGTATCGATATTCACAGGTGGAGTAATTGACGCGGCGGTAATTTTAGGTGTAGTAATTCTCAATGCCGCCATTGGTTATACGACCGAAAGTCAATCAGAAAAAATCATTCACTCCCTAAAAAATCGAGACCAACCATCAACATGGGTAATTAGAGACGGTAAACAGCAAGAAATACCCACAGAAAAGGTCGTTTTAGGGGATATATTAGTCCTCAAACCTGGCAGTTATATAGCCGCCGATGCGCGACTAATTGCAGCAGATAACCTGAGTATTGATGAATCTGCTTTAACAGGTGAAAGTCTCCCCATTACGAAAATCAATGATTCCCTGATCGGTGAAGATATCCCATTAGGCGATCGCTTGAACATGGCCTACAAAGGAACTTTAGTTACAGGTGGTCAAGGGCTGGCGGTTGTGGTCGCCACAGGTCAAAATACTGAAATGGGCAACATCCAACAACTTGTGGGTGAAGCCACCGCAATGGAAACTCCCCTCGCCAAACAACTAGACCAAGTAGGTAGCCAGCTAGTATTAATTAGCATGGGTATTTGCGGTCTTGTCTTTGGCTTGGGCGTGTGGCGGGGATATGGTTTAGTGCAGATGTTGAAATCATCCATATCTCTAGCCGTGGCGGCGGTTCCCGAAGGCTTACCCACCGTAGCGACTACCACCCTCGCCCTTGGTATCCGTGATATGCGCCGCAACCGCGTCCTCGTACGTAGTTTGAGTGCAGTTGAAGCCTTGGGTTCAGTGCAGACAATTTGCATGGATAAAACCGGCACACTGACAGAAAACAAAATGTCCGTCGTCGAAATTCAAAGCAACACCCACAACATTAAAGTTGCGGACGGGGAATTTATCACCGGGGAAAAAACAATCAATCCCTACAACAACGATGAACTATTAAAACTGATTCATGTTTCAGTTCTCTGCAACGAAAGCCAAGTCAGCCGCCAGGGAAATGGCAAGTATGAAGTCATCGGTTCAGCTACAGAAAATGCCCTGATTTACATGGCAATTAGTTCTGGGGTGGATATTATCGACCTGAGAGACAAATATCCCTTGTTGCAAACCAACTTGCGGTCAGAAAATCGTAACTTGATGAGTACAATTCATCAAACTTATGATGGGAAAGAGTTTGTTGCCGTCAAAGGTAGCCCCGCCGAAGTTGTGGAACTCTGCCAAACATGGGTACAAGATGGGCAAATTGTAGAATTAACCCAAGCCGATAAAAGAGCGATCGCTATTGAAAATGATCGCATGGCAGGCAAAGCATTACGAGTCTTAGGCATAGCCTACAAGCATATTAACCAGTCACCAACCAACAATAACCATGAATCAGACTTGATTTGGTTAGGTTTAGTCGGGATGGCTGACCCGATTAGGAAAGGTGCAAAAGAACTCATTTGTGACTTTCATCAAGCCGGAATTGCCACCGTGATGATTACTGGGGATCAAAGCCCCACAGCTTATGCGATCGCCAAAGAATTAGAATTAAGTCGAGAACAACAATTAGAAATTCTCGATTCCAGCAACATCAATAATCTCACCCCCGAAGCCTTAACCGCCCTCAGCGACAAAGTAGATGTCTTTGCCCGCATCAGTCCCAGCAATAAACTGCAAATAGTCCAAGCCTTGCAAGCCGCCGGTAAAGTCGTCGCCATGACAGGCGATGGAATTAACGACGCACCCGCCTTAAAAGCCGCCCAAGTCGGTGTCGCAATGGGTAAAGGCGGTACAGATGTCGCCAGAGAAGTTGCTGATATCGTCCTGGAAGACGACCGCCTCGAAACAATGATTGTCGCCGTCAGTCGCGGAAGGACAATTTACAACAACATCCGCAAATCTGTGCATTTCCTCCTCGCCACCAACCTCAGCGAAATCATGGTGATGACAGCAGCCACCGCCGCAGGTATTGGCGAACCTTTAAATGCGATTCAACTACTCTGGCTAAACTTAGTTACCGACATCTTCCCCGGTTTGTCCTTAGCAATGGAAGCCCCAGAACCAGAAGTTTTGAGTCAACCACCACGCAACCCCGACGAACCAATCATTAAAAAATCCGACTTTGGGCGAATTGTCTTTGAGTCTGCTGGTTTATCTGTCAGTACCTTACTCGCTTACGCCTACGCCATCCGCAGATATGGTTTTAGCCCCCAAGCCAGTACCGTCGCCTTTTTCACCCTGACCTCAAGCCAATTGCTGCATACAATTAGCTGTCGTTCCGAACATCACAGCTTATTTAGCAAAGAAAAACTCCCACGGAATAGCTATTTAAATGCTGCCATTGTTGGTTCCTTTGCTATCCAAATTTTAGCGATCGCCTTGCCACCTTTGCGAAACCTCTTAAAGATTACTCCAATTAACTTTATCGATACTGCCGTCATTATTGGTAGTGCATTGTGGCCTTTATTATTAAGTGAATCAACAAAGAATATTCAGCCACAAAATACCTCCTTACTCGCACTTCCTCCAAATAACAATGCAATACAGTTAACTTAAACTCTGCGTCCTCTGCGTCTCTGCGGTTCGTAAAATCTTATGAAAAAAGACTTCATGTTCACATCAGAATCAGTCACCGAAGGACATCCTGATAAATTGTGCGATCAAATCAGCGATGCCATAGTAGACAGATTCTTACAACAAGACCCCTACGCCAGAGTCATTACCGAATGTGCCGCATCCACAGGCATATTATTTATTGCTGCCCGATTTGAACCAAACGCCAATGTAGACTTTACCAATATTGCCAGACAAGTAATCGAACAAATTGGTTACGAACAAAAAGAATTTAATAGTAAAACTTGTAGTATTTTGACCAGCTTGCGAGAATTACCCGCCAGTCAAACGCACTTATTTGATGAAAAGAATTTATCTGATGAAGAGATAGAAAAAATTACCGTTACCAATCAAGTAACAGTATTTGGTTTTGCATGTAATCAAACCTATACCCTCATGCCCTTGCCGATTTGGTTAGCGCATAAATTAGCCAGACAATTAAGCGAAGTCCGACACAAAAATATCCTACCCTATCTAACACCTGATGGTAAAACTCAAGTAGGAGTAGAATACCGCGATCGCCGTCCCTATAGAATCCATAGTATTACCGTCATCGCCAGTCAAAATAAAGCAGGCAAACCAGATTACCAACAACTACAAGATGATATTCGAGAAACAGTAATTAATCCTGTTTTTGAGAATGAAGAAATTCGCCCCGATGCCAAAACCAGAATATTTATTAATCCCGATGGCGCATTTATTAAAGGCGGGCCAGCAGTACATTCAGGGTTAACCGGCAGAAAAAATGCCATAGATACCTACGGCGAATATTCTAAACATAGCGGCTCAGCTTTGAGTGGCAAAGACCCAATTAGAATAGATAGAATCGGTGCTTATATTGCTCGTTATGCAGCCAAAAACGTAGTTGCTGCCAAACTTGCTGACGAATGCGAAGTGCAACTCAGTTATTCCATTGGTTTGTCTCGTCCCGTGAGTGTGCAAGTCGAGACATTTGGCACAGGCAAAATTTCTGATGAAGAAATTACTAACTTATTAGAAAAACATTTTGATTTCCGCTTGGCAGGAATTATTAAAAAATTTAATTTAAGACATTTACCAACAATTCATCAAGGCGGTTTTTATCGCCAACTGGCAGTTTATGGTCATGTAGGACGCGTGGATATAGATTTACCGTGGGAAAAAACAGATAAAGCCGGTGTATTTTGAGATTAAATAATTGTAAGCATATTATGATTCTAAGACTGCTTCAGCCAAAATTTACTTACTCATGTTGCAAGTAAAATCTCTCAACCAGATCAACAATTAAGTCACATGGATCTTCACCTCGTTCTTTAATGAAAAGCATTTCTTTAAGATGTTCTTTAGTCATAAAAAGAATTATCTTGCGATGCTTACTATATATAGTATTTCGCTGAATATGAGCGCCACGATCAGGAAGCTTACTACAAATCATAATTGCCAGCCTGCCCATAGGTTCAGTAAGGTAATTATCAGTTTGAATTACCTCTTCATGTCCAATATCTGTTGTTGCATAGTTTTTGAACTCAAAAAGTACCATTCTTGCTTCTAATTCCCGCAGAAGTAAACCCCAACCATGCTTTTCATCAAAATTACGATTAGGGAATACAGCATCACGCCGATTTGTACCAGAGTATGTTCTTGGCTGAATGATTGGTCTAACCAATGGTGGAACAAATAGAAATTCTAGAATCTCTACACAAATGTCTTCAAACTGTTGCCAACCTCTTTTTCCAGCAGGACATTTATCAAGCCGATTAACTAAATCAGTAACTCGGCTCATGAAGCATTGCTCAAGCTAGTAGAAAAATACTTGGAAACCAATTCAGTATTTTGTAACAGAAGCCTCTTTAACTCTGTTCCAGAAATAACTCTGATTGGTATACCAATAATTTTTTGGGCATCCTTTACCCAATCAAGCGCAACAGATGTAAGGTTTCCATTTGTAACAAGAAGTGCTTTGTTGATTTTTGGATTGCTTTTAGCATATCCAGCTAACTGTCTAAGAGTTTGTAAATCTGCGCGACCATGATGATAAAGTTTAGTTTCGACGGCGTAAATTTCACGAGTTTCAGCACCAAATGGGTCTTTTTGACGAAACTCAACAACAGCATCAATACCTGAGTTCTTTTGCTGTATTTCTGACTGCAAGTTAACAAAACCAAGTTTTTGAAGAAGCTCCACAACTAGTTGCTCAAAAGTTTGTGGAGATAGTTTTTCAAAATCAATTTTTGGAGTAAATCTTAAAGCCTCCGCAAGCTTCTCTAAATTCTCTTCAACTCCGTTTCTCATATCAAACCACTGATACATAGCAAGAGACGGCGGAATATCACAGTCTTCTAAAAGTACAGGTAAGAAGGTGACATCTCGGCTTTGTAATTCCTTTAGCACAGGTTCAATTTCGTAATCCATCCAAGGAGAACGTACTGCGTGTTTGGATAGTAGCAGTAAAAAGTAGGCACTGGCTGAAATAGCAGCACGAATAGATTCAGCTATGTCATCTCCCGGACGCAGTTCATCAGCATCTAGCCAAACATTAAGATCATGAGATCGCAACCCTTCCACAATTGCTTTTGCAGCCGCGCTGTCTGCACTGGCGTAACTTACAAAAATTTGTGGTCTTTTTTTCAAGTCGCGTTCAAGGTTGGTCATATCATAATATTTCCGAGAGGACAGGCGCATTTAGTAGGAGGTATGCTAGAAATATCTGTACCTAATAGCTTAACTCACCGCCAATAAAAAATCTTTGGGGTCGTGCAGGAAGGGTTGCCAAAGGAAAAATATTTCATAATGCACTCCCACTTAACAGCCGCTACCGCGTCTATGGGCGAAACAAAAAAATATTTATGCAAGAAATTTTTTAATGACATTAGTATCAATAACAATTTGAGATATTGGTATTTATAACTAGAAAGTTATTACTATTTATACGTTTTAACTCTACCCCTCCTAGAGTCAGCTACTGAAGACCTGGCATCTTACCGAAATAGACCAGTAACAGAATTGCTGAAATAGCTAACCAGAGATTCTTTGTCAGTTCCTGACTATATTTATACTTCTCGAAATCTTTGGCAAATGGAGTCATACCGCGTTCATATAAGTAACAAAACTCAAACCATAACCACAAGGGAGGAACAATAATCCAAAATGCCATGAGTGCTTTTTTGATATTTTCTGGCCAATTGAAGAGAACAGCACCTACAACCGAAATTAAGAGAAAAAGGATGGTGCTTCTGACAAATACTTCAGTTGGATTAGATTTTATCCGGTTCATTTTTAAGCCTGATCAACAGACTCAAGGCTACATCATTATATTGCTTGAGCGAGAAAGCAAATTCACTGAAAATATAGTTTTATATTTAACTTTATACCTCATAAGTATGATTAGGCTCTCTCTCATCAGCAGGATGGAATACTTGAGAAACTTCATCACCTTATAAGAGTAATTTTCTGGCTAAAAAGGTCTAAAAATGACAGCTACAAACCAAAAAAATAAAATTCGTTATGCCGTTGTGGGTTTAGGTTGGTTTGCTCAAGAAGCTGCTTTGCCTGCATTTGCTAATACTGATAACTCGGAATTAGTTGCTTTAGTTTCTGATGATGCGACAAAACTAAAAGAACTTAGCCAAAAGTATGGCATTCAGCATACTTATTCTTATGAGGAATATGAAGACTGTCTGACCAGTGGTGAGATTGATGCTGTTTATATTGCATTACCTAATCACCTACATCGTGAATACACTGTACGAGCAGCTACTCAAAGTATTCATGTGCTTTGTGAAAAGCCAATGGCTGTGACAGAACAAGAGTGCGAGGCCATGATTAAGGCTGCAAAAGATAACGGTGTCAAGCTGATGATTGCTTATCGCTTACATTTAGAACCAGCCAACTTAGAGGCTGTGGAAATTGTGCGATCGCAGCAAATTGGTGAAGCGCGGGTTTTTAACTCTGTTTTCACGCAGCAAGTAGAAGGCGGTAATATTCGCTTACGAGATGTCACAGGAGGCGGAACCATCTATGATATCGGGATTTATTGCATTAATGCGGCACGCTATCTATTTCAAGACGAGCCAACCGAAGTATTTGCTGTAGCTGCTAGTAAAGGCGAACAACGCTTTAGCGAAGTCGAAGAAATGGCTAGTGTGATTTTACGCTTCCCCAATGAACGATTGGCTACATTTACCTGTAGCTTTGGAGCCGCCAAAGTTTCTACCTATCAAGTTGTTGGAACTAAAGGCGATTTAAAAGTAGAATCCGCTTATACATGGCATGGAGAAATCAAGCACTACCTCACCATTGAGGATGAAACCCAAGAGCGAACTTTTGAGCAACATGATCAGTTAGCAGCGGAATTCACTTATTTCTCCGATTGCATTCTTCAAGATAAAGACCCAGAGCCATCGGGAATTGAAGGATTAAACGATGTTCGCATCATTCAGGCAATTTACCAATCTATTGAAACAGGTAAACCTGTGCAAGTGCAAACTCTCGATCGCTCTCAACGTCCGACATCAGAGCAAACTATTAAACGTCCGGCCAACGACGATCAGCCAGAGCTAATTCATGCTGCTGCACCTGGGGGTAATTCTTAAAGTTTGAGAGACGATTTATCAAGTAAATCTCAAGTAGGGTGCGTTATGGCTTCAGCCTAACGCACCGCTAGATTATGATGGTGCGTTAGGCGCTCCTATCTAGTTTTGGTGATGAATTAGCTCACAATCTGCGCCTAACACACCCTACGGGAATTTTTTTTACTTTATAAATGTAATAATTTATATTGACGCTTCAGATTCCAGGCCTTGCTCTTCGATCTATGTCATGTTAAAAAACTGAATACAGATTCTTCTTTAATTTCTTTTAACTGACAGACAGAATGCCAGATGCAGAAATCTGCCAAAATCAGCTGGCTCAAATCAAAGCATACCTAAACCAGCAAATTAACTTACAACAAAATTACTTGTCCGTAGCAGGTAATGAAGAGGGAATGGTGCTGCTGCTAGCTGATGGCAGTATCCCAGCTTGTAATGCTGCATCTGCAAGCATTTTAGAAATCACTGCCGAGCATCTACAAAAGTATGGATGGCAGGGGTTTAACTGGTATGTCATTCATGAAGATGGTTCTTTTTGTCTATGTGAAACTCATCCAGCCATCACAGTCTTAAAAACAGGCAATCCCTGTTTGAATTTTGTCTGTGGATTTAATCATCCCAACGGTGAACTAGTTTGGCTGTTAACTAACTCACAACCTTTATTTTCTGGGAAAGAGACTCAACCTTACGGAGTTGTCACTACTTTTACGAAAATTGCGATCGCCCCACAACAAGAAAGTAATTGGCAACGTTATCGGGATTTTCCCATTATTCACGTCGCACAGAAGCAAGTAAATTCCGAGAATTTACATCTGATTGAAAAAATTGCCGATATTGTTCCAGGTGTCATGTACATCTATGACTTAGTTGAGCAGCAAAATTTTTACGTTAATGCTAAAATCACTCAACTTTGGGGCTATACACCAGCCGAAATTCAGGCACTAGGGAACCAGTTATTTAGCAAATTGATGCACCCGGAAGATTTGCCAAAGTTGCCTAATCATCTAGAAAAATTCCAAACTGTCGATGCCAACGATACCTTAACTATTGAATATCGTATTCAACACGCTAATGGTGAATGGCGTTGGTTTTGTAGCTATGAAACTGTATATCGCAAAACTACCAGTGGGTTGCCACAGCAAATTTTAGGTATTGCTTTTGATATTACAGAACGCCGACACACAGAAATTGCCCTACAGCAAACAACCGAAGAACTCAAACAAGCCAACCAAATTAAAGATGAGTTCCTCTCGATTCTCTCTCATGAATTGCGATCGCCTCTCAACCCAATTTTAGGATGGTCAACATTACTTAAAACTCGCAAATTTGATGAAACTATCACAATTAAAGCTTTAGAAACGATTGAACACAATGCCAAATTACAACTGAAATTAGTTGATGATTTATTGGATGTATCCCGAATTATTCGCGGTAAGCTGAATCTCAATTTTGTGACTGTTGATTTGGGACATGTGATTAATGCTGCTTTAGAAACAGTGCGATTACCAGCCGCCGAAAAATCTATTTGTATTGACAAGCATGTAGATATTAATCTGGCTAAAGTTCTGGGTGATTTTCATCGTTTGCAACAAGTTGTGGTGAATTTGTTGAGTAATGCTATTAAATTTACTCCCTCTGGGCAAACTGTAGAAATTACACTTCATACATCAGACAAATATGCCGAAATTATCGTCAAAGACACAGGTCAAGGTATATCTCATGACTTTTTACCATTCGTATTTGACTATTTCCGACAAGCAGATAGCTCCATCACCAGAAAGTTTGGTGGTTTAGGCTTAGGTTTAGCGATAGTGCATCACTTATTAGAATTGCATGGTGGTACTGTCACCGCAGCTAGTCCTGGAGAAAATCAAGGGGCAACTTTTACTGTCAAGTTACCTCTCATCCAAGAGAGAAAAGCCGAAGTCAGCACCATAACTGCCGCAGATCAAAAATTAAATCCCAAAATCTTAACTGGACTGAAAATACTTGTGGTTGATGATGAAGTTGATACACGACACTTTATTAGCTTCTTGCTAAAACAGTATGGCGCGATCGCCACAACAGCCGCCTCAGCCACCGAAGCCTTATTAGCCATAGCCAAATCACCGCCAGATTTAATTATTAGTGATTTAGGTATGCCAGAAGTTGATGGCTATACTTTAATGCGTTTAATCAAAAACTTGCCAGCCAATCAAGGCGGTAATATCCCTGCGATCGCCCTCACAGCCTATGTAGCAGAAAGCGATCGCCAAAAGGTATTAGCAGTAGGCTTTCAAAAACATGTGACTAAACCTGTAGACCCAAGAGAATTAATCTCCTTAATTGCTGATTTCATGGTAGGCAGAAATCAGATGAGTTCTGGTTAATTACCCAAAACATCAGGTAGCAAAAATTTGGCTAAATGCTATTGTGAGCAAATTTTGTAGTTTTATTTCTCTTCCTTTTCTATTTCTTCGTCAGGACGTTGAATAGCTGGAGGATAATCCACAAATTCTTGGGTTCTGGTGGTATTTGTAGTTACTCCTTCTAGTAACTCATCCTCTGGATTCACAGTTTTATCGGCAGCCATATCCATCCGGCCTTCAGCATTAGTATTAGGTTTATCTCCTGTGCCTTTATGACTTGCATGACCACTAGGCATAACTATTTTCTCCACAGTGATATTCTAGATCCACACTCCCAACCTAAACTGACCAACTGAACATCAGGCACTATCAGAAGACTTAAATCTCTGGTAGATAAATACTTATGTCTCTGTCGGAAGATAGCAAATTGGTGAGTGTCTAGTTACCTCTATGCAATATTTGCAACTTCAGACGGAAAAATGAATCATTGATTTGAATAAAACTTACAAATCAACACACACTGATTCAATTTCATTTGCTTGAATAGCTATATTGATAGAATTGAAATTCACACTTCTGGACTATGGCAAGTAAATATATAGACGTGCAGGAATACACGGTGAGAGCGCATAAAAGACTAATTCACACCAGAGTCTTTCACTTTGTCTGTAAACAATGCAATCAGACAACTAAACGCGAGACTTATGGCCCTCGTCCTTTATATTGCGAAAGCTGCCGTCCCCCACAACCTCCGCGCAAATCTCCGCAGCCATCTCAAAAAGCCAAACCACGGCCAATGACTTACACAAGTGACACCACTTTGGGTTGATTTAACGTTTTATGAAACCGCAATTGCAATTGGAACCCCCTCCACAGACCTTAATCTCGCCTTTGTTAGAACTCCGAGACTACTACGCTCGCCTTGTTGAAGAATACGGCACCTTATACAATCAGGCGCGATCGCAACTCAATAATGTTGAAGGTTTGTTATCTAGCTGGGCTTCACTCTCGGAAGCTAACAACAAGCTGCTGACAGTTGAAGTCGTGAACGAAATACTCTCTGCTTCTAAAGAAGATTTGCTTTTATCTCCGTCGTCTCAAGGTTTAGCTACATCTGACAGCGAATTAGAAGCGCATTCAGATTCACCACAGCCAAAGTCAGAAGAATTAGCACCAGATAGTTCTGCTGTTGCAACGACAAATATCAACGAGTCTCCAGTCACAGACATTACTTTCCCAAACAGAGAGTTCTCGCTGAACAATGTAGACATTCCTATGTTGAGCGAGTATCAATCTTTAACTCGGATGGAAGCTATTAAACAGCTATTAGAACAACATCTGGGTACTGTCTGTCACATAGATTTTATTGTGCGATCGCTTTATGGTGATTTAGAACCCCATGTATTTAAAGTGGTCAAAGGTAGAGTTCAATCTTCACTCACCCAAGGTAGAGAAAGACAAGCTTGGTTTGGTATGCCTAATGAACCTGGTTGTTACACACTAGATTTGAGTTTAGTCAACACCAATCAAACCAGCAGTAACTCTAAGACTGGAAAAAACAAGAAGAAGCCGATTGTAGTGGCACAAACAAGAGTTGTGCCTATGCTCAAAGCTTATGAGGGACAATTCTTGATTGATGCTTTAACCGTTTTCTTTAGGCAAAATCCAGGGAAAGTTTTTAGCGTGGCTGAAGTCATCAACGGCATATATGGCAACCTAGATGCAGAAGATGTCCGAGAAGTTAAAAGCAAGGTACTGAATGAACTCTCACGCGGTTATCGGACAGGACGATTCTCTAGAATGCCTGATACAGTCGGCTTTTACACTTGGGATACAAAGTTAGTTCGTAAGGGGAGTAGGGAGTAGGGGAAGAATTTTTTACTCAGCACTCTCTACTTATTCTGCCCAGGCCAAACTCCGCTGAACTGCTTTTTGCCAAGTGGCGAAGTTTGCTAAGGCGTGATTCCTGGCTGGATCAGGTTCAAAGATGCGGTCTATTTGCCGTTGACTCACTAATGTGGTGTAGCTGTCCCAAAATTCAGCTGCTAAACCAGCGGCAAATGCTGCCCCTTGTACGGTGGTATCGCGCATTTTCGGACGTTCTACAGGAATGCCCAACACATCAGCCTGGAATTGCATAAGAAAGTTGTTTTCACAAGCACCGCCATCGACAATTAACCGTCCCATCGGTGTGGGAGAAGAAGCGTTGATGGCCTGGACAACTTCGACAACTTGGTAGGCGATTGCCTCTAAAACTGCACGCACTAAATGTTGGGGTTGGACGCTGGCGGTAATGCCAAAAAAGGCTCCTCTGGCGCTCATATCCCAGTACGGCGCACCCAGTCCACTAAAAGCAGGAACAAAGTAAACGCCGCCATTATCTGGCACTTGGTTCGCCATTGCTTCGGTTTCTGCGGTAGTTTTGATCAGTTTCAGCCCATCACGTAACCATTGGATACAAGCACCACTAGTAAACATACTGCCTTCTAAGGCGTAACCAATCTCTAACTTACCGCTGTGGTTGGTTTGCGTCCAAGCCAAAGTAGAAATGAGTTGATTGTGAGAACGGACAATTTCTGAGCCAGTATGAGCTACTAAAAAGCTACCAGTGCCGTAAGTACATTTCATTAAACCAGGGCGATCGCAGCCATGACCAAACAATGCTGCTTGTTGGTCGCCTAAAATCGCTGTGATGGGAATTTCTGCACCTAGCAAGGCAATATCAGTCACACCAAATTTGCCTAAGCTGGGTTGAATCTGCGGCAAAATCTGAGCCGGAATTTGCAAGATTTCGAGTAATGTTTCATCCCAAGCGCAGGTTTTCAAGTTCATTAACATTGTGCGGCTGGCGTTGCTGTGGTCGGTCGCGTGGACTTTTCCACCTGTTAATTTCCACAGCACCCAAGTATCAATCGTCCCTGCAAAAACATTGTTCAAGTCAACGCCGGCAACGTTGTCTAATAACCATCTCAGCTTCGTTGCCGAAAAATAAGCATCAATCACCAAGCCAGTACGGTCGTAAATTGCTGGTGCATAACCTTGGGTTTGTAATTGCTGGCAAAGGGTGGCGGTGCGGCGGTCTTGCCAGACAATGGCTTTATGTAGAGGTTTACCCGTGGTTTTATCCCAAATTAAGCAAGTTTCTCGCTGTACCGTTAATCCCAAGGCGGCTATTTCTGATGGCGAAATTTGAGCATTTGCGATCGCATTTTGCATTACCCAGCAGGTATCTTGCCAAATTTCTTCCGGGTCATGTTCTAACCAACCCGGCTGCGGATAATACTGAGTGAGTTCTTTATATGCTTGTCCAACAATTTGACCTGCTTTGTTAAACACAAAAGCACGGTTGCCTGTTGTACCCAAGTCCAAAGCCAAGATATAGCCTGATGATGGAGATGTGCTGTCCAAGGTTACTGATGAAGTATGAAGTGTGAAGTGTGAAGTCTGAAGTCATTTTTGGGTAAGGATATCACAAAGTATTGGCTTGAGATCAGACCTATGATATTTCTACATTTTTTGCCAGTCTTCCCGACTTAATCTGTAGACTAATGATATGCGATCGCTGTAATTGGGTAGGCATTGCTGATTAGTGGGATGTTTTTTGTTTCGCGCATAGACGCGGTAGCGGCTTCCCGCAGGGTAGGCGCAAAGGCGCGAAAAATCGATAGTTCAATTTGCTAAAAAGGCTTAATTCATCCCGCATTTATGCAACGCCAATAAAAATAGTATTGAACCGCCATTATATTTATTCTGACTCCTGAATTCTGACTCCTGAATTCTTCAAAATAATGTGTTTTTTGGCATCAAAAGTAATTAAACCTTGTTGTTGTAATTTACCTAACAATCTTGTAATGGTGACTCTGGTAGTACCGCACGCACTAGCTATATCTTCATGAGTAAAGCGCACGCTTAAGCGAGTCCCAGTTTCTGCTGGTTCACCAACTTCTTGTTTTAAAAGCTCTAATAAATGCTGTAAACGGTCTTCTACTAATTGCTTTTTGGAGATGACTAAAAAGGATTCTGTTTGTTGTAACCGCTGATTGATTTTGGGTAACAAAGTATGGCTCAGTGTTGGGGTGACTAATATTTCTGAGGCATAAATTGGTACTAACTCAACATCAGATAAAGCGGTGGCTTGGTAAACAGATAGAGAAGTCATTCCCGAACCAAACACCATTTGTTTTTTTGCCAACCCTAGCAAGACTTCTTCGCCAGTTTCACAAAATGTGCTGAGTTTGACCAAACCTCGGCAAATATACCAAACAACAGAGCCATTAAGAGGAATAGTTTCACCTTTAGGATGCTTGTATCGAGGTCGATTTTGAATGAATTCGTTGTAACTCTCGGCTGATTGTAATTCTGTTTGCTGGCGATCGCAAATATTCCGCAGTAACCAGAGTAAATGTATAGCGTGACCTTCTTGATTGCGGATAACTGTGACTGTTAAAGCTGCATCAAAGTATTCACCATGACGTTGTTGCAAGCGGATGACTAACTCTTTGCTTCTATCTGTATGATGTAGCTGATTGAGTTCTCTACGAAAGTGCTGTCGTTCTTCTAGACAGACAAAGTTAATCATGGCTTTCCCGATGAGAAACTGTTTGGCAATATTCAGTAATTTTGCAGCGGTTATATTAGCATTTTGAATAATGCCTTCTGTATCGGTAACTAAATAGCCATCTGGTGCATACTCAAATAAATCTTGGTAATGTTGGCGTTCAGTTTCTAGTAAATTCTGTGTTTCTTTGAGTGCCTCGTTTTGCTGATACAATTCTTCTGCTGCTAACTGTACCATTCTAGAATTGCTGTAAAGTTCTTGATAAGCCTGGGGTAGCATATCGGCAGGAATCCAAGGCAAAATACTAGCCGTTTGGTACAAATCTGCTAGAGGTTTGTGCAAGGCTTCTAAACGTTTGATAAATAGTTGTACATTCATAGTCAATCCCCACTATATATTTGCAGATATTAAACAAAAAACAAACTCGAAATATTATATAAAACATCACAATATAGTATGATAAATTGCGCTTTGATGCTTTATTCCACCAGTATTTGCTGTTAAATTGATTATAGATATCTTCATTAATTTTATTTTGAATTATTTTTACCAATCAACACAAAATGAGGCGTTTATTCATTGAGAGGCTGCAATTTTATGATGTTATGCAGATTCTCTGATTTATTTTATATATAGATAATCTTGAGTATGATTCAGGATTCAGAATAATGAATCAACACAGTTTCAGCCTAAAATTATCTTACAGCTTACTGGTAGAAATTGCTTTTGACTTTGTGATAAAAATTTATACTTTAGCCAAATACTCTTACACAAAATGCTGAATAAATTCTGCGATCGCGCGGTCATTTTTGAAATTATTTGTCAATATCGATGTTTTTTGCTCAACATCATTTAGCTTTCCTAAAATTATATTAGTGCATAAGTTCTGGCTGATTTTATAAAATTATAAGTGTATAAAAAGATATTTATGCACTACTGATTGGTCTATAGCCATCCTAGCTAAATTGTCAAAATTGAGGGACTCAGCTCCCCAATTTCTCCCAGAGGTTGGGAAGCTTGTTATTCATGAATAATTTAGGACAACTATAGCTTAACGATAGGTGTGACTCTTGTTATTAGCTTCTATCAAAAGAATAAAACCACTACTACCCCAGGTATAACATTACCTATAATCTGAAAAGCGCAATTACCCAATTTCCGCTAACGTAAACCATCGTTATCAATAGCACTGTAGCTATCGTTGGATAAAAGTCCCAGCCAGGGATCAGAACTAGGAGTCAAAAAAAGTTGCGCGTAGACTTTCTCATTCAATTCGCCTAAATCATTAGTTTGAGCTTCCTGGGTAAACCATTGATGAATTTGGCTATGCAGCATATATTCATTTCTGAGTGAATCTAAAGCCATCAAATTTTCAAATTGATTGATTGTTTTCCGCAAGTTTTCAGTTTCGGTTTTGACTGATGAGAATTTTTTGGCGCTGATCAAAGCGATACTGTTTTGATCTAGTTTGGCATCTGTGGCATAAAATTGAGCAATTTTGTTCCAAACTTCTTTGTCGGTAATTTCTGCCAAGGTATTGCGATTTGCTTCAGCACCAGAACGCAAAACATTCAGCATCGGATTTTCGACAGCCATTTTAGTTACCGCCAAAGAACCTGCAATTTCGGCTGTTGGCGATTGATTCTCTACCAACCTTGGAGGAGATTGAATACCTAAGCGTGATAAATCAGCAGTCCATTGAGTTTGGATTGCATTCAGGCGATCGCTATGGTATTTCTTTAAAAAAGCCTGACGTTGAGCGAGAGGAAGTTTACTGTATTCTTTAGCTGCGACTTCAGCTTGTTCTAGCTGGCGTAAAAAAGCTTTGGGGCCGTAGAGTCCAGGAATCGCATCAATCGGACGACCAGAAGCATCTAATATGTAGTGAATGCTGTTGCCTGTGATTGTTCGCTCTAGTTTGCGACCATCACCAAAATCAATGGTAATTTTAGGCACAGGACGCACTGACTGCCAGTGTAAAATAAAGCGGTTTTGTAAAACTTGAGAAATTGCTGCGTTTGGATACAGTGCTACCCGAAAAAACCGACTATTGGCACAACTTAAATCTTGATCTAGTCTGCCTAACAAACGCAGAGATAAAATTGGTTTACCACTAGCTTTGGCTGCTGCTTTCGCTGCTTCTAAGTCAGTGTACCAGTATAGGCGAGAAGCATAGCAATCTCGCTGTTGACAAAGTTCATCTAAGGCTGCACGAATTTGAGGATTTGGCAAAACTGTACCTAAAGAGCGAGTATTAAGTTCATTTTTGTGAGTGTTGAGGAATGTTTGCAATCCTTTCGTTCCCTGTTTCCGTAACACAGCCACTTCTTGAGATAATGAAGCAGTGTCACTAGAAGATGTTTGCGCTTGAGCTGTTGACCAAAAATTTACAATCACCAAGGTCAAAACAAAGGCTTTTGTGAAGTTTTTCAATTTCATATATTTCTAGACCAATAGAAATTGCAGTAGTTAAAGACATCTTTTTTCGAGTCTAAATCAGCAGATTCAGATTTTATTTTTATAGCTCAACTAGAGACGCGATCGCCAAATGGCCAAATCTTGAATATAAAGACTTAACATATAGGTTTAAAGTTTCTGCTCTTATCCAAATTTCATCCAGCTAATATACATCTAACTGCCGGAAGTTAGTAAAAAGTTGATATAGAAAACATAATCACATTGATTATGGATAAAAAATTTATATATTTAAGCCATGTCAATCCTGAAATATCCGAATAAATTGCAGAGCGATAAAGGTTAACAGCCGTAATAAAATACGTAATTTTTCTCTTTAGAAATGAGTAAATATTCTTTTATAGTGCTGATAGTTGCGTTGTGATACTTCGTGAATCAATTCCATATTTATTATATCAGTGTGCATCTATCAGTTAAATTTCTAGTTGTTTTTTAGATGAGTTTTATGTCAGAAATTGCTTTGAACATAGCAACATAATGATGTATTGAGCAGGAATAAAAAACTCATAACTTCAGGCTTATAGCATAACGCAACATGTACCAGCTTTAAGTTCCAACACTACACCACTGCAATGAATCAATATACTTGTCCTCTGCTAGCGTTACTGTTAAGTGTCGTCTCTAGTTCCATTTGCATTCCATGTCGCGCTCAAGTGACCACAGAAGCTAAAGCTACTGAATTAGATAGCAGTATTTCATCTGAGAAAAGATCATTTAATCAAGATGAGCGATCGCTAGTGAACAATGCAGATAATTCTGCAAGTGCTAAATCAACAGCTATCTCCGAAAATGCTGAGAGTACAGTTGCTGTCACTAATAACCCAGCTAATCCTCAACCGACATTTCGTATTCCTATCAGCAGTAGAATTTTTGCCGCTCCTTCGATGCAACAGTAGAATCACACTTGAATTTAATTAACTCAAATCCCCGGCTTCTTTTATAAAGTCGGGGATTTACAGTTGATTGAAAGAGAGTAAAGTACACAATTTAGTTTTCAAAGCTAGGTAGAGAAACTATTCTGACTTTTCACGGGATCTGGAAAACCTCTCTCTAAATCTCTCTCCTGCGAGGAGAGAGACTTTATGACGTGAAAAGTCAGAGAAACTATTCTCATTCTGAATTCTGACTCCTGAATTCTGCTGTATTTTATTTACACATAATTTAGGACTGCTGTAGCAGAACTTGTTCATAACGTTTTCCAGCAATATTCCAGGTGAATTCTGCTTCTACTAATTGTCTACCGTGATCAGATAATTCTAAACGCAGTTGGGGATGATCAAATAGTTGGCTAATAGCTGTGACGTATTCTGCTGGGGTATTGGCTCTGAAAGCGCGTAATGGTTGATCTGCAATATCTACAGCTAATCCTTCCAGACCGCGATCGCTTGCTACGACGGGTACACCAGCAGCCATTGCTTCCAAAGTTTTGTTTTTAATCCCAAAACCAGTTCTGAGTGGGACTACACAAACCGTAGACTGATGTAAATATTCTGCCATTGAAGCCACGCGACCAGTCACAATCACTCCAGGAAGATTTTTCAACTCTAAAACTTCTGGAGTTGGTCTAGCACCGACAATACTAAAGGTGGTGTCTGGATAACGTTGTTGTAATTTTGGTAAAACTTCCAGAGCAAAAAAACGTGCTGCATCAATATTATGTGAAGCATCCATTGCTCCCACAAAGATTAATTTATATCCGCCTGGGTCTTGCTGGCGGCAGGGAAACAATTCTAAATCAACACCGTTAGGAATAACTTTGATTTCCAAATCAGGACGCAGTTTCAAGAATTCTTGGCGATCATCTTCTGTTGTCACCACAATATTAGAAAACTTATTGCAGTAACGCTGCTCGTAGCGTTTGAGAACCAGAGACAAATAAAGGCGATCGCGTAGCGCATTTTGCGCCGCACCCATTTCCAAATGATCACGAATCCAGCCATACACGGAACTGTGAACATCAACCACCGTATTTACACGGTGACGGTACTCTGGCTGAATATAAATTTCATTGACACTATGTTCACAAGTAATCACATCGCACTTCCCACCGCGGACATATTCATCGACACAAGCTTGCATTTCTGGAGAATAGCGATGAAGAACATTTGGCGGTGTGGCTTTGAGTACTGAGTCTAAAAAGCGTACTGTTTTACCGAATAAACGAGCGATCGCATTTTTTTCTTGGGGTTGTGGCGGTAAAGGAAAAACAATCAATTCACCTACATATTTCCGTAATTCCTCTATCTCGGCTGATGTTGTTTCCTTGTTATTTTGTGTAATTAAGGTTACGTCGTGGTTATATTGAAGATATCGCAGTAAATTAAAAGTTCTAATTTCTGTTCCTCCACGACTAGGCGGATATGGGAATGTAGACGATAGCATTAATATCCGCATATAATCTTGCTGCTCCTTGTTTTAGTAAAGATTGTTATGCAATCATCGTGTTAATCGATAATACTTTAACTTTTATTTTGTAAAATGCAAGCTCATTATGTTCCAGTAATTATTCTGATTTTTACAGCTAACCTCCTGTAAATTTATCAGCAAAAAATATGAATAATCAACCGCTGCTTTCTATCATTACCCCTACATTGGGTAAATTTTCTGATTATTGGCTAGAAAATATTTTAAAAGTGGAAGGTTCTGTACAATTTATTTTCGTTTATCCGCCTCAAGTCAAACCAAAACAAATCAATGATGCCAGAGTCACAACAATAATTAGTCCCTATCAAGGCGAGATGCTACAAAGGTTTGTAGGCTTGCTGAATGCCCAAGGAGATTATATTTTAGCCTTAGATGATGATGATTATGTACATCCCCAAGTTTGCGAATTATTGGCTAAATATTTTCAACGTTTTCCTGAAAGCTGGATTTTGAGGTTACAAAAACTGAATATTGATATTAATGATGAAAAACGCCTTAAACAACCTTGGGCAGAAATTACTAATGTAGAGCAACTAGAAATATGCAAAAAAACTCCTGAAAATCCTTATCCTTACCAACAAGGTAACTATAAAGGTTTATTGGAAGTTCCGATTGCTCCTTTAGATAAAAAGTTTGATTGGCGTTATCTTTTCTGGCCATTCTTAACTAGAAAAGACAACGAAGGTTATCATCTGGAAAATTTTAATAACGTTGTTTGGCGGAATGATTTGATTCAGCTAACACTTCCTGAAATTTCACAAGCCACAAAAGTCATAGGAGCCGTAACTTGGATACCCTCAAGTGGGTTTGATAGATTATCTGGCTTATTTGTCCAAGCTAACTTTTTCGAGAAAGATGCTATTATTGGTCACTGGATGCCCAAGCCAGAACAAATTAGATATATAGATAAAGATCCAGCTTTAAAACCACCAAGATTTCATGTAATTTCTGATGCCTTGTTAATTAAACACTTTCCGCAATATGGTTATTTATGGAATCTTGTGTTTAGCAAGTTATATGCTGTCCCCAGAACAGCCGGAAAATTAATTAAATCGAACTTAAAAAAAAGACGCAGAAGTAATGCGATTTTGGATAAGAATTAAGTTTTTGGGTTTGGCGATCGCACCCCTCAAACTTCCAAATACGCATCAAAACTTAATAGCGATCGCCTTTTTAACTTGACTCTTCAACCTTTGAACTCGGAATGTCGAGTTTTGTATTCCAACATCCAAGTTCTGAACTGAAAAGTAGCGACAGCGAAACCCAACAAAGTATGCGCGGATATTGGATTTCGTCACCGAGACATTTTCACAAACGCCTTATCACCTTTAATTTGAACTGGATATGACTGTAAAGGAACATCAGCCGTTAAACATTTCCCGGTATCTAATTGATATTGAAATCCGTGTGTAGGACAGGTGATGATGCCATTTTCTACCTTTCCGCCGTCCAGTGGTGATGCGAGATGAGAGCAAGCGTTGCGGTAACAGGTAATGCGATCGCCTTGACGATATAAAATTAGTGAATGTCCACCAACTTTGGTTGCAAATATCCCCGCATCGGGAATTTGTTCAACAGTGGCTACCCTCACCCAAGCAGTTGTAATTGTGGGCGGAAAAGGAGTAGTTAAACCAGTATTGGTATTATCTACCGTAGAGCGATCGCTAACTGCAATCACTTGCTTAATTTCCGGACAATAATTTTTAATTGCCTGTTCTACTCCCTGAGTTAACGTCAAATTAGAAGCTGGACAACTACTGCAAGTTCCTATTAACCTAACTTCTACCGTATCTGGTGGTTTAAAAGCAACTAATTCTATATCTCCATTGTGACTTTTTAACCCTGGACGTACTTCATCAAGGGCGGCTTGAATGCGTTGTAATATTGGTGGTAGCGGTGGTTTAACTAAGTCGTGATATAGCAAAACTGCATACACAACTTCATCATCCGCAGCCTGACGTAAAGCTGAAACTGATTCTTGTTTGAGGCTTTTAATCAATCGTGTCAATGCTTCTTTATGCAAAGCTTCAATCGCTCGTTTCAGACCGACCGCTACACACCTTTGACTTTCATCCCACTCAGATATAATTGCCTCAAAGCGGTTAATTTCTGCAATGAATTCTTCGAGGTTGGTCATCAACAAAAGTATGAAGTATGAAGTATGAAGTATGAAATTATGGTGACTATTGACTACTTAATTACTTCATCTTGAAATCTTTCAGTAAAAAAGGCATCAAACCACCTGTAATTAAACTAGATATGGTGATGGGAATACATAAAGGAATTTCTGCTTGAGCTAGTGATAATAGTGATAGCAAACCAGCACCAATTCCAATTGCAGTGCGTTGAATAAAATACATAGGTTCGCGTAATAGCTTACCTCGGAAAAATAATTTAGCAGAAAACCAACCTAATTCAAACATTTTTACTCCTAGTAGTTATTTAACAAAGTTAATAAAGCAAAACCTAAAAGTATCGCTGGAATTGCACCAGCCGGAGCAAATAAGGCTCCTAACATTGCAGAAAAAGAATAACCAATATCTTTACCTGCTAATATCATCCCGCCAATTGCACCGCCAATCATCGAGATAACTGTTGCTATGACTAACCAAACTAATCCGGTAACTATGTTGATGTCACTAGACACCATATTTGTCAAAAATTCACTCATGTTTTTTTCTCCTCGGTCTTAGTAATCAAAAATTTCTCTGTTTATACATTAATAGTTTCAGAAGAATTCTCACAATTTCTTCCTTACTCCCCACTTACTACTCCCCACTCCCTAATTTCGGTTTCCACATCTTTTAGTGCTTGCATTACTAATTGTGCTTGTTCTGTTTGTTGATGTTCGGTAAAGATTGACCAAGCTTCTTGATAGTAATTACGTGCTTGTAAAAGATTGTTAGGATTACCTAATTCTGGCTTTTCAGCATTGTCAGGTAAGTTAAATAAAGCGTTAGCTTTATTGGAAATTGTGTTAGCATATTCTAAAGGTGTATCCCTAGAATTACGCACTTTTAACGCCTCATTGTATGCTGCGATCGCCTTTAAATTATTCTCGACAGGATGAGAACTGACTAAATACTGCAAAGCATTACCTAAATTATTTTGCAGCATGGCATATTCTCTAGGATGGTCAATCAAATTAATATGCTTTAAGGCAACTTCAAATGATTGCACTGCTAACCCCTGTCGTAAATATTCCCGTTCTGAAGCCATTGGCATCGACAGGTAAGCGATCGCAATATTGTTGTATAAAATCGCGTAATCTTGCGGGTAATCTTCCCAAGTAAACACCCGCAAAGCTTCATGATAAGCCTGAATACTATCACTAATTCGAGCTAAATTATACGGTGCTAGAGATTGCAACACTAGCCCATAATTCATCTGCGCCTCTGCAACTTCTTCCGGTGTGGCTAATTCTTGTAAAATCGGTAATGCTTCTTCATAACCAGCCTTGGCTTGTAGCAGCAATTCCGTATCCGCATGGGGAATTATCTGTAAAGTTCCAGCCATCCCCACCTGCGCCTTAGCCTTCAGCAATGGATACTCATCACCAGACAGTTCATAAGCACGATAATACAACCCAACTGCATTTCGCAAATCCTGGGCAGTTTTCGGCTTCTTTTGAAAACCTTGTGCCATTTCGATGAGCATCTGGATTTTTTCTGCTGTCGTTGCTGACTCCGAAGCGATCGCCGCCACAGCTGCTTTCACAGCCGAATCTGTAATGCTAGGTGTCATAATTACCCTACTCTAGCTATTAAGAAAGTTACTCGATTCCCGCCCTCAAAATACACAAAAATTTCCTCACTACCAAAGGCTTTTAAAGTATGAAGTGTAAAGTGTGAAGTGTGAAATAAATATACCCATATATTTAGCTAGAAAGCAATTAATTATGGGTAACTTATTGATACTGTGGTTTGTAGTGACACATCAACGCATAAATTTTATACTTCAGACTACCCTTCTCCCAAAGGGAGACGCTACGCGAACGGGAAGCCGCGCAAAGCGCGTCTACATACTTCAGACTTTATTCCCCAGTTTCCTTACTATAAAGCACTATATTTTCAAAAATCTAGAGGATAATTAACAATATTATTATCAAAATCCCAAACTCACTTTATCATAATTATTTTTGGTATTGCTATTAAACAAAATCTCTATTTAATAGACAAAAATACCTATTTCAATTACCCAATTTTGTACTCTCTGCGTCTCTGCATGATATTTACATAATCATGCTATTTATTAATTTTTCTTTAATAAATTAAAAAAAGATATAAAAATACATTAATGTGAAGAATAAACATATAAAAAACAGGCGAGACTCTACAAGACATATCGCCTGAATCATGCATGGTAAACAATAGAAAAACCCATAGCCAATGACTAACGTACTCTGGCTGCAAGGTGGTGCCTGTTCGGGCAACACCATGTCGTTTCTAAATGCCGAAGAACCGACAGTGTGCGACCTCATATCTGACTTTGGCATTAAAGTGCTTTGGCATCCTTCCTTGGGGTTGGAATTAGGCAATAACTTACAAACCCTGCTGTGGGACTGCATCTTAGGTAAAGTCCCTTTAGATATTTTGGTATTTGAAGGCAGTGTAGTAAACGCCCCCAACGGCACAGGTGAATGGAATCGCTTTGCCGATCGCCCGATGAAAGATTGGTTAATTGACCTAGCCAAAGCTGCCAGCTTCATAGTTGCTGTCGGAGATTGTGCCACATGGGGCGGAATTCCCGCAATGGCACCCAACCCCAGCGAATCCCAAGGCTTACAATTTCTCAAACGACAAGAAGGCGGTTTTTTAGGTAAAGACTTCCGCGCCAAATCAGGCTTACCTGTAATCAATATTCCAGGATGTCCCGCACACCCTGATTGGATAACGCAGATATTAGTGGCGATCGCTACCGGACGCATCGGCGATATTGCTTTAGATGAACTGAATCGTCCGCAAACCTTCTTCAACACCTACACCCAAACAGGCTGTACCCGCAACGTCCACTTTGCTTACAAAGCCACAACAGCAGAATTTGGTCAACGCAAAGGCTGTCTCTTCTACGACTTAGGCTGTCGCGGCCCCATGACTCATTCATCCTGCAACCGCATCCTCTGGAACCGCGTCTCTTCCAAAACCCGCGCCGGAATGCCGTGTTTAGGTTGTACAGAACCAGAATTTCCCTTCTTTGACCTCAAACCCGGAACCGTATTTAAAACCCAAACCGTCATGGGAGTTCCCAAAGAACTACCACCAGGAGTCAGCAAAAAAGACTACGCCCTCCTCACAATGGTCGCCAAAGACGCAGCACCACCTTGGGCAGAAGAAGACTTTTTCACAGTTTAGTCATTGGTCATTAGGAGCCAGTGCGTTGGGCGGCTCTGCCGACTTGAAGCAACTGGCGTTCATTAGTCATTAGTAAAAAAAGTGTTGCTTATTTAAGGTAGTGAAATCTACAACTCCATATTCTCTCCGCGTCTTTGCGCCTCTGCGTGAGATAAATTTCCTTCTAATAAACAACACCAACAAATGACAAATGACAAAGAACAAATGACAAGTGACAAATGACAAAGGACAAACAAAAATGGGCAAACAAACATTAGATATATCACCCGTCGGGAGAGTCGAGGGTGATTTAGATGTCCGCGTGGAAATCGCTGATGGCTATGTAGTCAACGCCTGGACTCACGCCGAACTATTTCGTGGCTTTGAAATTATCCTCCGTGGCAAAGACCCCCAAGCCGGATTAATTGTCACACCCCGGATTTGCGGCATTTGTGGCGGTTCTCACCTTACATCTGCATCCTGGGCGTTGGATACAGCCTGGGGTACAGAAGTGCCACGCAACGCCATCTTAGCGAGAAACCTCGGTCAAATTGTCGAAACTATCCAAAGTATTCCGCGTTACTTTTATGGATTGTTCGCCATTGACTTAACAAATAAAAACTACCGTAGTAGTCGCTTCTATGATGAAGCAGTCCGCCGCTTTTCTGCCTTCACCGGGAAATCTTACGAACTCGGCGTGACCATTTCCGCCAAACCTGTAGAGATTTATGCCCTCTTGGGTGGACAATGGCCGCACAGCAGTTATATGGAAATAAATTAGGAAATGGCTTATATAGTAAGGATTTGCCAGGATAGGTGGAATGATTCCCTCAGTTTTCCTTAAGTTATGCAATAAACCCACTCCAGCAATATCATAAATCCATTTATTTTTATATACTAAAAGTTATTTGCTTGTCTCCGGCGTTACCTAACTTTTCCCTATATTGCCTGCTCCAACTCCAAAATCGTCTAAACTCAAAGTGTCAGCCAACAGCCAAAATTCCATGTCTCGCTGGTTCAATATTGCAGGCCCTTGTAACCCTGAAAAGCACTACACCATCTCAGCCACAAGTCGTCTCCCTGACTTATCAATGCTGATTGAACAAGAAAGTTATTTTGTCCTTCATGCACCGCGACAAACAGGGAAAACTACAGCAATGTTAGCCCTAGCACAGCAACTTACCGATACAGGACGTTATGCAGCAGTAGTGGTATCGGTGGAGGTGGGAAGTGCATTTAATCATGACCCCAGCGCAGCAGAATTAGCGATTTTGGGAACTTGGTATGATACGATTTCTATCCGCTTATCTAATGAATTGCAACCACCTGTTAAGCAATGGCAAAAGGAAGAAGCAGGAAACAGAATTAAGGCTTTTTTGCAAGCTTGGGCAAAAGCTTTACCTCGACCTTTGGTAGTATTTATAGATGAAATTGATTCCCTACAAGACCAAACACTAATTTCAGTATTGCGGCAATTAAGAGATGGTTTTCCAAACCGTCCAGAAAATTTTCCGTCATCGGTAGGATTAATTGGTTTAAGGGATGTGCGGGATTATAAAGTAG
>JAGKSW010000167.1 GCA_018993265.1 Nostoc sp. TH1S01
AGCTAACCAATGCTTTAGTATAAACTTTTATCAACATCTTGAAGAACAGTAATTGCTCTTCAAAATTAGCGTGCTTGCATAACCTATTTTAGAGGTCAAATATTTTATCTTTGCTCATTTATCTTCATGCGTTAGATTCATTCTGTACTCTATTTCTTAACCATCCTAATTTTTGGCTTTTCTATTCTGTGTAATCTCTGTGTACTTCAAGTTGAAGTGCGGAATGTGGGTTTTACGACAGTAAAGGTTATCCGAAACCAACCAGAGAACAGCTAGAAAGATTAACCAAAGCTGGCGACACCTACGAACACACTGGTTTCTATGGCACTTATTACGACGGCGAGAGTAGGTTTGCTGTAGAGGTGTGTTCTATGTTTTCTAATGTCAGCAACTGCATCATGTTAACTACTGGTGAACATAGAGAACTTGACACTAGCCATATTTACCCAAGGGGGAGTGAGTTATCTATGATGCTTCTGGAAAAACAAATCATAACCTACGAACAAACGCTAACTACTCACGACACGTCAAGTTCAGGTTGGGTAAGAAAATCAGAGTAAACAAAGGAAGGATGGAACACATGGAAACACTAATAATTACGCTGGCTTTAGTTAACTTTGTTCTTTCACTCATCCCAGTTAACAGTAATTAACCAAAAGACCGCAAACCAAAAAGTCAGCCAAGGCTGCAACCAAAGCTGACTTCTACAAAAACAAATGCAGACCAAGGAGGTCTAACAAATGAAAACTATTAACCCAATCTTAGCACAATCTTCAGAATACCTGCAAGCTAAGGCTTATATTAGTCTTATAAGTGGGCGGGAAGATGCAGAAGTAACCTTTCAGACTTTCGGTGATAGTTCGCGTGATGAGAATCTAACTAGATGCTGGCACGACACGTTAGAGAACAGTTGGAACAGATTACAACGGCTGAATGAACAAGGCGCAGGTGTATTCGTAACAGTGAACGAGACAGACGGCTCAGGCAACCGTGAGGCAGTAAATATTACTAAGGTTCGCGCTCTCTTTGTTGACTGTGACGAGAGCATACCTGAAAGCTGGCACTTGCAACCTAGTCTTATCGTGTCCACATCTGCCAACAAATGCCATGCTTTTTGGTTGTTAGCTGAACCTGTAGAGGCTAACGCAGAGCTATTCAGAGGTTGGCAAGAAAGGCTAATAGATCATTATGGCTCAGATAAGGTGGTTAAGGATTTGCCTAGAGTTATGCGATTGCCTGGGTTTCTGCATCAGAAGGACAAAGATAACCCAAGTTTAGTTACTATCATAGAGGCTTCAGGTACACGGTACACGGTAGCTGACATCATGGACGGCTTACCTGAGTTAACTGAAGCCAAGCCAAAACCAAAGCCAACTACCAAGCCACAGTACACATTAGACTTCTTGGGTGAACAACCAACAAACGGTAACTTCAGAGAGACATTAGAACGCTTTGCAAACAAACTGAAGCAAGCTAAGGAAGGTGAACGCAACAGTACACTGAACACGATTAAGTACACCTTAGCTGGCGCGTACCCAAACGAACTAGAGGCTATCGACGACTGCCTATTTACTGTTGCCACCGACTGCTTAGGCTTGTCTGAATCGGAAACCAGAGCAACGTTAGCAAGCGCGAACGCAGGCGCAAACAAGCCGATTACACTGAACTTAGGTAACGGTGGTAAGAGAAGCAAGAGCAACATCATGCGTGAGACTTTGGAAGCGTTCTTTGGTGACGAACTTCAGTGGGACGAGATGCAAAACAAGCTTAGGTTTCGTAATGTTCACATGAGCATAGAAAAACTGCATGATGTCTGTGAGCGCGAACTTGACTTAGACTTGCCTTTCGAGAGCTTCAGAAGAGTAGCTTCAGTCATCGCCCAAGATAACCCATACCATGCTGTACGCTCTTATCTCCAAAGCTTAACTGCTGCTGCTGACCCTGAACCAATCCTCAGTGCGCTATATCAGGCAATGGGAGTCAACAACAGATTACACAGGCTTTACATTAGACGTTGGCTAGTGTCTGCTGTTGCTCGTGCTATGTCCCCAGGTTGTAAGGCTGACTGTGCGTTAGTTCTGCAAGGTAAACAAGGCATAGGTAAGACAACGTTCTTCAGCAGCCTATTCGGTGAGTTCTTCCAGACGCTAGGAGAACACAAGAGCGACGTTGACCAACTGTTAGCAATGACTCGTAGCTGGTGTATCGAGTGGGGTGAGATAGAGAACGCGTTCAGCCGTAAAGCAGTAGCCGCCATTAAGTCTTTCATGACCATCGAACGCGACACCTACCGCAGACCTTACGCCAGTGAGCCAGACACTTACCCTCGTCACTTCGTCATCTGCGGTACAACGAACCAAAGCGAGTTTCTCACAGATAACACAGGCAACCGTAGATTCTGGGTAGTTAACCTAGAGCAACGAGTTGACACAAGAGAGATAGCTAAGATGCGTGATGAGGTGTGGTCGGCTGCTCTTGCGTTGTTCTTAGCTGGCGAACGTTGGCACTTGGAAGGCGATGAGGTGGAGAAATCAGCAGAAGACACAGCCCAGTACGAGCAAGAACATCCTTGGGTCGAACGAATCTTAGCTTACACCGCAGGTCATAACCCTTGCACGTTGGCTGACATCATGGAAAAGGCACTGAAGATAGACACAAGCAGACTGAACGACAAGAAAGCGCAAAGTGATGTGACGGCTATCTTAAGGAAACTAGGGTACACGAAAAGACAAGAGAGGATTAACGGTGTAAAAGGGCGCTATTGGTTTAGACCTACGTTAGATAACACCAATGCCGACGATGTACAGGTGACAAAGGAAAACATACCGCCAGAAGAATACATAGACGTTTACTAAACCAAACAACACCCAATAATGACAGCATCAGTCGGCGCAAGTTGGCTGATGTTTTCTTGTGAGTGCTAATGTTATTCTCTGATTGTAGTAAAACCTAAGCCCTAACTGTTGTCCCCACCCTTAACTACTGTCACCACCTTGGGACACTTATCTAGGGACACCTGAAAACCTTACTACAACTACACTCTAGCTTACTTGTCCCTACTGTCCCCACCGTCCCCAGTAGTTATAAGAGTACTAGTGATATGGGTGTTATGAGTGAGCAGGAGACAAGAGAAGAACAAGAGTAGAAAATCAGTCAAAGTCTGTAAAAGCTGGGGACACCTTGGGACACTTGGTACAATCCAGTGATAGCAAGGGTTTCAGCCTGTCCCAACGTCTACAAAACACCTGGGGACACTACTAACCTGGGGACACCAAACTCAGCAGTATAATCAGACTAACCCAAGGTAGACTTAAGCACACCTATGAAAACCTTAGCTTATGTTTTTACTACTGCTGTCGTCGTTCACTTAGCTACGGTCTACACCATGACCGAGCAAGCACGGGAGGAAACAAAACCAGAGTTTGCTTCTACTTTAGTAATGTGTGAGTTTATCTTTAACAACGAAAAGGTAACTAAAGAAATGCAAGCTGTACTTGTTTTACGGATGCAAAGAAATTCTACTGCTGATGAGTGGAAAGACTTTAACAAGCATTGTCTCACTAAGAACATCCAACTACCGACCAAGTAATCTCTTTTGGGTTACTGTTGCAAGGTGAAACTTGGTGAGCTATATTAGTTAAGCTAGTGTTTTGGCTCCTAGTTGGCTCCTGAAAACTCAGAAGTAAACAAGGAAAACGCCAGATACCAAATGCGGCGACATAGCCAAGTGGTAAGGCAGAGGTCTGCAAAACCTTTATCCCCCGGTTCAAATCCGGGTGTCGCCTTTCAATAATATCAAGATTACAAGGGCTTTTAAGCCCTTTTTTGTTTAGCGTTCAAGGTTTGATTTTCAAAGCCTTCAACAATTTTTGGGGTTATTTTGGTTAGTTTGGGGAAACAACTGGGGTAAAACTGGGGTAAAAATGTAAGGCAAAGGTTTTTACCCCAATCACCTCAGTTCCACCTTCAGTTACCCCTCAATTTGACTTGGGAGAATTATGGGAAAAATACACTGAGTTTAAAAAACCACAAGTTAGCCCTTCGACTTACGCTGTTGACTATCGAAAGTATCGCAATCACATCGCTAGTTTACCAACTAAAAATTTAGATGATGCGATCGCACTGGCATAAAACCGAGAAGGTTGACGACTGTAGCGTGAGTCAGTTTTGAGTGTCAGACATCGTTGCTTGACGATATTAGCAGGGATTCTAGCTTTTTGTCGCCAATTTGGTGGAATTGGCTGTGATGCTATATTTTTTGTCTGCTGGGTTGAGTTTTGATCTGGCTGGTGAAACGGTCAAAACCCTGAAAGACAAGGAGCCGGAGTTGTTTAAATCTGGTCAGGGAAAGCGTTTTATGCTGTTGGGAGCAGAAGGAGAAAAAGCTAACAAGGGAGGAACAGGGTTGATGCTTTCCCTTGTGGAGTTTGACCGAGACAAAGCGATAGCTTCTGTAGTTGAAGGTAAACCTGTGATTCCCGTGTGGTTGGAGCGGATTTATCAGCAGATAGCAACTAGGCTGGCGGGCTGAATTTTAAATGTTGATGATGTCATCATTATGAATGCTACCATCGGGCATTGTTGCTCCCCCTAAGTAGGCATCATCTAAATCAACACCACTAAGATCAATCCCAAAAAGGTCAGCATACTTAAGGTCAGCACATTTGAGTTTAGCCCGACTCAAGTTAGCACCCCTAAGAATAGCATTTCTCAAATTTACACCACTGAGGTCAGCATTACTCAAATTGATACCACTTAAGTTGCAACCACCTAAGTTACAATCTCTCAAATTAGCACCCACTAAGTATATATCATCAAGGTTGGCACTGCTAAGGTCAGTTAAGCTTAAGTTGGCATGATTGAGGTTAGTACTGCTGAGGTTAGTTTTTTTAAGGTCAGCATGACTAAGGTTGGCACTACTAAGGTCAGTTTGAGTCAGGTTCGCATCATTAAGGTTGGCACTGCTGATGTCAGCATCAATTAAGCAATTTGCTTCTAATTCAGCACCACTGAGATTAGCGTTAATTAACTTTGCTTCACGCAGGTCTACCCACCTTAAGTGAGCTTTCTTGAGTTCGGCATCAGTCAAGTCTACTTTCCTCAGATTTGCTCTTAGTATTTGTGCGTTATTTAACTTTGCGGACTTTAAGACTGCTCCGCTTAAGTTTGCCCATCTCATCTCACTTTTTTGCAGGTAAGCTCCACTCAGGTCTGCATCAGTTAGTTCTGTATAGGCAAGCTTGGCTGCTTGCAGATTTGCTTCACCAAGCTTTGCAGTTCTCAAAGTTGCTTTGTTCAGTATTGCCCCTTCTAAATCCGTTTCTCTCAAGTCCGCTTTATCGAAATTTGCATTGGTTAGGTTTGCCTTGCGAAATATAACTTTACGAAGTATTGCCCCAGTCAGGTTTAAGTCTGTTAGGCACAATCCACTAAGATTAGCTTCACTTAGGTCTACTCCAGGAAAATCCCTCTCTCCATCTGCATACCGTTTAAGAAACTCTGAATCTAGCATTCGCTTTGAAGAAACTGCTTCTAAGGGAAAAAGTTCACATAAGTCGCAGCCAAAGTAGTTGCACAACACCTCAGCTGTGTTGCAGTCAATCCGGTCAAACTCTTCTTTGTAAAGCCTGCTAATGGCATTGATACTCAGACCTGTCTCCTTTGCTAGTTGGTACTGGGACAGATCTTGTTTTTCCATCAGATTCTTTAAATTACAGCGAATTTTTTTCATGATGCCCGGTGTTGCTGTTTACAGGTAAAAAAGAGTATAATTTTTGCTATTGCTAGTGAAAGCTAGTCACACTAGTGAATATATACTAGCGTTAGTAGTATACGAAAGCAAACATATATCTAATTGTTCTGAAACTGAAACACTTGAGATAATGGAAATTTCTATTCAAGAAAATGACTTAAGCCAATTATGGTTCCCGGTAATTGGTGAAGAAACACAAGCTTTGCTTAACCACCTCGGTCTTCCTGACGAGGAGAGCCGAACAAGGATACAGAACGAGGCAATCGAAGTAATACGGCGATGTGTACCACCAGTATCGCCCAGTGGTAGTAAGACAGGATTGGTCACTGGATATGTACAAAGTGGTAAAACAATGTCTTTTACAACAGTCGCAGCTTTAGCCTGTGACAATGGCTACCGAATGGTAATTGTAATTGGAGGCACCAAAACCAACCTATTTAAGCAGTCAAACGACAGACTGAAAAAAGATTTGCGTTTGGATACCCGCAGCGATCGCAAATGGAAGTATTTTGAAAATCCACGAGGCGACAAGCGACAAAATATACAGAGTACTCTGGATACATGGCATGACTCCTCAGTACCAGAAGATGAGAGGCAGATAGCACTCTTAACAGTGATGAAGCAAAGCGATCACCTGCAACAGTTAAACAAGCTGCTTGGCAATATGAATCTGGAAGGAGTACCTGTACTGATAATTGATGATGAAGCAGATCAAGCAGGACTGAATAACAAAGTCAATCAAGGAGCGATGAGTACAATTTATCGTCACCTAATTGAGCTTCGCCAACTACTTCTTCACCATTCTTTCCTGCAATATACTGCAACACCACAAGCTCCATTGCTAATAAATATTGTTGATGTGCTTTCGCCAGACTTTGCTGAAGTGCTGACCCCTGGTGCAGACTATTCTGGAGGTAAAGAGTTTTTCTTAGATAATCCAATATTAATCAAAACTATTCCAAGTTACGAAATTCCTACTCAGGATAATCAAATTATCGATCCTCCTGAAACGTTCTTGTTTGCCATGATGCTTTTTTACCTGGGAGTGGCTGCTGGTTATCTCAGGGATAAAGGTAGAGGTAATCGCTCCATGATGGTTCACCCGTCACAAAAAATTGCACCTCATGGAGAGTACTTTTTTTGGGCTAGACAGATAAACAATCAATGGAAAAAAACTTTAGATGCAAACGATCCTGCCCGCATAAACTTATTGGCATCTTTTAATAAAGCCTACCAAGACTTAGTGAAAACCGTAGCAGACTTACCGTCGTTTGACGAACTTGTTAAGGTTCTTCCTAGAGCAATTAATCAGACAAACATTCAACAGGTAAATACAGCTGGAGGAAAAACACCGACAATTGATTGGAAAAATGAATATGCTCACATCCTCGTCGGTGGACAAGCAATGGATCGAGGCTTTACAGTCGAAGGATTGACAGTAACATATATGCCTAGAGATGCTGGTGTTGGAAATGCAGATACTATCCAGCAGAGAGCGCGTTTTTTTGGATATAAACGTTCATATTTAGGATACTGTCGTGTTTTTTTGGAACAGGATGTAAAAGATGCTTTTACAACATATGTAGAGCATGAAGAGTATATACGTCAACAGTTGAAAACATACCGAGGCAAGCCGCTGTCAGAGTGGAAGCGTGCCTTTTTCTTAGACAATCCTCTCAGCAGTCCAACTAGAGGTAATGTTCTGGATTTACCCTTCATTAGAGGTGGGTTTAGTAATGACTGGTATGCAGCAAACTATCCTCATGAGTCGGATGAAGACGTTATTAATAAGAACAGAGAGGTTGTAGATACATTTTGGTCACAGTTAACAGCCTTGAATGAAAAGACTTTCGGAAAAATATCGGTTAACAAGCATTTATTTGCAACTGATATTCCCCTCAAAGATACGTTTGAACAACTGATCATCAAGTTCCGTACAACGCATCCTACCGATTCACAGCGATTTACTGGGCTTATGCTACAGGTACAGCGTTACTTGGAACAAAATCCAGATGAACTCTGTGATATCTACCTCATGGATAAAGGTAAGCTACGCTTAAGAACTATAGATATAAATGGTAAATGGTACCTGTTTCAAGGGAGAAATTCTAAAGATCCAGAAAAATATCCAGGCGATCAAAAAATTAGGGTTGAGGATAAAATAACCATTCAAATCCACAAACTTAATCTTCATGTGGAAGCAGAGGGAAGAGATATTGCCAATATGTCTGTCATTGCTATATGGGTTCCTCAAAAAATGGAGTGTCAATGGATTAGCCAAAATCAAGGAAATGTAGTGTAAAAGCACCTTTTAAGCCAGAATTCAAAGTTTTCAAATTGCAGGTAGCCTCCTCTTTGAATCTGCCGTCGTGTTTGTTTCATGAGGCAGATATCCAAATCTCGCTCGGACATGGCATCTGGCAGTGCAATCAACCCAGATTCCCAGCGTTGAAATCGAGTTTGATCGCCCATACGTGCATCAATTCTAAGACCCTTTAGGTTATCCCCTAGAGGGTTTTTAGTTTTTAAGGCAATGATTTGTTTTCTTTACTTATCAAGTTAAAAACAATTCTTGCAATAACTTACCAAAGCGAGGTAAATCAAAAATAAATCGCAAAAATGCAGATAATGGTTTACGCTTTTTGAGTCCTGATGGTGTTAACTTCCAGTTAGCAGAGGCACCATCAACTATGTGCATACCTCCTGCCAATTTAGCATTTTGTATAGCTTCTTCTCCTTTAACATAGGCTACACCTCTACCACCCGATAAGTGACTATAGTTGTGATTTTGATGAATTGCTGTGACTACATCAGTGGCATCAACAACAGGAATTTTCATTTTATGAGCATAGTAAACCACCCAATGATCCCAATGTCCACGCCCCACGGCAAAAGAGGGAATTTCTGCATACAGTGGCTTAGGAAATACAAAGTAATCTTGACATACAACTGATGCTAATTTACCTTGTTGTGTAGCCAAATGACGTAAATCATTTTCCCAAGTAGGCTGTTCAAATTGTATGGGTTCTGTAATATCTACATCTACCCGCCGTCCTGTGATCAAAAATTCCTTAAATGATGAAACTTGTAGTTGCTTAACAGCCATTAAAAAATCGTTCAAAAGAATGATATCTGTATTGACATAAGTGATAATCGAGCCCAGAGCAAGTGCTTGAGCCTGCCAAAATATACTATCTAATAACGGTGTACCGTATTCATTGCAATTAATATCACTAAAATGAATTACATCCAGTTTTTTAGCAATTTCATCTGTACCTTTTTCGTTACCAAATAAAATAATCTGGGGTCGAGGCTCAAGTAAAGTCCAACTTTTGATGGCATTTTCTTGAATAATACCAATATGCCCTTCAAATGCTTTTGGTACAGTAAATATTGTAATTGTTTCGTCAGCTATAGGCATAATAAATCCTCTCTATCAAGAGATGAAGCGAGTTATGTATTGAAAGATTAAGTGTGATTAATTAGCTTGAATATAAGTTCGTTAAATCAAGCAAGCTATATTAATATGTGTTCTGCATATATATTTTTTTACTTCAGGTTGTCATCTGCAATGTCAATAACTAATAAAAATTGACAGAAGATTAGTAAATCCAACTTCTTTACATGGCTTTGCTATACAAGTTTATACTTGAAAATGAGAGGAAATAAAGAAATCAATTTTTACTTATTTATCTATAGGCGATCGCTTCTTACTTTACTACAGAAAAAAATATCAAACCTTTACCTTGAATTGAGTCATATAACAGCTTTGAATTTATCAAATGATAAGCTTATTCCTAGTAATATCAGAGATTTATTAGTGATTCTGTTAATCTAAATGCCAAATTAAAAAAATCACATTTTATAATGTTATAAAAATATGATATTTCAGTTATATTGTAACAAACATAACGATACTTAAAAAAATAAATTATAACTAATAGAGTTATTTAAATAATAGCCAAATCATACTTTTTTTCTTGGCTTGAGTTTACAAATTAGCTAGAAATCAAACTAAAATGTAGAAAATACTAATAAAAAATATCATAAGTCACAGATTTAAATCAAAAGTAAAATTATTATCTATTTCAACCAAACACTAAAATTTAAAAAAGCAGCTACCGATTCAATCTATCCCAGTATTAATAAATTAGGGCTAATAATTCTACCGTCAGCAAGGTGCAGATTACTTTCTTAAAAACGCAACAACTTCTAAGTGAGTAAATAAGCAAAATTGTTAAAATGTTACAAGCCTGCACGGAAGCCTTGTTGAAATTCAAGAAAGTAAAAATTAAGGGAAATTTTAACTATTTCCAAATTCATAATACTATTTACACACGAAGCTGCTTTTAATAAAAAGCTAAAAACTCAGCACATACCATTTTCGTAAAACCTGAAGGCAAAAAGTCAGATAAATTAATTACCAAACTTAGTGTAACTCAACAATACATATTTTCAATCACTAAGCAAAAAGGTTTTATTTATTTGAAACAAACAATCACCTTGCTGTTGATGTTGCTTTTATATTATGAGTTAGGCAGCTTCTTTATACAGGGAAAATAGTTTAAAATTTAAGGATGAAATATCCCTGCATACTATACTTAGTATCTGCCCCATTAAAACTTCAAATATCAGGGTAATAAGTCAGAAACAAGAATTCACGAGTCAGAATTATTAAAATATTTTAAATGGAGAGTTTGCTAATTTCTATGTATTAGTTATCAAACTCTGCTATAGCCTGATTCTGAATTCTGCATTCCGAATATGTACGAAACTCAGATACAAAGTTAAATCATCAAAATCAAGGTTAATATAGGAGTTCAGCGAATCCAATGCAAACTTATACCGTTGAAAAAATTCAAGCTTGGTTAACATCTCATCTAGCAGAATTACTGGGAGTTGAGGTAGCAGAGATAGACATTCAAGCACCTCTTGATAGCTACGGTTTAGATTCCGCTCAAGGTATGCTTTTAGTTGCAAAAGGAGGGGAATTTTTGGGATTTCAACTGTCTCCTTTACTACTGTGGCATTATCCCACAATTGATTTACTTTCCCAACGTTTAGCCGAAGAAGCTCAAGCTTCTGAGTCAGAAATATTTGAGATTTAGATATCAAAAATAGTCCTGAGTTAACAAAGAAGTTGGAAATAACTATGAATACATCTGAAATTTTAGAAACTCTTACCCAAAAAGGTGTAAAAATTTGGATTGAAAATGAAAAATTAAATATCCGTTCACCTAAAGGAGTATTAACACCAGATATTCAAGCAGAGCTAACGGCTCATAAGCTTGAAATTTTAGAATTTTTGCGTGATACCTCACAACAAGAACATGCAACCCGAAATAATATCTATAGTACTTCTGCAATACCACTACCACAAGGGTTAATCTTACAAACCATTGGTCGTTTAATTGGAGGAGCTAGCGAGCAATTAAGCCTAGAGTGTCAGGAGCCAGTTATCGATCCTAGACTTATGGCTCAAAGGCTAAGTATCACTTTTAGACCTTTGCCAAAGAAATATAAAAATGTAGAAATTATCAAATTTCGAGCCAAACTAGAACAGAAGTTACAAGAATATGGTGTAAAAGTTATACCTTGGCAACAAGCGACTAGAGAGTTTCGCTATGAAATCAATATACCATTTACTAACATCAAAAAAAGCATTAAAACTAGAGTGGTTAAAACTGGCATTAA
The DNA here is from genome assembly GCA_018993265.1 of Nostoc sp. TH1S01. Taxonomy (GTDB): domain Bacteria; phylum Cyanobacteriota; class Cyanobacteriia; order Cyanobacteriales; family Nostocaceae; genus Nostoc_B. The sequence goes on from JAGKSW010000167.1 coordinate 11,447, forward strand.
TGCTGTTATTGATGTTGATAGACCAGCTTCGATCAGAAGCCTTGCGGAAACGTTTGCAGCTGAAAAGCTGTATCAATTATATTCGCATTTTATTTTGAAAGGGCGAAAAATTTCAGTTACGAGAATAGGAAGTTTAATTGGTTGGGCAGAAGATTGTGCTGCTAAATTTATTGAAGACCCAACCAATACCCAAGTAATTGTTCTCTCTAATATAGATAAAGAGTTTGTGAGCTTCCAGACTCCTTATCAAGAAAAAATCAAAATGGGGTTGAATACTCTTGTTAGAACTTTTTCTGAGATCGTAATTGGAGTATCTCAATCAGAATTTTCTATTTTAAATATGAATCTGTCTGATTCGGTGTTTTCAATGGATGAATTTGATAAATTCGTTTTAAAATCACTTATTCCTAAAGTTTATGTACCTATATTACCATTGCCTTTAAGTAAATTTAAATTAGGCAGCTATAATCCACAGTCATCAATTTATGCACAAAAATTAGTCAGTTTGAGTACTCAGTTAGCAGACACAAATCTCTTTCCTCCAGGTTCAAAGCTGAGTGAAGTGATTAAGAGACAATCTCATCGGGATATTGTGAATGTCATCGTTAATGGTAGAACAGGTGTTTCTTACGGCTTTGTCGCTTATGCAGAACCACCTCAGTACATTGGTGCAATTGAAATACCTGAACATGAGTGGGAAAGCTTAACTGCTGTAAATGGATTTAGTAGTGATGAAGTCCGTCAAAATACTATTGGTAGACGGTATTTAAAAACTAAAGTAGGAGTAGAATATAAATTTAAACAGATTCCTGATATCTGGGTTTGTAGCGCTCGCTCTGGCTCAAATAAAACCAATTTACAACTAGAAAATGACATCCTCAGAATTGGTTTAACAGATAGATTATTGCTAGATTTACCGCAAGGAGTTGACCCGAAACTAGCAGATATTAAACCATCTTATGATGTCTATGTCATGCTAGCGATCGCATTGTCTACATCTCTTTATGCACCCAACCTAATTACCAATGGGATGCCAATGATCCATTTCCACGGATACCCAGCAGTTGAGTGGTTACAAGAACAGGAATATTTCATGGGGGTTAACAATCCCTCTGTACCTTGTGGCACTTATGAATCAGGAGTATTCAACTTTTTGAGTATTTATAACTTGGTAAATCAATACGGCACAGATATCAATTTAGCCTGCTTGATAGAACCAGATCATGGAACCAATATTATCGCTCCTGATTTAGAGTATCTTTTATCAAGGTTGAAAACAGGTTGTGAACAATCAGCAATTGAGTTAGGCGGCAAACATTTTTATTCTCTAGAAAAGACAAAATAGGTATTAACCATAGAGATTTTTACTCTACTTATTTGTATGAGTAAAAATCCTAACTCAATCTAGAAACAAAATATAAATTAGGGTTCATTCTCCTTATCTAAAAAATATTATCAGCATCAATATACCAGGGGAATAAAATGACAAATCTCAAAGGTAAAACCATACTTTTAACAGGTGCATCACGCGGTTTAGGTGTATATATAGCACGCGCCTTAGCCAGAGAACAAGCAACTGTAATTTGCATTTCTCGTTCAAAATCTAAGCTAGATACAATTTGTAATGAAATTCAAGCTTTGGGTGGTCATGGAATTAGTATTCCCTTTGACATTCAAAATTTGGCAGAATTGCCTATTCTAGTCCAACATATTCAGGAATTTATTGCTCCAGTTGATATTTTAATTAACAATGCTGGTATAGAAATTCATCGAGCTTTTGCAGATTATTCGCTAGAAGAAATTCAATCTGTATTAGTAACTAATCTCTTATCTGCTATGGAATTAACTCGTTTATTACTACCTAGTATGGATAAACGAGACAGTGGTCATATCATTAATATTGCTTCTTTAGCTGGTAAAAAGGGAGTTGCTTACAATAGCATATATTCTGCTAGTAAAGCAGGTTTAATTATGTGGACTGATGCCATGCGTCAGGAATATGTCGGTACTAATATCCATTTCTCAGCAATTTGTCCGGGATACATTTCTGAAATTGGCATGACTGCTGATAGTCAAATACCTGCACCGAAATTAGCAGGTACTTCTACACCAACAAGAGTAGTGAATGCTGTTATTCAAACAATTAAGCACAAAAAGCTAGAGGTAATTGTTAACGACAATCCCCTAACGGAAGCTTTGACAAAACTCATGTTTGCTATTGGACAAATTTCTCCACAATCTGTTGATGCAATTTATCGCTTATTAGGTATAGTCAAATTAAACAAAGTACGAGTAGAAAATTGGACTCCAAATCGTTCTTTAGAAATTACTAGGGGTAAAGAAATGGAGTAGGTATAAAATTCTAAAAACTTAAGGAGAAAAGATAGAATTTCATGGCTGCTGCTGATTAGGCATGTAAGAGCTATTTGATTTTAAGAAAAAATTCTAGGCGATCGCCACAAAATAACTTGAACTAATTCGTGGTATCATCCCAGACTACATCTGCATTTGTCTGTTCACAAGGGATGTCAAATTTTCTCGATAAAGGTTCATATCTGACATATCAATTAGACAGTTGAATATAAGATAGTAATTGTTCAGCACAAAATTGTATTTTTTATATGTGAGTAAATACTTACTTATATATCAAACATAAAAATTGAATAGCATAGCTGCATTGCATGAAATTATTACTCAAGCATTGCTAAATTATTAGATAAATTCAGGCTCTGTACATCATCTAGAGGCTCATTTATCTAAATAGAATACATGCATCAGTCGCCAAAATTCAGACTTTACCTTTTGGTGACTAGCAGATGAATAAGTGCGTTTAAGAATCCGCTAAATTTTTAATTTAGCGGTCTACAATTAGTGTGGTGATTCACTACACTAATAAATTTTGAATTCTGACAGGTTATTTAATTATGAGTAATTGATAACCTCTGCCATTGGATGAAAAATTAATCAAGTTAAATTCACCAATTTTCTAATATGAACACAACATATCAAGCAGAGAGCAATAAAACTGCTCTAATTACTGGGGCTGCGAGTGGAATTGGTTATGAATTAGCCTGTATTTTTGCTCGAAACAATTATAATCTAGTATTAGTAGATAGAAATGCAGCCAAACTTACAGAAGTATCAGAAAAATTTCAACAAGAAGCGCCGATTGCTGTCAAAGATATTGTTAAAGATTTAGCTGTATCCACAGCACCCGATGAAATTTTTAGAGAATTACAACAAGCAAATATTCAAGTTGATGTACTAGTCAATAATGCTGGATTTGGTACTTATGGATTATTCAGCAACACAAACTTAAATGCCGAACTAGAAATGCTTCAGGTGAATTTAGTCTGTCTTACCCATTTAACTAAATTATTCCTGAAAGATATGCTCAAACAAGGAGAAGGCAGAATATTGAATGTAGCATCGGCTGCTGCTTTTCAACCAGGGCCTTTGATGGCAGTTTACTTTGCTACCAAAGCTTATGTATTATCTTTTTCAGAAGCGATCGCCAACGAATTAGAAGGTACAGGAGTCACCGTCACAGTGCTTTGTCCAGGATCAACCGCCTCAGCCTTTCATGAAAGAACCGGAATGGCAGATTCCAAATTGGTGAAGCGGCAAAAAATGATGGATGCCGAAACAGTCGCCCAAATTGGTTATCATGCCTTGATGACTGGAAAAACCTTAGTAGTTCCTGGTTTGATGAATAAATTCCTCGCCAAAATTGTCAGATTTGTGCCAAGAAAGCTAGTACCTAAAATTGTCAGAAGTATGCAGGAAGATAAATAAGCTGTTAATCACCTAATTTGCAGTTTAGATCGTAGGGGAGCAGAGGGGGCAAAGGAGCCGGGGAGATGCTTTCAGTCATTGATTCATAATTTTAATAGTGCAGTTTGTATGCTAAACAGCTTAACAACTCAGCCAGTAATTGCAGTGAATTGCCAACACTTGAGATCCCAACCAGAACCCGCTACAGCCACAGCTGCACGATAGTTATCAGCAGGTGTAAACTCTACCAGACTCCAGTCTTCAGATGTGAGCAATTTAGCTTGTTGTGTAGGTGTGAGAGAGACTTCTACTTGCTCTAACTGTGAGATTCCATCACCTGTCGCTTTTAAATAAGCTTCCTTGCAAGTCCAGTAACGAAAAAATACTTCTTGTTGTTGATGAGGAGGAAGCGATCGCACTAACTCATATTCTCTAGGTAAAAAGAACCTTTGAGCAAGAGCTTCCAAATCAGATACAGAGCGTATATACTCTAAGTCAATACCAATTTTGCGTGTGTAATTCACTGCACACAAAGCTAAATCTTGAGAATGTGACAAGTTAAACAATAAACCACTTGCTGCTAAACTATCTGCCAAAAGCGGTTTACCACGAGGCTCATAATCAAATCTTACTTGTTGCGGCTCAATCTTTAAGTAACGTCCTAATATATTTCTCAGGCTACCACGACCTGCAATGAAACGCTGGCGATGTTCGGGAAAACGAAATCGGTTAGCACGAGCCAGTTCATCACTAGATAAAGTTGCAGCTAGATTTTCTCGCAGTGAGTCTGCTATCTCAAGGTCAATTCGCCAGATATGAACTTCATTCGCTAATAAAGTTAAATCTGCGGGTGCAGGTACCCATGAATCGTTGATGCCAGTCATTGATGAGATGATGTATATTCACCAAAGTTTTTCTATTAATACCAAATCGATATGAAGAAGCATATAATTAGCCTGCGTGGTACGCCAAGCGCAGCGCAAGCGCGATAGGCGGGCTTTGTTTGTATAGCCCCAGACTTCCAGTCTGAGGGGTTTATATGCAGCCTCTTATGGAATTGGGATAAGCTCCTCATTATGACTTAAATTGCTCATCCACTGGGATTTTATAACCATTAGCCAAACGATTAGTCATATTTGCAGTGCCAATAATTGCCAGCAATTCGCCAAACATAGCGTCGTTCATACCTTTAGCACGAGCAGCTGCTGTATGAGAAGATATACAGTAATCACAACCATTCGTCACACTCACAGCAATATAAATCAACTCCCGTACCAGTGGATCAAGTTCACCAGGGCCAGTCATCACTTCTTTGATTGTTTGCCAAGTGCGTTGCAGAGTCTGCGGATGAGTAGCTAAAGCTTTCCAAAAGTTATTAATGTACTCTGTCTGTCGTGTTGCACGAATATCATCATAGACTGCACGAACTTCGGCGCTGGCTTCTTCGTATTCTATAAGCTGAGTCATAAGTAACAATGATTTGGCATTTTGGCATACTCATCTTAAAACGAATAGGTATTCTAAGGAAGTGGGATATTTTTAGGTGAAAAGTACTAATTAATATATCCCTCGGTAGCTTGCCGAGGGATTTTTATTAATCAAAGATAGCTGGGATGGTAATTTGCAGTCCAACTCTCAACCAACCTAAAAAATACTGGTAAATGCCCACCTGACAGATATTGAAGTTTTTTCAAAAATCAAAGATGACTCTTAAGATTTCACACAAATTTTTGTTCTGGTTATTCGCTTTTTATAGCTGAGTACTCCCAGTAAAGGTGTCAGCAATAGTAGAGCGGTCAATGTTGAGGGTTCATCTACACTAACCGGCGGTGGTGGTGGTGGTGGGGTTGGTGTTGGTGTTGGTGTTGGTGTTTGACTTGGTGGAGCTGCTGGAGGAATTGTTACCGGGGGAGAAGAACTACTACCATCTCCACCAAATAGGAATAACAGCGGAAGCAACGCCAGAGGTGATAAATATAAGGGGTTAAAAGCACTTCCAGTTATGGTACCGACATCTAAATCAAGGGCAATATCTGGTTCTAACAGAAATGACTCTGGTTCTAAACCTAATACGATGTCGGTGATGTCTTCACCAGCTATAGGGGTACCTGCAATGTTGTCTAACTCTTTTGGTGTGTCAAGAGATACTCGTCCATAGTTAGGGCTTGTTGTCGAGTCGGATGAATAGGGAAAGGAAAATATTCTTAAAACGCTTTCTTGTAGTGCCTCTTCATTTCCAGTTTTTAAGGCATTTAACCCTTGAGAGAGGTTATTTAAATAAAACTGCGTCATCTCAGGAGGCAAATCTAAATCACGAATCTGCTGTTGGAGATTCGGAATTTTCGATACCTCAACCAAGAGTTCCCGCCCGAAAGAATACTTGAAATCTAATAGTCCTTGTCGGGGACTAAGAGAGTTATCCCCTCTAGATATTGGCGACCAAGCAAAGTTTTTAGTCACTGCACCCAAACCAGCCACCGGACTGCGGCTAACAGGCTGGCCGAGGACGTATTGATAACCATCCACAATTGATGGAGATTGTTTTTTCCAAAACGATGCGAAAGGAATTTCTGGCAGTCTTTCATTATTGCCATAAAAAGCCGCGAAATTCTGGTAGTTTTGCTGTCCCCCAGCGGCTCGAATTACTAAATCGTAGTAACTAGGGCCTCCATTAATTGCCAGTAATTGTTGTAGGACTGTGCCAGTTTTATTACAGCCAGTCCCACTACCTACAATACAACTAGGAATAACAATCGCATCACTGAGATTACGGTTTTCCAGCTGATACTGGAGATACTCTCGCTCCAGTCCTCTTTGGATTTTACGCTGTCCTACATTTAGTTGTGCGTTAGCCGATTGGCAAACAAACAATATTACTGCCAAAGACGTTAACGAAATTCCTATGGTTTTGACAGTTGGTTTTAACAAGATACATCTCCTGGTCAATAAAACAAACACTACTCACACGCAATTAAACAATCTGTATTATTTATTGGTTGGATGGACATGATCTCCTAAAGAGGTTGGTATTGCACTCTTGGTATAGGAGGAATTGAGTTTCTCTGGTATTTGAAGATTCAAGGTAATTGCAGTACCTTTGAGTTCCCCGCCACCTTGATTGAGGGTATGGTACAGAACTAACGCACGGTTGGGTTGGTCAAAGAGAAATCCTCGACGAGAAGCTTTGATTTTTCCTTGCTTGACTAGAGATATAAAGGATTCTAAATATCTGCGTATACTTTGGCGATTTTCTTCATCACCATTCAGATGATGCTCTATGAGCTTCATGAAAAAGTCTAGAGTGCGGTTTTCTTGACCTTCAATCAAGTTCCCACCGTCTAAAAAAGAACTACCTATCAGCTTGCCATCTAGCTCTTGAACTTTAAATAACGTGTAATAACGTCCTTCTTTTTTAGGATCGTTCACATAACATACCCAAGAACCATCTTTGCTCTGAGTAAATCCTTCTTGAGCAAGGTATGAAAATAAGGAGTGACTGGCTTTGGCTTGGGGTGGTGGTAACAAATCTTCAACAGGATCTAGAGAGCAAATCCGTTGTGTTGTGGGTTGAGGTTCAGTTGGAGTCTCTTGTGCGTAAGCAGATAGCGAATTATTTTTCAAAGTTGTCACACTAGTTATTGCTGCAAATATCAGCAATTGCAGTGTGAATGCTCTAGATAAACCTGTTATTATCTTCATCTTTTTACCTTTGATATTTGCGTAGGCCGTCAATAATAGAGATTTTTAATATGTATAGGTTGATTTCTTAAATCATAGAGCCAATGTAAGTTTTCTTTTTTTGAAGTTTTATCGGTTTTTACTGGTTGTGTTTGTAGCAATCGATAAGATTTCATGAAGCTGTACAAGGGAAAAATTCTTCTATGCGCTGTATTTGCAGAACTTTACTACTCGTTTAAAAATGTATAGATTGTATCCATCTCTAACTGCTTTAAATTAGCTCTGCTGCTCAAAAATGCTTAAAACCTTTGCTGACACAAAAAATAAATTTGTGTCTCAGCAATAAATTTTGGGGTTTTGCTGTTTTTGACTTTTTGTAATTAAAAAAAGTATGGTTGATGTGATTTATTTATGCGATTTTAGTCAACAAAAAGTTTAGATAGTTACAACTTAACTTTTTGTATTACAAGCAAGAGCAATGATATTAACAGTTCTTAAAGCGTTTAATATCAAGCTTATGGTATGATGTTTCAAGAACAGTCAGAATATAGGTAGTATGAGGGATAGTACCTCGATGTAAATTTCTGGTCATACTTTTATCTGTGTGATCAAAATTTATGTCCCATTTATTGTGATCAAAAATTATACCATTGGGTAGAGGGCATTGATGCTTAATTGTAGGCAAGTTTAAAAAAGTGAACACTGAAACTTGCATTTTAGAAACTTATTATCTTTAAATAATCTGCAAATGTTAAGGACAATAAGTATATACTTATACAAATATAAAGAAATATAAATAATAACTTAGATATGTATCTTTTTGGTTAAGTACAGCCTGGGAGCAAGAAAAGCTCAACAAAAAAGAAGGATAAATCTACTTCATCCTTCTTTCTGATTGATTATCTAATTCTCAACTCTAGATTGAGTAATACACGGGAAAAGATTTAGCATCTTTGGGTTTGACGTAAACTCGCTGTTGTGGTTCTAACTCTAATTCGTTGAAGCGATCGCGTGTGAGATGGGCTGTTACTACTTGTCCATCATCTAAGGTTAATTCTACTTGAATTTCCCAACCCAGATGGATTAAGCGGCTGACTTTTGCTGGTGCAGTCGTACCATTGGCTTGTTTTTCAATAATTACATCTTGGGGACGCAAAAATACTTCTGGGTGTGCGGCATCAAACCCTGCGCTTTGGAAAATTCTCGAAGTGTTGGGTAGAACATTCACCGGGCCGATAAAGCTCATAACAAATGCTGAGGCGGGATTGTCGTAAATCTCGGCTGGTGTGCCTACCTGTTCGATTCGCCCTTTGTTCATCACCACAACTTCATCAGAAACTTCCATTGCTTCTTCTTGGTCGTGGGTGACAAAAACAGTGGTAACATGAACTTCATCATGGAGGCGGCGTAACCATGCCCGTAAATCTTTCCGGACTTTGGCATCTAATGCGCCGAAGGGTTCATCTAACAATAATACTTCTGGTTCTACAGCCAATGCCCTAGCTAATGCTACTCTTTGTCTTTGACCACCTGATAATTGTGAAGGATAGCGATCGCCTAATCCACTTAATTGGACTAATTCTAATAATTGTTCTACCCGCCCTTTGATTTTCTTGGCTGGGGTTTTGCGAATCTCTAAACCAAAAGCGATATTCTGCCGCACAGTCATGTGCTTAAACAAAGCATAGTGCTGAAATACAAACCCAATATTCCGCTCTTGCACACTTTGATAAGTAGAATCTTTACCTGTAAGAAAGATTTTGCCACTATCTGGCATTTCTAACCCAGCAATTAGCCTGAGTAAGGTAGATTTACCTGAGCCTGATGGCCCTAGTAAGGCTACTAGTGAACCACTCTTAACTGTTAGATCAACCTGATCAACTGCTTTAAAACTTCCAAAATGTTTGGATACATTCTCAACTACTATGCCCACCGCCGTTATCCCTCTGCTATTTAAACCCCGGTATATTGCTAGATTTACCGTGTTACATATATAGCATACATGAATTTTTTACTCAAATACTTTTGAGCTAAATTTCAATATTAATGATGGTGATTAATCAATGTTTTTATGATTTACGCATTGACAAAAATTTATATTCATGTTTAATAATAAACACGAATATTGGTAAGATTTTCTACAATCTAATCACGCAAAACTAAAGTGCTGGGAGTTCCTTTGCAGTTCATACTAATTAGAGGTTGTTTGAAAAGTCTAAATTATTACTCACCGGGCGATTGCAAATCGCGGCTACACAGACGAAACCCACCTACGTGGGTTTGAAAATCTGGATTTTGCGTTAGTCAACGCAGGTGGACTTTGCTTGTGTAGTAGCGAATTCTATTCGCCCAATACTTTTCAAACATCCTTTTAGAAATTATGTTTTCATAGCGCATTTTTTCTAAACGAACAAATGCTTGAAGTGAACAGAATATATGTGTTTTAATCGCTTGGCTATCTCTAACCATGAATCGACAAATTCCGCATACTTGTTTGATGTGGATGATACTTTTTATCAATCCACTCTTTTGCAACTTTGTCAATGCTTAAGTTCTAGTTTTATAGAAATACTTTGAGGCAGATTCACAGTCAAGAGATTTGATGATCAACTACCACAACTACCACAATCAAGAAAGCTACAATCAGCACCACTACAATCAAGAGAAGCACAATCTAAACCGCTGCAATGTGCAGCATGACAATGTAAAAAATCACAATCGGACAATATATTAGCCATATCAGCACAATTGCAACTTAAATCCGCACAATCTACACAGCCAGTACTATCACTAATACTACAGCTTGTGTTTGAAGATTGATAATTATTACTTTCATTTTCTTTTTTTGGTTGCTGTGTATTTACTTCATCTTCTGATGCTGAAGATTCAGAATTATGGAATTGAGAGCGCAAAATTAAGTTAGCTTGTTTGCAAGCTTGAAATCTTATACGTGACTTGATTAACGCTACCCGTAAACCTTCTTGAGCAATCACTCGTTTGATGTACTGAGAACAAGATTCATCCCCATGTAAAATCCTGTGGGCGCAAGCAAAGCCTTTATAAGGAGAAATATGCTTTTGATATCCATTGACACTCCCCGAAATTTTA
>JAGKSW010000168.1 GCA_018993265.1 Nostoc sp. TH1S01
GGTGATGGTAACGATACCTTAACTGGTGATGCTGGTAACGATATCCTTAATGGTGATGCTGGTAACGATATCCTCAACGGTGGTAATGGCAACGATACCCTGGCGGGTGGTGCTGGTAACGATACCTTAACTGGCGGCGATGGTAACGATACCTTAACTGGCGGCGATGGTAACGATAACTTAACTGGCGGTAATGGCAGCGATAGCCTGACGGGTGGTGATGGTAACGATACCTTAACTGGCGGTGCTGGTAATGATAACTTAATTGGCGGTAATGGTTTGGACTTGTTGTTTGGTGGTCTGGGTAGCGATATCCTCACTGGTGGCAATGCTCAGGATACTTTTATCTTGGCGGCGAATCAGGGTAATGATGTGATTACAGATTTCACGATAGGTACTGATTTGATTGGGCTGTCTGGTGGGTTGAGTTTCGCTCAACTCAGGTTTTCTGGTAGCAATATTTTGCTCAGTTCTACTGATGAGGTTTTGGCAACGCTGACCGGAATTAATACCGCAACGTTGACTGTTGCTGATTTTACTGTGATCTAACTCGTAGTCTGGCAAACAAACTATGAGATGGCATAGATACCCGACTTTTTCAAAAAGTCGGGTATCTTGTAACCCAGCAAAATTAATGGGACAGACCACTAATTTATTGAGGTTGGCTGGCTTTGATTGCTATCCCGTTAAATCTGCAAATTCTTTAATAACTCTGCTGTTTGCGATCGCTCCACCAAGCTATTTGCACATAAAATACCAGAAGCGGCAACTGCTGGTACACCAATTCCAGGTATGGTGCTGTCCCCTACACGATACAAACCGGAAATTGGCGTGTGTGTACTCGGAAACATCGCTTTACCCGCAGCGATGGCAGGGCCATAAGTTCCCTGATATCTTCGTAAATAATGAGCATGAGTTAATGGTGTCCCGATAAGTTCTAACACTACACGTTCTCGAATATCCGGGATAATTCGCTCTAAGGCGCGGTATAAAGTTTGGGCTTTCTCTTTTTTCTTGGCTTCATAACCCTGATTTCGTTCCCAGCCAGCAAACGGTTCTAGGGTGTAAGCATGAACTACATGATGTCCCTCTGGCGCGAGAGTTGCATCCCACACACTAGGAATGGAAATCATGCAAGTATTACCAGGGGTGGTGATATCTTGGTGGGAGCCGTGAACTACAACATGATGTCCTGTTAAATTTTCCAGTCCCTCGCTACGAATACCCAAATGTAAATGGATGAAACTCTCAACGGCTGGTGTATGCAATGCAGTTTGGCGATAAGCTTGAGGTAAATCTTCGGGACGCAATAGTTGATTGTAAGTATCCCAAATTGTCGCGTTGGAAATTACAATTGGTGCTTTGAGGATTTCCCCTTTCTTTAACCTTACACCCACAGCTTTACCAGAGTCTACGAGAATTTGCTCAACGTGACAGCCTAAGCGTAACTTGCCACCCCAGCGTTCTAAACCACGCACCAAAGCATTAACAATTGCCGCACTACCCCCCACAGGATACTCAACTCCGCGCCCACGTTCACCTAACATAAAAGCGACTTCTGGGGCAATTGTGCCATGTGCCTTTAAGCCAGAAAGTAGAAAACATTCTACATCGATGAGTCGTCTTACCCAAGGGTCTTTGACAGTGGCATCCATAACAGTGCCAGCTGAAGACTGCACCAAAGGCAAGTAAGGTAACATTTTACCCAGCGATCGCACATAATTTAGTAACACAAAAATTACTTGCCAGTCAGCCCTTAAAGCCAAAGTAGGTATATCTTTCATACCTTCATACAAACCTAATAAGCGGGCGGCGAAATTTTGAAACTCTGCTGCACCTTGGGGTGTAATTGTTTGTAGCTCATGATGCAATCTTTGCAAATTGCTGTAAATTGCTACACTCGCTTCCGGAAAATGGTAATGTCCTAAAGGATCATAAGGTATAACTTGGAGGGATTCTCCCAGAACATCAAGAACTTGTTTTACAGGATTTAAACTATCCTTTCCTGAAAGTCCACAATAAAAAGAGGGGCCAGAATCAAATTCAAATCCTCGTCGTCGAAAGCTATGGGCTGCACCACCGGGAATTGTATGGCTTTCACACACAATTACTCGCTTGCCATACCGTGCAAGTAAAGCCGCAGCACATAACCCACCAATACCGCTACCGATAACTATGACATCGTTGTTTGTCATTTGTCCTTTATCCTTTGTCCTTTGTATAAATCTTAATGACCAATGACCAATGACCTTTGACTATTGACTAGTGACTAATGACTGAACCACTGATTGAACTGAAAGGCGTTTCTAAGTCCTTTGGTAACAATAAGGTTTTAGATAATGTAGATTTGACAATATACCGAGGAGAAGCACTGGGAATTATCGGCCCTTCCGGTACTGGAAAATCGACAATTTTAAGAGTGATAGCAGGATTAACTAACCCTGATGAGGGCGAAATATATGTACAGGGAGTGCGACGTGAAGGGTTGATAGAAGATGGTGCTGACCCAATTGGTATTGGGATGGTATTTCAGCAAGCGGCATTATTTGATTCGTTGAATGTAGATGAGAATGTCGGATTTTTACTGTATCAAAATTCCCAGTTACCGCGATCGCAAATTCGAGAACTAGTCAAAGAAAAATTAGACATGGTTGGTTTACCAGGAATCAGTCATCTCTATCCCTCGGAACTTTCTGGTGGGATGCGTAAACGAGTGAGTTTTGCCCGTGCAATTATGTCTAACCCCGAAAATCCCAAAGAAGGGCCAGAAGTTTTACTCTACGATGAACCCACAGCCGGACTCGACCCCATTGCTTCGACAGTTATTGAAGACTTGATTCGTGATTTGCAAGGGATGCACGGAGTTTGTAGTACTTATGCCATTGTTACCCACCAAGATAGTACGATTCGCCGGACAGCTGATAGACTAGTGTTTCTCTACCAAGGTAGAGTGCAGTGGCAAGGTACAGTTAGTGAAATGGATAGCACCGACCACCCATTAATTAGACAATTTATGAGTGGGAGTGTGCAAGGGCCGATTCAAGTTGTTGGTTAGGTGGTTGGAGAAACAAATGCGAGAATTAATCACAAACCGTTTCACATCTAGACGAACGCTGAGAGAAGGTTCAGTCGGGTTATTGCTCTTGCTGGGGCTAGGTTCCTTTGGAGCGATCGTTCTGTGGTTGAATGGAGTGAGTGCCGGACGCAGCTCGTATAAGTTCATCGTCGAATTTGCCAACGCTGGGGGAATGCAAAAAGGTGCATCAGTCCGTTATCGTGGTGTGAAAGTCGGCAAAATTTCCGAGATCCGCCCCAAACCAAATGCTATTGATGTAGAAATAGAAATTGCTCCCGCAGATTTAATCATTCCCAGTGATGTCAAGATTGATGCTAACCAAAGTGGATTAATTAGTGAAAGTATTATCGACATTACACCCAGAACATCGCTAGTCGGTGAGGTGAAGGCGAAACCTTTAGAGAGAGGCTGTAATCAAAGCTTAATTGTTTGTAATGGTTCTCGCTTGAAGGGTCAAATTGGTATTAGTGTTGATGACTTAATTCGTAGCACTACAGAATTAGCTACTTTGTACAACGACCCAAAATTTTATCAAAGAGTTAATAGACTATTAGAAAGTTCCGCCGCCGCCGCCACCAACGTTGCAGCCCTCACTCAAGATTTTAGAGGTTTAACGAAAGGCTTCCAAGGACAGCTAAATACATTTGGTGCAACAGCTAACTCTGTACAACGCGCCACAAATGAACTCACTGCATCGACTACAAAAACAGCTAATCAATTAAGCGTAACTGCTAGTCAGTTTGGTGCAACGGCCAAAGAATTTGGCGTAACTGCTACTACAGCCAATCGTTTGCTAACTAACTTAGATGATTTGGTCACTACTAATCGTTCATCGTTAGTCGGCGCTCTGAATAATATTACCGAAACTAGCAATCAATTACGTGCCACTGTCACTAGTTTATCGCCATCACTAAATCGCTTAACCCAAGGTGAAGTAATCAAAAATTTAGAAACACTTTCAGCTAATGCAGCCCAAGCTTCTGCTAATTTACGTGATGCGACAAAAACTTTAAATGATCCCAAAAATGTCTTGTTACTACAACAAACTTTAGATTCAGCCAGAGTCACTTTTGAAAATACCCAAAAAATTACATCTGATTTAGATGAATTGACAGGTGATCCCAAGTTTAGAGACAATCTCCGGCAATTAGTTAACGGCTTGAGTGGTTTAGTTTCTTCTACACAACAAATGCAGCAACAAATTCAGTTTGCGGCAACTTTAGATGGAATGAAATTAGCAGCAATTAAACCAAATATAGTATTTCCTACAGCAGTAGCAACTGAACAAACAACATTGATTAATCCTGCAACTCCTGTTGTCAAAACTTTAGAAAAAGAAACTCAATCTCCTGATTTAGCAACTCTGAATTCCTCCCAAGAAAAATTATTACAGCAGCTACGAGAACATAGTAAACAAAAAAAATAAAAATAGGAAATTAAGATAATATAGCAGGAGGTTTTGCTTCGACTCCGCTCACCAAACGGAGTTAAGAGTAAAAATTTTATTCTTACTGGAATTCCAGCTTTCCAAATGTCCTAATACTAAATCGATATGAAGAAAGCCTTGGTTCGGCTTTGTCGTTGCTGATAGCCTAGGCAGGCTTTGTTTGTATAGCCCCAGACTTCCAGTCTGAGGGGTGTATTCCCAACACCAATAGAGAATTTGTCTACAACGTCTCTACAAATTTGACTGCAATTTGATATAAATCTAGAAATTGTCAACCTCTCAACTGCTATACATCTCAAGATATAGAAACAGTATAATTTTTTGATTTAAATCTATTCTCAAGATAGTAGATATACTCTCTGAAACATCCTAATCTAGTTCTCGAACCTATGAAACAACATACTTTTCTTTAAAATCGAGGACATTTATTATGGCTAATGAAAAATTTAAAAAAGCAGTAGATTCATCCGAAAGAGCAGAAGTAGATACTTATGATAGAGGCATTGTTCCTGCTGAAACTGCTGCTCGTAAAGAAAGAGAGGGAGATTTATATAAAACATTACCCACAGAAGAAAGAGAAGCAGCAGCCCCTACTGATGACCAAACCGATGCAGAAAGTATCCACACTACAGACGGTTACACAGTAGATAAAGAAGGTTTATTAAATAACTACGCAATTGAACCAGAAATGTATTACGAAGTTCCTGGTGATGCACGTCAAGAAGTTGCTGAAGATAGCGCACAACGCTTAGAGGAACTTCAAGAAGTCAAAGAAGATAAGGAAGGTGAGTTAACCGAAGAAGGTGACAGACGTGGTAGAGGTCAAGGAATAGTTTAGTAATTGAAGAATACAGAAGCCAGAATAGAGAATTCAGAATCCATATTCTGACTCCTAGATTGTATTTAGATCACTCTCACTCGCCAATTCTTTTATAAAACTCCACCAATAACCTCTCTTAAAATTGTTAAGAGGGGTTTTATTTTACAGCACTTTCAACTCAGCACTCAGCACTCAGCACTTTTATTGAGTGCGGCTTTACCTAAAGATTGACAAATTACATCATTTTGTGGTGTGTGAATACGACTGCACAAAACATCACGATAATGTCTTTCTAAAGGATTCTTTTTTGTTAATCCAGGATTACCGATAAGTTCTAAACCAATTTCTACTGCACGAATGGAGTTGGTTGTGCTGAGATATTTTACAGCTTGTGCTTGTAATTCTGCATTAGGTTCAGACTCGCCTTTGTCAATTGCTTGTGCCAAGTTGTAAATTAGTTGGCGGTTAGCATACAGCAGTGCTTCGATTTCACCAACAGCTATTTGAAAGCGTGACAAACTAGCCAGGGGTGTTCCCAAATTTGACGGAGTGCGATCGCCCAGGTATTCTATTAACCAGTCTCGCGCAGCTGTGGCAACTCCTAAATACAATGCACTCAAGGTCAAGCTATTCCACACGGCTGTCATTGGGTCTGGTGGTGATTTAATAGCAACAGGACGAATATCTAAAGCATATTCATCGGGAATTAGGACATTTTCTAAAATTAAATCATGGCTTCCAGTCGCTCTCATTCCCAAATGATCCCAAGTTTCGACAATTCGCAACCCAGGTAAGTCACGAGGAACTAAAAAATTACCAACTTGGGGTTCATCTTCGGTTGTTTTTGCCCAAACCACAAAGTAGCTGAGAATTGGACTACCTGTGGTGTATTGTTTATGTCCAGTTAACAGCCAGCCTTGTGCTGTTTTTTGGGCAGTTGTCGCTGGTAAACCGCCTCTGGCTGGTGTACCTAACTCTGGTTCTACACGGGCGGCGTTGATAAGGGCGGAGTTGGCGATCGCTTCCCGACAAACTTTCTTGTATACTTCAGGATGCCAGGAACGGCTACGATTAGCTTTAGCGTGTTGTAAATAGTGCATATTCAAAACTAAAGCCGTAGAAGCATCACCACGGGCTATCCCCTCAATAACTTGACAAATACTAGCCAGTCCTAAATCCTGTCCTCCCAAATCACGGGGAATTGTTAAACCCAACAGTCCCGCTTCATGCAGCGCCGTAAAATTCTCAAAAGGAAATGAACCATCTTTATCATGCACTGCGGCGCGAGTCGCAAAATCTTGTGATAGGGTTTTAACTTGATCAAAAAGTGATAAAGAAGTTTCTAAACCTTGATTTACAAAAGTTTCTAGTACTAGTTGCTTCATTTTAATGCCAGCCCAAAATTGACTTAAAATTACAGATAATAGTCAAAAAATCGCAAATAACTATGCACCCGATATTAAAAGTTGATATTTCTGAACTCAGCATATCTGAGCGAATACAGCTTGCAGAAGATTTATGGGACAGCATTCTGACTGATAGTAATGCAGTGACTCTGAGCGAGGAACAAAAGCAAGAATTGGATAGACGCTTAGAAGTACATAAACAAAACCCAAACCGGGGTTCAAGTTGGGAGCAGGTTAAGCAGCGACTGGGTTTTGCTCAATAATGTATCAGTTAATAGTTAGTCCAGAAGCAGAGCTTAATATCCAAAATGGCTTTGAATGGTATGAGCAACGTAGCTCTGGATTAGGTTCTGAATTTGTCCGCGCTGTCGATAGCAGTTTCGCACTTATCGGACGTAACCCTTTAGCTTATCCGATAGTGTATCAGCAAGTGCGACGGCTGCTAATCCGGCGGTTTCCTTTTGGGGTGATGTACGTTGTAGAAGAAGATGTGATCACTATCATTGCTTGTTTTCACGTTAAACGTGATCCAAAGCAATGGCAAGATAGAAAAATTTAAATCGACCTTTACTTACCTAGTTTCTACTCCCCCACTCTCTATTTTTGAGCTTCCACCTCCGCAAGCAAACATGTGTAGACACAACTGCTGGGAAAGTTCTTTACACACTTCGACTCCCCGTACGCTGTTACCTCGCGCATCTAAGGGTGGCGAAAATACTCCAATCCCCATCTGATTGGGTACAACTGCAAGAATTCCGCCACAAACGCCACTTTTAGCGGGAATACCGACTGTATACGCCCATTCGCCTGCAAAGTTGTACATTCCACAGGTGTACATAAGGCTGAGAATATCCTTTATATATTGATGGTCTACAGCTCGTTTACCTGTGATGGGGTTAATACCTTTATTTGCCAATGTCGCCGCCATAACTGCTAAGTCGTGGCAATTCACTATCACGGCACATTGCTGAAAATAAAGGTCTAATGCTTCTTCTATATTTTGGTCGATCATGCCAAAGTTCAGCATCAGGTGAGCCATTGCGCGGTTGCGATGTCCGGTGCTGCGTTCGGAAGTAAATACTGATATATCTACAAATACGTCGTGGCCGGTGTAGCGATGGAACATATCAAGGACGCGGTTGAGGCGTTCGGTTGCACCATCTCCTTTAATTAAGCTGGTGGTGGCGATCGCACCAGCATTTACCATTGGGTTATATGGTCGCTTCGATTGCTCATCCAAAATAATTGAGTTGAATGCGTCTCCTGTTGGTTCTACGCCAACTCTGGTCAACACATAATCTCGCCCATGATCTTCTAGTGCTAGTCCGTAAGCAAAAACTTTCGATATGGACTGGATAGTAAATAGTTGTTGATAATCCCCAACTTCATACACTTGGCCATCTACAGTCACGATGCAAATGCTAAATAAATCCGGATTTACTTTTGCTAATTCTGGAATATAGTTTGCGACTGCACCTTCTTGCAGAGACTTGTACTTAGAATGCAAGTCTTGGAGAACAGATAACAATGATGATGAATTTATTTCTAAATCTCCTGAATTTGCTTGTTTTGCCATGAAGATAATAATTTATATCAGAAAATCATCAATAATCAATTAGTATATTCTTGAGGTAATTTTTGCTACCTCGTAAAACTCATGAATATACGTCCACTCGCATTTTTTAATTTTCTCATTCTTATTTTTCTTTTAATTGTAAAAAATATTAGTTGAAAAAGCACCCAATTTTTTTGCTCCTGACTGCAAACAATACTAGTTTTATATATTACTTTTTTTGTCAAAAAAGTAAGTATATTTCCTTGTAGCTATTAACTACATAAGTTTTTTTGAAACATTTATATTTTTTTTCAGTCAAAAGATTGAATTTGCCTAAAAATATTGATTTAACTAGTTTTGAGCTTATTTTAAAGATTATATAAATCCACTCTAAATGAGTATTGACACTGGTTTTTTGACTTTAATATATTTAAAACTTATAATTAATATTTTAAAAAACTATATGTTCTATTACATACAAATTTGTGGAGGAACCTAACAGGTAAATCGAGCAAGTTTCGCCAAAATCCAATCTGAGAAGAATGTAAAGTTTTAAGAAGAAAAATGTTAGTAGTCGAAAAAAACGCTACACACCCAAAATCCGCATTTGAACAAGGTTTCACTGTTTTGATGGACATTTAAATTTAAGAAAATGAGGCTTGATTACGATAAAACCCTGATCCCCAAGTCCAAAAGTTCGTGTTAGTCTGTTGCAGTTATGAAAAACAAAGTGAAAGCGGAACGAGTTCGATTTTAAGGAAAACTTTTGCTGTTTATGGCAATGAATTCCGTTAATCAAAAAAACTACTGTTCTACAGTCGCTTGAAAATTGGACGCATGAACCAAAGACATTTGTGGACTATTGTCGCCTTGTTTGTGACTCTGACTGGGATACCCTCAATGGGTCGCACTCAAACTATCACTCAAACCACTAAAGAAACTCATCCAGTTTCTCAAAAATCATCTGATGGTGAAGTGGTTAAGGTAGGTGAGTACCAATCCCCTACAGAGAATCAGAACTCGGATGCTGTGATTACAAGCATTCATTCTCACAGCATTGGAGGTCTTCAGGCGGCAACCCTGTACATCCGGAATATACCAGTACTCACTTTTGTGAGTTCTAAGCCAGTTGCTAGTGGTGAAGCGAAACAAGGTGTTGTAGGAGAAGGACGGGGCGTGCAGTCGTACGCCCTTATTGCTGAAAACTCAACTAAAGTGGCAAGTACTGGCAATGTAGTAAGTTCCAAAAACCAAGTCGGCACACTAGACAATGACCCGGTTCAAAGAGCTAGTGCGATCGCAGCTAAAATTAACCAACTGATTCAAAACAACGTTGATGCCGAGCAGATTACGGTCAGTTGGAAAGATGAGAGCAAAACTGCCAATCAAGCCCAAGATAAAAGCTCATCAGCACAGCAGCCTAGCGATCGCTATACAATCAAAATCAAAGACCAAGAATTGGTGGAAATCAACCAAAATACCCGCCTAGCAGATACCACCAATAATCTGGCACAAGACGCATTACAAGCAACCAACCGCCTACGTAGACTCATTGGTAACGCATCTCCCATCGATAAAATCGCCAACTTACCATCGCGTTCACCATTGTCAATCCCACCGTTACCACAACAAATTGCCATTGGTAACGTCAGACTTACCTTTAGAGGCATGGCCTCCTTTTATGGCTATGATGGCTCAGGCAGCATGACAGCTAGTGGACAGAGATTTAATCCTGAAGCCATGACTGCTGCACACCGCACTTTACCCTTTGGTACAAGAGTTCGTGTCACCAACACCCGTAATGGTCGTTCTGTCATAGTACGAATTAACGACCGTGGCCCATACATCCGGGGCCGAGTCATTGACTTATCTACTGCGGCTGCCCGCACTATCGGCATGATTGGTAGTGGTGTAGCACCAGTGCATATCGAAGTACTGGGACGATAAGTCTGAGGTAATTTGCTGGATGCTAAGGATAGTTTCACTCAATTTTGGATTTCTCAGTTCCCAATCCAAAATCTCAAATCTAAAATCCAAAATTTATCGGCTGTTCGGCGTAGTGTTTTCCCTAAACGCGCTAAGCGCGAATTAATGACAAAGGCTCAATTTTAAAATCTCATCCTGCATCCTGCAAACTTACCTAATTTTTAATTCCCCTAGTTCTCACATCTTTTCCCCAATTTCAGATATAAACTAACGGGGGAGGTTTAGAAGAACTAGGGGAATTTTGTGCGCCTGCTGACAACAGTCGCAGCTTTACGCTGCTATTTAAATAAACTTCGCTCGGAAAGCCAACTGACAGTTTCAGAGGATCTAGTTGCAGATGAAATGAGCAGTTGGGATCGGACAGCAGTCGGTTTGGTGCCGACAATGGGAGGTTTACATCAAGGTCATTTAAACTTAATTAAACGCGCCAGGCAAGAAAACTCGACGGTAATTGTCAGTATTTTTGTCAATCCGCTGCAATTTGGCCCTAATGAAGATTATGCACACTATCCACGGACTTTAGAACAAGACCGAAGATTATGTGAAGAGGCAGGGGTAGATGCGATTTTTGCCCCTACTCCGGAAGTAATGGGAGTGGGAGCGAAAAATATACAAGATTCATTGATTACCCAAGTCATTCCTCCATCTGCTATGATATTAGGTTTGTGTGGCCGTTCTCGGCTAGGTCACTTTCAGGGTGTAGCAACGATTGTGACAAAGCTTTTGAACTTGGTACAGCCTGACCGCGCCTACTTTGGTCAAAAAGATGGTCAGCAACTGGCGATTATTAAACGACTAGTGGCTGATTTAAATTTGCCAGTAGAAATTGTTGCCTGTCCGACAGTCCGAGAAGCGTCTGGGTTAGCTTTTAGTTCGCGCAATCAATATTTGAGTGCGACAGAAAAAGCGCAAGCAGCAGTTTTATATCAAGGATTAAAAAAAGCTGAAGCTGCATTTAAATCTGGTGTGCGCCATAGCAGCCAGTTGATAGCAGTGGTACAACAAGAAGTGGCTAGGGTTAGTACTGTTTTATTGGAATATATTGAATTGGTTGAACCGACTACGTTAATGTCATTAGAAACAATTGAGGAGGAAGGAATGCTGGCGATCGCAGCTCGTCTTGGTTCTACACGTTTGATTGATAATACCATCTTGCGCGATCGCCAGCCCATCATCGCTATTGATGGGCCAGCCGGAGCCGGAAAATCTACGGTAGCACGCCAAGTAGCTGCGGAACTAGGATTAGTATATTTAGATACAGGTGCTATGTATCGGGCGATGACTTGGCTAGTAGTACAAAAAGGTATTGCTCTTGATGATGAATGTGCGATCGCCGAATTAGCCAATACATGTGAAATTACATTAACTCCCAGTCCAGATTTAAAATCTCCTGTGCGGGTTTGGATTGATGATATTGATGTAACTCAAGAAATTCGTACTGTTGAGGTAACATCGAAAGTATCTGCGATCGCAGCCCAAAGTGCTGTACGTCAGGCTTTAGTTAAACAGCAGCAAAACTGGGGTAAAAAAGGTGGTTTAGTCGCAGAAGGGCGGGATATTGGTAGCCATGTCTTCCCCGATGCGGAAGTTAAGATATTTTTAACCGCCTCAGTCAGTGAACGCGCTCGTCGTCGCCAGCAAGACTTTAAAAAACAAGGTCAACCCGAAGTTAGCTTAGAACAGCTAGAACGGGACATTGCCGAACGGGACTGGAAAGA
This sequence comes from Nostoc sp. TH1S01, assembly GCA_018993265.1. GTDB lineage: Bacteria > Cyanobacteriota > Cyanobacteriia > Cyanobacteriales > Nostocaceae > Nostoc_B. The sequence goes on from JAGKSW010000168.1 coordinate 12,009, forward strand.
TAGCACTCGTAAAGTTTCTCCCTTACAAAAAGCTGCGGATGCAGTGGAACTTCAAACTGATGGTATGAATATCTCTGAAGTTGCTGCCCAAATAATTAATTATTACCATCAAAAGTTATCTCAATGGTAATCATAGAGATGGGCATTTAGTTTTTCTTTCAACCGAGTGGTGAGTAACTCATTACTTACCCACCACTTGCAAATCTGGTTTTTAGCTAACTATATATAGATTGAGTTTATCGCTGTATATTATATTTTAGTAACTTTAAATATTAATTCATCCCACTTAAGGCTGAGTCGCAATCATGATGATGACTATACCTTAAGGTAGAAGTATCCCAGGTTAAGAATTCGCTAAATAAATGTGTGGATAAATAATGCCCACAACATTATAAACTCTGCCTGTAAAAACCAAAGTTAATTGCCAAAGCATTACCTCTTTTCATTCCCCCCTAACTTAGGGGGGAATATATTTCTTGGCTATGCAAGGGATAGAAGATTTGAGGGGTAATGATTTGCTAGGACAACCTAGAGCAATAAACCAACGGTTTCAAATGTCTGAACAATTGCTAAAAAGGCAATTATCAATTACAAATTCAGCCTAGCGGTACTAGTGGCTAATTATTAAATACCTTAGTGTTCAAATATTAGTTGTTTTTATTTAAAGTTCTGATGCCAGCCGCATTTGACTTATAAAAAAAGTCTTTTGTTTTCATCATCACTTTGGTAGTAGAATGACGATGTTAAGTTTTATGTTTCCTGAATGCAAGGACATTAAAACTAATAAACACAAAACCTGTAATTTTCTAAGCTTCAGTAATAGCTTTAGGCCGGGAAACAGTAAAGAGAGGATTTCATAAAATGGCATTTACACAGCCCCCCTTACCCTTTGACTTTAATGCTTTAGAGCCATACGGTATGAAAGCTGAGACTTTCGAGTATCACTATGGTAAGCATCACAAGGCTTATGTCGATAACCTCAACAAGCTCACAGAAGGTACCGAACTAGCTGATAAATCCTTAGAAGAAGTAATCCAAATCTCCTTTAAAGATTCCTCTAAAGCAGGTATCTTCAACAATGCTGCTCAAGTTTGGAACCACACCTTCTTTTGGAATAGCTTGAAACCAGCAGGTGGCGGCGCACCTAGCGGTGAACTTGCAACCAGAATTGAAAAAGACTTTGGTAGCTTCGACAAATTCAAAGAAGAGTTCTCGAATGCTGCTGCTACTCAATTTGGTAGTGGTTGGGCTTGGCTAATTGATGATGGTGGTACTCTCAAGGTAATTAAAACACCTAACGCTGAAAACCCTTTAGCCCACGGCAAAAAAGCATTGCTCACCCTTGACGTTTGGGAACATGCTTATTACATCGACTTCCGCAATGCTCGTCCCGCATTCATTAAAAATTTCTTAGATCAATTGGTTAACTGGGACTTCGTTGCTGAAAATCTGGCTAAAGCATAATATCTATCTGGCAGAAGGTGGTTGTACACTTCTGCTAGATGTTTAAAGTACAGATATTCAATTGATATCGAAAATATCACCAACAGTCACGACGCATATTCGTGGCTGTTTTTGCTTCAGTTAAATCTTCTGCTCACACGGTAGAAGCGATCGCTCCTCTGAATTATCTTGAAAATAGGGAGTCGGGATGTGAAAGCCGTGAAGGTAATTAACTTCTTAATTCTTTTTGCCAAAAAAAACATAAAATATATGGACAGCAAACAACTAGCACAATACCTCGAAGCCACAGATAGCATCACTAAACCTTGGCTATTGGTACAACTACGCCTGAAAAAATTACAAGAACGCCGAGACTCAATTTCTGAAGATACCTACGCTAATGAGTTAGCAGACATTCACCAAGATTTAATGAATTTGGGTGAATGGTGGCGAGGTATAGAAGATGATGTCTTTTAATGCGGTAATATCAATAGTCCATAGTCAAAAGTCCAGAGTCAAATGACCATTGACCATTGACTAATGACTAATGACTAATGACCATTGACTATTAACTAACTCTTATGGATTATCGGGATGCAGGGGTTGATGTTGAGGCTGGTAGAGCCTTTGTAGATCAAATTCGCAATTTGGTTCATAGTACCTTTCGCCCAGAAGTACTCGGTGGCTTAGGTGGTTTTGGCGGTTGCTTTCAACTCCCCACAGGTTACAAGGAACCCGTACTAGTTTCGGGAACCGATGGTGTAGGTACAAAGCTGAAAATTGCCCAAATTCTCAACCGCCACGACACCGTGGGAATTGATTTAGTTGCTATGTGCGTCAATGATGTGTTGACATCTGGTGCAGAACCCCTGTTTTTTTTAGATTATGTAGCAACAGGTAAGTTAGATAAAGAGCAGTTGACACAGGTAGTAGCAGGTATAGCTTCTGGGTGTAAATTGGCTGGTTGTGCCTTATTAGGCGGAGAAACAGCGGAAATGCCTGGCTTTTACCAAGTCGGGGAATATGACTTGGCAGGTTTTTGTGTGGGAATTGTCGAAAAAAGCCAGATGTTGGATGGTTCTCAGGTGCAGGTAGGAGATGTAGCGATCGCACTTGCGAGTGCTGGTGTCCACAGTAATGGTATCAGCTTAGTCCGCAAAATTGTGAGTGATAATGGTTTTGCTTGGAGCGACACCCCAGAGTTGTTAAGTGGCGAAACTATCGGGGAAGCATTTCTCCAACCAACTCGCATTTATGTCAAACCTGTTCTCGCCGCGCGTCAAGCAGGCTTAGAAATTCATGGGATGGCGCATATTACAGGTGGCGGTTTACCAGAAAACTTACCCCGATGTTTAGGCAAAAATCAAGCAATTAAAGTTAACCCCAACAGTTGGACAATTCCCGCTTCATTTCAATGGTTAGCTGAAGTCGGCGCAGTCAGCGACGAAGCCATGTTTAATACTTTCAATATGGGGATTGGATTTGTACTATTAGTACCACCTTTGCAGGTAGAACAAACAATTAGCTTTTTTGCATCACAAAATATTCCCGCCTTTGCAATTGGTGAGGTAATTCCTGGTGCGGGTACGCTGGAGGGATTGTTTTAGTAGGGAGTGGAGAGTAGGGAGTGGGGAGTGGGGTAGACTCCCTCATCCCTCTAGTATTCATTTTGAAAATTCGTATCAGTATTTACTTGAATTTTTGAGAAAAGTTTTTGACTTGCACTTATCAAAGCAATCGAAAATACTCATGCTCATTATCATTGAGATTTGCTAACGTAGTCTTAACATATTGCAAAATTTAGCTGAGTAAGCTAGTCAAATACCTACTAGCACTGATTAAAGGTGCTGGTAATTTCTTATCTAATAGGTGTGGTGTTTTGGTGTGTGAATAACTGCGTATATTTGTGCAGAGGGTATATATGGTGATGAACTGTACGCGGACATCGACTTCTTGCGAACTTTTAAAACAAGTATTCCAGAAGATTGATGCCCAAAGTTGTCCGAAATTATTTAATTTTCACATGCACACTGTCTATTCTGACGGTAAGTTAGAGCCGAGTGCATTGATGGAACAAGCGATCGCAATTGGCTTAAAAGGATTAGCAATTACTGATCATCATAATGTTGGTGGCTATTTAGCAGCAAAAGCTTGGTTAGAAGACTGGAAGTGGAAAAATCCTGATAGTCATACTCCTCATTTATGGAGTGGTACAGAAATCAATGCGAACCTCTTAGAGAATGAGGTTCATATTTTGGCTTACGCCTTTGAGCCAAATCACTCCAGCATCAAACCTTACTTGCAAAGACATGCTGTAACCGGTAGAGAATATGAAGCAATTAACGTAATTGCTGCAATTCATGAAGCTGGTGGATTAGCGGTTTTAGCGCACCCAGCACGTTATCGGCGATCGCACTTTGAATTGATTGCGGCTGCGGCTGAACAGGGAATTGATGGTGTAGAAAGTTTCTACGCTTATAATAATCCCAACCCCTGGAAACCCAGTCCTACAGAATCACAACAAGTGCAACAGTTGGCTAGTGAATATGGCTTGTTCAATACCTGTGGTACTGATACTCATGGTTTAAATTTACTCCAGCGATTGTAAATTTATATTTAATTGTGTTAACTACTCCTGGTTGAATCAGCCAGGGAGTTACCCCATCACAAAATTTTCCCAGGTTAACATCTACATCTGCGGTTAATTTTATTTAATACAATCTACTAAATTAGTTCGGTTAAGCCACTACATCTAATCCAAAGCTTCAAATCCCCGACTTCTTATTAAAGTCGGGGATTTTATTGTTGAAAGACTGTAACAACACATACATTATTCCAACCGCAATACAATATATATTTCAAAAAAACATATATCTACGGCTGTATAAATCATCTACCTTAAGATACAATTAATTTCATTTGATCAACAAAAATATCACAAGACTTCTAATTTTTTAGGTCAAACAATCCTTTGTCTGACTACCGTGAATTTACACAATAAGTCAGCCTTAAGTATTGAAGAAGTCTTGGAAATGCTGACTCACTGCGTATTAGTCCCACAGTTTTTCCTCAACACAATCACCACTGCACAAACAAAAGCTAAAGGATGAGACACTGGATCGCAAAATTCGCAATCTGTACACTATTGCTATACAATTTTTTCCTAAATAATGGTTGGGCAAGTGCAAATCAACTATCAGAATCTGATGTTCAAGAACTAAACTCAATTCCAGTAGTGGAAAATTTAGCAGTTGCTAGTAATTTTGGTGAAACTAAAAAAGAAGAACTGCGCCGATATCGTGAAATAGTTAAAGGCGTGATTAAACAAGCAGGATTATTCACACTTTATCATCATGAAGAGTCAGGGCAAGTTTATTTAGAAATCAAGCCAGAGCAGCTAAATAAAAGTTATCTGGCAACAGTAACTTTAGAATCTGGACTAGGGGAAAATGGGATTTATAGTGGATTACCTTTAGCTGATTTTTTGTTTTATTTGCGGCGCGTGAATAACAATTTGCATTTTGTAATTCAGAATGTCAAATTTCGGATAAAATCAGGTGAAGCAGAACAGCGATCACTTGCTCGTTCCTTTAGCGATTCGGTGCTTTATTCTGTAGCGATAGATAGTATTGATCCACGGAGCAAAAATATAGTAATTGACCTAGAAGAACTGCTAATGCAGGATTTTTCCGGGTTAACTCCTTTATTAAAATATTATTTACAAGCTGATTACCGCTTAGATAAAAGTAAATCTTATTTTGGTGATGTTCATACTTTTCCAGAAAATATCGAGATTGATTCTATTTATGGTTTTTCCTCGCCAGAAGGAGCGAATTTAGTTACATTACCAGATAGCCGCGCTCTTAGTTTAAAGGTACATTATAGTTTTTCCCAACTGCCAGAAAATAACGGTTATATTCCCAGAATTGCTGATGACAGAGTAGGTTATTTTATAACTGCTTTCCAAGATTTTTCTCAAGATAATATTCAAGAACCATTTGTCCGTTATATTAATCGTTGGCATTTAGAACCATTTGACCCTAACGCACCTTTATCTCCACCCAAAAAGCCGATTGTTTTTTGGATTGAAAATGCTGTACCCCCTATTTACAGAGATGCCATTCGAGAAGGCGTTTTAATGTGGAATAAAGCCTTTGAAAAAGCTGGATTTCAAAATGCCATAGAAGTGCGACAAATGCCAGATGATGCTGAATGGTATCCCGCAGATGTGCGCTATAACACAATTCGCTGGTTCAATTCTTTAGATGCTGGTTTTGCCAGAGGGCCAATGCGTGTTAACCCCCTGACTGGCGAAATCTTAGATGCAGATATTATTGTCGATGCCAATATGGTGCGCTCAGTTCAGCAAGAATATCATGCACTGATCGAAGCTTCATCAATGTGTCAGGTAGAAGGCAGTCCCGATGAAACAAGCTTCATAGCCAAGGATAAAAGTGGGACTGGTATTTCTACTCAGCACTCAGCACTCAGCACTCAGCACTTTCAAGCTAGGAGGCAGGAGGCAGGAGGAATACAATTTTTTACTCAGCACTCAGCACTCAGCGAGAAGTTGCGTGCGGGGGTTCCCCCCGTTGAGCAAACTTCGGTGACTCAGCACTCCCACACTGAAATTTGTTATGGCGCAGAATCAACAGAGCAAGTCGCTATGGGGGCGTTAGCATTATCACTGCTGCAAAATACCAAGCCTAATAGTGAAACGATGAAGGAGTATGTTCATCAATATTTGCGTTCTGTAATTGCCCATGAAGTGGGACATACTCTCGGTTTGCGGCATAATTTTCATGGCAGCACGATGTTAACGCCGCAAGAATTAAATAACCCTGAAATCACCCAAACCAAAGGTTTAGCAGGTTCGGTGATGGATTATTTACCTGTAAATATTGCCCCTCAAGGAATGCCGCAAGGTGAGTATTTTCCTAGTGTGGTTGGCCCTTATGATGAATGGGCTATCCAATATGGTTATAAAAAAATTCCTGATGCAGCAGGTGAGATAGTTACACCAGAAGCGGAAAAAAGCTTTTTAGAAGAAATTGCTTTAGCATCACCGCAACCAGAATTGTCTTATGCGACTGATGAAGACACCCACGACATCAACCCACTAGCAAATCTCTGGGATATGAGTAGCGATGTGCTGGTTTATTCCCAATGGCAAATGGATAACGCCCGTCTGATGTGGCAACGTCTGGATGAGGGTTATTTACCCAAGGGTGAAAGCTATAGTAGCTTACGGGTTTTATTTAATCGAGTGCTGAGATATTATTTTCGCAATGCCAGCTTACTGTCTCAATATATTGGTGGGCAATCATTTCGACGACTTCATGCTGGTGATGATAATTCCTGGGCTTTTGTACCCGTTTCGCTCACACAACAACGTCAAGCATTAGCAAAGTTGCAAGAATATGTTTTTGCTGAAGATGCTTTTAGTTTCTCACCGCAATTATTAAATCAACTTGCACCTTCACGCTGGCAACATTGGGGTAGCCCGATACTGCATAGTCGGCTTGATTATCCCATTCACGATCGCATTCTCTCTTTTCAAAGTGCCATATTACGATCGCTTTTAGATAGCGATCGCTTAAATCGTCTCAGGGATGTAGAATTAAAAACTCAACCTGGGCAAGCACTTTCCCTGCCAGAGTTATTTGATACCCTGCAAACAGGCATTTGGACAGAAGTTTTAACCCCAGAAGAAGCAAAATCAATTTCTAGCATTCGCCGTTCCCTGCAAAGAGAACATCTCAATATATTGTTAGAAATGGTGTTGAATGCTCATGATGAATTAGAAGATGGCCGCACACTGGCTTGGTATGAATTGCAGCAACTGCAAAAGGCAATTGACACCAAGCTACAGCAGTTTGGCACAGCATTAGATATTTACACAGTAGCCCATCTAGAATTTGCAGGCGATCGCATCACGAAGGCGTTAAACGCGCAGTTGGTTTCTCGGTAGTGTTAAAAAGAGGCTAGGGGCTAAAGGCTAGGGACTAGTAGAATTTCACTGATAATATGGTGCGTTGCGCTACATGATATCATGTTCGCTTAATTACTTACCAAAACCTCTAAACCCCACCCCACCAACGATCGCAATTTATCTTCTGTTTTGAAGAATGCGATCGCTCATATTTTCGTAAGGATTCAGGTGGAAGCTAGTGATTTACCAACCCAATTTTGCTGTGTAGACCCGCTCTTGAGTTCCCTCTCCCGCAGGGAGTTGATGTCTTAGTATATTGATGAGTCAAATGAATTCCTGATTTTTCTACTCTTCTGACTCCTGAATTCTGGCTCCTGAATTCTTACGTAAAAATATATTGAAATCATACAATATTAAAATAAGCATCTCGCTTGGATGCCACCCATGAAAATTTTATTGGTAGAAGATGATATATTACTCAGCACGGCAGTAGTAGATTTGCTGAGAGCAAAGCAATATAGTGTTGATGTAGCTAATAATGGGCAAACTGGGTTAGAACTGGCAATTTCGAGTGAATATCACCTGATTTTGCTGGATTGGCTCATTCCACAACTTGATGGAATTAGTTTGTGTCGTCAACTGCGATCGCAAGGCTACCGTCAACCAATTCTGATACTCACAGCAAAAAATACTAATGCAGATATTGTGGCAGGTTTGGAAGCTGGGGCAGATGATTACATCATCAAGCCATACAATTCGGATGCATTATTAGCAAAAATTCGGTCTTTATTACGTCGTACAGGGGTAATTGCATTATCCCCACTCATTTGGGGAAATCTTTGTTTAGACCAAACCTCTGGTAAAGTCACGGTTGATCAGCAATTAATTGCACTCACAGCCACAGAATACAAATTGCTGGAATTGTTTTTGCAAAATCCCAATCGCATCTTTAGCCGCAGGTTGATTTTAGATCAGCTGTGGGGATTTGATGACGCACCAATAGAAAACGCGGTGACAACTCATATCAAAGATTTACGCAAGAAACTAAAAGCCGGAGGATTAACTGAAGACATTCTAGAAACAGTGTATGGGATGGGCTATCGCTTAAAGTCAGCCCCCAAAAATTCTATTAAGGCTGAGACGAAAACTTCACAACAACAGAATACTCAAACAAAATCCCGCACTAAGGATTTAGCCTCGGTTAATAAAGTATTAGAAAAATTTCGTGATTCTTTTACTCAACAAGTAGCCATACTAGAACAAGCGCATATTGCACTCTTGGCAGAAAATTTCCCTGAAGAGTTACAGCAACAAGCAAAGCATGAAGCGCACAAACTGGCAGGTTCAATGGGATCATTTGGCTATCCAGAAGGATCTAAGCTGGCTAGATCCATTGAGAATTTATTAATAGAGCATCGTACTTTCACCCATGATGAAATTACACAATTTTCTCAATTGTTAACAGCGTTGGAACAGGAACTAGCAAAACCACCTGTGAGTGTAACTTCTCAACCTGCCATATTACAGCAGACTTATCGTGTGTTGGTAATTGATGATGACAATATGCTGAATCAGCAATTGTTAGCAGAAGCAGAAGCTTGGGGAATGCGGTTAAAAATTGCGCCTGATTTAGCAACGGCGCGATCGCACTTGGCTTTAGCTACGCCGGATGCAGTATTACTAGATTTAAGCTTTCCTGGAACTCAAGAAGATGGATTGATTCTGCTGCGGGAATTAGGGGAAAAATTACCCAACTTACCAATTATTGTTTTTACTGCTAGAGATAGCCTGGCCGATCGCTTGGCTGTGTCACGCTTAGGCGCAAGACAATTTTTACATAAACCTGCCACAACTGAGCAAATTTTTCGAGCGATCGCCCGTACCTTACCACAATCGCAACCTTCAGCTGCTAAGGTTTTAATTGTTGATGATGACCCAGTAATTTTAACTAGCTTATCAGCCTTGCTCACACCTTGGGGGCTAGAAGTAACCACACTTTCACAACCGCAACAATTTTGGGAAGTACTAATTGCCACATCTCCAGATTTAGTGGTACTAGATTTAGAAATGCCAGTAGTAAATGGTTTAGAGTTGTGTCAAGTGGTGCGCCAGGATGCTAAGTGGGGGAATTTACCTGTTTTAGTAGTCACAGCCCATACTGATGCAAACTCCTTAAGGCAGGCCTTTGCGGCTGGAGCCGATGATTTTATTACCAAGCCAGTGTTAGGGCCAGAACTGGTGACACGAGTATTGAGCCGCATTGAGCGAGTCCGTTCGCGTTTGCAGTCAGTTAAAGAAAAGTGCTGAGTGCTGAGTGCTGAGTGCTGAGTGCTGAGTGCTGAGTGTTGGGTGTTGGGTGTTGAGTGCTGAGTGCTGAGTGCTGAGTGCTGAGTGTTGGGTGTTGAGTGCTGAGTGCTGAGTGCTGAGTGCTGAGAGAGGTAAAGAATATGGAAATTTATGCGCGATTATTGCCTTATTGTGTGGCGATTGGCACAACTGCGATCGCTCTAGTGTTGAGACTTTGGCTACAAAATCTACTACCTGAAACTTTGGGTGGTTTCTTTTATATCGCAATTCTGATTAGCACTTGGTATGGCGGCTTTCGTCCGGGAATTGTTGCTGTTGTGCTTTCAACACTGGCGGTCGAATATTTCTTACTTTACCCAAGATACCAATTCTCGCTATTGCAACCACAAAATTTATTGCAATTAAGCCTGTTTATACTGGTTGCTTTAATTATTAATCTACTAACTAGTAACTTTTTGGCCAGCAAACACAAGATTCAACAACTCAGCCAAAAATTAGCACAAGAAAATGCCGAGCAACTAAAAATGGCACTATCGGCCGCGCAAATGGGAATGTGGAATTGGGATATGGTGACAGGAGAAATCGAGTGGTCGCCAGAACACGAACAGTTATTTGGGTTGGCTGTGGGGAGTTTTGATGGCAGATATGAAACTTTTGCAGCTCGTGTGCATATGGAAGATCATCCAGATGTGGAGCAAGCAATACAACAGTCACTGCAAACTCAAAGTATTTACCAGCAAGAATATCGTATAGTTTGGGCAGATGGAACTATCCATTGGGTAGAAGGACGAGGACAGGCATTTTATAACGCCGTAGGTGGGCCTGTGCGAATGACGGGAACTGTGATGGCAATTGATGAGCGCAAACAAGCTCAAATAACCTTACAGCAGCAATTTGAGCAACAACGCTTAGTGATGGAAATGTCTCAGCGTATCCGTAGCTCAATCAATATACAAGAGATTCTGCAAACTACGGTCAATGAAGTACGCCAGTTTTTACAGTGCGATCGCGTTATTATCTTTCAGTTTGCCTCGGATGGCAATGGCACTGTTGTCATCGAATCTGTGGGTGCTAATTGGACAGCTATATTATCGAGCAATATTTATGACCCTTGCTTTAGCACATATATTGAACCTTTTAAACAAGGTTTAGTGACAGCCAAATCTGATATTTATACTGCTGGTATTGACGCTTGTCATGTGGAACTTTTGGCAAGTTTTCAAGTTAGAGCTAATTTGGTTGTGCCGATTCTCAACCAAGATGAATTATGGGGGTTACTGATTGCTCATCACTGTGAGACTCCGCGAGAATGGCAATCAACAGAAATTGATTTGCTGCGACAGTTAGGAACACAGTTAAGTATTGCTCTTCAACAAGCCGAATTATTTGAACAGTTACAAACTCAACTGCAAGAGCGCCAAAAAGCAGAATTAGCATTACAACAACTCAATGCCGAACTTGAACAAAAGATAACTCAGCGAACAGCACAATTGGCTCAAACAAATGCTCGCCTCATCGAAACAGTAATAGATCAGCAACACACCCAACTTATCCTATTAGAACAGGCACAATTGCTGGATCTAGCACATGACATGATCGTGACCCGTGACTTAAACGGAGCAATCACCTTCTGGAACGAAGGAGCCGAATATATGTATGGCTGGACAAAAGCCGAAGCTTTGGGTCAAATATTGCATAATCTTCTGAAAACTCAATTTTCTCAACCATTAACTGAAATAGAAACTCAACTTTTAGAAAACGGTTATTGGGAAGGAGAACTGATCCATTTCCGCAGAGATGGTCAACCTGTAACTGTAGCTAGTCGTTGGGTATTACAAAAAGACAATGCTAATAGAGCAATTAAAATTTTAGAAATCAACAATGACATTACTGAACGCAAACAAGCAGAAAAAATTCTGCAACAATATGAACGCATAGTTTCCAATATACAAGATGGTATCGCACTGCTAAATCGAGATTATACTTATCAACTTGTTAATCAAACTTACCTCGACTGGTACAACAAAGTTGATACCGAAGTTTTAGGACATTCGGTCAAAGAGATTTTAGGTCAACAATTGTTTGATAGTTTCATTCAGCCTCGCTTAGACAGGTGTTTGGCAGGAGAAAATATTCAGTATGCAAGATGGTTTGATTACCCAAATCGACCACCGCAATTTATGAGTGTGACCTATACTCCTTACCGGGAACAAGACGAAACTATTTCAGCAGTGATAGTTAGTTTACGTGATATTACTCGGCTGCAAAAAGCCGAAGCAGCCTTACGCCATAGCGAAGAAAGATTTCGGCAACTTGCAGAAAACATCCAAGCAGTATTTTGGATGACAGATATTGACAATCAACAAGTTCTATATGTAAGTCCGGCTTACGAAACTATCTGGCAAAGAAGTTGTGAAAGTCTTTATCAAAATTCTTCTGCTTGGTTAGATGCAATTCATCCAGATGATCGTCCTCTTGCCGAGATGACATTTAATGAACAATTAATAATAGAAAAAGCTGATATAAAATATCGCATCATTCGCCCTGATGGTTCAATGTGTTGGATTCGCGATCGCGCTTTCCCAATTAAAAATGAACTAGGCGAAATAGTGCGGATTGCCGGTCTTGCAGAAGACATTACAGAACTGCAACAAATTGAGCAGATGAAAAGTGAGTTTATTGGTATTGTCAGTCACGAACTCCGTACTCCTTTAACGGCAATTCGCGCCGCTATGGGCTTATTGAAAAGTGGCATCTATGACAGCAAACCAGACAAGTTCAAACGCATGATTGAAATTGCCGCCATCGATAGCGATCGCTTAGTGCGCCTAGTTAATGATATTCTCGATTTAGAACGCTTAGAATCGGGGCGGCCAGTTTTAGAAAAAACAATCTGCAATGCCGCTGATTTAATAGAACAAGCAGTAGCCGGAGTGCAAGCGATCGCTAAAGAACAGAATATCAAATTCGACATTCAACTTACTGATGTGCGAGTATGGGCGGCTGCGGATGCAATTATTCAAACCCTGACTAATCTGTTAGGTAATGCAATTAAATTTTCACCTGCTGATGCGACTATTAGTTTGCGTGTTCACCAGCAAACAGATCACGTATTATTTGAAATTAGAGATCAAGGACGCGGGATTCCCAGTGATAAATTAGAAGCGATATTTGGTAGATTTCAGCAAGTAGATGCCTCAGACTCTCGCTCTAAAGATGGCACAGGCTTAGGCTTGGCAATCTGCCGTAGTATTATTGATCTGCACGGTGGAAAAATCTGGGCTGAAAGTACAGTTGGTGTCGGTAGTGTATTTTTCTTCACTCTACCAATAAATAGAGAGTAAGTAGAGGCGAATAATTAATGACAAATGCCAAATGACAAATGACAAATGACCAATGACCAATGACCAATGACTAAAAAACTATTGATTGTAGATGATGAAGAACGAATCCGCGAATTAGTGCAAGCTTGTTTAGAAGATTTGGGCGGATGGGATACTGTGACAGCTGCATCTGGTCAGGAGGGGTTAAATATTGCTCAGATAGAACCTGATATTGATGCTATTGTGTTAGATGTTTCTATGCCTGATATGGATGGTTTTGCTGTTTACGAACAACTTCAGGCAAATACCCTTACCCAATCTATCCCCGTGATTTTGCTCACGGCGAAAGTTCAACCGAGCGATCGCGATCGTTTTGCCACAATGGGTATTGCAGGCGTAATTACCAAACCATTTGAACCAATAACTATTTCTCAAGAAGTTGCTGAAATTTTAGGTTGGTCAGATTAATTTTAAACTTTTGTAAAGAAATTACAATCTTTATTAGTTCTTTATTTTTGCTAGATATCTTTCTTATTTAGAAATAAAAATTCTTTCTGCCAAACAGAATAAGGATAGATGAATATTTGCCAAGCTAAAGGCTCCAAAAAAGCTATCACCTTTAATTTATTACCATTTCATAGTAGTGCTTTAGGGGAAATCAAAGATAATCGTTATTTATACTCAGCACTTTGCCATAATTTACCGCTTTACTATGAAGATTTCAAGCTTTCTGGAGTTTAATTAAATGAATATTGTAGAGGAGGTAAATATCACCGCCAAAACGATATTGCTGATCGACAATGAATTTAGTGTACGCGAAGTTGTGGGACTTTGCTTACAAGATTTAGCTGGTTGGAATGTAGTAGTTGCTGATTCTCCATTAACAGGATTGCAAAAGGTTGCACTTGCTTTTCCTGATGCGATTGTTCTGGATTTATCAATGTGTGACCTCAATAATTTTGAATTTATGCAAATACTGAGAAATAATCCAGAAACTCAATCTATTCCTGTGATACTTCTAAGTGCGAAGGCGAGGTGGCTAGATTCATATATTTTACGCGAGTATCAAATAGCAGGTGTAATTCGCAAACCCTTTGATCCTGTGAAATTACCTGTTCAGATTGCTATGTTACTAGGTTGGAATTTAAAGTCGGAGAGTGATTATTAGTTATAGCAGTCCTAAATCATTTGTGAACAAAGAGATTCCCGACTTCTTTGAGAAGTCGGGAATCTGAGCCTCTCAATTTTTACAACTCATGTATGATTGCTATAGTGTCTAATTATGACTGAATAGTTGCTATTAATCTTCCCCTGCGGAAAGGCGAACCCTAAGTTCCTAATAGTTATCGTACGTGTAGCAAGATGTTGGTGAATTGGTATTAGATGCTCGGCTTTGTCAATAAGTCGAGTATTTTTATCTGTCTACAGAATTGAGAATTCTTATAGCAGTAAATCTTCATACCATTTCTTTATGAAGCTGCAATATATTTTACCCCTCCCTAACCCTCCCCTTATAAAGGGGAGGGAACAAGATTTTCCGGTTTCCCCCCTTTATAAGGGGGGATTAAGGGGGGTCTAGTAAAGCGCATCTTCATAGAGAATTGGTATCAGTAGGGTGCGTTAGGCGATCGTATATATAGGAATCCGATTTAATTTCTGAAAAAAATTTCAGTATTTGTAGGGTGTGTGAGGCGTAAGCCTTATCGCACCGAAAACTTGGCGTTAGATGCGTTACGCTGTCGCTAACACATTTTACGTACTACGTACTAAATATACCTAAAATTTTTGAGTCTACTTGAGTAGACTTTAGCTGTTAGCCTTGAGCTTTAGTTCTAGGCGGGTGAGGAAGCCAACAGTTAAGGCCTTTTATATATTAGTGTTAAGTTTCTTAAACTATGTACATCTATCTTTACTTTATATTTACTTTACAAAACATCTATTTAATTTCAGTAATATTCCGGTGATGTTTAGTAGAGATATTTACTTAAATATATTGATAACTAACAAAACTTTTTTCTTTAACAAAATTTAATTTAAGTAGATACTGATACTATGCTCTTGAATAATTTAGCCAATGCTGAAATTGACTTAAAGCAAATTCAGCATCAAATGATGATGCTGAGTTGGCAAATTCACAACACATCAGAATTGAGTGAAATTCTGAATATAACTATTGCTGAAGTCAGAAAAACCTTAGAGTGCGATCGCGTAGTTATTTATCAATTTCATCTAGATGGAGATGGAGTAATTGCACAAGAGTCTGTCAGTACAAAATTTCAAGCAATTCAGGGACAATCAATTTATGAACCTTGCTTAAAAACTAAATGGTTAGAGCAATATCGAGATGGAAAGATTAGTGTTATTGAAGATGCTAATCATCCATTAATTGAACCTTGTTATAAACAGCTATTAACTAAGTGGCAGGTTAAAGCTAATTTAGTAGTCCCTATTTTACTGAATAATCAAAATAGTGATATATTTTCCAGCTTATATCCTCAATTATGGGGATTATTAATTGCTCATCAATGTAGTAATCCACGTCAATGGAAACCTTTAGAAATTAAGTTTTTACAATTAGTAGCCACTGAGTTGGGCATCACAATTGGACAAGTACCAAGAAACTGGCAAAAATCTACTTATAAAAGTAAAAATTCCGCAGTTGAATTGCAGCAGTTTATGTCCACAACAATCACGCTGCATCAGCATCAACAAAAAGCTATCAAATCAGAAACGTCACTTACTAAAATATCAGTTTCAGACTTAATCGCCTTTGATAGATTACAAACTCCTATTTGGATTTATGATATTCAAAACTTGCAAATGTGGTGGGTGAACTCCGCCGCACTTCAGCTTTGGAATGTGCAGAATATAGAAGAATTACGTAAATGCAAATTCAGTAGTTTTTCTGAATCTACTTACATACGATTGCAAAGCTATCTCCAGCAATTTGAGCAAGGTAAAATCATCGCCGAAAACTGGACATTTTATCGAGAAAATCAGCCGATTTCGATGCGTTGTCTTTGCTCTGGGATTCAAATTGAGCCAGGAAGAATGGCGATGCTAGTTGAAGGTACAACAGCAATTGTCAATCAAATTGATCAAGAAATCCTACGAGCAGTAGAAACATTACGCCACACTACCTTGATGATTTCACTGTACACAATCAATGGTGTACCTTTAATGCAAAATCCTGCTGCCTTGCATTGTTATGGTGATACCTTACATCCAAACTCATCAACTGAGAATACTTTTGTTAAACACTTTGTTGACAAGAGTATAGGCAAACAAGCTATGCAGGCGATTAATTTGGGTGAAGTGTTCTGCACAGAAGCTCAAGTTTACACTAATGAAGGGATTCGCTGGCACGAAATCCATACACAATGTATTCGCGATCCCGCCACAGGTGATTTGATGATTTTGGTGAACGAAAAAGATATTACCAAGCAACAAGCTGCACTACAAGAAAGTCAGCGTGCGGAAGCAGCCTTACGAGAAAGTGAACAACGCTATCGTTCTGTAATTACAGCAATGGCAGAAGGTATTGTACTACAGCAAGCTGATGGGCGAATTATTGCCTGTAACAACAGTGCAGAAAGAATTTTAGGAATAACTACTGATCAAATTATGGGGAAGACTTCTATTGATCCCCAATGGAAGGCGATTCATGAGGATGGTTCTTTTTTTCCCGATGAAACTCATCCCGCCATTGTTACCTTACGCACTGGAAAACCTCAATTTAACGTTGTTATGGGTGTTCATCAGCCTGATGGCCATCTGATTTGGATTTCGATGAATTCCCAGCCATTGTTTCAACCTGATGAATCAAGACCTTATGCAGTGGTGACATCTTTTACAGATATTACAGCCCATAAACAAGCACAGCAAGCACTGCAACAGCAAGCACAACGGGAACGGATGATTGCGGCGATCGCACAACACATTCGCCAATCTTTGAATTTAGATGAAATTTTGAATACAACTGTGGCGGAAGTCCGACGCTTTTTGCAAAGCGATCGCGTCATGATTTATCGTTGTCATCCAGATGAGAGTTGTGTAGTGGTTACAGAGTCTGTGGCTGAAAATTGCCAATCGCTGCTGAATATGGAAATTACCGATCCTTACTTTCTGCAAACGCAAGACACTATCAAAGCTATTTCCGATATCCATCAGGCTGGATTAGCTGATAGTTATGTCCAGTTATTAGAAAAATTGTCAGTCAAAGCCAAGCTAGTGGTATCGATTTTACAAGGCGATCGCCTCTGGGGATATTTAGTGGCTCATCATTGTACCACTCCTCGTGAATGGCAACCCTGGGAAAGTGAACTGCTGCAACAACTAGCCACACAAGTAGCGATCGCTATTCAGCAATCAGAACTTTATCAGCAATTGCAACTTGCTAACCAACAACTAAAAAATATAGCAATGGTGGATCAATTAACTCAGATTGCCAATCGCCGCCGTTTTGATAGTGAGTTGGAATATGTGTGGCAATATTTTGTCCGAGAACAAGGTTATGTCTCACTATTGCTATGCGATATTGATTATTTCAAACAATATAACGATACTTACGGTCATGCTGCTGGAGATGATTGTTTGCGTCTGATTGCTCAAGTTCTGCAACAAACTGTTAAACGTTCTACAGATTTAGCAGCTCGCTATGGCGGAGAAGAATTTGTCGTAATTTTACCTAATACTGATAGTAATGGTGCTTTTCAAGTAGCACAAGAAATTCATCAAGCTATTAAAAATTTGCATATTCCTCATGCTGCATCGATTGTGAAGCCTTACGTTACCTTAAGTATTGGAATTGCGACAGTGATTCCTCAATTGAATATGACTTCTTTAAATTTGATTGAGGTAGCAGATGAGGCTCTTTACCTAGCCAAAGCCAAAGGACGCGATCGCTCTTGTATAGGACTTACGCCAGAAAACGAAAAATTAAGGTTACGTAGCAGAGTGTAGGGGCAAAATCAAGTTAAAAATCAAACATTTTCTTACTTTTGAATTTTGATTTCCCCGTAGAGGTGTAGATGTTCAAAACCCCTACACTCGTCTCAACCGACAATCTTTGTGCCTAAGTCCTACCTCAAAAAAGCCCCTAAATCCCAAAACAGCAGTTAGCGGTAAAACTAGGGTGTTTCAAAGCTCTTTATAATTTGCTGAAAACTATTATTTTTTTGCAAAAGATTACAAAATATTCATTCTTTATCAGTTTTTTATTTTTTGTTTATAAGCTAAATCTACCTTGGAATCAATTCCAAGTTTCATAGCAATACGCTTCGGATAAGAAATTTATTGAAGAGACATCTTAACCGAACGGTATTAAGTCTCATATAGCAGTCTTAAATCATTTGTGAACAACAAGATACCCGACTTCTTTGAGAAGTCGGGTATCTGAGCCTCTCAATTTTTACATCTCATGTAGGATTGCTATAGCACAAGTTCTCTATTAATACGTAAGGAAGTACTTATGAAATCTAGTAATTTAGTTAAACGCAAAGTATTAATTGCAGAAGATGATGAAGATATTCGAGATTTATTTTCTCTTATACTTGAGCGTGAAGGTTGGGAAGTCAACCAGGCAAAAGATGGGAAAGAGGCACTAGAAAAGATATTGGAATGGCAACCAGACTTATTAATTTTAGATTATCACATGCCAGAATTAACAGGATTAGAAGTTTACAACTATCTGCAATTACTGGAAATAGAAATTGTAATTATCCTGATGTCTTCTCATGCTTATTTAGAAAAAATAGCCACAGATGTAGGAATTAATTATTATATTCGTAAGCCATGTACAATTACCCAAATTCTCCAAACAGTAAACTTGGCATATACAAAATCAAAAGTTTAATGTTTGTTGTGATTAATTTGGCAAATAAATGATTCACGAAACTTCTGTTTTTTATATATCAAGATTTAATTTCATAATACCATTATTCTTTATTGTGTGTTGATAAAAATTTAATTCTCAGATAGAACAATCTGATAAACTTAATATGACAGAATTTGAGATCGCCAAACCGATTCATTTAAATAGTGCCGAAGCTCAATTTAATTTGCTGCATCAAGAATTAGAGCAAAAAGTCGAACTTCGCACTCAACAACTACAGCAATCTTTGAATTTTGAAGCCACACTCAAACGGATTTCTGATAAAGTTCGGGATACTCTCAACCAACACCAGATTTTGCAAACTGCTGTAGAGGAATTAGCCATAGCCTTAAAGGTTAAATGCTGTGATGCTGTACTTTATACTAGCGATCGCCAATCTTCAATTATCCACTACCAATATGTTGCTGCTGGCCAGTTGTCTACTCAGGGACAAACCCTATATATAGCAGATGCACCAGAAATTTATCATCAGTTACAACAACAAAAGTCTTATTTTGCTTTCTGTCAAATTCAGCAAACACCCATTCGCTACCACTCAGCAATTTTAGCTTGCGCGATTTTTGATGATCAGGTAGAAACAAAAGGTGTCTTGGGCGACTTATGGTTATTTAAAGACATTGATTCTACTTTTAGTGAAATGGAAATTAATTTAGTGCAACAAGTAGCCAACCAATGTGCGATCGCGTTGCGCCAAGCTTATCTGTATGAAGCAGCTCAAGCCCAAGTTAAAGAACTCCAGCGACTTAACCAACTCAAGGACGATTTTCTATATACTATCACCCACGAATTACGCACTCCTATTGCTACTATCAAAATGATTGTTCAGTTATTAAAAAGTCTGAGCAAACAAGAAGATGACATAATTCCTGAAATATCTCAATCCTCTTGCCATGAGTGTAAAACGATTCACTACTTGAACATCTTACAGTCTGAGTGCGATCGGGAACTCCAATTAATTGAAGACATATTAAAATTGCAACATTTACAAGCTGGAACTTACCCGCAAAAACTGACAGTAAATAACATTCATGACTTGATTTGTCATATCATTGAGCCTCACGAAATCCAAATTCAACAGCAACAGCAACATACTTTTGAGATACATCTAGCATCCAACTTACCAACTATTGAAATTGATTCGTTCAGCTTCACTCACATTATTACAGAACTGCTCAAAAATGCCCGTAAATACACACCACCAAGCGAAAAAATTTCCCTAACAGCCACTGTCATTCAAGATGAAACTACAACTGATAACAAAATTCCCAGATGTATTGCCAGAAAATCCTCTTTTCTGCAAATCATTGTAGCCAATACAGGTATAACAATTTCCCCTGAAGAACTGACTCGTATATTTGAAAAATTTTATCGAATTCCTAGCCAAAATCCTTGGCAACATCATGGTACTGGCTTAGGGCTAGCATTGGTTAAAAAATTAGTTGAAAATATGAATGGCTCGATTGTTGCTGAAAGCGCGAACAATCTCATTCAATTTATCGTCCGATTACCCTTTGCTCCTCTATATAGAGTTGAATAAAACAAAGCATGATCCACAAGCGCCTTGGATAAAAGATATCATTAAGTGTGCATTGTGAATTGTTGATATGGTTACTCTGTCTCCCAGTCTGCAAGCTAGACTCTCCCAACCTTTAAAAATCGGCTCTTTTGAAGTAAAAAGCCGGGTTCTACAATCGCCTTTATCTGGGGTGACAGATTTGGTGTTTCGTCGGCTAGTACGTCGCTATGCACCAGATTCGATGATGTATACAGAAATGGTCAACGCCACGGGGCTGCACTATGTGAAGCAGTTACCCAAAATCATGGAAGTTGACCCCAATGAACGCCCAATTAGTATCCAGTTATTTGACTGTCGTCCCGATTTTTTAGCCGAAGCAGCCGTCAAAGCTGTTGCCGAAGGGGCTGATACTGTTGATATTAATATGGGATGTCCGGTAAATAAAATTACCAAAAATGGTGGTGGTTCTTCCCTGTTGCGTCAACCAGAAGTCGCCGAAGCAATTGTCCGGGAAGTGGTTAAAGCTGTGGATGTACCAGTAACAGTTAAAACCCGGATTGGTTGGAATGACAAAGAAATCACCATTCTTGATTTTGCCAAGCGGATGGAAGATGCTGGGGCAAAAATGATTACTGTGCATGGACGCACCCGCGCTCAAGGTTACAATGGTAACGCGCGTTGGGAATGGATAGCCCGTGTTAAAGAAGTGCTATCGATCCCCGTAATTGGTAATGGCGATATATTTTCCGTCGAAGCTGCTGTGAAATGCTTAGAACAAACTGGCGCTGATGGTGTGATGTGTTCTCGCGGAACTTTGGGTTATCCCTTTTTGGTAGGCGAAGTTGACCACTTTCTCAAAACAGGCGAACTTTTACCGCCGCCAACCCCAATTCAACGCTTAGAATGTGCCAGAGATCATTTACAAGCTTTATGGGAATATAAAGGCGATCGCGGTGTTCGTCAAGCCCGTAAACACATGACTTGGTACGCTAAAGGATTCGTCGGCGCTGCTGACTTGCGTGGACAATTAAGTGTCATTGAAACAGTCCAGCAAGGTTTAGATTTAATTGACCGCGCCATTGAAAAATTAGCATTTGGTTATGAACTAGTAGAAGAAGCTACTAATTTTCAAATGGTGTGAAACAGGGGCTAGGGGCTAGAGACTAGAGATTACGCCGTGTGCAACTTTCTCTCAAACCTAACCCCCAGCCCCTTCCCTACGAGGGAAGGGGAGCAAGATTCAAAGCCTCTCTCCTTGCAGGGGAGAGGTTTGGAGAGGGGTTTCAAAAAATAAGTTGCACATCGCGTGAGATTAGTATTTTTCTCCGACTCAGCACTTTTAAGTCAACTATTCATCAAAAAATCTGACAACCAAACATGAAAAACTGTCTTTTCTAGCCCTTAGCCTCTAGTCTCTAGCCTCTGGTTTTACTTCATATATCTTTACATTAAGCTTTGAGTATAGTTAACAAATGAGGGAACCACGCTGCTGTGTTGTAGCTGATTTATAAGGAAACAGAGAAATTTCGCAAATTTTTACATTAAAACGTGCCTATTACATTGTTTAAAGTTATGTAGCCTTTTACTTACTCTGGATAAGCCACTGCGGTAAACTATGCCTTGATTATGATTCTTTCGCAGAGAAGAGAACTCGAAAGGAGCCTTTTTTCAATGTCTCATACCGTAAAAATCTACGATACCTGTATTGGCTGCACCCAGTGCGTTCGCGCTTGCCCCACTGACGTACTAGAGATGGTACCCTGGGACGGCTGTAAAGCTGCTCAGATTGCCTCTTCACCCCGCACAGAAGACTGTGTAGGTTGTAAGCGGTGTGAAACTGCTTGCCCCACCGACTTTTTGAGCATCCGGGTTTACCTGGGCGCTGAAACAACTCGCAGCATGGGTCTAGCTTATTGATGCGGAATTTATTCTAAAATTTCTCATCAGACTCTCAATTAAGTGTCTCCATAGCAAGCTTTTTTAGCACTGTAAGGTGGGTACTGCCCACCTTACTAGGGTAAAACTTCAAAAACCATAAAAATACCTTAGTGGCAGAGGGAGCAAGTTGCTCCTTTTTTTTTGTGGGAACTTAGGTTCAGTTAAGGTGATGAAAGTTGATTTCTCAATTTCTGCTCTACCTATCAGACAATGAATAAGATTTGGGGGATTCTCCCCCAAACCCCCGATTGGGGGACGGTTGCGTCCCCCAAGCCCCCTCCAAAATCATTTTTTCGTTTTTTGTGGAGTCATTGATTTGTTGATTTTTTTATGATTTAGTTTTATTATCTGAACCGTATTGCCCTAAAACCGTTTCACTTTAAGTTTGATACAAATAGACCGCAGAGGGGTAGGGAGCAAGGGGAAAGAATTCCTCCTACGCAGTCAACTTTAGGGTTTATTCCAATTTTTGGGAATGATGTCTGGCTTCATGGAATTACTGCTGCGATCGCTATTTACTTTGGCTTTATTGCTACACCAGATTTATTAGAACTACGCACAGGACAAAGCAGCACTCGTAGTTAGGTATAAAAAGGACTTGTAATGAGATTGAGTGGGCTAGTTCTTTAATTTTGGCTGAGTTTAATGTAATTTCTCCTCCTATACCCCTATACCCATACACCCCTTTTGCCAACATCTATACTGGATTTAATAATCCTAATACCAAAATGGTGTGAGCAATGTGTGGAATCGTCGGGTATATCGGCACTCAAGCAGCAACAGAAATTTTACTGTCTGGTCTAGAAAAACTAGAGTATAGAGGCTACGATTCTGCGGGAATCGCCACAATTTGGGAAGGAGAAGTTAATTGTGTTAGAGCGAAAGGAAAACTACATAACCTGCGTTCTAAACTGGAACAGCTAGAAAACCCGTCTCAAATCGGTATTGGTCATACTCGCTGGGCTACTCATGGTAAACCAGAAGAACACAATGCTCATCCACATTTAGATACAGCATTACGTATTGCGGTAGTTCAAAATGGCATTGTGGAAAATTACCGCGAGTTACGCGAAGAATTAAAACAAAAAGGACATGAGTTTCGTTCGGAAACTGATACAGAAGTAATTCCCCATTTGATTGCGGAATTGTTAAAAAATCCGGCATTAAATTTTTTAGAAGCAGTTCGTCAAGCTGCTAACTATCTAGAAGGTGCATTTGCGATCGCAGTTATTTCGGCTGATTATCCTGATGAATTAATTGTGGTGCGTCAACAAGCACCTTTAGTAATTGGATTTGGCCAGGGTGAATTTTTCTGTGCTTCCGATACCCCGGCGATCGTTGCATATACCCGTGCCGTATTACCCTTAGAAAACGGTGAAATTGCCCGCCTCACACCATTAGGCGTAGAAATTTATAACTTTGCTGGCGAGAGGTTGAAAAAACAACCCCGAATGCTCAACTTGAGTCCCACAATGGTCGAAAAGCAGGGATTCAAACACTTCATGCTCAAAGAAATTTACGAGCAACCAGGAGTGGTAAGAGCTAATTTAGAAGCATACTTTCATAATTCCAGTGATGCGTCTGTGTCGCCTATTAATCTCGGTTTGTCTGAGTCAGTTTACGCAGATTTAGAACAAATTCATATTGTCGCCTGTGGTACAAGTTGGCACGCTGCTTTGGTTGGCAAACACTTGTTAGAACAATTAGCAGAAATTCCCACCCAAGTACACTACGCTTCGGAATATCGTTATGCACCATCACCATTAACACCAAATACCTTAATTATTGGTGTTACCCAATCTGGTGAAACTGCTGATACTTTGGCAGCTTTAGCGATGGAAAAAGAACGCCGCCAAGGTCAAGAGGCGAAATATCAAGCGCGACTTTTAGGCATTACCAACCGCCCAGAAAGTAGCCTTGGTCATAGTGTAC
Source organism: Nostoc sp. TH1S01 (assembly GCA_018993265.1). Classification (GTDB taxonomy): domain Bacteria; phylum Cyanobacteriota; class Cyanobacteriia; order Cyanobacteriales; family Nostocaceae; genus Nostoc_B. The sequence continues at coordinate 36,293 of JAGKSW010000168.1, forward strand.
CGCATATTATTAGTACCTTAGCGGGCATAGAAATTGGCGTAGCAGCGACAAAAACTTTTATCGCCCAATTGATGGCGTTTTATGCTTTAGCATTAGACTTAGCTGCCCGTCGTCAAACAATTTCAAAAGAAAAGATAGAGCAAATTATTAATGGTTTGCGACAAATTCCTCAAGAAATTGAAGAAACATTGGCAAGCCAAGAACGTTTAACAGAACACCTAGCCCACGAATTTGCTGATACTCAAGATTTCATCTTTTTAGGTAGAGGAATTAACTTCCCCATTGCGTTAGAAGGGGCTTTGAAATTAAAAGAAATTAGCTATATTCACGCCGAAGGTTATCCGGCTGGCGAAATGAAACACGGCCCCATTGCTTTATTAGATGCGAAAGTTCCGGTGGTGGCGATCGCTGTTCCTGGTAGTGTGTATGAAAAGGTAATTTCTAACGCCCAAGAAGCCAAAGCCAGAGATTCGCGGTTGATTGGTGTAACACCTGTAAAAGATGGCGAAGCAGGAGAAATATTTAACGATTTACTCCCCGTTTCATCAGTCGATGAATTATTATCGCCAATACTTACAGTTGTACCTCTGCAACTATTGGCTTATCACATCGCCGCCCGTCGCGGTTTAGACGTTGACCAGCCCCGGAATTTAGCAAAATCGGTGACTGTGGAATAAATTAATTCTGGTTTTTTTGAAGTAATATTTGTAGAGTAGATGAGATAATTTCTGGATGTGATCATTATATTACATCCAGAATTATTTTTTTGGGCATTGTCTACAACAATGCTGTGTCTATCTCGCCAGCACTGATTTGTCAGATGGTAATGTCAACTTGTTTAGCCACATACCAAATCCCATAGCAAATTTATTCCATATCCAACATATTCTGAATCTTGGTTCTCATTAATCCATTGAGAAAGATTAATGACTACACTATGAGTTTTTTTGTCAATTTTATTCAGCGCATCTGCGGCAATAGAACGCACATCAGATTTTGAGTCTTTGAGAAGTTCTAGTAAGTCAGGAATTGCTACTTCTGCACCTATTTTACCTAACGCTTCTGTGGCAATAAAACGCACATCAGATTCTGAGTCTTTGAGGAGTTCTAGTAACTCAGGAATTGCGGCTTCTGCACCTATTTTACCTAACGCTTCTGCGGCAATAAAACGCACATCAGATTCTGGGTCTTTGAGGAGTTCGAGTAACTCAGGGATTGCGGCGGCTGCACCTATTTTACCTAACGCAACTGCGGCAATAGAACGCACATTAGATTCTGAGTATTTGAGGAGTTCTAGTAAGCCAGAAATTGCGGCTTCTGTACCTATTTGACCTAACGCTTCTGCGGCTCCAAAACGCACAATAAATTTTGAGTCTTTGAGAAGTTTTAGTAAGTCAGGAATTGCGGTTGCTGCACCTATTTTACCTAACGCTTCTGCGGCACTAGAACGCACATGAGATTCTGAGTCTTTGAGGAGTTCCAGTAAATCAGGAATTGTGGCTTCTGTACCTATTTTACCTAACGCTTCTGCGGCACTAGAACGCACATGAGATTCTGAGTCTTTGAAGAGTTCTAGTAAATCAGGAATTGCGGCTTCTGTACCTATTTTACCTAACGCAATTGTGGCACTATTACGCACAATAAATTTTGAATCTTTGAGAAGTTCTAGTAAATCAGGAATTGCGGCTTCTGTACCTATTTTACCTAACGCTTCTGCGGCACTAGAACGCACATTAGATTCGGAGTTTTGGAGGAGTTCTAGTAATTTATTAACTGCCGCATCTTCCTCTCCTAACGCTGCACAATATTCTTGAAATCTTACTTGTTCTATTTGTTGCTCTTTCTCTTTTAACAGTTGCAAAGCTTGAGATTGAAAAGCTGTTTCGTTCAAGCTACATAAAATTTGAAACACTTGTGATTTAATTCGAGAACTAACTTGCAACAAATCACTGACTTCAAGATTTACTAAATCTTGCAAAATTTCTATAGCTGGAGAATCTTTGGCAGTTTTTAAATTTTTGATATCTTCAGCAAGGCAATTCCCAGCAAATAATAAGTCACGATGCAACCATCGTTCATATTCGCTATTCTTGCTAAGAACTCTTTTAATGGCTGTAGCCGCTTTATTTGGTGCTTGCTGAGTAATTAATAGCAGTAATACCTCTCGCCAATGAGGGTCATGGAGATGCTGATCAATATACTGTAAAACAATCTCAAAATCATCTTGATCATCTGCTTGATAATTAATCTCTCTAGCACACAGATATTCTTGAAATGTTTTATGCACAAAAGCATAGCAATCTTGGCCTTGTTCATTAAGTAGTCCAGTACGTTCCTGAATTAAACTTAAAAACCGTTTGGCTTTTTCTTCTGCTTTATAAAGTTCAATTTCTTTCAAAGATTTGATTTCTCTTTTTAATTTGTCAAGTAAATCTTCACAAGCAATTAGTGTTCCCCCTTCTTTATCTGCTGTACTACCTTGTTCATGAATCCAAAAAGCTATTTTTTGCATTAAAAATAGCAAGTCTTCAATATCAATATCTTGTAAGAAATGGTTGACGCTAATTTCTTTATTAGCATCCCAAGAAGTTAGGAGAGTTTCTACGGCTTTCTCATAAAGTTTGTGACGACCTTTAGGTAAAACTGCTTGATAGCGATGAATCAAAGCAATAATAGTCAACAGCAAAGGGTTACGTGCTAGTAATTTGAGACGCTCATTTTTATTTAATGCTTCTCTTAAAGTTGTTTTACGTCGTTCTGCTTCTGATTTATCCTGAATACGGCTGTCATACCAACAATTAATAAACTTTTCTATTTTCTCATCATCAAAAGCTAAAAGCTCGTAATGGGCAAACTCTTGAGTATTAAAAAAATCACGTTTATAGCCAGCAGGGCGAGAGGTAATAACTGCACAATTTTTCGGAAACTGCCCTAAAAAATTCTCAATTTTACGCACTACCTCATATCGTTTATTTTCTTGAGCAATTTCATCCAAACCATCAAAAAAGATAAAAGTATGTCCATCTTCTAACCAATATTCAAAAAAACCTACAGGTAAGGTTTTAACACATAAATTTTTTTCAACAAATTGCTTAACATATTCAATAACGCTAGTATTTTCGTGCCTAGCAAAATCTCGTATAGGAATTATAAGAGGTAAATAATCTGCTGCTGCTGTTATATTTAGTTGATCAATCTGCTTCTGAGCTATCATCACCACAAAATAACTCAGCAAGGTAGTTTTTCCAGAGCCAGGCGCACCTAAAAGCACAAACTTTTGGCAGTTGCTTTGACTTAAAATTTGGGAAGCCAACAATTTTCTCCCAGAAGAGTTGCGTAAAGCACGCTGTCTTTGTTCCCAAAGTAATTGTTGCTGATTTTGACTCAAATTCGATGAAAACAACTCTGTTTCTATGCTGGAGTTAAAATTATTTATATCATTTTGATTATCCTCCTGCACTTCTGGCAACACAAAAATATTGACTAGCTTCTCTGATTTTTCTAATTCTTGTCCTGGTACAGCAATCCCAGCAAATTTAACATCATCAAACCAATTTAATAATTGCTGACAATAGTTTTCTTTAGCAATCTGAAACCTTATACAATTATCTGTATTTTGAAAATAAGTTGTAACAAAAACCTCCATCCATGAATTAACATAGTCAATTTTAATTTCTTTCATTTTTGAGTCAGCTAAAGCTGCTTTTTTAAAAACCTCAACTAAAAACTCTAAATCAGGCCTTCCCTCATCTTTTAATGGTTTCTGTAGCTCCGACAATCCTTGTTCCTTAAAAAAATTACATAAAAATTTTGGGATAAAGTCTGGTGGACAAGAATAAAATAATCGGGTTTCTTGATTACAAGCTTCTATAGTTGCAGTTTTAATCGCCTTATCTAAATCACTAGGGTTAAGTTTGCTGGTAACACCACTTAGCAAAGCTTTAGAAACTTCTACTGTGGCAAATTCTCCTAGCCATGCACCAATCGTTGCACTAATCACGATTATGGTCTCTATATAATGGATTTAAATGAATAAGATAAATTATAGATTGATACTAGCAATATCAGTATATCTGCGCTCGCAGTTATTGTTTAATCTAATTCGTAGTTATAAATTACGATCGCCCCTACCAGAAACTCCCAAAGCGATCGCACAAATACTAATTCTCAACACAATAATAGCTTCTGCTTATCGTGCAGCAGCTTCCACTTTCACGTTTCCGTGTTTCTTTCATTGTGTAAGAACTTCCGCTTATCGTGCAGCAGCTTCCACTTTCACGTTTCCGTGTTCTGCTCATTGTGTAAGAACTTCCACTTTAGCGTTTCCGTGTTTTGCTCATTGTGCAGCAACTTCCGCTTTAACGTTTCCGTGTTTTGTTCATTGTGTAAGATAAATTGTACAAACTTTAAGTTTTTTTAAAAAATCAATAATTTTACGTATGACAATTTTTTCTAATATTGTCCACTATAGAGTTATCAGTAAATTAGAAAACCAGTATTAATTATGGCAAGAAGAAGACGCAATTCACGTACTCTAGAAAAAGCTCAAGTACGTCTAGCTGGCATTAAATCTATTAGTCCGACTCTCGATGTTGGAGAAGGTTTAACAGTTCAAGATTATACAGAAAAAATTGAAAGCCTCCGAAATTCTATAGAAGCATACAATTCTGCTCTCTCTGATGTTGATGTCTTGCGAACCCAAATCCTGGAAAATGAAAAAACTGTGGCAGACTATTCTGACAAATTCTTGCGTGGTATTTCTTACAAATATGGCAACAATAGCTATGAGTATCAAAAGGCTGGAGGTACAAGGAAAAGCGATCGCAAGCGTACCACACGTCAAAGCATGGCTTCGCCAAATTGAATAGGTGTAATTATTTTGGATATAAAGACGTTGTAAGCTAATACAAAACTAGCCCTCCCTACTATTAAATTTTGGTGATTATTTTTTCCCACTGCTCAATCTGGTGCTGTAGTTGTAATTGGCGATCGCTCAAATCTTGACTATCACCAACAGACAAATTCTGATCGCTCAATCGCTCACGGTAAAGAGAAATCAGTTCGGTTAGGGCTTTTTTATTGCTTGCTTATCCTCCTGAGTCAGAGAACTCACATTGACTGAAATCAGCTTTCTGCCAATTCTCTCCACAAATTCAGACCGACTTAAATCCATACTGTCGGCGATCGCATCTAATCCTTCAATCGCGGTAGGAGTTAGGGCTAGGTTAACTCGTTTCTTCACCTCATCATACAGTTCTGGTACGTCTTTTTGACCTTTTTGCCCTTTCTTACCCATTGCCGTCTTCTATCTCAAAATTTCCCCAGCATAACTGAAGAACTAGAATAATTATGCTTGAGCGCAACTTGGTATCAGACAACGCACTCTAGTCTTTTTTCCCCTCATCTCCCAACATCCGCAGTAATTTTCTTGCAACTAAAACACTCACTACCCCAGCACCTACTAACTCCACAGCCTGTACAACTTTTTTACCTACGTCGTGAGGGTCAAGATGGTGATGAAATACTTCTTCATCCAGCCATTCTGTTGTGGCTTTAAAGTCATGAATTGGGCTTGGTAATAGTGTTAAATAAGTACCTTGACGAATTAAATGTGCAGTTTCACCTACCACTTCAAACAGGTTGAATAAGTTAGCAGCAGCGTCATTAACTCCCAACTTGAGCAAAGTTCCCCGGATATTAACCTTAGCTGGTTTGGGGTTTTCTCCAAGAGCGAGTGCTTTCAAATTATGAGCAATATTTGCGCCTTGTTGATAAGCGACTTGCGCTGTAGGTGGTAACGAACTATCAACAACTGCTGCACAATCACCGCCTGCAAATACTTCTGGAAAATCGAGCAATTGCATCGTGGGAGTAACTAATGGACGGTGATGATGATCCCGATGTTCTTTGGGGATGGGTAAATCTTGAATTAGGGGATGGATAGAAGTACCAGCAGTCCAGATTGTCGTGTGTGTTGGTAGTGTTTTAATTTCATCATTAATTTTATATTCAATTGCATTGGGACGAACAGCAGTGGCTTCTGCGCCTGAGATGGTTTCAATCGAGATAGTCCGTTTTTGTAATTCTTTTTCAGCAATTGGACGCAAGGGATCGTTAATATCACCATCGAGAATTTTTTGACCATGATTGAGCAGAAGCAACCGAATTTCTTGAGAATTACCACCTAAAGCACTATACCAATGCGGGAGGAAATCAGCTAAAGTGGCGGCCATTTCCACACCAGATGCACCACCACCAACTACAACTACTGTTAACAGTTTGCGGCGTTGTTCTATATCTTCTGTTTGAATAGCTGTTTGTAAACAGTCCCGTAAATGTTTATCAAGTGCGATCGCATCTGCTTGTGTCCAAAACGGAAAGGCATGTTCTTTAGCACCTTCAACGTAATGATAGCCAGTTACACTACCCAAAGCTAATACTAAATTACTGTAATTGTAAGAGTTACCCGAAACTAATTTCACTTCCCTTTGATGCAAGTCTATTGACTGTACTGTATCCTGCACAAAGATGACCCCACTCCCTTTAAGTAATTCCGAAAAACGCGGCACTACTTGAATCGAATCCATCTCGCCATCAAAATATTCATAAAGCAATGGCTTAAAGCAAAATCGCTCATTTTTATCAATCAAAATTACAGAACGTGGATAATGCTCATGAGCTAAATGTAAGGCAGTAAATAATCCAGTAAACCCACCACCGATAATTACTGTTTGATAAACTGGGCTGTTCATAACAATTCTACTTTTAACAGATTTATTTCACGCAGATGTGCAGAAGAGAATAACTATTGAATATTGACAAATCAAATAAATAAAAAGAAAGCAATCAAGACTGCGCTCAAAGCAATAGCAAACATAATAGCGTATTCAACTCTGCGGCTAAAAAATCCCACAGCAGCAACTAGTGCGATCGCTAGTCCCAGAATGCCCACATATTGACCTTTCTGTAAATTCTTGGCTATAAGTGGGTCTTGGTTTGTGCCTGGTGGTGGAGTTTCTTGAATTGACCGTGGTGATGGTAATTCTTGTGCTAATAACTTCATAAATATCCTCCTAGAATACTCTAAATTTTGGAAAATTTTTATGCTTGCCATAAGTAAAGCAATGAAAATAGAAACACCCAAACAATATCAACAAAGTGCCAAAATAATGTGGTTGCACTTGCACCAAAATGACCTTTGTTATAGTTACCCGGAATAAAGGAACGGACAAGCATAATTATCTGGAGAATCACACCAGTCAAAACATGTAAACCGTGGAAACCAGTTAACACATAAAATGTTGAACCAACTAATCCCGTACTTAAGCCAAAATTGAGATTGTGCCACTCAATGATTTGACCAATTACGAAATAAGTACCCATAACGATTGTAATTAACCAAAGCCAGCGAAATTTATTTAACCTCCCTCGTTTCAGAGCATTTTCTGCTGGTTGAATTACAAAACTGCTAGAAAGTAAGACAATGGTATTAATAATCACAAATGTCGATAATTCCGGCCCTGAAACACCAGGAGGTAGCCAGTTTCTTGAGTGGGTTAATCGCAGAGCAATATAAGTCAAAATAAAACTCAAAAAAATTAAGCTTTCTGATAGCAGGAACACAGTAAACCCGAACATTCCTTTACCATGATGGTCTTCAGCCTTGCCGCCACCACTGGGTAAAAAACGCTGCAACCACTGTGGCAAATTTCTTCGCCACTTCTCAAAACGGATAGGACTTTCATCTATATGGATAACGCGACGGGTCATAATTTTTGATTAGTCATTAGTCATTTGTCCTTGGTCAACTTTCGGCTCCCTACTATGTAGATTCATGGTTTTCGGAATTTTCGATAACAGAGTATTTAGGATCGCCGTAGTCATAAGGTGGTCTTTTCACTACTGGAATCTCCTCAAAATTTTCTCGCGGTGGTGGTGAGGTGGTTGTCCATTCCAATCCTGTAGCGTGCCAAGGATTATTAACTGCTCTCGGCCCGTATAACCAAGAACCTATCATGTTGGCAATAAAAGGAAGTATGGACACTCCCAGCAAAAAACCCCCAAGACTAGCAATCACATTCCATCCTTGATACTGTGGGGCGTAGGAGGAAATACGACGCACCATTCCTTGTAAACCGAGTGGGTGCATTGGAAAGAATGTTAAGTTAGCACCGATAAATGTCAACAAAAAATGCAATTTTCCCCAGCCTTCGGCATACATTCTGCCAGTTATCTTCGGAAACCAAAAGTAAATGGCTGCAAAAATTGCCATCGTGATGGTATTAAAAACAATGTAGTGGAAGTGTCCCACCACAAAATAAGTATTATTGACGTGAATATCAAAAGGTGTGGCGGCAAGCATTACACCAGTCACACCACCAAAAATAAACATAGCTGCACCTTCCATTGCAAATAGCATTGGTGTTTCTAGGTGGAGCTTACTTTTCCAAACTGTAGCAGTCCAACCGAAGGCCTTCACACCGGTGGGTATAGCAACCAACATTGATGTAACCATAAAAGTCATTCGCATCCAGCCAGGGGTAGCACTGGTGAACATGTGATGCACCCAAACAAAAATACTCACTAAAGCAATGCCTAAAGAAGCAAGGGCTAACGAGCGATAGCCAAATAAAGGATTACGCGAGAAAGCTGGTAATACCTCTGCAAAAATCCCAAAAGCTGGCAGTGCCATGATATAAACGGCTGGGTGGGAGTAAAACCAAAATAAGTGTTGATAAAGAATGGGGTCGCCATTTTCTAATGGTTTAAAGAAATTTGTGCCGAAAGCTAAGTCAAATAACAGTAATATCAATGCTCCTGTCAAAGAAGGTAAATTAATTAGCTGCAATATTTGTGCGCTCAAAACTGACCACACAAACACAGGCATCCTAAAAAATGTCATCCCTGGCGCACGCATCCAAAAAATGGTAGTGACAAAATTGACTGCCCCCATAATGGAAGAAATACCAATTAGTAGTAAGCTGACAATCCAAAATAATTCACCATTAAATGGTTGACCAGGCGGAAATTGCAAGCTAACTGGTGGATATGACCACCAACCGGCTTGGGCAGGGCCATTAGGTAACAAAAAGCTAGACAGTAAAAAAATCCCCGCTGGTGGAATCATCCAAAAAGAAATGGCATTGAGCAGGGGAAACGCCATATCCCGCGCTCCAATCATCAGCGGTACTAAGTAATTAGAAATACCTGCATTAAATGGGATAATCCACAGGAAAATCATGATTGTCCCGTGCATAGAGAACAAGCTGTTGTAGAGAGGACGGTCAACTACATTTAATTCTGGGGTAAGTAGTTCGGCACGGATGAGCATTGCCAACAAACCGCCAATCAGGAAGAAAATGAAAGTCATGACCATGTACTGCACACCGATAACTTTATGGTCGGTGCTAAAGCTGAAGTATTGTCGCCAGTTATCAACAGTCTTGTTGGTGGAATTTTCTGAATTAGCAACAGTAGACATACTTGCATCGGAATCATGTGTCATTGCTTACCTTCCTTTTGTGAGCAACGGCGCTTTCTGCGGGGCTGACAGTGTGCCAGCTAGTTTTAAATAATGTCTTTGGTGGTTGGCTAGATTCAGCCACAGCCTGATTGTTAATAGTTATTGGTTTACTAGCTATTTGAGTGAGCCATTGGTTATATTGCTCAATTGGTTCTACGTATACATCTGCATCCATCAGTGCAAAGTAAGTCCCACTAAATTGAGAATCCTTCAATGTGTATTTACCTGTGCGAATTGGTGTTACTACAAGGTCAATATTCCGTCCAGGAACTATATCTTGCTTTAAACGAAAATCAGGAATATAAAACCCGTGAATCACTTCCTGAGCGTGCATATTTAAACGAGTACGATGATTTACCACCACATGTAATTCATTACTAGTGACATTGTTGGGATACACAAACGACCAATGCCATTGTTTGGCGAAAACCTCAATAGTTTCATCGGCAGGTTTAGGAACATCGCTGATTTCTGCTGCGGCTACTGGTTCTTCTAAAGATAGATGTAAATGTACAATTTGCTGTAAACCTAAAATATTTAATTGCTGATAAATATTAAATCCTTGAAATGCAATCCAAATTACTAATAATGTTGGAGTTACTGTCCAGAGTATTTCTAGCCTCACATCTCCTCTGGAGGGATGTCCTTCGGTGTAATCTTCCTTGGGTGCGCGAAAAAACAGGATTGAATATGTCATCATTCCCACCAATCCAAGGAAAATAAATGCTCCGACTGAGACTAAAAAGCTAAATAAATTATCGACTTTTTGTGCTTCTGCTGTAGCTTCAGGTGGCATCCAAGCATAAGCTTGCTGTCCAAGCCAATGACTGACTACAAGCAAAACTGCTATACAACAAGCTATTAATAAATATTCCAAAAATCTAAACATAAAATTCGAGAACTTCTCGGTTAATTATTTAACTAATAAATTGGGATTGGTACCTTTTTGGATTAACTTAGCCGCCGTCACATGAATCCCGAATTGTTCTCCTAGATGCGCCCCTAAAGTTCCATGAACATATAAAAGACCTAATATTGCAATACCTGCTAATAAATAACTCCACTGAACTTGTCTAGAAGCGTCTTTGCGCCAACGATAACGTTGTACACCTCTCCATACTGTCATAGCAACAATAATTCCCAGCAATAAAACACCACCTAAACCATGCAAAAGCATTGTCCAACCAGGATTCAACCCCCAATCACTCTTGTCATCAACTGATGGATTTGCCAGTAGTAGCTCGAAAAAACCAAATGCAACCGTGAAAAATGTCACAATAGCTGCTGCTACTAAGTTGTACCAGCCAACATCAAAAAAGCCAGAACGGATAGCAGTGAGACCTAAAAATTTAAATATTGGTTTTTCTAGAGGAAAAAAACTTCCTGCTATGTCAAACACAATACCAATGATGAATAAACCTAATGTTAAATGTACCAACTGTGGATGTATAGGAATTTCGTAGGGTAGTCCGTTTGCACCTAAATGCAATCTTAAAGAGTCAATCAGTGGCGAGTTCATCATCAAACTCCCTGCTTCATCGCTTCAACGACAGGCTCAACATGTAACCCGTATACCCAAAATAATTTGCTGCCTAGATATACTTGCAAAAAAACTAAACAAATTAAGAAGGTTGCAACACCAAGATAAGCAGGCGGTACTTTCAGCGGGTTGCGATTACGAATTACAAAACGCCAAGCTGTAATGGCAACGACTAGTACTGCCAGTGACCAACCCATAATTGTATGAAAATTAAGTGTTGGTTGAACTGCTGCGTAGACTTGTGCTAAACCGGCTTCAAATTGTCCAAATATGACTGCTAAAAAAATGGCTACGGCAGCGACTAGCAAATTCCAAAAGCTGACTTCAAACAAACGCACGTTATGAGTAAAATAACCTGCTACATCAAAAACAAATGATAGTAGTACCATCGCAATTACAAAATGTACGATGATGGGGTGTATCGGGTCGGGGTACGGGAGATTTTGGCTATTGAGAGGTAGAGCAGGCATAGTTTTTCCTGAATTTATTCATACAATATAGTTAATTGTTATTTAAAATAATTTGTGTTAACCTATGAAAAATTTTAGCTTTTAAATAACTGTCATATTTGAGAAATTGAGATATATTCCTCAATAAATATTTTCTGAAAAATAAATTTTAAGGAACTATCTTAGGGATGATATTTGATAAAAATATAAATATGGCTTGTATAACTGTTTTTTTGTTATTCGCATCTGTTATTAACTATATGCTTGCAAGATTTCAGAGAATCATGAAATAAAAATGAATTTTTTCTAATTCTTTAGTTAGAGATATTTATTACTTCAACAGTTAGAAGCGATCGCCACAGCAAACATCTACATTAATGCCAGAATCTGATGAGCATTTCTCACAGATTAGCTATGTCATCAGCTCTAAATTTTAAGGAAACATCATGAGCTATTCTCCTTACCTGCTTAAAGGTCAAAAAGCACTTGTAACGGGTGCTAGTTCTGGCATTGGTGAAGCTATAGCTCGTTATTTAGCTTCATCAGGTGCGGCTGTGGCGATTAACTACCATTCTGAAGCTGAAGAAGCACAAAAAATTGTTGATGATATACAAGCTGCAAATGGTGAAGCCTTTGCTATCAAAGCAGATGTTAGTAAAGAAGATGAAGTTAAGGCAATGTTCAGCCAGACACTTCAAAAGTTTGGCACTGTTGACCGAAGCAATTTTAGATT
>JAGKSW010000169.1 GCA_018993265.1 Nostoc sp. TH1S01
AGCCTCTTATTTATAAGGAGAGGTTAATCCAAAATCGTAAATCCAAAATCCAAAATTGAGTGACATTTTGGTGAACAATGCAGGTCTGCAAAAGGATGCACCTTTTGTGAATATGAGCCTTGACCAATGGAATACAGTGATTGGGGTAAACCTCACAAGTCAGAATTCAGGAGTCAGAATTAACACCTCGACTACACTATAGCAATCCTAAATGATTCATTTTCACGAATCATTTAGGATTGCTATATCAAAAAAAATCATCTTCTCAAATCCTCTTTTCAATTAGCTTTCAGCTTTTGTTAAGAAAGATGTGACTAATGGATAGCTTGTAAAGGGGGGATTAAGGCGAGTAATAATGTGATTAAAACCACAAAATGATACTTTTCAAAAAACCTCTAAGTTGCTTTCAGAAATAGTATTCCTACTCCCTACTCCCCACTCCCTATTCCCACTCCAGATTACTATCTTGGGCTGCAACTTGGTATTAAATTAACCTCGCTGAAACCCTTTTGCTGGTTGTTTTTGTACCTTACCTTTAGGTTTTGATTTATTAACTTCTGCAAGTGCTTCTTGAAATAAGTTATGCAAATGTAAAGGAACACTGGCAATTTCTGGTAATTCTGGCTCAGTAGGTTTACCATACTCTTGCAAGAGTTTATCTAAGTCATTACTCAGGTTAAAATCAGGACGCTGTAAAAAATCTTGCAAGACCTTTTCTAGTTGATTCGGGTATTGTTGTGCTAACCGATGCCAGATATAAGCATTAATACTTTTATCTTCTAGATAATAACGAATTAGTTTTTCTGCACCTTCAATTTTGCGCCAATCATCAGCTAATAAAATAGTTTTAAACTTAGTGTATATTGGCAAAAATATCAATCCCCAACGTGGATGAGAGATGGCTGTAACTTGTTCGGCTTTTCGCAATTCAGCAGGTAAATCTACCTTTGGCGCAACCATTTTTTGTTTACCATTGTTCCCATTCAGCATTTGGGAAACTACATTAGAGTCAACGCCAACTTCTTTCGCGGCGGCGGCGATTTCATCTTTGCCAATACCTGCTTCTGCTGCTACCTCATCTAAAGATTTGGCAGGATCAAGTCCAGCGGCTTTGAGATATTTTTCACTGATAATTTCTTGGAAATCAATTATTTTTTTATTTAATTGATATCCTGATAAAGTAACTTCATCACTACCAAAAAAGTCAACAAACTGTTGATGATATTCCTCTACTGACTGCCATGCTTCTTCTAGCAAGTCGGGAGCATCGCTGTAAAGATGACTTTTATAATTATCTTTAAAATTACCAATGGCGACAGCAAGTTTTGGCTTACCAAGCTTTCCCATAAAAGTGTGAGGGCCAGAAAATATCCACTCATTTTCAGTCAGGGGAGAAATGCGTGTCAGTAAAATATCTCCTAGCTGAAAACGAGATATGGCTGGTTGTTTTTCAGAACTGTTGGACTTGACAATATAATTTTTAGCTGTCAGGACTATGTAACGTTTAGCCGTTAGCCAGTTCATGAGTTCTAAACCATCAGGTAAAATTTGGGTGATGGTAAATAAGCCAATAAAGCTACGATGCCAACTATTGAGTAAATTGCGATCGCTCTGTGTTAAATCTGCATGACTAGCAATAAATAACTCTATAGGCGAACTATCACCAACTTTCCCTTCTGTAATAAACCGATCAATAATTAAATCTTGTTGCGTATGATCGCCATTTCCTCGACGTGACTGTGCGGCTGCATAAACCTCCAATGCTTGCGCCAGTTCACCTTCAGCATCTAGGACAAAATCAACCAAGGCTTGTTTAAGTGTGTGCGATCGTTTTACTAGGACATCCACAAGCGAATCTCTCTGCTCAACAGTTGTAGCCTATAGCGTTTTGGCAGAGAATCACATCTAGCAATAGCTATATTTCCTTGAGTCGTAGCTGACCATTCTAGTATGATGATTTAGCAGACGCATTTGTTCTCACCAAAGAGGCAAAGGGGAAGGGAGCAGGGAGCAAGGGGGAAGACTGAGAGTTGAGAGTAAGAAGATTTTTTCTGAAGGCAATGATAGCTACTTCCTACCCAATTGGTGAGCGTGTTGCCGTACTGCCGTAGTGAGTAGTCGGGATGTAGAAGGGGCTTTTCTTGGTGGATACGGCAGGAGGCTCAATCACGGCAATCAATACGGTGTATAGGTCGTAGCCTACGGCATGGTTACGGCAGCGCGGACATTCACGGCACAGACACCAATAATTTTGCCGCTAAAAAATAGCAATTTGTTATAAATATCTTGAGATTTCAAATACTTCAGTAGCTCTTCATGTTTTTCAAGTAAAATTTGGGCAAATTCACTATGCTCAGAAATCTTATGTGATGGGCATGATAGGACTATCTAACAGTTGAAAAAATTTACACATTTTGGCACGAATGTTGATATCTTCCACCGCTTTGACAGAAGGTGAATTGGACTCGGCAATTGTTCGCAATCCTTTGATAGTTTCACCAGACACATCTGTGAATGCAGTGATCGCCCAAATGAGTGGGATTCGTGCCTTTTGTCCAACTTCCAGAGAAGCAGATATTGAAATTGCCACTTTGCATATAGAAGCGCGTTCTAGTTGCGTATTGATTGCACAAGGGAATCAATTATTAGGGATTTTTACAGAACGCGATGTAGTTCGCCTTAAGTCTCAAAAGGTCTCGCTAGAAGATATCACAATTGCTGAGGTGATGACACATCCAGTCATTACCTTACAGCAATCTGCCTTTACTGAGCTGTTCTTTGCTGTCAATGTACTCCAGCAATATCACATTCGCCACTTACCACTACTTGATGAACATAACCAAATCGTGGGCTTACTTACCCATGAAAGCTTACAACAATTATCCCGGCCCATAGATTTGCTGCGTCTTCGTGTCGTTGCAGATGTAATGACGGCGGAAGTAATTTGTGCGGGGAGCAATGTTTCTGTGCTAGCTGTCACTCAATTGATGGCAGAACACAAAGTCAGTTGTGTCGTACTGGTTGAGGAACGCTATCAGGAAGAGCAAGATAAAACGATCAAAATACCAATTGGTATTGTTACAGAACGAGACATTGTACAGTTTCAAGCATTGGAACTGGATTTTGAGCATCTGACAGCACAGGTTGTCATGAGTATGCCGATATTATCCGTTAGTCCCAATGATTCTCTGTTGAAAGTACAACAGATCATGCAGCAATATTTAGTCAAGCGGTTAGTAGTAATTGGTACACAAAGTGAGTTGTTAAGTATTGTTACTCAGACTAGTATTTTGAAAGTTTTGAATCCTCTGGAGTTAAATAAATTAGTTGGAGCTTTGGGTGAACGGGTATCTCACTTAGAGGCGGAGAAGTTGGTACTGTTACAACATCGCAATGCTGAACTGGAGCAGCAAGTACAAGAGCGGACAGCTATCCTCAAGATTCAAGCAGAACGAGAAAAGTTAATTGCTACTATTGCTAGCCAAATTCGAGGTTCGTTGCATCTGCAAGATATTCTCGAAACCACAGTCACACAAGTGAGATCCCTTTTACATTGCACTCGCGTTAACATCTCGCAGTTTCAACCTGATTGGAGCATAGTTATAGTGGCTGAATCAGTGGCTGATGGTCATGTTTCTTATTTGAGCAAACAAGTTTATGATCACTGTTTTACAGAAAATTGGATAAATATATATCGTCAAGAAAGAATTCGAGTTGTCTGCGATATTTACACAACACAGATGAGTAGTTGTCATCGTCAACTACTAGAAAGTTTACAGACTAGGGCAAAAATCTTATTGCCCATTGTCAATGGTGAACAACTATGGGGACTACTGAATGTTGTTGAGAGTCAAGCACCGCGACAATGGCACACAGAAGAAACAGGATTGTTACAACAACTTTCTACCCAAATGACGATCGCTATTCAACAAGCTACTGCCTATCAGCAGTTGCAAACTGAACTAGCAGAACGACAACGGACAGAAGCACATCTGCGCGAAAGTGAACAAAGATATGCTTCTTTAGCAGCTGCGGCACCAGTCGGGATTTTCCGCACTGATGCTCAAGGACTTTGCATTTATGTCAATGAACGTTGGTGCAAAATTGCTGGCTTAACTCCTGAAGCCGCCTTGGGGAGTGGCTGGGTATCAGTACTTCACCACGATGATCGAGAAAAAGTTGTCCTTGAGTGGTATTCTGCAACTCAAGAAAATCGTTCTTTTCAGGCAGAATATCGATTTCAAAAACCTAATGGCACCGTGACTTGGGTGTTTGGGCAGGCGGTTGCGGAGTTTGATTTAGCGGAAAAAATTACAGGCTATGTTGGCACAATTACGGATATTAGTGAACGTAAACAAGCAGAAGCACAAATATTGTATAACGCGCTTCATGACCCTTTAACTAACTTACCCAATCGTAAATTATTGATAGAACGCTTGGAATTAGCTATTAACCGAGCCAAGCTGATGGAAAATTATCATTTTGTGGTTTTGTTTGTCGATATGGATCGGTTCAAAATCATTAATGACAGCTTAGGACACATAGCAGGAGATCAACTCCTGACTATGATTGCACAAAAGCTCAAATCCAAAATTCGTTCTATCGATTTGGCAGCTCGCTTAGGCGGCGATGAGTTTGTCATTTTACTGGAAAACGTAGAAGGTACTGAAGAAGCCGTGATGATTGCCAAGCGGATACTAGCAGAATTTGAAGCACCTCTACTACTTAACGGATATGAAATGTTTATCACTGCAAGTATTGGTATTGTTCTAGGCAAAGCAAGTTATGAGCAAGCCTTAGATTTACTTCGAGATGCTGATATTGCTATGTATCAAGCCAAGGCTCAAGGCAGAAACTGCTACAAAATTTTTGATACCCAAATGCACATTCAAGCTCTCAAACGGCTGAATTTAGAGAATGACCTCCGAAAAGCACTGGAACGAGAAGAACTAATTGTTTACTATCAACCAATTGTTGATATCCATAGCAATCTTTGGATTGGCTTTGAAGCATTAGTACGCTGGCAAAATAGCGAGCGCGGTTTCGTTTCTCCCGCAGAATTTGTTCCCATAGCTGAAGAAATAGGTCTGATTGTCCCTATAGATAGCTGGGTACTCAAAACAGCCTGTCAACAACTAGCAACGTGGCGAACTCAATTTTCAGCTTTAGAACTCAAGGTAAGTGTCAATCTCTCAGTTCAAGATATCCGCAAAGCCAGTTTAGTTAGAGATGTGGAGGATATTTTGACTCAAACTGGTTTAGATGCTCATTATCTCACCCTAGAAATTACCGAAAGTATCTTGATTGAAAATATTACAGAGACAATCGTTGTATTAGAGCAGTTAAAAGCACTAGGAATTCAAATTAGCATTGATGATTTCGGTACTGGATATTCATCACTCAATTATCTGCATCGATTACCTGCCGACACCTTAAAAATAGATCGTTCCTTTATTAGTCAAATGCAGCAAGGAAATCGCAATTATCAAGTTGTCCAGACAATCATCACACTTAGTGACCAACTGGGATTGGTAGTTTTAGCTGAAGGCATTGAAACACAGCAGCAGATCCAATGGTTACAACAACTTAGATGTGAATTTGGTCAAGGTTATTTATTTTCTAAACCTTTGCCTGCTGATGAAATTGATTTACTACTGCTCAAAGAATGCTGTGGTACTAATATTTGTTTTTTGAAAAAAACTCCGTAAATTTATGAGCAAAGACACTGACTTAAAAATCTACCCGCAGCTAACAACTTAGAAGATGCTTTAAACAAAAGGTCGCCGTAATGACTAAATACTTTTATTTCATAATTATTAAGTATTTTCTAATAATATTTAAAGTTTTAATACATAATACAATGTAATAGTTAAATTGCTAAATTTTAGGGGCAGTATAACGATGAGATAAATTCCCTAAATGCTTTAATTGATACTATGACACTGGCTGCTAACACCTACGCAAATCCATCACCCGACATTCCTGGCTATGGAATCGTTGAGCGATTATATGTGGGTTCTCGAACGATTGTTTATCGGGCAGTGGAAGAATTAAGCCAGCGTCAGGTTATCATAAAATTATTGCAACAAGATTATCCTAGCTTCAATGAATTGTTGCGTTTTCGTAACCAATATACTATTACCAAAAACTTGAATATTGCTGGGGTGATTCGTCCCGATCGCCTGATACCATATCGTAATAGCTATGCCCTAGTGATGGAAGATTTTGGCGGTGTGGCACTATCAACATACAGTCGCAGCCATCAGTTAACACTATCAGATACACTGGCGATCGCGCTGCAACTAGCCGAAATTCTCCATGAGCTTTATCAGCATCGGGTAATTCATAAAGACATCAAACCTGCAAATATCTTGATTCATCCAGAATCGCAACAAGTCAAACTAATTGATTTTAGTATCGCTTCCCTATTACCGAAAGAAAACGAAGAAATCAAGCACCCGAATGTCTTAGAAGGCACATTAGCCTATATTGCACCAGAGCAAACCGGGCGGATGAATCGGGGTATTGACTACCGTACAGACTTTTATAGTTTAGGGGTGACGTTGTTTGAATTGTTGACGGGACAGTTACCTTTTGCTGGTCATGATCCTTTAGAACTGGTGCATAACCACATTGCCAAACCTGCACCGAGGGTAGATGAAATTAACTCCCAAATACCAGAAGCGATCGCGCAAATTGTCGCTAAGTTAATGGTAAAAATGCCGAAGACCGCTACCAAAGTGCTTTAGGCTTAAAGCATGATTTGGGAATTTGCTTAGAACAGTTAAACCAAACAGGCAAGATTGAACAGTTTATCATTGGGCAACGGGATATTTGCGATCGCTTCTCCATCCCCGAAAAACTCTATGGACGAGAAACAGAAGTCCAGACACTATTAGAGGCATTTACAAGGGTTAGCAATGGTACTTCAGAATTACTCCTAGTAGCTGGCTTCTCTGGAATTGGGAAGACGGCGGTTGTGAATGAAGTCCATAAACCAATCGTCCGCCAGAGGGGCTATTTCATCAAAGGTAAATTTGACCAGTACAATCGCAATATCCCCTTCTCTGCCTTTGTTCAAGCCTTTCGGGATTTGATGGGGCAGCTGCTTTCGGAATCGGATACCCAACTACGAGTATGGAAAACCGCTATTCTTCAGGCTTTAGAAGACAACGCCCAAGTAATTATTGATGTCATCCCTGAATTGGAATGTATTATTGGCACACAACCACCTGTAACAGAACTATCGGGTACGGCGGCGCAGAATCGATTTAATTTGCTGTTCCAGAAATTTACTCAAGTTTTTACGACAAAAGAACATCCTTTGGTGACATTTTTAGATGACTTGCAGTGGGCAGATTCCGCATCTTTAAAATTGATGCAGTTGTTGATGAGTGAGAGGGAACAGGGGTATTTACTGCTGATTGGGGCTTATCGGGATAACGAAGTATTTCCTGGCTATCCGTTAATGCTGACCTTAAATGAAGTCAGCAAGGCAGGAGCTACAATCAACAGAATTACCTTAGCACCTTTGAGTAGAACCAGCCTGAATCAGTTAGTAGCAGATATGCTCAAATGTGCTGAGGTATTGGCACAACCTCTAGCAGAATTAGTCCACCAAAAAACCCAAGGGAATCCCTTTTTTGCTACTCAATTTCTCAAAACTCTGCATCAAGATAAATTCATAACCTTTAATATCCAGGCTGGACATTGGCAATGTGATATTACTCAGGTACGCGAGGCTGCATTAACCGATGATGTGGTGGAGTTTATGGCCAAGCAATTGCAAAAATTACCTGATGAGACGCAAAATATCCTCAAACTGGCAGCTTGTATTGGTAATCAATTTGACTTGAATACTCTGGCAATCGTCTCGGAAAAATTGCCGCAGCAGGTAGCAACTGACTTGTGGCAAGGGTTACAGGAAGGATTCATTTTACCCATCAGTGAAACCTACAAGTTTTTTCAAGGAAATGTTCACAGGCTATTGTTTCAAAATATTTGGGTAACATATATAAAGGTTGAGATACAAATCCTAACCCGTTCAATATCATTGCTTTCACAACATGACCAGGACTGACTTTTTCTCCTTTTTCCTGACCAATTAATTCATTGATTATTTCTACTACTCCTATCTCGTCTATTATCCCTGCTACTATTCCTAGATGATCTATGTTTTTAATTTCCATTTCTTGTGGTTTCAATTTCACAACATAATTCTCCACAACTTCTGTTGTAATTAAACCATTTCTTTTTCTGTTATCAATTCATGTTCTTAATGCTGAAGTTTCCCTTTCTTTTGTCTTTGTTACAAAACTTCACTTTACCTGCCAATCCCCAGATTAATGCTACTTATTCTTATTAGCCTTCCTCACCTTTGAATTATCTTTAGTTCTTGTGTACTACTTCGCCAGCTTTTTTGATATGTGACAGTTCAGGGTGCGGAAGATAGGATCTAATAAAATTGGCTTTATTCTAGATATTTGAATTTGCTTCCCAATTCTTATTAGCAATTAAGATGCGTTCGCCCTGCTATCCAGTCCTGCTGATTCTACTTCCAAGCCTTCATATAGTGTTTTCTATCCCACTCCATTCTTTGAGAATGGGCAAAGCAAAACTAATGGGAGATCGCTCTTCCACTGTTACCCTGACTGTCGTTGTGGTTCCTGCCGAAATTTCCTGCTGTGGCCCATTACGAAGATGACCACTTGTAGCCACTAAAAGTTCTTGAATCCAGTTGCAATTGAGCGATCGCTTCTATTTTTCTCCCTTCTCTATCCATCAATTTTTGCACTATTTCTGAGTTCCCAATCACAGAACTTGCACCTTCTAAAGTCACAGCAAAAGCAGAAACTCTGGTAATTTCCCCTATCATCCCCCCAAATCTTGACCGTTTGACTGTATCTGGGGTAATTAAAATTTGCATTCCTGGTTTAATTTGCTTGCCATCTTCAACGGTAAAATAGGCAACACTTACTATTTCGCGATCTTGCTCTGATGTTTGCAAAGTTCCCAAACGAGTTCCCGGACTGAGGTACTGCCCTACAGCTGCAGTGATTTCTACAATACATCCAGCATGAAGACTTTTAATAGTGCTGTTGTCGGCAACTTCTTTTTCCAAACGGGCGATCGCTTGTTGTAGTTCCTGAATTTGATTATTTTCAGTATTAGCAGCTTCTAGATTGTTCTGTTCTAGTTGTTTATTACGAGTAAATGAACTACTCACCCCTACTTCGTTGAGGGGTGAGTTTCTACATGCACCCCAGTAGAGTTGAATA
>JAGKSW010000170.1 GCA_018993265.1 Nostoc sp. TH1S01
GGCGATTGTCGCCCCTTGAAGTAAAAAGCAAATAACAGCAAATCAAGACATGACTGTAGTCAGACTCCGGAATCACCACAACTTAACTTGAAGTAAGAAATAGAAGACTAGATGACTCTAGGCATCTCATATATTTTTGCGTAAGTCCTGGGGAAAATAACAAGTGCAAATACCAAAATTCAGTAGGTTGCACTTTTACAACTCACAAAGTGAAATTAATCGCCGTTAATACTCCAACAAAGTTGAGGGAGCTAAAGCAGCGAGAGGAAAAATTAAATCTAGGCACAAAGGTATAGAAATGCAGGGGTATAAGAGAAAAAACCCTGATATTCTTACATCCTCAGACCTAGTTAAAAGATCCAACCTTGGTACGTAGCTGCTGTATTTGTCTCACCTGATACTAGTATTGGTGTATTGGCGGAGCATCCGCGTAGATATTCCATAAACAACTAGGAATTGTTTTGACAATTTGTAGTGTTTAGGAAAACTACAACATCTTTTTCGCGTTGTTAGAAGGTGATGCAGAATGCAAACCCGAACTAGTAGTGTTGGAATTCGTCGCTCAGGAAATTTATGTACAGGTGTGGCGCTGCTGTTAGCAACTTTTTTCTCCTCGGCGCTACCAACAACGGCTGACCCTAATTCTGTAATAGCCACAGCCGCGTCACTTAATAACAACAGCATCCAAATATCTGACAGTCGGCAATTATCTCAAACTCGCCGCATTGAAATTGATTTATCCCAGCAGCGCCTACGCGCCTGGGATGGTGAAAAGCTAGTTTATTCCTTCCCTGTTTCTACAGGTAAACGAGCCACTCCTACACCCGTTGGTAGATTTCATATTCAGTCGAAGTATCGCACTAATAGAATGCGGGGTAGAGGCTACGACATTCCTGATGTTCCTTATGCAATGTATTTCTATGAAGGTTATGCAATTCATGGTGCTTACTGGCATAACCGTTTTGGTACTCCAGTCAGCCACGGTTGCGTGAATTTGCCAGTGAAGCAGGCGCGGAAGTTGTACAACTGGACGAAGCCAGGGACTTTAGTAGTCGTGAAACGCTAATCTCATCAAGACTACGCACATAAGGTTGTCTGTTGAGAATGGGTGTAAGGGCAAAATCAAGTCAAAAGTCAAAAGTCAAAAGTCAAAATTAACATCCTCTTTCTTTTGAATTTTGAATTCCCCGTAGAGGTGTTGGGGTGTAAGGGTTTTGAACACCTACACCCTCTTCAAACCCTTGATTTTGCGTCTCACTGCGTAAGTCCTACTACTAACTCTTCTACCGTATCAGCATCACTTGGTAATGCAGATGTTAGTACTTCACTACCATCAGCAGTAACTAAAACGTCATCTTCAATGCGGATACCTCGGACATCAGCAAATTGTGTTAAACGTTCCCAATTGACGGCATTTTGATATTTAGCGCGATTTTGAGCATCATTTAAAATTGCTGGGACTTGATAAAATCCTGGTTCAATTGTAACTAACATTCCCGGACGTAGGGGACGATTGAGACGTAGGTAACTTAAGCCAAAGCGATCGCTCCTGGTTCTATCATCTTCATATCCGGCTAAATCTCCTAAGTCTTCCATGTCATGCACATCTAAACCGAGTAAATGCCCAATTCCATGTGGGAAAAACAACGTATGGGCATCTATTTCGACTAAATCTTGGGGATTGCCTTGTAAAATCCCTAAATCGACTAAACCTTCAGCAATGGTAATTGCAGCTAATAAATGAATATCTCGATACTCTACGCCAGGGCGGATTTTGGCAATGCAAGCATCATGAGCCGCTAAGACAACATTATATATATCTCGTTGCGTGGCGGAAAATTTACCAGACACAGGCCAAGTCCGGGTAATATCAGCCGCCCAACCCATTTCGGTTTCTGCACCCACATCAGCCAAGAGTAAATCACCAGGTTGCAGTGGGTGATGATATGCTTCATTATGCAAAACTTCGCCGTGAACAGTGACAATACTGTTGTAAGAAGTGGTCATATTCTGGGCAATAATTACCCCTTCCATTACCGCCCGGACTTCTGCTTCTTGTTTTGCTTTGGGGGTGGCGGCCATACCTGCTTTGTGTGCAGCCACACTCACAGCCGCAGCTTTACGTAATTCGGCTAAGGCTTCCCCATCGTGGGTGAGGCGTAAACTGACAATTGCCTTGGCTAATTTTAAATCTAATCCCTCCAAATCATAAGATGAAGAAATCTCTCTGTGCAGAATTTGGGACTGCACAAGGCTGGTGCGATAATTCTGCACGGGAATTGAGGCTGCACCGTTACCGCGATGTTTCAACTCAGATAAGGTTCTGGCAGCATCTGCGCCAATTTTGGCGGCAATTTCTTCGCGGTTGGGTGTTTCACCATGCCAAAGGGCGCTACCAGGTTCGGGATCATCAATGAATAACTCTAGTTTGCCTGCTTCTAGGCGAATGGCGGCGTTGTGTAAAGGTAAGCCAGCAAAGTAGAGGAAATGACTGCTGGCGCGAAATGGATAGGTATTAGCTCTAAAGTTGCGGGGACTGCTGCTTCCTGACCAGAGAATTACCGGGAAATCAATTAATTGAGCTAATTTTTGCCGTCTGTGGCGTAAGGTATCGCTGAGGGTGTGGGAGATGTTATGAATATGCATAATTTACAACGCAAAGGCTCGCAGAGGAAAACGCAAAGTAGCGCAGAGAAGTTGCGTAAATCTTTAATGTACTCTCGTAGATATATATTGCTTTCATATTCTAGAGTAAGTTCATGGGACAAATCATTACTCAGGTTGATGCTTTTACCGATAAACCTTTTGCGGGAAATCCTGCGGCTGTTTGTGTTTTAGCTGCACCACAAGAGACTGGCTGGATGCAGCAGGTAGCACAGGAAATGAATTTGTCGGAAACGGCTTTTTTGGTGAAGCAGGATGATGGGTTTAATCTGCGTTGGTTTACGCCAGCGGTGGAAGTGCCGCTTTGTGGTCATGCAACTTTAGCCAGCGCCCATGTGTTGTGGTCGCAAGGACATTTAGCTAGTGACGAAGTGGCGAGATTTCATACTAAAAGCGGCTTATTGATTGCCAAGCGCCAAAATGAATGGATTGAACTGAATTTTCCCGCTAATCACTCACAAGTGGCCATTGCACCACCGGAACTCAGTACAGCTTTAGGTGTAAATTACAAAGCTGTTTACCAAAATTCTCTCGGTTATCTCGTAGAAGTAGCATCAGAAGATGTAGTACGGCAAATGCAGCCGAATTTTCAACTCCTGAAAACTTTCCCTGTAGATGGGGTAATCGTTACCAGCACAACTAATCCAAGTTCAGAATATGATTTTGTTTCTCGGTTTTTTGCCCCAGCCCTAGGCATTGATGAAGACCCAGTAACGGGAGCCGCCCATTGCTGTTTAGCACCATTTTGGCGCGATCGCTTGGGTAAAAATACATTCTTGGCTTATCAAGCATCCCGTCGGGGTGGTGTAGTTAAGTTGTATTATGAAGGCGGCGATCGGGTTTTACTCTCTGGTCAAGCAGTTACCATCCTCCAAGGTGAACTCATTAGTTAATTGCAACAAAAAGTAAAATTTGCCTGGAGGATTGTAGTGATTTACACTTAAAAAAACTGTATAATACAACCTTAAGTATCATATAGCACGTAAACTTTAACTTAGTTAATGCCAATTTCAGGAATTATGAATAAATATATATTTGCAAATACCTGTTGAAGAAGTATTCAGAACTGAGAGTTAAAGAATCAGAGTCAATATATTAGCGGTTTTCCATCCAACTGATTCATCGAGCGAACTCCCATCTCTTCTGAAATTCTGATGGCTGACTCCTGGATGATGTTTTGAGAAATTTCACTTTCCTTGCCTTTAAAAGAGCAGTTTGTCAACAAATACGAAACAAAAATTAAGGCTGACACAACAAGATGCTTCACGTTGAAGTGTGGTTTATACTTGTGCCATTTTCAGATGAAGACGCATAAAAGTAACCCTACCGCCTACAGCACCTCCTTTTACCAAGGGCCTACGGTGTACACACAAATCTTGGTTGAGTGCATCTATCCCGCCTCGGAATAAATTCCGAGTCTCAACCAGAAGTTCATTTCAGTCCACGCTTTGTGGACTTTTGCTATCAGCCTGGAACTTTAGTTCAAGGCGGGATAGGTTTAAGACTGCAAATTTTCGACTTGTGTGTATACCGTAGTTACCAAGGGCAGGGAGGGGTAAAAATCATGTGTAGCTTCACAAAGCATTGGTATTAACCGCCTGAATTATTGATGTTTAATTTGCTTGTGTCAGTCTCGCAGAAATCACAGCAATCCAGCGGTGTAGCTAATTTTAGTATTAATTTTAGCCATCAAAGTAACCTAAACCTGAACTTGTTATTCATCCCAATAATTTTTAAACATGGATTACAATCAACAACTCATTCATTTAACAGAAATCTCCGCTACCGATTTTCCCGCAGGCAGAGATTTTAAATATAAATGTCGTGTACAGATTCTGTCTGAGCAAGGACAACCGATTTTGTCCAAGGATCTGTTTTCTCGAATGCAGCCAAGCTGGTTAGTAAATTTCACTAATTATAAAGACTGCGCGATCGCTATTACTTTGTGTTACCGTCAAGGCGATATGACGCAACCTTGGCAAGATGCGGGTACAGTTACCTTTGCAGCGCAAGATTTTCTGCATGGACACAACTCCATTGAACTAGAATTTCCGATTACCACCTGGAGTCTCGCACCTCATTTAACCCTCCAAGCCCGAATCACCCAGACTATCGGTGAAGCAGGTAGTAACACAATCAAACTGTTATCTAATCAGCCAATTCAGTCACGTTTTCAACTCAAACCAACCGCAATCATCGACAAAGAAGTCGAACTTCCCGAACCTATTCCCCTGACACCCCAAGAAGAAGTAATTGTCAAAGATGTCTGGAATAAATTGCGGGCTTGGAAAGAACTGCAAATGGAAAAGTTCTTTAAGCGGCTGTTGTTAGAAGAACCAGAATTAGAACATATTTTTGGGGAAGCGATCGACAGTATGACAGATTACTTTTATGAGTTATTTGACTACTGTATTCACCAACTCCAGCCCCACACCCAAAATATTATTTCCGAACCCTTGACAGGTGTACCTTACGAAAAAGGCGATGACTTCGATACCGTAGAAGATTATGGGGCTTTGTTTGCTGATATTGGGATGCGTCCCCACCACTGGGTAAAAGCGCGACAAGTGTGGATGTGGATGTTACCCTCGATTCCTTATCTGGAAGAATATGACCGCCAAGATTTAACTAAAGGTGTCAATTCAGCACTCTACAAGTTTTTCAATACTAATATTATTGTGCCAATGGTAGAGGCAGTCCGTTGCTACGAAGATGCCTTACCACCAGAATTACTCAAGCAGATGGCAGATACTTGGCAGGTATTTAGCCAAAACAAACAAGAAATGGGGATGGTATTTTATCAAACCTTGTTTGAAAAGTATCCCTTTGTGCTGCCAATTTTCGGGAGAGCCGATATTGATTATCTATCGCTGCACCTGTTCCAATCTTTAGACTTTCTTATGCGTTGCTTGCGGAGTGAAAGCACGGACGAACTGTTGCTGGAACTAAGGTTATTGGGACAAATTCACGGCAGTGTCGGTGTGCCATCTTGTGCTTATTCTGCCATTTCTGATACCATGTTTGCCTTATTTGAAAAATACGTGCCGAATTTTACCCCAGAATTACGGCTGGCATGGCAAACATTGTTTGATCGCGTCACTAATGTGATGAAATTGCCTAAGCTGAATGAAGAGCGGTTACTGAAAAAAGCTCGGCAATTCCTGGAGGTAATTGCTAGTGAACAAGGTTGGGAACCAGAACATCAAGCGCGACGTTGGGCAGAAATTCAAGCCGAAATCAAAGCCACCGGCACTTATAATCACACCTACGAAGAATTGGCTTACGGCGCACAGTTAGCTTGGCGGAATGCGTCTAAATGTATTGGTCGGATTCAATGGAATAACATGGTGGTGCGTGATTGTCGCCATGTGACCGACCCCGATGAAATGTTCAAAGAATTAGTCGAACATTTGCGCTTAGGGACAAATGGCGGCAATATTCAAGTGATTATGACCGCATTTCGTCCCAAACTCCCCAAAGAACGCTGGGGGCCACGCCTGTGGAATACGCAATTACTGCGTTACGCCGCCTACGAACAACCAGATGGTAGTGTGATGGGCGATCGCGCTAATTTAGATTTAACCAATGCCATCATTAAATTAGGTTGGCAACCCCCCGAACCGCGCACACCCTACGATATTTTACCGATAGTCATTGAAGCGCCGGGAATGGAGCCGAAGCTGTATGAGTTCCCCAAAGAAGAAATTTTAGAAGTAGACATTGAACATCCCACCATTGCCGAGTTTAAATCTTTAGGCTTGCGCTGGTATGCGATTCCGGCTATCAGTAATTTCCGTATGGATATTGGTGGAATTAGTTACGCTTGTGTACCCTTTAATGGCTGGTATATGGGTACAGAACTCATGCGCGACTTCTTAGAAGAAGGGCGTTACAACAAACTCGAAGAAATCGCCAAAATCCTGAAATTAGATATTAGTTCTGAGCATACCTTATGGCGTGATCGCGTCGCCTTAGAATTAAATATCGCCATTCTGCATTCTTTCCAAAAAGCTAAGGTGACAATGGTAGACCACCAATCTGCCTCACGCCAATACCTCACCCACGATTTGCGCGAAAAGAAAGCAGGTAGAGAATGTCCATCTGAGTGGGGTTGGGTTGTGCCACCCGCAGGCGGTAGTGTTTGTCCGGTATGGCATCACCAAACACGGGACTTTTATTTAGAGCCAGCTTATCATCATGCCGCCGATCGCTGGGCAGTTGAAGATGGAATTGACTTAGAAAAATTCACCACATCTCTGGAAGAAGACGACAACAGAGAAGACCGGATTTTGATTTTGTACGCTTCAGAAACCGGCACCGCCGAAGGTTTTGCCCGGACGGCTGCGCGGCAATTAAATCGTTACCGTCCCAAGGTGATGGCGCTGGATGAGTACGACAAAACTCATTTAAGTTCCGAAAAACTGGTGTTGATTGTTACTTCCACCTTTGGGAATGGGGAAATGCCAGGAAACGGTAAACAATTCTTGCACTGGTTGAAAAAGCAACCCCCCGGTTCATTGATGAGTTTAAATTATTCCGTCTTGGGATTGGGCAGCACAGTTTATGAACAGTTCTGTGCGGCGGGAATTGCTGTGGATAAAGCCTTGGCGCGTTCCGGTGCTAATTGTATTGTGCCGCTGCATAAAGCCGACGAAATCAAAGGCCAAGCTGATACCTTCAAACAATGGCTGAGATTAATTAGCCGTGTCTTAGGTGAAGATGCGACTGCGGCTGATGGGACGACCATCCACGCACCCCAATTGCAGGTAAAATTCTTAACTGGTAGCGCCGTAGAGAATTTGGCTGTGGCGGTGAGTGGCGAACGGGGGATAGAAGTACCTGTAATTGTCAATCAAGAACTGCTACAAGAAGTCATTCTTGGTAGCCGTTCCACTCGGTTTATTAGCTTTGATATTGCTAACACTCACTTGAACTATGAAACAGGCGATCATGTGGCAGTGTATCCCAATAATCCCCCAGAATTGGTACAGCGAATTTGCGATCGCCTGAATCTGACACCCGACACCTATTTCAGTGCGAGTTACGTCACTACCGATGGTCAGGAAACCGAAGATAAACCGCCAATTGCCGTACCCACAACCGTTGGTCATGTGTTGTCGGAAGAACTAGATTTAGCTTTGCGGGAACCATTCAATGATTTATTAGCATATTTACATTCCACTACCCAAAACACCACAGAAAAACAACGCCTCGAAACTTGGCTAGAAATTCTCCGCCAAGGTGAAGACCATCCCGACAGCATCGCGCTCACCAAAAACATCACCGATAATTACATGAGCGTGGCTGATTTATTCGATGAATTTCCCGCAGCGAAAATTACTCTCGCCGCCTTACTGGAATTGCTACCAAAACAAAAACCGCGTCTGTACTCAATTTCTTCCTGTCCGTTATTGCATCCCCAGCAAATTCAAATCACCGTTGGAGTCTTGCAAATTACCACCGATGCAGGCAAAGTCCGTCAGGGGCTATGTTCTAACTACCTCGCTGGACTGCAACCCGGAACCAAAGTGCGAATTGATGTGCGTACCTCCAGTTTCCGTCCACCCAGTGACCCAGAGGCGATGATGTTGATGGTCGGGCCAGGTACAGGAGTTTCACCTTTAATTGGCTTCTTGCAATACCGAGAAGCTCAGGCGCAGCAAGGACAACCCCTAGCAGATGCAACTTTATACTTTGGTTGTCGCAATCACCACGACTTCATCTATCAAGAGCAATTGCAGACATGGCATAGTCAGGGTGTACTGTCAGAATTAAATGTGGCATTTTCTCGCCAAGGCAGCGAAAAAGTCTACGTGCAAAATTTGATGCAGCGCAAACCCAAAGAAATCTGGCAACTGCTAAGTCATCCAAAATGCCACTATTATGTGTGTGGCGATGCCAAAATGGCCGATGATGTTTATGAAGTCATGTTAGCGATCGCTAATACTGAAGGCAATTTATCACTTTTAGAAGCTATCCAGTTCTTTGACAAAATGAAACAGGAAAAACGCTTCGTATCTGATGTTTGGGGCGTAACCCTCAATTACAAACAAGCCATCAAACAAGTACAGAAAGATAACTACTCCAAAGCCGAAAGATGGCTGAATCGAGTTAATCAATCAGCAGAGGATCATCCACAAGTTCCAGAGATGGCACAACCATCAGTTGCCTATTAATCTTTGGGACATTAACCTTCTCTGTAGAGGTTAAGTGTAAGCTTGTAAAGCAGTTAATATCATGTTTTGTAAATACTGATCACAGCTTTAATCCCATTTCATCAAACCTAATCTAGACAGGTTCTTCGTAAGGGCGTACAAATAACTGTGCGCCCTCCTGGTATTTTCTGGTCTGCTTAGGTACAAATGTATCTGCTTTTATCTATGGTTAATTATTGTTGCAGAATGCAATATATATCCGCAATGCTCAAGGCATATTTATCTGCAAACACGCTAATATGTGTTTTAAAAATAGTGAAACTAAAGGAATGTCATTAAAATTTCCAGAAATTGGCCAAGCAATTCAATATTTATCAAAAGATCCGAAACATCTGTTTAACCAAGCTGAGAGGCAAGTTCAAGAAGGTGACTACCAATCTGCACTTGATTCGCTTGATCAGGCACTGGGTCTTAACCCTAGAAACCCGGAATTTTGGTACTTGAAAGGAAAAATACTGGCTTATCATCTAAAAGAAGCACATCACGCTCCTGTTGCTTTTGATAAAGCATTAAAGTTTGCTGCTTATAACAATAAGTTTCGCAAAAAAATCTTTAATAATCGCGGCAATGTTTTAAAAGATTTAGGGCGTAATGAAGAAGCTGTGACTGATTATCACAAAGCGTTAAGGATAGACTCTAGCTATTGGCAGGCTCGTAAGGGGTGGGGAGCGTTAATATTTAGTCGATTTTATGACTACTCGACTGCTCTAGCAAAACTTGATGAAGGGTTTCCCCTATCTCAAGCTAAATTAAAAGATGCAAGTCCGAAAGTACGGAATTATCATCAACAAGGTTGCGGACAACTCCATCGTACTAAAGGAAAAATTCATTACAAGCATGGGTTACAACAGGCAGATCCTTACCCATCTTGGGAGAAAGCTAAAACAAGTTATGAACAAGCGTTAAGATTTTTAACTGCTCAGGTTTTTCCTAAAGAACGTATAGAAATTATTGAGGAGCTAATTCAGGTATTTTTAGCTTTGGGGCAAATTAAGGAAGCGGAACATTTGCTCAGAGAAGGTTCAGCTTTGTTGGATCGTTTATTAATGCAGACTCAAAACTTTCAGCACAAAAGGATGCTGACTCTCGAATTTACGAGTCGTGATGCGTAAAGCCCCCAAGTATGAGGTACAAAACCAATAAGTTTTGTACCTCATACGTCTTTTAAGTGGGGGATATAAGCGAACAGGACAAATTTATTTGTCCGTCAAGGTTCTCATCTTCACCGGCCG
>JAGKSW010000033.1 GCA_018993265.1 Nostoc sp. TH1S01
AAAGACTTCAAAGAAATCATATTGCTTGCGCTATGTTAGTTTGGCTAAGACTGAAAAGTTTAGCTTATCAAACAGGTCAAACTATTTACAAGCTCAAGCACAATTTGCTTTCTAATTATTTAATTGAGCAATTAAAACGTCCAGATATTGCTATGTCTTCTGTGTAATTTTTGGGCGCTCGGTGCGCGAAGCGCACCATTCCTTGTGCCAGTTGCGTAAGTCCTGTAATTTTGTGACAAATAACTGAGTGTAGTAAGGACAAATTGTTTGGTGGTAACGACAGCTTATAATTTTGTTACAAATAACTTAGTGTCGTCACGACAGCATATTCATTCGTTACCAAGGCTGGTTGATTTATAGCAAATCACATTGTTGTCACGAAAAAATCATCACATCCAGTAACGACACGCCAATATTTAACAACCAAAATCCAAAATGGGTTATGGAATAAGGAAGTTTTTTTTTAAGCCTTTGGTGTTATCAAAATCCGCACTGATAACTTGAGATAATTCAACTGGGCTGAGAGACTGAACCAAATTTAAACCCAAAGTGAGACTAGAAATTTTTTGGGCGTAAGCGGGATGGAGATAAGAGATATATTGTGGCTTTTTGGCAATATAAGTCTGAAAAAATGGCACACTGAAAGCATTGATATAACGACGCGCTTGCAAAACATCACCAACAACATCCGCGGGTAATGCTATTTGTCCAGAACTGGGGTTTCCATCTCCAATAGTAGAAAAATGAGTTCCACCGACAAGGGTGATGAGATATTTTTGGGAATTGGTCAACCAAGAAAAAGGTAAAATTTGCTCGTATAAAGCGGGTGCAACAGTATCATTGCTACTAGCAACAATCATCACGGGTGTTTTTAGCTGGCTTAAACCAGTTTTACCAAAAATAGAACTGGTAACTGGGTTAACCGCGATCGCAGCTTTTACCCTATTATCGTGTAAATTGCCATTAACAGATTGGTTTGGCAGTTCTAGGGCGCGACACTGAAATAATAAAGACATATTCCAAGTGCGGTGCAGTGCTTCAGTTGTACAATCTTGTTGGAGTTGGGCAAAATTAATCTTCGCACCCGCCAAAGCCAGGGCTGTATAACCACCTAAAGAATGACCAAAAACGCCTACTTGTTGTAAGTTGAGTTTACCTTTAAATCGAGCATCGGATTGGTTACCTTTTTCTAGCTGATTCAAGATATATTTGATATCTAAAGGTCGGTTTTGAAATTCATCTGCGGTGAGTAATTGCGTAGCTTGTTCTGGAAGTAGCGATCGCAATTGTTTTGTATCACTCCCTGGATGGTTGGGAACAACTACCGCAAACCCATAAGAAGCTAGATGAGTTGCTAAATATTGAAAGTTACTACTATCTGTACCCAAACCATGTGAAATTACAACTACTGGTGCAGGAACTAAAAGATTAGGAAGATAAATATCAGTTAATAATGTGCGGTTACGCGTGGAGTCAAAATAATTTAACGTATATTTTTGTGACTTCAAGCTTCCCGGTTTTTGCAAATCGGGTAATTGTGAGAAGTTACTAGGCTTGGGGATTGTAATAGCTTCTAGATTAGACCTTTTGGTAACTGTGGCGATCGCTTGACTAGTAGCTTGAACTAAACTTTCTAGTTCTGTGGCGATGCTAAAACTAAGTCCTAAATCAATGCGAATACTGTTAGCCGGATACTTGCGTAACAGATTTAATAAAGTTAAATTATCTGGTTCTGCAACAGCGAGAATTAACGCCGAACGCATCTCATCTAATATCGGTTGCGTTTGCGGCGCTTTGTTTTGAATTACTTCGGTAAAACGGCGGAGTAAAAATTCTCCTTGTGGTGTAGAAAGAAATTGCGACACTACCGCCGGACTAGATTTTACAGGCGTAATTAAAATCCGGCGTAATTCCTGAAACTGTTGTGCAGGGATATATTGCTGATAAATTGCTAATTCATCATCAATGACACCTTTTTTGGCATAATTCTCCAAAGCAGTTACAGAAACTGATAGCTCTAAAGCTGAATATGAGATATAAACTCGTTCTGCTGCTTTTACAGATGTATTAATTCCCAATATTGGTAACAAGGTTGACAAAACTAGCAAGAGCGAATTTCTTTTCAGGGTGCTAACCCAATTACTCAATAAACTATTCATCGCTCAACTTTGTCGGTGATATTGTTTCACTGGATGTTGGCTTTGGTAGTTATTAACGCACCCTATTTACTAATTTGTAATCTTTAAATAATCATGCCAAGTTTGAAGTTTGTATTTACTTTGATACTTGAGGTTAATTACAAACTAGGTTGACACACTCGCAGAAATCATAACAAATCAGAAATGACTCTGCCTCGGTATCTGCAATGTAATAAACCCCTCAGACTAGAAGTCTGGGGCTATACAAACAAAGCCCACCTAGCCTATTGGCAGCAGCAAAGCCGAACGCAGGCTAATTATTTTTATTATGCTTTTAGCGATAAAATACTACAATATATAATTCTATTAACTTTATTTAAACTTTTTTACCCAAAGCGATCGCCATCGAACCAGCTACTACTAACACTGCACCAATCATACCAGTAAGAGTGAGATTTTCTGCGGGAATTAAACTAGGTGTTAATAGTGCCACTAACTCAACAGCAATTAATGTCACAATCGGTGCTAAAGTCAACACAGCACTGACGCGGGATGCTTCCCAATGTTCTAATGATTCGGCAAACGCACCATAAGCAATTAAAGTATTTAAAGCACAAAAAATTAACACACCCAACTGTAAATTATTTAATTTAAAAATAGTTGCTGGTTTTGCCAAAGGTGTGAAAAATAAAGCCGAACCGCCATAAATCATCATCATGATGTTAGGCGAAGATAATGATTGTAATAGCTGTTTTTGTGCTAAAGCGTAAATAGCCCAAACTGCTGCACCTAAGACTACCAAACTACTACCATAAATATATGTGCTATGTGCGGTAATTAAATTAGCGAGTTGGTCGTGGAAAAATATTATATACCCACAAATTAATACACCAACTCCCAGCCATTGACGGAGTGTATAACGTTCGTGAAAAATTACTAAACCGCCTAAGCCTAATAACAAAGTCGCTAATTGAATCAGTACTTCTGCATTCGCCGGGGATGTTAGCGCCAAACCCTGCATAAAAAAGCAGTAATTAGCCCCTAACATGAGTGTAGCGATCGCTAATAACTTCCAAGTATGAGAATGCAGTTGGTGTAACTTTGGTAACTGACCACGCACTCCTAAATAAATAGTTAGCAGTGCGAATGATCCCAAAAAGCGAAACCAAACTACTGTGTAGACATCAAGCACTTGCAGCATCACCGCCAGCGCCAGCGGTAAAATTCCCCACAATAAAACAGTCAGTAGAGATAAGGCCAGCCCTAAACGCCAGCGCCCAGAGTTTTGATGTAATGACATTCAGCTATGGTAACAAAACTCTAACAGTTTATGCAGACTGGCAAAATTCGTAAATTTATATAGCAATCAGATTTGATTTCTGAACTTACTCGTTAAGCAAGGGAATAGAAAAATCTCAAAGTATAAAGTAGTATGTATCTCTTATTGACGAAAGCACGTAGTCAAAGCTAAATTTCAGGCAGTGAAAGACTACTATTGAGGATAAACCTTATTTCTAGCTTTAAAAGTTAATTATTTATCAGGAAATTTATATTTTTTAAAATTTTTTGCCGAAATTGTGTAATCTTTACCAGTATCTTAAATTTGCTGGTGACACAATCATACTTACTATTTATTCGCTAAGGAATTTTTATAATACTACATGAAAAAACCATAACAAAACTGGATAATATGTCTAAAAGCTGAAGTCAAAACTTCCCGATATCAGACAACTTCAGTGATGTTTAGGTTGCTTCTACTGATGGCAGCCAAAAATTTTATTTGTAAGAATTAAAAATTAATTCAGAATCTTTATCAGGGATAAACTAAATGAATAAAGTAACTTTTTATGTAATTTTGTTGCATGGATTATTATTCGGGATAGCAACTGCCAATGCTGAGTCGCCACGTAATAACAAAAACTCTCCAGCTTTAGGTGTTAACCAGATTGCAGAAGTTACGGCTACCAAAAATAGCACAGAACCTACTTGGAAAAAATTACCATCACCGCAAGTTTGGGTAATTAATCAAGATAAAAAAGTCCAAAGTCAGCCGTTTACTTGGGTAGTTAAAAACCTTAAACAAGCAGAAAAGCAACCCTTTTTAGAAGTTGGTAAACCAAGCAATAAGCCAGAAAAAAAGCCTACTTCTCCTACAAAACCAGCAACTAAGGATGATTTAGAGCCTTTTGATGAAGTAGTTAAAGATACGGAAAAAAAAGAGGGACTATTTACCCTATATCGCAATGCCAAAAAGAATAAAATTTATCTCGAAATTAAACCAGAACAGTTAAATAATAATTATTTAGCCACAGCCACACTCGAATCGGGAATTGGCGAACGCGGTATTTACAGCGGTATACCTTTGCAAGATTTTTTGTTTTATTGGCAGCGGGTGGATGATAAATTACACTTTGTAGTTCGCAACGTTAATTTTCGCACGCGGGAAGGAGATCCACAAGCGCGATCGCTTGCCCGGTCATTTAGCGATTCGATTCTCTACATGTTACCCATCAAAAGCATTCATCCCCAACGCAAAACTATCCTTATTGACCTGAGTGAGTTACTACTTTCTGACTTAGCCGGATTATCTGCAAGTTTGGGTGTGACCGCCACTACAGACCAATCATACTTTGGTGATGCCAAAGCTTTTCCCCATAACGTCGAAATTGAGTCGGTGTTAAATTTCTCTAGCAGTACTAGTAGCAGTCGAGATAATCAACGGCTGAGTTTTGCTTCCCTGGCTGACGACCGTGGCTTTACTTTGCGCGTCCACTACAGTCTCTCACAATTACCTAATAATAATTACCGCCCACGTTTAGCAGACGAACGAGTTGGCTATTTCATCACAGCTTATCAAGACTTAACTAAAGACAGTGGCGATCCCTTTGTTCGTTATATCAATCGTTGGAACTTAGAAAAAGAAGACCCAAAAGCTGCGATTTCCCGTCCCAAAAAACCCATTATTTTCTGGATTGATAATGCAGTTCCTTTAGAATACCGTGATGCCATTAAAGAAGGCATTTTGATGTGGAACAAAGCCTTCCTCAAAGCCGGATTTAAAGATGCGATTGAAGCCAAACAAATGCCAGATAACGCCACTTGGGATCCGGCAGATATTCGCTACAACACAATTCGCTGGATAAACACCGTTGATGGTTATTTTGCAATGGGGCCATCCCGCGTTAATCCCTTAACCGGAGAAATTTTAGATGCAGATATTTTAGTTGATGCCAGCTTTGTGCGGGCGCTGAAAAGTGAGTATCGTAAAATTGTCCAACCGAACCAAAATCAAAATCGCACCTCCTTATCAGTTTGGATGCAAAATCGCTTTCTTTGCGGTGGCGATGCAGCCAAAGACCCAAATTCCTCACAACCACAGGAAAATGGATTATTGCGAAACTTATCTAAACTCGCAGGGGAATATGATTTATGTTATGGCATGGAAGCCGCTAATCAATTTGCCTTTGGTTCTTTGGCAATGACACTTTTAAAAGATGGTACACCCAGCCAAGACCAAGTAAAAGAATATATCAATCAATATTTACGGTTAATTATTGCCCACGAAGTCGGTCACACCTTGGGTTTGCGGCATAACTTTCGCGGTAGTACCCTACTACCACCCCAAGAGATGAACAATAAAGATGTCACCCACCGTAAAGGTTTAACTGCTTCGGTGATGGATTACATTCCTCCGAATATTGCACCCCAAGGCACAAAGCAGGGCGATTATTTTCCGACTGAGGTGGGGCCTTATGATGAATGGGCAATTCAATATGGTTATATCTCTACTCAAGCAACAACTCCCATCGCCGAAAAACCCTTGTTGCAGGAAATTGCCAACCAATCTTACAAGCCAGAGTTGAGTTATTCCACAGACGAGGATGTTTATGACCTCGATCCCACAGCCGATGCTTGGGACAATAGTAACAACGTGCTGGTTTATGCCCAATGGCAATTAGATAATTCACGGGTGATGTGGGAAAAACTTAACAGAGGTTATCCCACAGCCGGGGAAAGCTACAGCGATGTCAGCGAACGCTTTAGTACAGTTTTGGGTAATTATTTTCAGCAAATTTATTATGTAAGTAAATATATTGGGGGACAGTCTTTTTACCGCATCAAAGGTGGTGACGTGGACTCTAGCAAACTCCAGGGACAAAATCGTTTACCATTTCAACCAGTCCCCGTAGAAGAACAACGACAAGCTTTAAAAACCCTGCAAAAGTA
This sequence comes from Nostoc sp. TH1S01, assembly GCA_018993265.1. Lineage (GTDB taxonomy): Bacteria > Cyanobacteriota > Cyanobacteriia > Cyanobacteriales > Nostocaceae > Nostoc_B. The sequence goes on from JAGKSW010000033.1 coordinate 6,366, forward strand.
TGTGTTTGCCGAAGATGCCTTAAAATTTTCCCCAGACTTATTGAATAAATTAGCACCTTCCCGGTGGCGGCACTGGGGCAGCTATCCCCGTGTAGGACGTTTAGATTATCCGATTCATGAGTTGGTTTTATTCTTGCAGAGTGCAGTTTTGCGCGATTTACTTTCAGGCGATCGCCTCTACCGTCTCAAAGATTTGGAACTCAAAGCTTCATCAGGACAAGCACTGTCATTGCCTGAGTTATTTGATACTCTTCAAGATGGAATTTGGACAGAAGTGATCAAACCTCAAAAATCAGCTTTGCAAATATCCAGTATGCGACGAGGTTTGCAGAGAGAATACTTGGATATTCTCATGAGTATGGTGTTGCGAAAAGATAATGTCCCAGAAGATGCGCGAACTTTAGCTTGGTACAAACTCAAGCAGTTAGATGAAAAACTGGCTCAAGTAAGTTCTCAAGATGAATATAGCAAAGCCCATATTCTCGAAACACGCGATCGCATCGAAAAAGCCTTGAATGCACCATTGCAAGGAAATTAGTTTAGGGCTTACTCAGGATCGTTGGTACAACAAGATCCCCGACTTCTCAAAGAAGTCGGGGATCTGAACCAGTAACTACACCTTTAATCCAATATTATTATTTCACCAGATAAAATCTGATATGTCATTTCTCCATGAAATAGTTCAGACTGGAAGATAAATTCCAGTACAGACAACAATCTATGACAATTGCGGTCTCACCCAAGTACAACTTCCTGCCTCGTTTTTACAAACTGGCAAGCATTGGTATGCTGTCCAACATGATGGTTCCCTTAGCAGGTTTAGTGGATATTGCCTTTTTGGGACACTTGGCAGACATCCGTCACTTGGCGGGAGTGATTTTAGCAACGATTATTTTTGACTACCTTTATCGAGTCTTAAAATTTCTGCGTTCTAGTGTGAACGCGCTAACTGCACAAGCTGTCGGACTCGATGACCATAAAGCCGTACTCTTGGCGGGGATACGCAGTGGCTTGATTGCTTTGGGAATTGGCTTATTAATTCTGTTGTTGCAATACCCATTACAAAAAATTGGTTTTACGATTCTCAGCGGTTCCCCAGAAATTGAAATTGCTGGGGCTGATTATTTTCAAGCCAGAATTTGGGGAGCGCCAGCCGTATTGCTGAATTTTGTCTTAATTGGCTGGTTTATGGGACAAGAAAAGAATAGCGTTGTCCTAGTTATGTCTGTGATTGGTAATGGTTCTAATGTGGTGCTGGACTATTTGATGATTTCGCTTTGGGGTTGGGAAAGTATGGGGGCTGGACTAGCCACAGCCATTAGTCAATATCTGGCATTATTAACTGGAATTATATATGCCTGCTTTACTATTCCCTGGCAAACATTACCCGCCGCTTTCAAAGAAGTGTTTGATTGGTTAGCTCTCAAAGATACGGTGGTGCTGAAGAGTAACATTCTCATCCGCTTTATAGTGCTGATTTCCACTTATGCCATCTTCACTAACTTGAGTGCAGCAATGGGAACGGAAATCTTAGCCGAGAACGGTTTGCTCTTACAAATTGCTTTATTAAGTCAGTTCACAGTTCAAGGTGTGGGAATGACAACTCAAACCCTGACTGGTAACTTTTACAGCAAAGGTGAAAAAGAACAGATGAGTGCATTACTAACTGTCTCTGTATTGACCAGTTTGGTGATTGCTTTGGGTTTTGCTGTCGTGTCAGTGCTGTTTCCAGATACTGTGTTTGGGCTGTTAACTAATCACGCCGAAGTTAATAAACATATTAGTACTTATACAATTTGGTTGCTACCATTGTTGGGATTAACCGCCATTGCCTTTATGTTAGAAGGTTATTTCATTGGTTTAAAAGAAGGTGCAACCTTACGTAATGCAGTCTTAATTGCTTTTAGCTGTGGCTTTTTGCCTGTAGCGATCGCAGCTTGGTATATTCACAATAACTCTTTACTGTGGATGTCGCTGGTAGCTTATATGGCAATGAATCTGACAGTGTTGGCAGTACAAATACCCCGAACACTTGGTAACCCAACTCTCGAAAATCAACAACCCCTACCATCTAATTAGTTGAAGTAGAGAATTGCACTCACACATACCACTAATATTAAAAACAATTCTTACTTTTGCCTTTGGACTTTTGCCATAAATCATGACTCCAGTAGATATTCTTATTCTTTCTAATGGCCCTGGAGAAGTCACAACCTGGGTGCGTCCAGTTGTCAAAGCATTACGCCAACAACTAGGAGATGACCGTTCTTTAGTCAGAATTTCTGTAGTCTTATCACCTTGTCCTAATGCTAGTGGTAAAGAAGCTGCGATCGCTCTATCCTACCCAGAAGTTGATCGAGTTCAAGGAGTAGAACATTTTTGGCAATTTTTGCTTTGGGGAAAAACATATAACAATTGGGACTGGAGAAGCCACGGCGTTGTAGTTTTCCTGGGTGGCGATCAATTTTTCCCTGTAATCATCGGCAAAAAACTCGGATATCGCACCGTAGTCTACGCCGAATGGGAAGCCCGTTGGCATAATTTAATTGACCGCTTTGGCGTGATGAAACCACAAGTCGCGCAAAAAGTCTCGCCCAAATACGCCCATAAATTCACAGTCGTCGGCGACTTAATGCTAGAAGCCCAAAACTCAGCACTCAGCACTCAGCACTCAGCACTCAGCACTCAGCACTCAGTACTCAGCACTCAGCACTCAGCACTCAGCACTCAGCACTCAGCACTCAGCACTCAGCACTCAGCACTTATAGGTATTCTCCCCGGTTCAAAAGCCGCAAAACTCACCCAAGGAGTTCCTTTAACTTTAGCTATTGCTGAATACATCCACGCCAAACAGCCGCAAACCAAGTTTATTATTCCTGTCGCCCCAACTTTAGATTTACAAACTTTAGCCAGCTTTGCCGATCCCCAGAAAAATCCTTTTGTCGAAACTTTTAAATTTTCTGGTGGTTCCTTACTTATCCCAGAACAAAATCATGAGTACCCGCTACTGAAAACAAATCAAGGATTAAACGTCGAGCTACACCAAGAAAATCCGGCATACAGCATCTTATCGCAATGTAGTCTCTGCTTAACTACAGTCGGCGCAAACACAGCCGAACTTGGTTCTTTAGCTGTACCGATGATTGTGTTATTGCCGACTCAACAGCTTGATGCTATGCGTTCTTGGGATGGTTTACCAGGATTATTAGCGAATTTGCCAGGAGTGGGTACAACATTTGCCAAATTAATTAACTGGCTATTTCTGCGACGCAAGGGTTTATTAGCCTGGCCAAATATCTGGGCGCAGTCAGAAATAGTTCCAGAATTAGTAGGTCAACTCCAGGCGCAAGAAGTTGGCGAAATAGTATTAGACTTGTTAACCCATCCCGAAAAATTGGAGGAGATGCGTAACAAGCTGAGACAGGTTCGCGGCGAAAGTGGCGCAGCCGAAAAAATCGCTCAAATTGTCTGCGAGGAAATTCGGTAAAAATTAAAGACCAACAGATACTAAATCATCTGGTAAAGTTGGGTCATTAAGAGCATCGCGGAAGTATTTTCCAGATAGTCCAACTGCTGCAAAAATCGGTGTACCAGCCTTCAGGTCAAAAATATACGCAGTGTACTTTGTTGAACGACGAGGATGTGAAGGAAAGGTAGAACCACTAAGGTCAAAGTTTCCTTTGAGTACTACTAACATCATTGGTGGTTCTTCTTCCTTAAAGTCAAACTCTCCGAAACCAGTAGCAGGAATTTCAGCAGCTTTGATTGGACGGTTAAAGATTGCTTCAGGGGTGCCACTTATAATCTTGAATTGACAAGAATGAGCAAGGGTATAGTTAACGGCAGCTTGTCTAATCTCCTGATCTGAAGCTGAAATTAGTGGACGTTTTTGAAATATATTCAACCGATTATTTTCTTCAGAAAAGAATGTTTTGAGTATTTCTGGGGGAATATTACTACGTTGATTTTGAATTAAACAACGATCTGATAAAGCAGCTACAGATGGTATGGCACAAAAACTCACTAACAATAATGTCAAGCTCAATAAAGTTTTTTTCATAATTTTATTTTTAAGAAATTGCTTGCCTCCATATTTTAATAAAGTAACGCAATCTCTGGCATTAACCAGGTCTTAATGTACATACATAATTCTGACTCAGCCGAGAAGATCACAGAGAAATTCTTTTCTCTGTGATCTTCCTTAATCTGAAGACTGACCATCTCGTCGCCCTAATTCATAAATCCCAGAACCAATACAAGCGAGTATCCCGATACTAATTGCCCAACTGCGACCTAAGCTGATTTCTACGCCCCAGTTACATAAAGTGCCTATACACAAAAACGGCACGATGCTAAATAATGAAGCGTAAAAAGCATTTTGGGATTCTCTGGCTTTGCGAGTTTTTTCAAATTCCGTCTGACTAGTGTACAGCGATCGCTCGGCAAAGTTGAACCAACGGTTTAACTGCTCAATCACCCATTCACTACAGGGGAAAAAACCTAAGTACAACGCTAAAGACCACAGACTAGCGCCAGCGATCGCAACGGTATCTACTTCAAAAGAGAAAGGCAATATATCAGTCAGCATGGCTTGGGTGCGTCCTGCAAATGGTCATCTTGGCCTTTTTTCAAGCTCCATTGACCTATTCAGAAATTTTAAGCATAAATCCTTGCACAATTTCAACTATCTAGAGCAAAAAGTCACCCTTCACAGGATACAGGAAACACTCAGCCAGCAATACTTTTCTAGATTCCTGATTCTTGGGGACTACTTACGTATATACATAAGTATGGCTATAGTTTCCGTCACTGTAAACTGTCACTGTTTAAGATACGGCAACTAAGCGCATATTGTAAAAATTCTATTTATCAAGTTAAAAATCCCCCAAATTATTATTTGAAAGTAATTTTTCACTTGAAAAATCTGATAACATAAACGGGGCAATCATAGTACTAACATCCTTGATGTACAAGTGATGTTAAACAATCACTGACACAAAATAATGTGGTTATGTAAATAACTAAGATAAAAAATTCCAATTAAAAGGAAGAAAATAAAATTCTATTTTCTGGTAATAATGAAGGGCTAAAAAACAGCTATTTCTCTAATAAATTACAGATAATACTGTGAAAATAAGGAATCAAATAATGGGTCAAAGACCAAACAAAGTATTGCTTTCTGGAGCTACATTATTAGTCTTGGGTTTGAGTGTTGTTGGTATTAGCACTTTCGGATCAAATGTCGAAACAGTTACAGCCAGAGAAGTGCAACAAAGAACAGCTACCAGAAACAATGGTTGGTTAGCCGCTTCTTTCCCCGTAGAAAACTTTCAAGCATATACATCGCCCTTTGGTTATCGCCGTTCTGCGACTGGTGGGGCTAATTGGGAATTTCACGGAGGCTTAGATATAGCCGCGCCACAAGGCAGTTATATTCGGAATTGGTGGGTAGGTACAGTGCTAAAAGTAGGCGATCGCACTGCTTGCGGGACTCACATAGTCATTAAATCCGGTGAGTGGGAACATACCTACTGTCACATGGAAGGCCATGTCGAAACTGCTTATGGTCGGCGCTACTTAATAGACAGGACAGGGGGAATTCAAATTTGGGAAGGTCAAGTAATCCCCACCGGAGTCAGGATTGGTCGTGTGGGTATGACAGGACGCACCACCGGGCCACACCTGCACTGGGGACTGAAATATGCTAATAACTATGTAGACCCTGCCTTGGTGCTACGAGAAATGTTTACTCAACAACAAATTGCCAGCAGAGAGTCAAAAATCGTCATTCAAGAATCCAAAAATCAGCGTGATTCTGGTTATTAAATCAGGAGACAGAAGTCAGAATTCAGGAGCGATGCCCTGAGCTTGTCGAAGGGTCAGAATTAATTAGTGGAAGAATTCAATTCCATAAAGTTCACATCAGAAGAATTAACTGCCATTTAATGCTGAACTGTATTGGCTGAAATTCTCCACTAATTTTCAATATTTTTTTATATTTAGCGGTAGAAATAATATAGCAATCCATTTTTTTTCATCATTTTTAAACTTGGGATGAATTATAAGTAAAAAAAGTATTTTTTATGCCATTTTGGCACCTTTAAACTGCTCAATGTTGCTATGCTGTTTACAAGAAAAACATCCTAAATTAGAGCAATATTAAAGTTATCCTCTGGTAAGAACCGGGGGATTTTTTATCTTCAAGACTAAAAAAGTTTGCCGATAATACAGCTAAACCCTGGTAACAAAGGACTAGTCAATTCATCCTGACTGTATAAAGTGGCTACAAGCTTTAAAACTCCCTGCTCTCGTCGGTACACTTCGGCTTTCTGCTCGCTACGGTCAAAAATCCAATATTCCAAAACTCCTTGCACTGAGTATAGTTTGAGTTTTGCTAGGCGATCGCCCTTCTGATTCTTTTCGCCATCAGACAAAACCTCTACTACCAACTCTGGTGCGGCTGTCAAATGTCCAGCTTCATCAGTCCATCGCACTTGACTGACTGGTGTGCTATTCATTAAAACTTCAAAGCAGATGTTATTTAAATCATAATCAAAATAACAATGTAGAGATGTTGCATCACAACATCTCTACAAATCGGCGAATCCTACCGAAAAACTTTAATTAGGTACAGCTACAGTTGCTGCGTCAGCTACTTGTTTATCCTGATATTCAGCGACAATTTGACGGAATTGTTCTCCATCTATTGTCTCTTGTTCAATCAGAATTTCTACTAAACGGTCAACTAATGTGCGGTTTTCTTGAATCAAGCGTTTTGCTGTGTCATAGCATTGAATTAGAATTTCCCGGACTTTCCGATCAATTTGGGCGGCAATCTCTTCGGAATACTCGGATTTGCTCATCCAGTCACGCCCCAGAAATACCTCGCTATTAGGTGATTCTAACGAAAACTGTCCAATTTCAGACATCCCATACTGTGTAACCATTTGTCGGGCTATGGATGTTGCATATTCTAATTTGCGGTTTTCTCGCATCCCACCAGTTACTTCTGGCAAGCCAAAAATTACTTCTTCCGCAGCTCTACCACCTAATACTGCGGTAATTCTAGCTAATAGTTGCGATCGCGACATTAAAAAATGTTCTTCATCAGGCGTAAACCAAGTTAAACCCCGTGACTGTCCGCGTGGAATTAGAGATACTTTTTGTACTGGGTCATGGTCTTTGAGCAAGGTTCCCACTATGGCATAGCCAATTTCATGATAAGCAATTAAGCGTTTGATTTTGCTGTCTACTAGAGGTGTACCTTCCATCCCCGCAACTACGCGGTCAACTGCATCGTTAATTTCTAAGATGCTAATTGCGTCTTTGCGTCTTCTGGCGGTGAGAATGGCGGCTTCGTTGAGTAAGTTGGCTAAATCTGCACCAGTAAACCCAGGTGTCCGTCGGGCGATCGCTTCTAAGGAAACACTTTCATCAATTTTCTTATTGCGAGCATGAACTTGCAATATTTCTAATCGCCCTTTTAAATCCGGCGCATCGACAATTACTTGTCTGTCAAAGCGTCCTGGACGCAATAAGGCTGCGTCTAATACGTCGGGACGGTTGGTAGCAGCAATAATAATGATGCCTGTATTACCTTCAAAACCATCCATTTCGGTGAGCAACTGGTTGAGGGTTTGTTCTCTCTCATCGTTACCGCCACCGATACCTGCACCCCGTTGTCTACCTACAGCGTCAATTTCATCAATAAATATTAAACAGGGCGCATTTTCTTTGGCTTTCTTAAATAAATCGCGCACACGGGAAGCACCCACACCGACGAACATTTCCACAAATTCCGAACCGGAAATGCTGAAAAATGGTACGCCAGCTTCACCAGCGATCGCTTTTGCCAGTAATGTTTTACCTGTACCTGGAGGGCCGACTAACAACACACCTTTAGGAATGCGTGCGCCAACAGCGGTAAATCTTTCTGGCTGTTTGAGGAAGGTAACAACTTCTTGTAATTCTTCTTTGGCTTCTTCGATACCAGCTACATCGTCAAATTTCACACCTGTTTTGGCTTCCATTTGAAAACGCGCTCTGGATTTACCAAAGTTCATTGCTTGGTTAGAAGCATTGGTGGAGCGACGCAGGAATAATAACATTAAAGCTACCAGTGGCAAAATCCACATCAGGTTGATTAACAACCCAACAGCAGCTCGACTATTGGCCGAGGAAACTTCACCAAATTCGACATTTTTCGCTTTGAGTTTATTTATTAACTCTGTATTTTGATTTAAAAGTCTTACTTGTAGAGGTGGTGTATCTGGCTTTTGCCCTTGTAAATATACTTTGGCTGTTTGTTCGGTTTCGTCTAACTCGACTTTTTTAACTTCGCCTTTTTCAGTTCTTCTAATCAACTCGCCATAACTAATTTCGCGCTCGGCTCTTTGTGCCAGGGCAGGTGTACCGCCAATAATATTTGGCAACATCATTAAACTGGCTATTAATGCCCCAGACCAAGCAACAGATTTTGGCGATCGCTTTTGGTCGATTTTACCTAACTCTGGCTTGGCCGTAGTTGGTTTAATTATGGGCGATCGCTGTTGCATCAATGCCTTTCTCCTCAAATTTTTCATATCATTTACCCTTTTTCTGCTGGCATGAGCTTCGCGCTGATTTTATGCCTATTTTTCTAGCAAAAATTGCAATAACTGGAAATCACTGTTTTTTATCTAGTCTAACTTCTACACCAAGCTATTCCCTACTCTCTTTACCCATGCTACTCAAGGAATTCTATTTTAGTGGGATAAATTATACTCCTGGGTATGATGATGATAAACCCACCTTGGCAGAGTATTAGCTTAAGTACCGTTTTGAGTGATTTTTGAAATCTACTGCTGAGTGATGCGACAAATTTGACTACGAAACAATAACTCGCTAAAATAAACATAGTCGTAATGACTACGACTTGCAATCATCCTTCTGTACTAGCTATTTATTTGTATTGAATGGGGACATTATGGTCAGAATTGTTGGCATTGGTGGTAGTTTAAGACCTAACTCCTATACACAGTTGGCTTTACAAGTAGCAGCACAAAGGTTACAAGCCATAGGTGCAGATGTAGAAATTTTGGATTTACGGCAATTGCAGCTACCTTTTTGTAACGGTGAAAAAGAATATCCCGAATATCCAGATGTGAAGCGTTTGCGCGAGACTGTCAGTGGTGCAGATGGATTGATTTTGGCAACACCAGAGTATCATGGCGGCGTGAGTGGTGTGCTAAAAAATGCCCTTGATTTAATGAGTTTTGAAGAACTATCTGGGAAAGTTACAGGATTTATTAGCGTTTTGGGAGGTCAATCTAATAGCAACGCCCTCAATGATTTACGCTTAATTGTGCGTTGGGTACATGGTTGGGCAATTCCTGAACAAATTGCTATTGGACAAGCCTGGAGTGCTTTTAGCCCAGAAGGTAAGTTGTTAGATGAAAAACTTTCACAAAGATTTGACGAATTTGCTCAAAGTTTAGTTGATAGCACTCGCAAACTCAAAGGCATCAATTAAATATGTAGGGTGGGCAAAGTTTTGCCCACTCTACAAGCTTGTAAATCGCCAGAGTTAATAAATGGTAGCGATCGCTTTAACTTTTTGCCTCATCAATCGCTTTTTTTAGTTCATCTTTGCTCATATTGCTACGACCTTTGATATTGAGTGATTTTGCTTGCTCATACAATTCCTGCTTTGACGGCTCATTGTGAGATTCATGCTCAACTTCAGCCATTGCTTTTTCAATAGCTGGAGTCCATTCCACATGTTGTTTACCTTCCTTGGAAGCTTTTTCTTTAATTTGTTCTGCTTCTTGCTTTTCTGCGTCGCTCAATTTATCCCAAAGTGCTTTTGGTAGATAGCGTTTAGTCATACCATCTTCACGAGCGCGGTCTTCACCATCTTGAGTTTGCCAGTCTTGTTTAGACCATTTTTCTAATGATTGTGCAGCTTCGTCTTTATTTGCTTTTTTGTAGCCGCCGCCTTGTTTTTCATATTCTTTGACTAGCAGCTGACTTTTACGTGCAGACCACTGGCCGGGCTGACCACCTTGATCAGATTTGAGAATTTCTTCCTTGAGTTGGCGACGTAACTCAGGGTCAGTATATTTCTCTGCGTAATTATCTTCAGCCATTTTACCTTGTGTAATTACTGGGTGATGAGAGCGATCGCGCAATTTAGATTTTTCTGTCTGGGTCTGCTTGGGGTAATACTGGTTTATCTTCATCTAAAGTCGGTACAGGTACACCTAACATTCGCCTTGCAGATTCCTCCGCTAATTGTCGGTCTTGCTCGTTATCAAACTGGCTTTCATCTAATAAATATTTGTGTCTGATAGCTTCATCTCGATTTGGTCGAGCGCCATTTTTCCATCTGTAATTAAATGTCATAAATTAAAACGCACTTAGATTGTGATTGAGTTTTACTGTATTGATCCTATGTGGGTAATTGATGGCTGCACTCTACCAGAAGTTGAAAGAACTTGAAATTTTTCTGGTTAAGAATGTTCACAATTGCCATTTAAGCTTAATTCTTCTAGTAGAGGATAGGCCTAATTAGAAATGCATATACTGCAATTACCAAGCAATGAATTAATCAGCCCATAGTTTCACAGCAGCTATGGGCTTTTTCTTGAGTTTTTACCTGTCTTGATTTCGACATATACCAAAAGAAATGGCAGCAATTGAACTACGACTTCAGGCTATGCATAATTAATTCTGATGGTAGATTGGCTACACTTCTGGAACTTGTTAATGTGTAATTGTCAGAAAAAACATTAACTACAAACAACAAAGACATGAACATTCTTGCTTGGATTATCTTAGGTTTAATTGCTGGTGCTATTGCTAAAGCTATCTACCCTGGTCATCAAGGCGGCGGCATTTTGGGAACAATTTTGTTAGGTATTATCGGTGCATTTGTTGGTGGTAGCTTAGGAGTATTCTTCAGTACGGGAAATTTTGCCTTAGCGGCTCCTACTCTTAGCATCCCTGGTATTTTAGTAGCAGTTCTTGGTGCAATTGTCGCCGTCTTCTTATGGAACTTGCTTACTCGTCGTAGTGCTGTTTAATTGATGTAATTGGAAGTAATTTATAGGAAACATCAGGGAAAGTTACTAGTATTTAATCCCTGAATTTATTTAAAAGCAATAGCGTTAGTTTTAAATAAAACTAACGCTATTATTATAGTTTTTGTTGATCAATAAGTAAGACTGAATAAACAAATATAGGTTACAAAACTTAAATATGACTTGAAATTTGACCCATGATTCATGACAAATCACAAGCTTCACTATAGCAGTCATAAATCATTTGTGAACAACAAGATCCCCGACTTCTCAAAGAAGTCGGGGATCTGAGCCTTTGAATTTTTACAACTTACAGCAGTTTCGATATTCGTGAAATACGGTAGAGACGTTACATGTAACGTCTCTACATGGTTTTAGGTTTTCCGCTTGTACCTTATGTACCCAAAATATGCTGTATGTAGGATTGCTATAGTAAACTTTATTTGTACCAATCTACTTAATTATTTCTTTCTGCTGTTGATAGCGCTGTTTAAATTGCTGTTGTCGTTGTTTATGATCGACGATGGGTTCAGGGTAGCCAGCAGCGCGACGTTCTAGAGGTGTAATTTTACCAGTTACTAAATATTCAGTATCTATAGAGCGCAATTCTGGCAACCATTGCCGAATATATTCGCCATCGGGATCGAATTTTTGTGCTTGACTCGCTGGATTAAAAATTCGCACAGGTTTAGGATCCATACCACTCGAAGCACTCCATTGCCAACCGCCATTATTTGCTGACAAATCACCGTCAATTAACTTTTGCATAAAGTATTTTTCGCCTAATTGCGGACTAATGAGCAAGTCTTTGGTGAGGAAACTCGCAACAATCATCCGACAACGGTTGTGCATCCAGCCGCTTTCATTTAATTGGCGCATGGCTGCATCTACTATGGGGTAGCCTGTTTTACCTTCGCACCAAGCTTGAAAGTGTTCTTCGTTAGTTTCCCAAGGAAAGTTTTTAAAGGCATCGCGGTAAGCACCTTCAGCTAATTCCGGGAAGTTATACATAGCGTGTTGATAAAATTCCCTCCACGCCAGTTCTTGTTGCCAAGTGCGGATACTAGTTGTGGCTTCTTCACTACGGCTATTTTCTTGTGCCTCTATTGTGACTTGCCAAACAGTGCGAATACCAATTGCGCCAAATTTCAAAGCGGCGCTGAGTTGCGATGTGCCGTCTGTAGCGGGGAAATTGCGCTGTTGTTGGTATTCAGTAATGGCTTTATCAGTAAATTCTGCTAATCTGGCTTGGGCAGCAGCTTCTCCGGGTGGGAGAATTAAATCGCCATCCCAGATAAATCCTAAATCTTTGGCTGTGGGTAGTGGAATTGCACCTGCATTTTTGGCAATTTCTTGTTCGGCTGGTGTTAGTCCTTCCGCAGCTTGTAGGGTTTCTACTGGTGATGCTTTGGGTTTGCTACTCCAGTTTTTCCAAAAGGGGGTGTAAACCGTGTAAGGTGCATTGCTACCTGTGCGAATTTCGGCTGGCGTGTGCAGGATTTGATCCCAATTCTCGTTAAGGAATTCAATGCCTTTTTCTTTAAGTGCATAAATTATATTGCGATCGCGTATTTGCGAGTATGGTTCTACATCCCAATTCCAAAACACAGCTTTGGCATTCAAAGCTTCAGCCAAAGTCGGAATAGCTTGTAGAGGATCAGCATGGAGAATTAGGAGTTGGCTACCAATTTCTGCATATCGCTTTTGTAATGCCTGCAAGCAACCAATCATATATGTTACCCTTACAGGCGCAACATCATCACGTTCGAGAATATTGCGATCGAGACAAAATACACCCACCACTTTAGGGGTTTGCCTTCTTGCCACCGCTAGTCCGGTATTATCCGCAACGCGTAAGTCACGACGATGCCAAAACAGAATTAACTCAGACATTCCATACCTATTACAGTTCACTTGTACTATGCTAAATCCTAGCAGTAAGTAGCCATCATGAACTACAAGTAGGTATGTAAGAGGGGCTGAGGTTAGGGGTTAGAGGCTAGGGACTAGTATTTTTACTCAGCACTCCACAACATAAAATTTCATACTAGCCTGCGGCTAGCCCTTCGGGTTCAGCAGTTGCTACAAGTCGGGAAACCCGCCCAACGCACTGCTTCACCACTAAAAGCGTCTACATGCTTCACACTTTATACTTCTTCCGTCTCTTTTGGGTTAATTTCGCAAACTAGCTCATAAACTATTGTCTTTGGTGGTTCGGCAAATAAAGGCATCATCTTTTTCAAAATGTTTTGATAAACTTCACTGTGATTGGCTTCCATATCTTCTACACTTTCCCAAAAAATTATGGATATGCCTCTGTCAGTTCCTGGTTCTTGTAAGAGATAGGCCCCTTTGAAACCTTTTGTATAGGTTAATACAGCTTCTTCATAAAGTTGTTTGGCGGCTTCAAATTTACCAGGCTTGAACTCGCCCATTACAACATGAGTAAATTTATGTCTGAGAAAATCTTGAAAATCCATAAAATTTTTACCTTATTTTCAGTTTTTTTACAGATAGAATTGTAATTTAGTTTACAAGTTATCTTCGTTTTACCTTTTTATCTGAAGAACTAAAATATCACCCTAGAGCGCCATCATGGCAAAAATAAGTAAAACTTAAACTTTACTTTATTTAACTTAAATTACTCAACCAGAGACTGAAAATCTTTTGTAATTCAGCATTTAGAGTCTTACACTCAGCCATAGTTCAGACTCTACATCAAGAACAGAATATATAGCAATCCGATTTGATTTCTGAACTTACTTGTGAAGGTAGGAAGCAACAGAAACTGTATTGAGTTTTTTCCAAAATTAAGTAAGTCGATGGGAAAAAAACAAACTATATTAAGAAAGGTTAATTAAGCTAAAACCCTCTTTCCTTATGCCTCCTGCCTCCTGCCTTTTCCTAACTACCATTATTTACACTGTTCTACTTAAATAGGAGTCCCATATCAGATATAAGACGATAGTGGAAAATTTATGGACTTAATTTCTGGAATTTGACGGTTTTCTGGCCATATTGGCAATTCCATTCTCAAAATTGATCAAAATGTCTTGATTTTTGTTAAATTAAGATGTAAGTCAAAAAATTAATATTTTTTATAAATTTATCCTAAGAGATATTATGTAAATTTTATAACTTAAATTACCGAGATTTTTTTCCGAAAAACTTTTAAAACCAAGGTAGCTGATAAGTTTAATAGTTGAAATCAAAGAATAAAAAGTTACATTGATAAGTTATCACAGCAGTCTTAAGAACAGAATTCATACAATTTATTTTTTGACTGAATAGATCATCTATTCAACATTTGACAATAAAATGAGTTTGACTACCCCCAAATTAAATAAATAGTCTGGCATTAAATATCTATTGACACTGAAATCTATATATAGATTGCCTTGAATAACAAAATGCCATTTTTGCAGTTAAATTTGCATAATACTCTATTAAATTGAAATAAATGATATTACACACTCATTTGCTATAGCTTGCATTTCCTAGCTTGTTCTCAGATTAAGAATATAAATTTAATTGACGAATTCAATATGCAATTACAAGAGCAGCTAATTAATTTGCCGACTTTATATGATCTGATTAACCGTTCTCCTTTAACTATTAGTCCTGATAGCTATATAGTCGATGCTATTATCTTGATGAGTCATAAAAAATCTCAAACTCTGTCTCTGACTAGCTTAAACAGATATTTAAAGCTGGATATCTATAATCAGCAAGAAAACAGTTGCATCTTGGTCGTAGAATCTGGGTATTTATTAGGGATAATCACAGCAAAAGATGTAGTCAATATTATTGCATCTGGAGTAGATATTACTCAAAAAAAAGTGTCTGAAGTCATGGTAACAGCATTGATTACTCTCAGGGAAAGCCATGCAACAGATATATTCACAGCTTGGTCTATTTTGCGTCACTATCAAATTAGTTATTTGCCAATTGTGGATAATCAAGGGCAATTAAAAGGAATTGTCACTGATAGTGTTTTACTGCAAGCTTTTAACCGCGACACAATAGTTGGTATCAAAACAGCTTTTCAGCAACCACAAAATAATTATTGCAAAACTAATGGCATCAGTTGTTCTATTCACCATCATCGCCAGCCGGGAATAAAACACGAATCACCTACATTTATAACAACTCATCAAGAACTTAAAAAAACTCGTAAAAGACTTCAGATGGTAGAAGAAAAACTGCACCAAACTCATGATGAGTTAGAAAAACTAGTGGCAGAAAACCAGCGGTTGCAGCAGGAAATTTTGGAATATCAACAGGCTGAGGAAGCGTGGCAACATAGAGAGAAGCTGTATGGCGAACAAAAAGAAGCCGCATTGCGAGAAAGCGAGGCGAAATTTCACTATTTTGCTGAAAATATCCAGTCTTTGATTTGGTGGAAAGACCCTCACACAGGGCAATTTTTGTATGTTAACCCGGCTTATGAAAAAATCTGGGGTCGTTCTCGTCAGAGTTTACAAGAGCAACCGCTATCGTGGATGGATGCAGTACATCCAGACGATCGCGATCGCGTCCATCAGATGATGACACAACATTGGGCTGGAGAAGCTACCGAAATCGAATATCGCATTCTACGTCCTGATGGCTTGATCCGTTGGGTTTGGGATCGCACCTTTGCAATCCGCGATGATCAGGGAAATATTTACTCTTACGCTGGCATTGTCGAAGATATCACTGAACGCAAACAAGCTGAAGAATCATTGCGGGAAAGTGAAGCTCGACTGAGTTTAGCTTTAGAAGCTGCTCACATGGGTATTTGGGAGTGGAAGATTCAGACGAATGAAACCCTCTGGTCTGCCAATATGGGGCCACTGTATGGTTTACCTAGTGGGACTTTGTGTCCGACAACGGCAGATTTTTTAGAGTTACTTCTTCCTGAAGATCGGCAAGCTTTTACTCAGACTGTGACTGCTACCATTCAAGAAGGAGCGAAATTTATTGTTGAATATCGTGCTGTTTGGCCAGATGGTAGCATTCACTGGTTAAATTCTACAGGTCAGATTTACTACGACGAAAACGGCAAACCGAGTCGGCTAACTGGTACAACTAGAGATATCAGCGAACGGCAAGCCGCGCTACGCGAACGCAAACAAGCAGAACAGCAAATTCAAGAACAAGCCGCCTTGCTGGATATTGTCAAAGATGCAATTGTCGTGCGAGACTTGCAAAGTCGGATTCTGTTTTGGAATCAAGGTGCTGAACGTTTATATGGTTGGCCAGCACAAGAAGCAGTAGAGCAAAACGCCGATGAACTTTTATTTAAACAACCTTCACCAAAAGTTTCTGTAGCGATCGAAAAAGTAATTAATAGTGGCACTTGGCAAGGGGAATTACATAAAATTACCAAATCTGGCCAAGAGATTATCGTCGAAAGTTGCTGGACACTCATGCACGATAGCACAGGGCAACCTAAATCCATCTTGATTGTTGACACAGATATTACCCAAAAGAAACAATTAGAAGAACAGTTTTTCCGCACGCAAAGATTAGAAAGCCTTGGGACTTTGGCTGGTGGGATTGCCCATGATTTGAACAACATTTTGACACCAATTTTGGCAGCCTCCCAACTATTGCAACTAAAGTTTCCCCAAGATACAGAGCGTTATCATCAGCTCATGGCAATTATCGAAAATAATGCCAAACGTGGTGCAGATTTGGTGAAACAAGTATTATCTTTTGCGCGAGGATTTAAAGGCGAGCGCACTATTATTTCGATTAAGCACTTAATTTCCGAAATGCTGCTTATTGCCAAACAGACATTTCCCAAATCTATTGAATTTGCGATCGCCATTCCTGAAAATCTGTGGGCTGTTTCTGGAGATATTACCCAACTACATCAAGTGCTGATGAATTTGGTAGTTAATGCCCGTGATGCCATGCCAGATGGCGGTAAAATCGAAATTGCCGCAGAAAATAGATTTATTGATGAAGCCTACGCCCAAATGAATTTAGATGCTCAAGCTGGAAATTACATCCAGTTGACTGTGGCAGATAATGGCACAGGAATGCCCCCAGAAGTATTAGATAGAATTTTCGAGCCATTTTTCACTACCAAAGACATTGGAACAGGCACAGGGTTAGGTCTTTCAACAGTGCTAGGCATTATTAAAAGTCATGGTGGTTTTATTAATGTATCTAGCAAGGTTGGCAAAGGTAGTAAATTTAAATTATTCTTGCCAGCAGTAGAAGGCCGCCAAGGATTAAAAACCGAAAACTTAGCAGTACCTTTAGGAAAAGGAGAATTAATTTTAGTGGTTGATGATGAAGCAAAAATTCTCGATATTGCTACCATCGTCTTAGAAAACTACAACTACAAAGTTTTGACTGCTAGTAATGGTATTGAGGCGATCGCACTTTATGCCCAACACAAGCACGAAATCAAAGCTGTGTTGATGGATATGATTATGCCCGAAATGGATGGTCTGACTGCCATTCGCACCCTGCAAAAAATGAATCCGCAAGTGAAAATCATTGCTTGCAGTGGCTTTAATCCCCATGAAGGCTTGAGCGAAGTTGTCAATGCCAATGTTCAATTAGTTTTGCCAAAACCTTTTACAGCCCAAGAATTATTGAACAGTTTACAGCACGTTCTGAGAAGCAAAAATTAAATTTTCTGGATATTACAATTACACATTACTTAATCAAGAATATGGCTAAAGAAATAGAGCGGAAATTTTTAGTTAAAGGAGATGCTTGGAGAAACTTAGGTAAAGGTAGTGAGTATCGACAAGGATATATTGCTACTAAAAACTCAGTTACAGTCAGAGTTCGCATTGCTAACAACCGAGGTTATTTAACCATTAAAAGTCCGAGTGTGAATTGTTCTCGCTCTGAATTTGAATATGAAATTCCCCTGGCAGATGCTCAAGAAATGTTAGATACATTATGCGATCGTCCTTTAATTGAAAAGGTGCGTTACAAAATAGAATTAAATGGTTTAATTTGGGAAATTGATGAGTTTAATGGCGATAATAAAGGATTAATCTTGGCTGAAGTTGAATTAACTGACGAACAACAACAAATCGAAATACCAGAATGGATTGGAGAAGAAGTTTCTACTGATAAGAGATATTTCAACAGTAATTTAGCCAAATTTCCCTTTTCAAAATGGTAAATTTGACAGGATGAGAACTTGTGAAAGAGTAAATTGCCCCATAGCCTATTCATTTCCCGTTGCTTCGGCTGCAAATTGAACTTGTCGGTATAAATCAGCGATCGCTATTTCTACATTTACCGATTCTAGTAGCAATGTGTCGCCCAAATTATAATCCGATAATACCCATTTTCCATGTTCATTGCGGCGAAATACTTCCACACCTGGTTGTTCTACTTGTACTAAGACATATTCTTGCAATGTTCGAGATTGACGATATGCAGCAAATTTTTTACCCCGATCAGCTGCTTCGGTTGAAGGTGAAAGCACTTCGATAATTAAGCAAGGAAATTGTATCCATTGCGGATCATCATCACGATCATCGCAAGTCACCACCACATCAGAATAAAAATACTTCTGTCCTGGTTCTACCTGCACCTTCACATCTATAGCAATCCTATCTGAGTTGTGAAAAAAATATTCTTTTTAACGAACCGCAAAGGACGCAAAGGACACAAAGAAGGAGAATAAAGAGAAGAAAGAGAATTTCACAAATGATTTAGGATTGCTATACAATGTATACTTCACAGGTGTAGAGGTTTTTCTACAACCATAACATCAGGATAAGTATATATAGCGGTTCTCATTCTAGTGAGGTACAAGCAAGAATAATTAACCGCAGATGAACGCGGATGAGCGCAGATTAAAACAGATAAGTTTGTACCTCAGCAGACTAGGAAACGCTATATATTACGATTGGGAATCCAAAGCCGTTGATCAGTAGCAGAAATACGGTAGGGTTTTCCACGCAAAGCAGATTTTAGCAAGGCTGCAAGGTTAATTGCTAATTCATTATGATTGGGTGTATCTCCAGTCATGGGAATAATTGCTCCATTACGGTACTCGCTCCGCGTTTGGGATGCAATCTCCCGTTCAAGATACTCATCTGAAGTGTAGATTTTTGGTTCAAGTGCCTGTGTCATAGTTTTATTCTAGACTTTTTGCAGCGATCGCCTTCTTCATACCCACATCCGATGAACATCAGAATAAGCATCAAATTTTGTATCACGGCTAATGATGACTAAGGAGTGATTAATAGCTTGTGCAATCAACATCCGGTCAAATGGATCACCATGATGTAGAGGAAGATTACGAACTAGAACTGTATCATTAAAAGAAATTCCCAACATTAGGATATCTGAAGCCTCCATTGCAGAACCTATAGTTTCATAGCTTTTTTGCAATGATAATTTGCCAAGTTTTAATTTGATAGCAATTTCCCAAAGACTAACGATACTGAGATAAACCACATCGGCGCTATCAATGATTATCCTCAGATTATCTGGAAGGTGAGAGTCGTTTTCAGTCAGCCAGATAAAGGCATGAGTATCTAAAAGAAAGTTACTCATTGCATATATTCCTGAAAATCTGAGAGAGGTTCGTCAAAGTCATCAGGTAAAGGTAAAACAAAAGTGCCTTCTAAAATGCCAGAACGGCGTTTTTTTGGTACTACACTTTCCTGAGAAACAGTCTTAGAATAATTCTCAAGTAAATATTGGGCATAATGCAAGAGTTCTTGTTTTAGTTGCTCTGGCATTTGCTCTAGAGTATGTAAAATTTCTGCATCAACAGTCATGACTGGTTCCTAGAGGCTGAATTAAAGTTTTGGCATTTTGCGGGAGATCATCGCTGGTCTACTATACATATTGTTAACAAATGTCTGTTTTGTGAGTTGGATTATGACCTTTAGCGATCACATGTTATGCACTTGTTTGTGAAAATTTATTTAAGCCTCGCTTACCCAGCAAGAATTTACAGTGAAAAAACTGATCTGGGTGGATAATAAAGCATAATTAACCTTTATAGCTTAGAGCAACCACCATCAGCCAAGATGGTTCAGACTCCCAGCTTTTGATTCAACTTCAGAAATTCACTATGAGTACAGAAAATCTCAATATTGCGCCAGCGTTACGGTTAGGAGTACTGGGTTTTGGTGGACTCGGACAAGCAGCCGCCAAGGTACTTGCTGGTAAACGAGAAATGACTTTAGTAGCAGTGGCAGATCAAAAAGGCTATGCTTACGCTGTGGAAGGGTTAAATTTTAAAGATTGCATTGCCATTTATCAGTCGCAAGGTTCTGTAGGTTATTTAGAACCAGTCGGTACATTAACAAACAACAGTATTCAAGATTTAATTGATAGCGCCGAACCTGTAGATGGGTACTTTTTAGCTTTACCCAACCTACCCAACGATTTTATTCCTTCTGTAGCGCGGCAGTTTATTCAATCTGGTTGGCGCGGTGTGTTAGTAGATGCAATTAAGCGTACCAGTGCAGTAGAACAGCTAATTGCGATGAAGGCAGAACTACAAGCCGCAGGTATTACCTACATGACAGGATGTGGTGCAACACCTGGACTGTTAACTGCTGCTGCTGCTTTAGCCGCCCAAAGCTACGCCGAAATTCATAAAGTAGAGATTACCTTTGGTGTAGGTATTGCTAACTGGGAAGCTTACCGCGCCACCGTGCGAGAAGATATCGGACATATGCCTGGTTATACCGTAGAAACCGCACGGGCAATGACTGATGCAGAAGTAGAAGCATTACTAGATAAAACCAATGGCGTGCTGACCTTAGAGAACATGGAACACGCCGATGATGTGATGTTAGAGTTAGCAGGAATCGTATCACGCGATCGCGTGACTGTTGGCGGTGTAGTTGATACTCGCAATCCTAAAAAGCCCCTCAGCACCAATGTTAAGGTAACAGGGCGCACCTTTGAAGGTAAGATTTCCACCCATACCTTTACATTAGGTGATGAAACCAGCATGGCAGCCAATGTCTGCGGACCTGCTTTTGGTTATCTCAAAGCTGGTATGCAACTACATCAACGTGGGATTTACGGCATATTCACCGCTGCGGAAATCATGCCTCAGTTTGTGAAGTAAGGGGTTAGAGATATCCCTGTCAAGGTACATAAAAATTCTCGAAAACTTTACTTATCGTCTCTTTCCTTTGTGTATTTTTTGGTTAAACAAATAGCTGATAGAGAAACAAGAGATTTTGCGAGCTACCTTGACAGGGCTAATGATCACACTTACTAAGGACTTAATGCAGAAGCAATTTGGGAATTTGTTCGTGTTATAATCCGGGTTTATAACGCCGCAGATATCTGGTAAGTTGTGCGCCTCAAAGGAGATTCAGAACTTGGCTCAACCAGAAGAAAATCCTCAAAGTAGTTCATACAAAACTATTTTAGTATTAGCATCCAGCCCAACAAATGGAGCTAGATTACGCCTGGATCAAGAAGTCCGGGAAATTGATGAGGGTTTGCGAAGATCGCAGCACAGAGACAAGTTTAATTTGCAGGCAAAATGGGCAGTTACTCCTGATTCTTTGCGTCGTGCTTTGTTGGAATTGAATCCAGAGATTGTTCACTTTTGCGGACATGGTTCGGGTGAAGATGGACTAGTTTTGGAAGACGATACTGGTAAAGGTCAACTTGTACCCATCCCAGCTTTAGCAAACTTATTTAAACGATTTGCTCCGCGAGGGTTAGAGTGTGTTGTTCTCAACGCTTGTTATTCTGAGATTCAAGCAGATGCGATCGCTGAATACATCGATTATGTTATCGGGATGAATAACAAAATTGGAGACAAGGCAGCAATTAAGTTTGCAGTTGGTTTTTATGATGAGTTAGGTGCTGGATGGTCGTATGAAGATGCTTATTATGGTGGTTGTGATGCGATCGCATTGCAAGGAATCCCGGAAGAACATACCCCAGTATTCAAAAATGTAAAAAAAAATCCCAATTAAAGGCACAAAATCCGATTGATGACTCAGTAAAACAAGTGCGTCATCGTCTCCACGATGATATTCAAAGTTCGCATGGTGTAATGCCTTTATGGGGAATAGACCGTTTGGTTTCTTTGGGCGATTTATTTGTAGATGTGAATATCCTGGAGTCACTCAGCAGTAACCACAGGTCGGAATTGGGTGATTTATGGCAGGATTTTGCAAAGGGGAATTTTAGCGATCGCAGTTTAGAACGAATTGGTTTAGGTAGACAACAGCAACGCATATCAGGGTTAGCTGCGCTGGAACGGAATACAAATTTGATGGTAGTGGGTAAACCTGGTTCGGGGAAAACGACGTATTTGCAAAGAATCGTCACCGAATGTAATGATGGCAAACTACAACCACAGCAAATTCCTGTATTGATTAAACTGCGGTATTTTGTAGACGATGGAAATAAGTATGGATATAACTTAGAGCTGTTTTTGGCACAGCTTTGGCGGTTGAGTAATGCAGACGTAGAATTGATCCTCAATCAAGGACGAGCCTTGGTATTGCTGGATGGCTTGGATGAAGTGACAGGGGAAGCAGGAAAGCAAATCGCCAAAGAAATTAAGCGTTTCGCCCGTGTTTATCCGCAGTTGCAAGTGGTAGTGACTTGTCGGACGCAAACCCTACCAGATTTATTCGATTGGAAATCACAGCACTTCACCTGTGTAGAAGTAGCTGATTTTAATGAGGAGCAGGTAAGAGCATTTGCAGCGCATTGGTTTAGTACTGTGTATGCAGATGCAGAGGAGGGGAAAAAACAAGCGCGAGAATTTTTAGAACAGTTGTTTCTAGGGGAAAATAAGACAATTCGAGAACTTGCGATTACGCCAATTTTGCTAAGTTTGACTTGTGCAGTCTTCCAGCAAACAAAGAAATTTTACTCCAAGCGTTCCAAGTTATATGAAGAAGGGTTGGAATTACTCTTGGAAAAGTGGGATCAATCGCGCTCAATTGAGAGGAATGAGATTTATCGAGATTTATCTGTAAAACGTAAGTTGGAGCTTTTAAGCTTTTTAGCAGTGAAGAAGTTTGTGCAGCAACAGTATGTATTGTTTGAGCAGGAGGAGTTAGAAGGGTATATCGGAGAATTTTTGGGAATTGAACAAAGGGAAAGTCGAGGGGTTTTAAAAGCAATTGAGTCTCAGCATGGCTTGTTGATTGAACGAGCGTATAAGGTTTGGTCATTTTCACACCTAACTTTTCAAGAATACCTTGTTTCAGAAGTGTTGGCTCGGAACTATGAACCTGTCAATTTAACTAATCAAAAAATACAAGATAATATCTCACAGTATATAACTGAAAAGCATTGGAGAGAGGTTTGTTTGATGACTGTAGAGAAGTTAGAAGATCCATTCAACTTTCTCATAGATATACAAACCAAGACTAATGAATTTCTTAAATCAGATGAAGATATACAAAGCTACATGAAATGGGTTTATGACAAATCTAATTCTATCGGGATGCCTGATATATTGGCAGCGTTAAGGGCATTTTATTTTGCCTTTTCAACAACATATGAATGTGTTGGTGCAAAAGATGAAAATTATGAATTAGCAATGATATATGGCGGACTGCCCTACAAGCCATTTTCATGGTCTTCTAGAGATTTATACTATTCTTCAGAATTCAATTTTTTCACTATGAAATCATCTATCTCTTTTGGTCTTTCACTATATCTTGGCTTGAATCTAGGTGTTGGGGCTGGTAGCATAGATAGTATTTCAATAGATAGGATTTCAAATTTGATAAAATATCCATCTAAAAATGAGATGCAGAAAATGAAAATTGATTTTTGTGCAAAAGTTGTTATGGATATAGCTGAAAACTTCTCTAAAGGTAAAGTTTTTGGCAACGAGGACTCATACAATGCTGTAGAAAGTTTTCATTTTTACTTAAAATATATAATTCAAAGAATATATGAGCTTGATTCTAATTCGCAAACTGCCGAATTGATAAGAATTAATGATCAGATTCCAGAAAGAAAATTTAGCTTCAACAGATTGGAAGCAGATAATAACGAAAAATCATTAAATAATTTTTGGCGAGAAAATGGCAAGAGTGTGCTTGAAAAACTACGAGAAGTATTTATTAAGAGTCGTCAGATTGGATATGATTGGCAATTTAGTGATATCCAAAAAGAAAAACTTGAAGAATACTATTCCTTAAATAAACTTCTTTTAGATTGCTTAAGTCAAAGTGAGATTGACTTAGATAAGAAAAAGACTATTGAGGCAGAGCTTTTACTGCCGAATACTGAAATTGAAAAACGTAAACGTGAAACAGCCGAGTAAAATATGTTATAGCAAAGACTAAGTTATAGTCCAATCCTCAAGAGATAAATCAGGTATTTTGCTAAAATCTTTGTGATTACGTGTAACTACAATCGCATTGTTAGCCAGAGCGATCGCAGCTATTCTTAAATCTTGTGTGCCTATGTTAATTTTTTGCACAACGTAAATTTTGGTAGCAAGTGAATGCTGCGTTATCAAACTCCAACAAATTCATCTGGCAAAAGTAAATCTGAGTTATTCATAAATTCCGATGAGCAATTGCTAACAATTCTGGTTTAGTAGCACATTTATTGATAGTGGCTAGTCTACCTCTCAATTGTTCTTCAAGGGTAACAGTTGTCACAAATATATTAGTACTACCAACAGCTTGAGTGCGTTTTAGAATTTGAGCATTACCATGCTGAGAAAGAGTAACATGATCAGTATCAAGGATATATCGGCTCAAGCTGACTGCTTCTCCTCTAAGGAAGCATTATAAGCAGCGATTTCTGCATCTAATTCCTGTCGATATGCAGCCATATTTTCGACAAAATCATCAAAAAGCGGATCATCTTGGAAAACACCTGCAAACTTTACCCAAGGGTTGGATTCTGCTGATGGAATTTCCTCTGATGTTCTCATCTTTTTCGAGATCATATCTGTAATTCGTGCTTGCAGGGCTGGATCTGATACTTCAGCCGCAATCTCTCTCAAAAAAGCGAGATATTCCTCTGATAACAATTTCTGTTTTTCTTCTGATTGCATAGTATTGAAAATTGAAGACTTAAGAATTTCAAGAACTGTATCTCCGTCATTGCTAATTCTAATATCTCCTAGAAGAAAAAACTTCACAGCAATACTATATAGCGTTTCATGATATGCTGAAGTAAAAATTTATCTGCGTTTATCTGCCTTCATCCTCTTCAATCGGCGGTTAAATTTATTTGGCTATACTTCACCAGTGTCGGAATAGCTATAATTTTAATTGATTATCAGCCTCATCTGTCATACCCTGGACTTTTAAAACCCTAATCCCTCGCCTCTAGCCCCTCTTCCTCTCTTCGTTCCTCTTCTAATAGCAAATATGATGTTTGCATAACAAATGGTAATTCAGCACCGATCAGACCTCGTTGAATGCGTTCTGATGTTTCACTAAACACTACAAACAACGGATATATAGTATTCGCTCCTTCACTTAATATATGACTATGGCGAGGCGGCATTAACCATTCATAGTCTTGATCTAAGAAAATTTGGGTTTGTCGCCAGCGTCCCAACAAATCAGAAAAGTCTTCATGGGGACGGTGAATAAATATTAAAATTTCAGATCCAGTTTTAATTTTCCATTCTGGATCGCACATTAAAATTGCCACATCACAGGGTAGACAAGTTGCCTGGGTAACCTCGGAAACAGTTTTACGCAGACGAACAATAGGTAGAGGAATAGTAATTACGCTTTCATCTGGGCGACGCAAACTAGGAATCATTTCTAGGTATGGTCGGTGTTGTTTGAGGAGAGCGATCGCAGCTTGATGATTGCTATACTCTGCCAAGCTGGCTTCATAATGAGATTTCTGCACAGGCATAATTTTATAAAGTATGAAGTATGAAGTGT
Organism: Nostoc sp. TH1S01; assembly: GCA_018993265.1. GTDB lineage: Bacteria > Cyanobacteriota > Cyanobacteriia > Cyanobacteriales > Nostocaceae > Nostoc_B. The sequence continues at coordinate 32,272 of JAGKSW010000033.1, forward strand.
GAAGTGTGAAGGATGAAATTTAAGTATTCAGAATACAGAATACAGAAGTCAGAAGTGACCACAGTTTGATTACTAATAGTTCTGGACTATTAGAATCTCTGTCTAGCAAAACCTTGATTTATTAATCCCACGGTAATTCTTACTTCTGACTCCTGAATTCTTACGATAAAACTTCATCCTTTCGCCTTTTATCCCAGCTTTTCAAATACCTTGAATAAGGGCAAATACATCGACATCAAAATAGTACCAACCATACTTCCTAAAACCAAAATCATGATTGGTTCAAGAACACTAGTTAGGGCTTTTACTGCTTGCTCAACTTCATCTTCATAGAAGTCGGCAACTTTCATTAACATTCCATCTAATTCTCCAGTTTCTTCACCAATACTAATCATTTGGATTGACATTGCCGGAAAGACATTCGCTTTTTGGAGAGCAAGACTAATCATCCCGCCTTGCTGAACTTCTAAACGGGCAGCATCTATGGCATTAGCAATAACTTGATTTCCTGATGTATCTCGGACAATTTCTAAGGAAGTCAAAATCGGCACACCGGAACGAGTCAAAGATCCAAAAGTCCGACTAAATCTAGCTACGGCAGATTTTTGAATCAAATCACCAAATAAAGGCATTTTTAGAGATAAGCGATCGATAGTTTCTCTACCGATACGAGTTTTGTAGTATTGTGCATACGCAAATTTAAATCCAACAAAAGCACCAACGATGAAAAAAGATTTCCAACTTCTTAAAATCTCACTACATGTCATCAAAAATTGCGTTAAAGGAGGTAATTCTGTACCTATTTCTATGAATATTTTGGCAAAAATCGGTAAGAGAAAAACTGTCATCCCGACAAAGATACTAACAGCTATAAAACCCACCACCGTTGGATAAGCTAGTGCTGATTTAATTTGGTTTTGTAATCTAGCTACATCTTCTAGTAATTTCGCCAAGCGATTTAGTACTTCATCTAAAACACCCCCAACTTCACCGGCTTGAATCATACTGACATACAAACCATCAAAACAGTCAGGATGCTTACGCATGGCATCGGAAAGATTCACACCGCTTTGCACATCATTACTAATATCAATCAGTGCTTGTTTCATTTTAGGATTGGTACACTGCTCGGCTAGTACCCCCAATCCTCTAACAATTGCTACGCCAGCATTCACTAAGGTAGCAAGTTGTCGAGAAAAAACAGCTTTGTCTTTAATCGGAACTTTAACAAATGAATTCTGAAATTTTTTAAAGTCAAAGCTGAGTTGCAAGCCTTGAGATTGTTTAAGTTCTTGTACTACAAAACCTTTGTCTCTCAGATTAGTACGAGCTTCAGCTAAAGATTCAGCAACAATTTTTTCAGTTCGAGATTTGCCTTGAGAATCTCGAATGCGGGCAATGAATGTTGGCATAGATATATAAATTCAAAATTTTAAATTTTGTCAATAAGCAATTATTAATAGCCAATAATTATATTGACTATTAATTACTGCTTTTCTAAGTCCAAATGAAATTTTAGTGAGCCTTAGCTGCACCGGGTTTTGCTCCTGCTGGCGGTGTTGATGCACCAATCAGACGTTGAATTTCATCTGGCTTGGAAGTTTTAGACATTGCCGCTTCAAAAGAAATCGTTCCAGCTTTGTAGTAATCAGCTAAAACTTTCTCTAGAGTTTGCATTCCTAATTTGCCACCTGTCTGAATTGCTGAGTAAATCTGGGAAGTTTTGCCTTCTCGAATCAAGTTAGAAATAGCCGGAGTCACAATCAAAATTTCTTGAGCCATAACTCGACCATACTCCCCTGGTTTCGGGTTTTTCTTCGGTACTAAGGTTTGGCTAAATACGGCGACGAGGGAGTTAGATAACTGTACCCGTACCTGAGTTTGTCTTTCATGAGGGAAAACGTCGATAATCCGGTCAACAGTTTGGGCTGCGGAACTAGTGTGTAGTGTGCCGAATACCAAGTGACCTGTTTCTGCGGCGGAGATTGCCAAAGAAATTGTTTCTAAATCCCGCATTTCCCCCACCAGCATAATGTCTGGATCTTCCCGGAGGGCGGCTTTTAAGGCATTCGCAAAGCTCTTTGTATCTTCGCCCAATTGTCGTTGGTGAACTAAGCTTTTAATTGGCTCGTAAACGAATTCAATTGGGTCTTCTACCGTTAAAATATGTTCTGCTTTAGTACGATTAATCAAGTCAATGATGGCGGCGAGAGTTGTTGTTTTGCCAGAACCTGTAGGGCCTGTCACCAAAATTAGGCCTCTAGGCTTCTCCGCCATTTCCCGCACAACATCTGGTAGACCCAATTTTTCAAAGTTAGGAATTTTGGAACTTAACGCCCGTAAACAAGCTGCATAAGAGCCGCGTTCTTTGTAAACGTTTACCCGAAAACGTGCCAAACCCTTCACGCCATAAGAACAATCTAACTCCCAGGTTTGTTCTAGAGTTTTACGCTGGGTATTGTTGAGCATACTAAAGATTAATCTTTGGCATTGATCATTAGTCAAGACTTGATCGCCGATAGGTGTAAGTTTGCCACTTATGCGGAAGTAAGGGGGCAAACCCGCAGATAAGTGCATATCCGAACCACCCATTTCAATCATTTGTTCCATCAAGTCTTCAATCATCATTTCCATAGTTCTGCTTCCTTTGTGTCAGTTGTTATTTGTCATTTGTGTTTACTAATGACTATTGGTAATTGACCAATCATTAATCTTGAAATCTGGGTGTCATACAGTAGGGACAATCCAGCCATTCTGGTTGTAGTTCAGCACTACAAGTTCGACAGGTCAGACCTGTCTTACGTTTGGCTTTTAATTCTGCTTCTAAGCCTGTATCGGTAAATGTCACCCGATCAACTTCTTCTAAGGTGGTGGCTCCTTGACGCACTAAATCTAAGCTGTAGGCCAATAGGGTTTTCATCCCTTCTTCTACAGCCACTTCTTTGATGCGTTCTGTAGGTGCTTCTTTGTTAATCAAGGTTTGGAGATTTTCGGTGACGCGCATCACTTCATACACACCACAGCGTCCTTTGTAACCAACGCCATTACAAGTTGGGCAAAGATGATTTTTGGCTTTGGCATCGGCTAAGGCTTCAGCTGTCAAAGTATTCGCTTTATAGAAGATAAGTTCTACCTCTTGGGAAGCAGATAGACCATAGCGAGCTAGTTCTTCGGGTGTAGGGGTGTAGGGAATGCGACAGTCAGAACAGACGCGCCGCACCAAGCGTTGTGCTAACACACCAATTAAGGAACTAGAAACCATGAATGGTTCAATGCCCATTTCACCTAGACGAGCGATCGCACCAGGAGCATCGTTAGTGTGTAGAGTAGTTAATACTAAGTGACCTGTTAACGCCGCCTCAATCGCCGTTTTAGCAGTTTCTTTATCCCGTGTTTCCCCCACTAGCAACACATCGGGGTCTTGGCGCAAAAAAGCCCGCAGTGCTGTAGCAAAATCCAATCCTTTTTCTCGAATTACTTGTACTTGGGTAATCCCCGGCAAACTATACTCAATGGGGTCTTCAACTGTACTGATATTAATTCCCGGTGAGTTCTTTTCTGCCAATGCTGAGTACAAGGAAGTGGTTTTACCAGAACCCGTTGGCCCAGTCACCAAAATCAGACCAAAGGGACGACTCACCATTTCCTGAACAATACTTAAGGTTTCAGGATCAGTGATTAACTTATTTAATCCCAATTGGGTAGAAGAGTTATCCAAAATCCGCAGTACAACTTTTTCCCCATAGCGACTGGGTAAGGTATTCACCCGGAAGTCTACCTTTCTACCTTCAAACATCCGGCGAATGCGTCCGTCTTGAGGTACACGCCGTTCAGCAATATCCAAGCTGGCGATAATTTTAAATCGGGCGGTGACAGCCGGAATAATTTTTTTCGGTAAAGGATCGAAAGCTTCACGCAATACACCATCCTTACGAAAACGAACACGGAGGTTTTCTTCTTGTGGCTCGACGTGTATATCCGAAACCTTCTCGTGCAATGCTTTAGCCAGAATCCGGTTCACCAAGTTGATGACCGGAGCATCTTCTGCTCCTTTCATTGCTGATCCCAAGTCAGCTTCCATCTCGTCAGGAGCATCATCTAAGTCGAGATTGCCGAGATTTTCTAAATCTTGATTGATATCTGTAAACTTTTCTTGTTCCAGATGCTTTTGCTTAATCGCTAAATCATCCAAATATTGGTTTATTAGCTGCTGGTAATCTTCCTGAGTGATTACCATACGCTGCAATGCCAAACCTTGCGGGCGCAAGATGCGATTTAGATCATCAGAAGCTTCTAAGTTATCTGGATCGACCATTGCCACTAAAACACTGGGTGGGTTTTGGTCTTCATTTTTTGATAGGGGTACTAAGCGATGGCGACGACAAACATCCACCGGGATGAGTGTTTCAATGAGGCTCCCGACATTTGTATTGCCAATAGTGTTGATCTCTGGATCAAGGGATTCAACACCGTATAGTATTTTAAGTTCAAATAATTGTTGTTTTTTATACTGTCTGAGAAATTCAGGTGATAGTTGCCGCCCAGTGATCGACTCCAGCACTTCCGTCAGGGGCCTGCCAGATTTGCGGCTTTCAATCAGCGCCTGTCTCATCTGTTCGCTATTAACATAGCCAGATTGCACTAGCTTACTGCCAAATGGCGAAAACTCTGTTCTGGTAGTGAGAGCGGTACTGCGCCGTTGCGGTGACGATTGAGTCATAGGTGAGCTATTAGTAGGGGAAAACCTCTGCTTAGAGTATTCCCAAGCTACGGCACAGAATTTTCATTTAAACTTAATAAAATTTTTAGTGAAGTCTGAAGTATAAATTTCAGATTTCAGACTTCATACTTCATAATTCATCCTTGTTCGTTCGGGTTCCCGTCCTTTGAGGATATACGCTAATATGTTCACCATTTGTCACAATAAGATGACGGTGACATCATTTCCAGAACAATGTTGGCAATAAAATCTACCCCTGCGGTGATTTATTGTTCGCAAGAGTATCTGGAATAGACAATGATGGACGAAAATAAACAGGTAAACAATACAAGCCAGCAATTGGGTGAACCAATAGAGGTAAAGCAGGAAATGATGAGCGATTCCCCAGCCCAAATAAACTCCAACGAATCTGGCAGCGAAGTTACTGAGCAAGTGGCAGCCACAAGCAATGTATCAGGAGATACGGCTGCGCTCAATCAAGAAGATGGCTTCGCTGCAACCGAGAAAACACAAACAGAAACAGCAGCTTTGACAGAATTGACTCAACAAATTGAGTCTCTCAAAGCACAGGTAGAAGAACGTAGTACTCAGTACATGCGGATTGCGGCAGATTTTGAGAATTACCGCAAACGTACTAGCAAAGAAAAAGAAGAGCTAGACGCACAAGTGAAGCGGAACACAATTCTGGAATTACTGCCAGTGGTCGATAATTTTGAGCGGGCGCGAGCCCACCTCAAGCCACAAACTGATGGCGAGATGACAATTCACAAAAGTTATCAAGGAGTTTATAAACAATTAGTAGATTCCTTGAAACGCTTGGGAGTATCACCGATGCGACCCGAAGGCGAACAGTTCGATCCTAACCTCCACGAAGCAGTAATGCGGGAACCTACGGATGAACATCCGGAAGGAACAGTGTTAGAAGAGTTAGTACGCGGATATTATATAGGCGATCGCGTGCTACGTCATGCAATGGTCAAGGTGGCTGCTCCGAAGGAGGATACACCGTCTGCACAAGAAGATCAGTCGAGTCCAGCCAACAGTTAAGCTGTATTTGCTCGCCTCGCTGACTGTCGCTTCGCTCCAAGTCAAAAAGCCCAAGTAAAAAGTTAAAGGAATCATCAACAAGCTTTTTTCTGTTTTACTTTTTTACTTTTTACTTTCACGAAGTGAGTGCTTAGGTCACAGCACAGGCGAGCAATGTAGCTCTCAACAAGGAAAGGGCTGTTGACGGTTTGCCGTAGTTGAGCAGCCCGCCCTCTGGCAGTAGTTTGCATCTGGGGCATAGTTTTGTGGTACATAACTGACTTTCAGGGAGTGCGTTTCACAAACTTAGCCCTTAGCTTTAGCCTGGACAAAAATATCTCGCGCCACTAAACCACGGCAAAAGCATTCAGTACAAATACTGTAAGTATGGGAAAAGTTATAGGGATCGACTTAGGCACGACTAATAGTTGCGTCGCAGTTTTAGAAGGTGGTCAACCGATAGTGATCGCCAATTCGGAAGGCGGACGAACCACTCCTAGTATTGTGGGATTTGGCAAGGGTGGCGATCGCTTGGTCGGTCAGCTGGCAAAACGCCAAGCCGTAACTAATGCCGAAAATACAGTCTACAGTATCAAACGATTCATCGGTCGTCGTTGGGAAGATACGGAACATGAACGCGATCGCGTTCCCTACAATTGTGTTAAAGGCCGAGATGAAACTGTTGATGTGCAAATTCGTGGCAAAAATTACACACCACAAGAAATTTCCGCGATGATTCTGCAAAAATTGAAGCAGGACGCGGAAAATTTTTTGGGTGAATCTGTCACACAAGCAGTAATTACCGTACCAGCATATTTCACCGATGCCCAAAGACAAGCAACTAAAGATGCTGGGACAATCGCTGGTCTAGAAGTATTACGTATCATCAATGAACCTACAGCGGCGGCTTTAGCCTTTGGCTTAGATAAGCAAGACCAAGAGCAAATAATTCTTGTATTTGACTTGGGCGGCGGTACTTTTGACGTATCAATTTTGCAACTAGGAGATGGAGTTTTTGAAGTCAAAGCTACTAGTGGGAATAATCAACTAGGTGGTGATGACTTCGATAACTGTATTATGCGCTGGATGATTGAACGCTTCCAGGAACAAGAACAAGTCAACCTAGCCCAAGACAAAATGGCTTTGCAGCGTCTACGGGAAGCAGCAGAAAAAGCCAAAATCGAACTCTCTAGTATGGGCAATACCTCGATTAACTTGCCATTTATCACCGCTGATGCTAAAGGGCCAAAGCATCTAGAGATGGAACTCAGCCGTGCTAAATTTGAAGAATTAGCGACGCATTTGATTGAGGCGACGATTGAACCGATGATTCAATCCCTCAAAGATGCCGACCTCAAACCGCAAGATATAGACAGAATTATTTTAGTTGGTGGTTCTACACGGATTCCCGCAGTTCAAAATGCTTTAATTAAATTTTTTAATGGCAAAACTCCCGATCGCTCGGTTAACCCGGATGAAGCTGTCGCCTTGGGAGCCGCAATTCAAGCTGGGGTTCTCGGTGGCGAAGTTGATAATCTTTTATTACTAGATGTCACTCCCTTATCTTTGGGTATTGAAACCCTAGGCGAAGTCTTCACCAAAATTATCGAACGTAACACGACCATTCCCACTAGCAAATCCCAAGTTTTTTCCACAGCCATTGATGGTCAAACTTCCGTAGAAATTCACGTTCTTCAAGGGGAACGAGCAATGGCGCGGGACAATAAAAGTTTAGGTAAGTTTTTGTTAGCTGGGATTCCTCCGGCTCCTCGCGGTGTACCTCAAATTGAAGTAACTTTTGAAATTGATGTTAACGGTATTCTCAAGGTTTCGGCTCAAGATAAAGGTACCAGCCGAGAGCAAAGTATTCGGATTACTAACACTGGTGGTTTGAGTGCTAACGAAGTCGAACGGATGCGCCAAGAAGCTGAAGTATTTGCCGAGGAAGATAAAAAACGTAAGGAATTTGTTGAACTGAAAAACCAAGCAGATAATTTGTTAGTCAGTTACGAGTCCACATTGAAGGATAATGGCAACTTGATTGGCGAGCAGATGAAAACTTTAGCGCATGAAAAGTTTGTCCAACTGCAAGCTGTGATGAGTAATCCGAGTATTTCTCTGCAAGAATTTCAAAATTGTTTAGATGACTTCCAGCAAACGCTATTTGCGATCGGTGCTGACGTTTATAACCGCGCTAACAGTCAAAATTCTGAAGAAGGTGAAGCAGTTTCAGAGCCATTATTAGCATCTCCATTAGAAAATACTGCCAGTGGAACTGTCATCCCCCAATTTAATTTTGATTTTGATGAGGAAATGACTGCACAAGCTGATTATGAGGCGATAGACTAAAGGATAAAGTCTGAAGTTTAAAGTATGAAGTATGAAGTTTAAACCTTGCATACTTTGTTCTTTAATTTTGAAATTCTGTCTTACTACAGATGCGATGTACTACAAATGGGGGGTTTTCCACACCTAATGGTGCGGTTAGCCCCTCTAGTTCATGAGCAGGGTTTTTCCCTGTCACGTAGCACAATTGTAAAAGAGACAGCCAACTCGACAGTCAAAGACTCTAGCATCTGCTAACTTTGCTGTTAACTTTCGTTAGTCCTTGTCGTCTCCCACGCAACAGCAAATTTTGCTCAACATTTGCTGGTGATTTTTATCAAAGGTAAAAGGTACAATCAATTATTAATAAAAATTAATCTATGCCTTCTGCCTTAACAAGTGCTGAGTGCTGAGTAAAACAATCTAATCCCTAGCCTCTAGCCTCTAACCTCTAATCCCTAGCCTTTAGTCCCTACCTTCTATCTTTTACCTTTGCTATATGGCCCGCGACTATTACGAAATTCTGGGTGTCTCTCGTGACGCCGACAAAGAAGAAATCAAACAAGCTTACCGCCGTTTAGCCCGTAAGTATCACCCAGATGTGAACAAAGAACAAGGCGCAGAAGAACGATTTAAAGAAATAAATCGCGCTTATGAGGTACTCTCAGAACCAGAAACCAGGGCGCGTTACGATCGCTTTGGCCCAGAAGGTGTTTCCGGTGCTGGTGTGGGCTTTCAAGATATGGGCGATATGGGTGGTTTTGCTGATATCTTTGAAAGCATTTTCAGCGGCTTTGCTGGTGGCGGTATGGGCGGACAGACAGCGCAAAGACGGCGCAGTGGCCCAGTACGGGGTGATGATTTACGGCTAGACCTGAAGTTAGATTTCCGCGAAGCAGTATTTGGTGGTGAAAAAGAAATTCGCATTTCTCACCTAGAAACTTGTGAAACTTGTAGTGGTTCTGGTGCAAAGCCTGGGACTCGGCCGCGTACTTGTTCAACTTGTAGCGGTTCTGGTCAAGTGCGGCGTGTGACTAGAACACCTTTTGGAAGTTTCACCCAAGTTTCCACTTGTCCCACCTGTAACGGTACAGGTTCGGTAATTGAGGATAAATGTGATGCTTGCGACGGTAAAGGCACAAATCAAGTTACCAAAAAACTCAAAATTACCATTCCGGCTGGAGTAGATAACGGTACACGCTTGCGGATATCTCAAGAAGGGGATGCAGGTCAACGTGGTGGCCCACCCGGAGATTTGTATGTTTACCTGTTTGTCAACGAAGACGAAGAATTCCAGCGCGATGGAATTAACGTGCTTTCGGAAATCAAAGTGAGCTACTTACAAGCGATTTTAGGTTGTCGCTTGGAAGTGAATACAGTTGATGGGCCAGTGGAATTAATCATTCCCCCAGGAACTCAGCCGAATACAGTCATGAAGCTAGAAAATCGCGGCGTACCTCGCTTGGGTAATCCGGTGAGTCGGGGAGATCATCTGCTAACAGTGTTAATTGATATCCCCACCAAAGTCACCCCAGAGGAGAGAGAATTGCTAGAGAAGCTGGCTAAAATTAAAGGCGATCGCACTGGTAAAGGTGGTTTAGAAGGTTTCTTGGGGAATTTGTTCAAGTAATGAGTCTATCTTCTGTATCTACTCCCGATGCTCAACTCGATTTGCGCGGTACTCCTTGTCCGATTAATTTTGTGCGGACAAAACTCCGCCTCGAAAAAATGTCGCCAGGAGATTTGCTGGAAGTATGGCTCGACCCCGGAGAACCAATCGAGCAAGTTCCTGATAGCTTAACAATGGCAGGCTATCAGGTAGAGCAAATTACAGACTGTAGCGAGTATTTTTCTTTGTTAGTCCGTCGTCCGGCCGCTAACCAATGATCGCTGTTGCTACTACTGGACAGTTACTCGGTACAGTTTTGGCTGTACAAGCAAATTTTTACAGGGTACAGCTAGATCAAGAGGATAGGGAGAAAAATCCTGCTCATCTCCCTATACTTTTGTGTACCCGCAGAACCAGGTTAAAAAAAATTGGACAGCAGGTGATGGTGGGCGATCGCGTGGTGGTAGAAGAACCAGATTGGGCTGGTGGACGCGGTGCGATCGCGGAAGTTTTACCCCGCACTGGACAATTAGATCGGCCTGCGATCGCTAATGTCAACCAAATTATGTTAGTATTTGCTGTTGCTGATCCGCCTTTAGAAGCTTACCAATTAAGTCGATTTCTAGTTAAAGCTGAGTCTACTGGTTGGGATGTAGTTTTGTGTTTAAATAAAAGCGATTTAATTTCTGTTCAAGAACAGCAAGAAATTAGCGATCGCCTCTTGGGTTGGGGTTATCAACCGTTATTTATCAGTGTGCAGAATAATATTAATATTGCTCAAGTAATCACTCATCTTAGTCATAAAACTACTGTAATTGCTGGGCCTTCTGGTGTAGGTAAATCTAGCTTAATTAATGCCCTGATTCCTGATATTAACCTGCGAGTTGGGGAAGTTTCGGGTAAACTTGCCCGTGGTCGTCATACAACTCGCCATGTAGAATTATTTGAATTACCTGATGGTGGTTTGTTAGCAGATACCCCTGGCTTTAATCAGCCAGATTTAGATTATCAACCAGAAGAATTAATCCACTATTTTCCTGAAGCCAAAAAACTACTAGAAGTGAATCACTGTCGGTTTAGTGATTGTTTACATCGAGATGAACCTGATTGCGCCGTGCGGGGAGATTGGGAACGCTATGAACATTATCTAGAGTTTTTAGATGAAGCGATCGCTAGACAAACTCAATTAAACCAACAAGCCGATCCTGAATCTACCTTAAAGTTAAAAACTAAAGGTAAAGGACAGAGTAAATACGAACCCAAACTAGAAAGTAAAAAATATCGTCGAGTTTCTCGCAAAACTCAACTCCAAGCATTACAAGATTTATATCAAGATAGCGAAGAATGAACTTATTGGCGTTGCTGATTAATGGGATGATTTTTGTCTCACGCAAAGGCAAGGCAGCGCGTTGGGGAGACAGCGCCGTGGGCGGCTTTGCCACGCCAGTCGCTACAACGGAGGGAACCTCCCCAACGCGCTGGCTCGACTTGAGGCGACTGTCGTCGGGTTTCCCGACTTGAAGCGACTGCCGCGCAAAGGCGCAAAGAATTTACTTTTAGCTATGTCTACAAGTCTTATTCATCCCGCAACTATAAAACACCAATTTATTTATCCTCAAACTCTCAATTCCTCCGCGCCTCTGCGTCTCTGCGTGAAATAAAAAAATATTAGCTCACGCGCCCATTCCAGAGTAACGCTTCAATCCCGCCCGCCACAACAAACGGTTTGCACCCAAAAACAGCATTATCCAACCAATCATACATAAAAAACCCCGCGCTATATCTACAGGGAGTCCCACCAAAATACTTGCAGGGAAATCAATTAAATAGGGAAAAGGTGTAAATAACACAATATTCCGGACATATTCGGGAAACACATTTAAAGGTGCAACCATCCCCGATAAAAATAAAAAGAATAAGAACCAAAAATTTTCTAACGCACTAGCCCGTTCTGTCCAAAAAGCTAACAAGGCAAAGGTGTACTGAATTATAAATCGCAAGATAAATGCTAATACCACTGCTAACGTAAATAGAAACACTTGACCTAAATTTGGCAACCAAAAAGCCTGGGGATACAGTACAAAAAATAAACCTAAGAGTAATATGGCAAATGGTATGCGCGTCACTCTTTCCGCCAGATGAGATGCAACGTGATGCCATACCGGATCTAGGGGTTGTAACAATCTGGGGGACAGTTTACCTTCTACAACTTCCTTTTCAAATTCCCAAATTACCCAAGCAACGGTAATTTGCCTAACTACAAAAACTGTCAGAAAATAACGGGAAAAATCTACAGAAGACAAACCAAATTTGCCTCCTTGTGCTGCTTGCATCCAAACACCCATCATGATGATTGGCAAAGACCCAGACACAACCCATAATATTACTTCTGCACGATACTCCATCATGTAGGAGTAGTAAATAGAGAGAAACGTTAAAGTTTTTCTAATAAATTTTTTCATTTATCATTTGTTATTTGTCATTCGTCATTTGTCATTTGTGGCTTTGTCGTGAACTAAGTTGTCTGATTTCTTTTTCTCAGCACTCAGCACTCAGTACTTACTACACGACTCCCGCTTGAAATACTTTGCCGATAACTTCTTCTATCGGCGGTTCTTTTACTTCTAAATCGATGACTTCTAGTTCTGACAGAATTTTAGACACGGTACGAGTCAGAGCTTCTTGCTGTACCATGAAACATACTGCTCGCCCATCTAACAGTTGCACATCTCCATAAGACTTGAGTTTTTCTCTCGATAAAGGTTGGGCTAACTCTACATGAACTTCTCGGTATGGTGCGAAGCGTTCTAAAAGTCCATCTAAACTACCGTCATACATCAGCTTTCCTTGGTGAATTAACAATACCCGTTGACATAAAGCAGTAATATCAGCCATGTAGTGACTAGTTAATAATACGGTGGCTTGATAACGCTGATTGTAGTCGCGCAGAAAATCTCGCACTGCTACTTGAGCATTCACATCAAGTCCCAAGGTTGGTTCATCGAGGAACAATACTTGCGGATGGTGTAATAGTGCGGCTAACAGTTCTGCTTTCATCCGCTCACCCAAAGATAGCTTGCGTACTGGTTGAGTCAGCTTTCCTTGGAGGTTCAACATCTCTGTTAATTCCCCTAACCGTGTGCGAAATTCTTTGTCAGAAATGTTGTAAACAGCAGCATTAATTTTTAAAGAGTCTATTGCGGGTAAGTCCCAGAGTAATTGCTGCTTTTGTCCCATCACCAAGGTAATTTTTTGCAAAAATGCTTCTTGACGCAGAAACGGGACGTGTCCAGCTACTCTGACTGAGCCACTAGTAGGATGAACTAGACCAGTGAGCATTTTGAGTGTGGTAGTTTTTCCAGCACCATTTGGCCCTAAAAACCCCACTACCTCACCAGGAGTAATTTCAAAGGAAACATTTTCCACAGCTTTAATTGAACGGTAGGTGCGGCGGAAAAAGTGCGTAATTGTTCCAGCGATACCTGGTTCTTTAATCGCCACCGGATAAGATTTACTTAAATTTTCAACAAAAATATGTGACATAAAATTTATGAAGAAGAATTCAGAAATCAGGAGTCAGAATTCAGTATGAATTCTGTATGACTGGGTGATGAATATTGGTGGAAAACCTCGTCCCGCGTGGGCGAAACCAAAATCAAACTTTCTTCTTCACTTAAACTCCATCCCTTTATGGGTGGAGTATTCTGAATTCTGAATTCTGTCTTCTGACTCCTATTTATCTTAAAACCTTCAAGGGACGGTTTCAGCCACAAACATAGTCATAACTTATACTTCAACTGCTATATATAGAACACTTATCAGCGTGCATTTGCGTCCATCTGCGGTTTTAAATAATTATCAATATTATCCTGGAGATTGGTAAAGCCCAGGTAAAGTAAGTGAGCTAACGTAAACGCCCCGATCGCAAAATACTAATAATCAACCACAATCCTAATAAACTGGCGGCAGCAAATAACACACTACTTAAAACCGACAGTTGCGGTGTCTGGGTTTTAGTGGAAATAATTGCTGCCCCCATAATCAGTGAACCTACTAAAATACTGAAAGAGAGACGATTGGCAGCATCGTCCATTGTGCGCCGTACACCATCTAACCCATGTAATGATAAATTCCAGCGTAATGTTTCCGATGTTACACGGTCGAGTAAAAGTTCAATTTGTCGGGGTGATTGTAATGATAAACTTTTTAAGTCCAAGGCTGTGCGGAGGAGCGATCGCACTGGATTCTCACCGACTAATTGGCGGCGAAACAAATCGGTAATTAATGGCTTAACTTCATCAAACAAATTAATCTCAGGATTGAAAGCCCTAGCGACACCTTCTAAATTAGCTAGGGTTTTGGCATACAAACCCATATTGCTGGGCAATCTAATTTTATTGTTGCGGGCGACTTGCAAAATTTCATAAATCACTTGACTAAAATTCATGTCCGTCAAGCTGACATTGTGATACTTTCGCAACATGCGATCGTAATCACTTTCTAGTCGCGCCACAATTACAGGCTGTGCCGAATCTGCTAATTGTAAAGTTAACTGAGCGCATCGACCAGCATCTAAATCCACGATCGCCAACAACATCTCTGTTAATATCTGCTGGGTACGGGGATCAAGTCTACCCACCATCCCACAATCTAACAGTGCTACCCGACCATCGTTAAGATAAAACAAATTTCCGGGATGGGGATCGGCGTGAAAAAACCCATCAACATATAACTGTTGGAAAAATGCTCGAAATAATAAAGTAGTTATAGCTTTACGTTCGGCCGCGACATCGCCGTTATTGTCATTTTTAAATGTTGCCGATAAGAAAGGAACTCCATCTAGCCACTCCATTACCAACAACTTTTCGGAAGTTAAATTCCAATCAACTTCCGCAACCACAATTTGTTTAGGATCAAACCAGCGTCCTTTAGATAAATTCCGTCGCAGTTGGTCTGTAAAACTGGCTTCTCGTGTAAAGTCTAATTCATCTTCTAAAGCTTTAGTAAACTCTTCCGCAATTGATTTAATTTCGTAAGTTTGCCCAAACTCGGTACGGGCTACTAAATCAGCAATACCTTGAATTAAAGCAATATCTTGAGCAATGGTCGTATCTATTCCGGGACGCTGCACTTTTAAGGCGACTTCCCGACCATCGGCTAGTGTGGCGCGATGAGTTTGGGCAATTGATCCCGCTGCGACTGGTACGGGATTAATCTTTTGAAAAACTTCTTCTAGGGGACGTTTTAACTGTTTGCGAATAACTATTTCTATCTCTGTCCAGGGAACAGGCGGTACTTCGTCTTGCAGTGTTGACAGTTCCTCAATGTAAGCCGCACTCAGTAAATCGGGACGAGTAGATAATAACTGACCCAGCTTGATATAAACAGGCCCCAAACTGATCAAAATATTTTTTAATACCGCTGGGGTCGGTAGCTGGGGTTCATCAGTTTTGCCACCAGTCAGTAGCCTTCGCATATAATCCCAGCCATTACGAAGCACCACTTCAATAATTTCTCGTTGACGAGGAACAGTTTGAGTTAGGAACATGATGGTAAACAACTGCAAGAACGCAGAGAAGTTAGAGGGGTAGACAACAGGGAATTACAATACAGCCAGAGCTATTTTTAGTTAAGGTTTTACTGGCTAAGGCACAGTCTTGAAATCTTTTTTGGGATGATTTTACAACTTCTATCAAGCTTTGCTCACTTAACATTCTTTTAATATAAGTAGAACAAGATTCGCCACCATGTAATTGTCGGTGAGGGCAAGCAAAGCCTTTGACTGGAGAAATATATCTTTGATAAGCAGTAATCGAGTGAATTGCCATTGTCTTGGCCAGAGGCTCAAAGCTTAGAGTCATCATAACTGTCAGTAAAAACAACAGACAGTCAAGTTATAATAAGAAAACTAGCTTTTAAGCCTCTGTCAAGGGTTTTAACTTTGATAATTACAGTAGGTTTGTAAAGCGGGGGTCATCTTGCAGGATTTTGAGAACCTGCTTGATTTCTTGGGTGCGTTCTTTATTAACGATGAGGGTAACATTGCGATCGCGCACAATGACCACATCTTCTAAACCAATAGTAACAATTACATCCTCTGGATTAGAGGCATAAACAATCGCTCCTTGCGTATCTAAACCTACATGGGTAGCTAATTCTACATTGGGAGTCTCTTCTTTTTTTAATAAACGTTCGATCGCATTCCAATCTCCTAAATCATCCCAACCAAAATCTACCGGGAGGACGTATGCTAAATTGGTCTTTTCCATGAGTGCATAGTCTATACTCTTTTTAGGTAACTCAGGGTAAATATCAGGGCCATATTGTTCTAGGGGTTTAATGATTTCTGGAGCATGGGTGTACAGTTCCTCAAGAACAACCCCAGCCCGAAATACGAACATTCCACTATTCCAGCTAAAACGTCCCGTAGATAAAAAAGTTTCTGCTAATTCACGGTTGGGCTTTTCAGTAAAGCGGTTGACATGATAAGCTGGCAACTCATTAAAGCTACCAATCTTTTCACCTTGTTCAATGTAGCCGTAACCAGTTGATGGAAAAGTAGGCTTAATTCCTAAAGTAACAATCGCTTTGGTGCTTGTTGCTAGTTGAGTAGCAGCCTTTAATGTGTCAGTAAACGCCTTTTGGTCAGCTATCCAATGGTCAGCCGGAAAAAAGCCGATGATAGCGTCTTCTCCATAACGCTTTTTAATTTCTAAACTTGTCCAAGCAACAGCAGCGGCAGTATCCCTTCCCTCTATCTCAATGAGTAAGTTTGACGATGGCAGTTCGGGTAACTGTTGGCGAACACCTTCAGCTATCTGGCTGGAAGTAATCACCCACAAGGAATCCCAACTGTCTGCCAATGGGAGCAATCGCTCAGCGGTTGCTTGCAGTAAACTTCTAGAACTGCCATCTAGGCTTAAAAATTGTTTAGGACGGTCTTTACGACTCAGAGGCCAAAAACGCTCACCTTTGCCACCAGCGAGGATGACGGGGAACAAGGAACTATTCATGTTGTCATACACACCTACGCAAGAACACTACAAGTTTACAGTGAGCTTTTACTCTGGCAAGATTTGTAGCTTGCATTAACATAACTTTTATGGAAGTGGTTGAGTGGGGAGAAAATTGTGATTAGAGAAGTTCAATTGTCCGATAATCAGGTTAAGCCTCAGCAAATACCGAATTTAGACTTGGAAAGCCAACCTGGTCAAATTCAACGAGTAGATAATCAGGGAACGTTGCAAACAGTCGCAGATAACAGCGTAGAATCTGCATCTCAAGAAGCATCAGCCAGTTCTACTCGCAGTGTTGTGGAGTCGGTGAGTGCAATTCCCAACGAACTGTATGAGAGATTAGGTTTAAGTATGCCTCGCTGGCTACTGTGGATACTGACAGTAGTAATGGGGGTAATTCTCTCTGGTCTCCTCGTTTCCACTTTGGCGCTGTGGACTCCCTTATGGAGCAATTTAGATAAAACCGATGAAGAACTAGGTTTCGCTGGTAAAGATGAGCAGAAAGTCCCTTTACCTGGGGAATTATGGAGCAAAATTTCTCAATACCAGCTATCACGCCCCATGAATATTTTGATAATGGGGATTGAACCAGTTAACGGATCTGTCGATGGCTCCCCTGAAAGTTTTGCTGGGAAAAGCGACACTATGCTTTTGGTAAGGCTCAACCCCAGCGATAAATCCATTCGGGTGCTTTCCATTCCCAGAGATACAATGATTGCGATCCCAGAAAAAGGATTAACCAAGCTATCAGATGCTAATCCCCAAGGCGGGCCAGTGTTAGCAGCAAGAGTAGTCAGCCGGACTTTGAATAATGCACCTATTGACCGCTATATTCGGATTTCTACCAGTGGCTTAAGGCAATTAGTTGATCAGTTAGGTGGGGTGGAAGTATTTGTACCTAAAGCAATGGAATATCACGATAGTAGCAGCCAATTGAACATTAATCTAGTTAGTGGCTGGCAAACTCTCAACGGCGAACAGGCAGAACAATTTGCCCGTTTCCGTGAAGATGGGCTAGGGGATTTACCGAGAGTGCAGCGTCAACAAGCACTGATGGCAGCATTAATCCAGCGCCTCAATAGTCCTACTGTTATTCCAAAGCTGCCCCAATTAACCCGCATAATGCGGAAATATTTTGATACCAACTTAAAGACAGAAGAAATGATGGCTTTGGTGAATTTTTCCGTGAATGTGGAACGGGATAATTTCCAAATGACCACTTTACCCGGTACGTTCAGCCGTTTCAGTAAAGACCCCAACAGCTATTGGCTGAATATGACTGGGCAATCAAATCTCCTGAATAATTATGTTGGGGTGGATGTACCTGGACTCAAAGCAGATGCGCGTCCAGTTTCTAACCTCAAAATTTCTATTCAAAATGCTTCTAATCAACCACAAGTAACTGAAAAAGTTATTGCCTATCTCAAAGAGAAAGGCTTTAAAAATATTTACACAACCTCAGATTGGCCTGATAGCCAACGCCAAACCCAGATTATTGTCCACAGAGGTAGCCGACAACCAGGAATTGAGTTACAAAAAATCTTAGGTTTAGGTCAAATTGAAGTGTCAACATCTGGAGACTTGGAATCTGATATCACAATTCGGGTTGGGAAAGATTGGAAATAGTCAAGAGTCATTGGTCAATGGTGATTAGTCATTTGTTACGATATCCTTCACTCTTGACTATGGACTATTGACTATAAAGCTATGAAAAAAATTTGGCTGAGATTATTAAGTTTGCAACAATCAAACTTCACTCAGTCTTCATAACTTAGTAGTTAAGTTAGTAAAGTTATGAACAAGATTTGGCAGAAATTGTTAAGTTTAATCGTAATTCTGCTTTTAGCTGGTTTGTGGGTAATACTTAGCCCACGACCAGCTTTTGCTCAAATTAATACCATAAACTACAGCAATACTAATTTAGAAAACCGCGACTTCTCCAATGCTGATTTAGCGGGCGTAACTTTTGTGGCTGCGGAAATGCGAGGTACTAATTTCCAAGGAGCAAATTTAACCAACGCCATTTTTACCAAAGGTGTTTTATTAAAAGCTAATTTAGAAGGCGCTAACTTAACGGGTGCTTTAGTAGATCGCGTGACTTTAGATGGTGCTAACTTAAAAAACGCTAATTTTACCGAAGCTACTTTAACCCGTAGTCGCTTTTACGATGCTGATATTACAGGCGCTGATTTTACAGATGCTTTAATTGACCGCTATCAAGTATCTTTACTGTGTGAAAGGGCTGCTGGGGTGAATCCAGTTACAGGTGTGACTACACGCGATAGCTTGGGTTGCAAATAAAAGGATGAAGTTTGAAGTTTGAAATATATAGTAAACCGATTTGATTTTTGAAATTATATGTAAAGGCTGGGAGTGGGGAGTAGGAAAGAGCATTTTTCGGATGTACTGTATTTGTTCAAAAATCGAATGTGAGTCCTATATTAATTTAAGTGTTTATTTTTATTTGACAACTTTTAGCTTTGAAGTTTCATCCTTCTCCAGACTTGTCGGGTATTATTCGTGACTAATCAAGAGCAAAAATCTTCTCGTTCTTTCGCTGGAATTGCTGGCATTGTCGCCGCAGCCACATTAATTAGTAAAGTGTTTGGTTTGGTACGGCAGCAGGCGATCGCTGCCGCTTTTGGTGTTGGTGCAGCTGCTACGGCTTATAGCTATGCCTATATTATTCCTGGCTTTTTATTGATATTACTGGGTGGGGTGAATGGGCCATTACACAGTGCTGTTGTGAGTGTTTTAGCCAAGCGCAAACAACAAGAAGCCGCACCCTTGGTGGAAACAGTGACAACACTGGTGGGTGGCATACTTTTATTGGTAACTGTTGCCCAGGTATTCTTAGCAGATACGATTGTTGATATTGTCGGTCATGGTTTGGCAGACCAAACGCGAGCGATCGCAATTCAGCAACTGCAAATCATGGCACCGATGGCTTTATTTTCGGGCTTGATTGGTATTGGCTTTGGTACGCTCAATGCTGCGAATCAATATTGGTTACTTTCGATTAGTCCCTTATTATCGAGCATCACCGTAGTTGCGGGCATTGGGATTTTGGCTTTGCAACTAGGCAAAAACATTGTTTTGCCAGAATACGCCTTTATTGGCGGGATGGTGTTAGCTTGGGGAACTTTAGCAGGCGCGATTCTTCAGTGGGTGGTGCAACTGATTGTGCAGTGGCGATTAGGACTGGGGACACTACGTTTGCGGTTTGATTTTCAAGCCCCTGGTGTTCAAGAAGTAATTAGAATTATGACTCCGGCAACAATTTCTTCCGGTATGATGCCGATTAATGTTGCCACTGACCTTTATTTTGCCAGCCCGATTCCTGGGGCTGCGGCTGGGTTTAACTATGCAAATTTGCTAGTACAAACACCTTTAGGGATTATTTCTAATATTATTTTGTTACCTTTATTGCCAATTTTCGCCAAACTAGCAGAACCCGAAAATTGGCCAGATTTGAAATTACGTATTCGCCAAGGTTTATTACTCACAGCCTGCACTATGCTACCTCTAGGCGCTTTGATGGTGGTGTTATCTGTACCAATTGTGCAGATAGTATATGAGCGTGGTGCTTTTAAGCAAGATGCTACACAGTTAGTTTCTTCGTTGTTAGTTGCTTATGGAATCGGGATGTTTGTTTACTTGGGGCGTGATGTGTTAGTGCGCGTATTTTACGCCTTGGGAGATGGGCAAACACCGTTTCGCATCAGCACCTTTAACATTATGCTAAACGCGGTACTAGATTATTTTTTCGTTCAACCCTTTGGCGCACCAGGTTTGGTGTTAGCAACTGTTGGTGTGAATTGCAGTTCTATGCTAATGCTGTTATGGTTGCTCGACCGCAAGCTGAACGGGTTACCTTGGCGTGAGTGGAGTTTACCAATTTTTGGTTTATTTGGTGGCAGTGTTGTGGCTGGGGTTGCCAGCTATGCTACTTTGTTTGGTTGTCAGCAATTATTAGGTACAAAAGGTTTAATAATTCAGTTAATAGAATTATCAATTGCTGGTTTAGTAGGTTTAGTGGTGTTTGGTGCGATCGCGTCATTCATGAACATCCCCGAAGTTAATACTTTTGTGATGCGGATGCGCCAGCGTTTCTTCAAAAAATAATGCTTGATCTGGTTCACCCTATTGGGTGAAGGATTTTTCACCCATTCGGCTACCTGAGTGTAGGAGGGTAAAACGAGTTAAAAAAGCGACTCTAGTAGTAGAGAGCATTGATTGCACTCAACTCTAGTGGAGAGAAACTTATGAAACTCAGAACTTTAACTACTTCTGCCCTTGTAGTTGCTTCTATTGTCCTCTCAGCTGGAATTGCTGCTGCTCAAACCACTGGTACTAACGGTAGCTACATTGGTGCTGGTATTGCAGCAGGTGCTACTAGTGGTGGACAAAGAAACGATGATGCTCAATTTGGTGGTAACGTCCAAGGACGTTATGCCATACCCAAAGCACCTGTATCACTGCGGGGAAGTGTGTTATTTGGTGGTGATACAACTGCCTTTATGCCCATCTTGACTTACGATGCAGCGATCGCCAAAAATACTAACGTTTACTTAGGTGGTGGTTATTCGTTTTTGGCTGATGAAGGTCACAATACCCCGTTAGGTAATCGCAATGCACCGGTCGTCACCTTGGGTTTAGAATCGGAAGTTAGCAAAAACGTTATTGCCTATGGTGATGCTAAATGGGGCATTGACGCATACAGAAACAGTGATGCTGATGCAGTTAGCTTTCAAGCAGGATTAGGCTATCGTTTCTAAAAGTGATACTAGTACAAAAAGGCTTAAGTATGAAGTCTGTAGACGCTTTTAGCGGCTTGCCGCAGGCTAGTATGAAATGAAAAAACCCTCATAGTGAGCTTTTCAGCAATTTATAGTGGGTGCTTTATTTCCGCCGTACTGTACTAGTACAACTCGGCGGAAATAAAGATACCATTTCAAGTTAGTGAAAAGCTTGTGATATAAGCTTTTTGACTTTTAACTTTTTTACCCTGAGCGCAGCCGAAGGGTGACTTTTGACTTCCGCGTAGCGGTACTAGTCCCTAGCCTAAGCGCCTCTATTCCCTCTTTCAAGATTCCCGCACAGTCAAGGGTAGGCGTACCGTAAAAGTCGAGCCTACTCCTGGCTGACTTTTCACAAAAATCTCACCGCCCATCATTTGGCAAAAATGGTGACTAATTGCTAAACCTAGTCCAGTACCACCATATTTTTTAGTGGTTGAATTGTCCCCTTGGGTAAAAGGTTGAAATAACTGTTGCTGTTGATGATGAGTCATACCAATACCTGTATCAGCAACGATAAACGAAATCATGCCAAAGGGAGGGTCTGAGAGGGAATTAGGTTTTTCACTTTTAACAGTTAGTGTGACTTTGCCGTTAGTAGTAAATTTAGCCGCATTACTCAACAAGTTTAAGAGTACTTGCCGCATTCTTGTCTGATCAGCATACATTGTGCCTAGCTGTTCTTCGTAGTCTACTTCCAAAATGTTGCCATTTTTTTCGATGGAAGGCTTAATAGTCAAAACCAGATTATTAATCAGATTAGCAATTTCAAATGTCTCTGGATAAAGAGTCATTTTCCCCGCTTCAATTTTTGACAAGTCGAGGATGTCGTTAATCAATTCTAATAAGTGTCTGCCTGCGGAATTGATGGTTTCTAAATCAGTAATAAAATCTCCCGATAAGTTTAAGTCTGTAGCATCATCTTGCAGTAATTGGCTGAGTCCAATTACTGCATTCAAGGGTGTGCGTAATTCGTGACTGACGTTAGCTAAAAATACACTCTTAGCTTTGCTGGCGGCTTCGGCTAATTCTTTAGCTTGTTCTAGTTGTTTCGTGCGTTCCGAGACTCGCTCAATCAAACGATTGAGCGATTTTGCTAACAAGCCAATTTCATCTTCGGTTGTCACAGGGGCGCGTAAATCAAAGTTAGATTTTCTGGCGACTTGTTCAGCAACTTGGGTAACAGTAATCACTGGTTCGGCGATCGCTCGACTAGTTCGCCATGCGATAATGGCGGCGATCGCAACAGACACCAGCATACTCACCATCACAATTAATCTTTCAACACCTTTTGCCTGCTCTACGTCTATTTGCCTGTCTTGTTCTTGATTTTCGGCAGTTTGTATAATATTAGTTAACTTCTCAGTCAGACGATCTAATTGCATGGCGGTTTCACCACGCATGATTTTTAATAACTCTTCTCGGACTACAACAATTTGCTGTGGCTTTAAAGGCTGCTGATCGATTTCTTTTAATACAGCTTCTATTTGGTCAACGTATGATTTTAAATTAATCGTATAATCTTCTAATAAAGCCTGTAAATTAGCACTTGTTGCTGCTAATTGCATTGGTTTTCTTTCGATAAAACCGTCAATTTTATTTTCTAAATCCTGAGCTTTATTAACATTCTTTATAAATTCTGTTTTTTTAGTTAGCAGTTGTGGTGGCTCTTCCAATACTGCAACTAAATTAGAACTATGTAATTGCGCTCCAACTACTGCATTTTTATACTCAGTCAGTAGTTGACGTTGTTCTTGAGCTTGAGTAAACTGTCTAATTTCTCGTCCCCGGTAGTAGTTGGCAATCACCAGACCAGTAAGTGAGCCAAAAAAGCCAATACCAATAGCTACAAAGTAGCCATAGCCAATTTTCTGATGTATCCGCCAAGAACTTGCTTTGAGTTTCCCACTAGACGGAAATTCGATTGTGGGGAGTTCTTCGCTTGATGAATCTTCGGCTGGTACTTTTTTGCTTTCTGAATTACTGTCAATTGGGTTAGGCTTGTGAGTTTGCATTCCTCAAATCTCCTCGCCCTTCCGCAAAAATCGCCACATCAATTCCATCTTTAAAATTAAATTAACTGGTGATTAACACCTACACAATTTTTTGTAAGAAGCAGCGTAAATAATCATTCTTTAAATAATCGCCATGACTTCATAGTATTTGGGGGATTTTGATATGAATATATACAAAAACACTAGATAATGACAAAATTTTATGTTTATATATAATCAATACTTTTCTAGAGTAAAGCTTATTCTGGAATTTTATCCTGATCGTTACTGTTTTTGTAACCTGGTGAATAGCAAGTATATTTTAACTATTAGCTACACTGCTACCAGATTTTGATTTTAGTTTGATGATGCAAATACTTAGATGCCAGACAGACTAATTCATATCGCATCTTAGCATCAATTAGTAAGATTCTCAAACAAATTTTGGATTTTTCCTGTCTTGAGCCATTAAGAAACCTCTGCCTTGTTACTACTTAAGCAATATGAAGACAGAGGTAATTCTATATATATAGGGAGTTTTTCTCCCAGGATGGCTAATACTGCGATTTTTACTGACTTTGTTAGAGTACTAGGCGATCGCAGCTGAACGCAACTGAGCAACTGCTTGCTTCAACAATTCTGCCTTGTCGGTTTGTTCCCAAGGCAAATCTAAATCATTCCGTCCCAAGTGACCGTAAGCCGCGATGTCCTGATAAAAACGTCCGCCTCTTTCACTTGGTAAGTTACGTAAGTTGAAGCTATGAATAATCCCTGCTGGACGTAGTTCAAAGTTTTGTTTGACTAATTCCAACAAGATTTCATCATCCACTTTGCCAGTCCCAAAGGTTTCTAGGAGAATACTGACTGGTCTGGCTACACCGATCGCATAACTCAACTGCACTTCACATTTTTCTGCCAAGCCAGCAGCTACAATGTTTTTGGCTACATAACGCGCTGCATAAGCCGCAGAACGGTCTACTTTTGTGGGGTCTTTGCCAGAAAAAGCACCACCACCATGACGGGAATAGCCGCCGTAGGTATCAACAATGATTTTCCTTCCTGTCAAACCAGAGTCACCTTGCGGCCCACCAATGACGAATTTACCTGTGGGATTGACTAAAAACCGAGTTTCTTGATCAGGTTTGATGTCAATATCGCTAAAAACAGGTTCGACGACTGCCGTCCAGAGGTCTTGCTTAATTTTAGCTTGCACCGCTGCCTCATCAGTGATTTCCCCAATCGTAGCTGAGTGCTGCGTGGAAATCAGGATAGTATCAATGCCTACAGGTTTCCCATCTTCGTAGACTACGGTAACTTGAGTTTTACCATCGGGACGCAGGTATGATAATTCACCTGTTTTACGAACTGCTGCCAATCGGCGGGCAATGCGGTGTGCCAGACTGATAGGTAAAGGCATCAGTTCTGGGGTTTCGTTACAAGCAAAGCCAAACATGATACCTTGGTCGCCTGCGCCAATTGTATCGAATAGTTCATCACTATCCTGTTGGCGAGTTTCTTGGGCAACATTAACACCTTGAGCAATGTCAGGCGATTGTTCATCCAATGCTACAATCACGCTGGTGCTGTTAGCCGAAAAGCCGTTATCAGCATCAACATAGCCAATCTCAGCTATTTTTTTGCGAGCTAGATTAACATAGTTAACGTTGGCTTTGGTGGTAATTTCACCAGTAATTAATACTAAGCCAGTATTAACTACTACTTCCGCAGCAACACGACTGTTAGGGTCTTGTGCCAGTAAGGTATCAAGAATCGTATCTGAAATCTGATCGCAGATTTTATCTGGATGTCCTTCAGTTACTGACTCGGAGGTAAATAAATAGCGTCGAGACAAAGAGATTTCCTCCTGTGATAGTATAATCACTGACCAAATAAAGTATTTAGTTCAGCTAATTATTTATAGAATCATACCAATCTTGACACATTCCGTACTAAGCGTAGTTTGATCTTTTAAAAAGACATAATCAAGTTTAGGTATTTGTAAAGGAATTAATAGTTAAGTATTTAGAATGGTCTATGGTTAATGGTCATTTGTCCTTAGTCACTGATGATTCTCCCCTACTTACCACTACCCTAAATAAAAAGGGGGCACCCCCGGAAGTACCCCCAAAAACTTTGACACAAACACTGCTGTTTTGTTTTAGACTTGAACTGCTAGTTTTGCTTCCTTTGAGGTTAAACGCTCGTAAGTCGCACGCATTTTTAGACCTGTCAGCACTTGGAACAAACCAGTGCCATTATTGGAACCAGGATACTCACGGTGTTGGAGTAACAAGTGAGTCATTTCACCTTCATACTTGGTGGATGTGTTGCTCAGATGTTTTTCGATGTAGATAACTTCTTCTAGGTTGTCAAATTGACCATCTACTTCGAGAACTGATACATAGCGGCCATAGTAAACATCAGAACCGTAGTACAGTTGCATACCTGGGTAAGAACAGGTAAGCTTACGTCCACAAGGAGTCCAGTTGATGGTTGAACCTTCATCAAACAGATAAGTTGGTTCAAAACCTTCTTTACCTTCTCTTTGCAACATCCGTACCCGCAGAACTTTGCGGTCTGTGTCGTTTTTGATCAGGTTTGTGGGCAATACTTGGAGAACTACGTCAGCGAATTCTCTTTGGGGTTCGATATATTTTGTAAAGTCAGGTTTACGGGAGTTGATAGCAGCTAAGACATCTTCGTAGCGATGGCCTCTTTCTGCCATATCGCGTTGAATCTTCCAAGCAATTTTAACTTCATCGCTGATATCAAAATAAACGCTGAAATCTAGAAGCGATCGCACCCGTTCATCATATAAAGGATGTAGACCTTCAACCACAATAATGTGATTTGGTTCTACTCTTTCTGGTGGATCAATCATGCCGGTTTCGTGGTTATAAATCGGCTTATCAATCGCTTGACCTTCTTTGAGAGCTTTAATTTGCTCATACATCAAGTCAAAATTGTTTGCCCTGGGGTCAAGTGCAGTTATCCCAGTTTCTTTGCGTTGTTTACGATCTAGGCAATGATAGTCATCTAAACAGATAACTGTCATAAACTCTTCACCAAACAAGTCGATCAAACGACGCAAAAAAGTAGATTTGCCACACCCGGAGTCTCCGGCTACTCCAATCAGTACCACGCGTTCCGGCTTACTTGTCATAAATCTCCTCTAAATACTAAATGTGTCAATCAATAATTTTTCACACAGCAGATTTTGAAGCCAGGAGTTTACCCCATCGGTTTTTCCTGTGTTCTTGCTACTCAGCCACATAACGACTATCAGACGGGTGGACAACCAAATCAACGGCTGTTACTCGTCTGAGATTGCTTTATTTTGCAGCTAGTAAGTATTTAATCCTAGTGGTATACTTAATTTTAACAGAAGGGGTAATCCTATACAAGATTAGATATCAGGAAGAATCTTGAGCCGCCACCGTCAGATTGATGATTTCAGGATAACTTTTCTAGACACAGCATAACTTTTGTTTTTAACCTATCTTCCCTGTGATATACCTATCATTTCAGCATGAATCGGTATCATTTTGCTATGAAAGCCATTTTTTGCGATTTGCAGTTGCTCCAATGGTATTAAATCTATAAGTTCTACATTCGCTGGAAAATCTGTCTAAAGAATGAGCAGATATTTAGCGGTCAGCCGGATGAACAGAGCAGTAATTTTGAGGAAATATTTTCAGTATAAATATAAACCTAAAAGCGCTCTGATTATCAAGGTTAAAAGAAGCTTGAACTCAATTAAAATTAATTGTATTGGTTGATATCATCTTGATTTTAAATCATGGCCGCTTGACACTTGCATTTATTCAAGATGTATTATTAGCGATCCATTAATCATCAACTTCAATACCAGTAATACTTAGCCAAATTCAACTTCATCAGGCATTAGTTATCACAACTAAAAGTATTTACAACCAATTGTTTGAGGTTATTAGCAGCTATATTCATTAAAGAGTATTCACGAAGAAAAGATTAAATTGACTCATGCTTAACATTCTGCCAGTGACTTATCCTCTATTTTAGAGGATGAACAGGTGTGTTTATTGCAATACCTGCTTGTCTCTGGTGAGTGTACTTAGCAAGGTATCATTTTGTGATGCCTCTTTCCCAACGCCCTAGTTTTGGTACCCCAAAATCTTATACACTAAAATCTGGCTAGTGATGGGAATAGTTTTTTTGAAAAACGGTTAAGTAAATATCGGAGTGATAGAACGAATGTACAATCAAGGTGCTGTTGAGGGTGCTGCCAACACAGAATCAGGTAGCCGCGTCTTCGTTTACGAAGTGGTGGGTCTGCGTCAGAACGAAGAAACTGATCAAACGAACTACCCAATTCGTAAAAGTGGCAGTGTGTTCATCAGAGTGCCTTACAACCGCATGAATCAAGAAATGCGACGTATCACTCGCCTAGGCGGCAAAATTGTTAGCATTCAACCTGCAAGTGTTTTAGAGCAACTCAATGGTAATAGTCCAGTTGTGAATGCTGCACCTGTAGAGGCTGCTAACAGTGAGGGAAATGGTCAAGCCACACCTGTGAAAGTGAAAAGTGAAGCTAAAGGCTTTGCTAAATCACCAGCTGAAGAACAGCCAAAGAATAAAGATACCAAAGGCAACACCATGACTCAAGCGAAAGCCAAAAAAGCCCACGCTGATGTTCCTGTAAACACTTATCGTCCAAATGCTCCATTTATCGGTAAGTGTATATCTAATGAGCCGTTAGTTGGAGAAGGCGGGATTGGTATTGTTCAGCACATTAAATTTGACCTTTCTGGCAGCGATTTGAAGTACGTAGAAGGTCAAAGTATTGGGATTATCCCTCCTGGTTTGGACAAGAATGGCAAACCAGAAAAACTCAGACTATACTCTATTGCTTCTACTCGTCATGGCGATGATGTAGATGACAAAACAGTTTCGTTGTGCGTCCGTCAGTTGGAATATAAGCACCCAGAAAGTGGCGAAACAGTTTATGGTGTTTGCTCTACACACCTGTGTTTCCTAGAACCAGGCGCAGAAGTCAAAATCACCGGGCCTGTGGGTAAAGAAATGTTGTTACCCGATGACCCTGAAGCTAACGTCATTATGATGGCAACAGGTACAGGTATTGCGCCTATGCGTGCTTATCTGTGGCGGATGTTTAAAGATGCAGAAAGAGCAGCTAACCCAGATTACCAATTTAAGGGATTCTCTTGGCTGATCTTTGGTGTTCCTACTTCTCCCAATATTCTGTACAAAGAAGAATTGGAAGAAATGCAACAGAAGTATCCTGACAACTTCCGCTTGACTTATGCTATCAGCCGCGAACAAAAGAACCCCCAAGGCGGCAGAATGTACATTCAAGACCGTGTAGCAGAACACGCTGATGAACTGTGGCAGTTGATTAAAAACGAAAAAACCCATACTTACATCTGCGGTTTACGCGGGATGGAAGATGGAATTGATGCGGCTTTAACTGCTGCTGCTGCGAAAGAAGGCGTAACCTGGAGTGATTACCAGAAGGAACTCAAGAAAGCTGGTCGTTGGCACGTTGAAACTTATTAAGTTGGTCATTAGTCATTGGGAGCCAGTGCGTTGGGCGGGTTTCCCGACTTGAAGCAACTGGCGTTAGCGCAGCGTTAGCGCAGCGTTAGCGACGCAGGAGCGTCACCCGAAGGGTCATTGGTCATTAGTAAATAGATTAAGACAACTGACAAAAGACAACTGAAACAAGATAATCTGTAGGGTGGGCGATGCTCACCCTACAATTGTTTTGTATATATACTTGCTGAGTACTGAGTTCTGGTAGTTAAAGTGTAACTACTCAGCAACGCCAGTGAGGGAGTCGGCAAAGCCGCCCAACGCACTGGCTCCTCAGCACTCAGCACTCATAACTAATATTGGGTGAAAAGCTTGTGGGTGTAAAGCTAGGAATACTAGGATTAGGTACTGTAGGTACAGGTACGGTGCAACTACTACAAGATGCTGTTGGCCGTCATCCGCTGTTGGAGGAAATAGAAATTTATCGCGTGGGAGTCCGATCGCCTGATAAACCCCGTGCGGTAGAATTACCACAGTCAGTCATAACTACAGATTTAGAAGCAATTGTCAATGACCCAGCGGTGGATATTGTGGTTGAGGTCATGGGGGGTTTAGAACCGGCGCGATCGCTCATTCTCCAAGCCATCAAAAATGGTAAACATGTAGTTACAGCTAATAAAGCTGCGATCGCAAAGTTTGGGGCAGAAATTTTCAACACTGCCAATGAAGCCGGGGTTTATGTCATGCTCGAAGCGGCTGTTGGTGGGGGAATTCCCGTCATTCAGCCTCTCAAGCAAGCTTTAAGTGTCAACCGCATTCACACTGTTATTGGCATCGTTAACGGTACAACTAACTATATTCTGACGCGGATGCAAACTGAAGGCAGTGACTTCGGTGATGTGTTAGCTGATGCTCAACGCTTGGGTTATGCTGAAGCTGACCCGACAGCCGATGTTGATGGCTTAGATGCAGCCGATAAAATTGCGATTTTGGCATCCTTGGGTTTTGGTGGACGCATTAATTTACAAGATGTTTATTGTGAGGGTATCCGTCAAGTTAGCAAGACAGATATTACCTACGCCGAAAAATTGGGCTTTGTGATTAAATTATTAGCGATCGCTAAATACCAAAATAAAGACCACTCCCAGTTGTCTGTGAGAGTACATCCTACCTTTGTACCTAAATCTCACCCCTTGGCCAGTATTAATGGTGTGTATAATGCCATTCTTGTAGAAGGCGAACCCATCGGCCAAGTCATGTTTTTTGGCCCTGGTGCGGGTGCAGGTGCAACAGCCAGTGCTGTTACCTCAGATATTTTAAGTTTGACAGCAGCTCTCAAGAGTAATACAGCAGCACCAAATCCACTGCTGACCTGTAGACATGAAGATTACTGCCAAGTTACCCCTATCTCGGAATTAGTTACCCGATTTTACGCCCGCTTCCTTACTAAAGACCACCCTGGTGTCATTGGTAAATTAGGTACTTGCTTTGGTAATCATGGTGTGAGTCTAGAGTCTGTTGTGCAAACTGGCTTTCAGGGAGCATTAGCAGAAATTGTAGTTGTTACCCACGATGTGCAGGAAGGTAATTTCCGCCAAGCTTTGGATGAAATTCGGAGTCTGGAAGCGATTGATAGCATTGCCAGCATTTTAAGAGTGCTTTAGAAGTATGAAGGGTGAAGTATGAAGGGTGAAATAAATGCTTTGAGATGATGTCTGAAAATTAAGCTGTAAACCCGCATAGGTGTTCACTGAGTGTAGTCGAAGTGCGGTCACTGAGCGAAGTCGAAGTGCGGGTTTTGTTTGGATAACTGCGGCTTCCGTCGCCGAGACTTCTTAATTTGTTAGCGGGAACTTTGCAATTTTAGGGAAAATACGATGACCAATCTACCGCCTTCCGACCCCAAGTCATCTGAAAAAACAACCCTTGGCTTTGATGAATTTATTGCCATTTTAGTTGCCTTCGGGGCGATCGGGGGGATTCTCTTGTGGTCATTTTCTCGACGAGATACTGGCTGGAACTTCAATATAGTTTTGTCGCCGACACCAAGTTCCACAATCCAACCTCAACCAAGTCCCACAGTTACTTCTCCCGCTGCACAGGTACAACCAAAAACTGATTCTCAACTTGAGGCTGCACCAGTACCTCCCACAGAAATAGTTCCCGAACCTAGCCCAAATTCCCCTCAAATCCTGCCACCAGTCCAAGTAATTCCTCTTGATTCAGCGCCAAAGACTGTACCTTTTTCTATATCCAAAAATCCAGAGTCATCAGTTCCGTCATCGCCTTTACCTTTAGTTACCCCTGCTGAACAAAAATCGATTATTCCACCACCGATCGCTTTTAACGATTTACCTAATGATTTTTGGGCAACTCGGTTTATTAACGCACTTTCGGCGCGTGGTATTGTCAAGGGTTTTCCTGATTATACTTTTAGGCCAAATCAGCCTGTAAACCGCGCTGAATTTGCTGCCATTCTCCAGAAAGCTTTTGACACAGAACTGAGTAAAAATTCTGTACCTTTTAAAGATGTATCTGCTAAATATTGGGCAACACCAGCAATTGATCGTGCTGTGGGTACAGTTTTTTTAAAGGGGTTCCCAGACAAAACTTTTAAACCAAATCAAAAGATTACTCGTGTACAAGTTTTAGTCGCGCTTGTGAGTGGATTGAATCTCAAACAACCAGCCAAACCAGCACAGGTGTTAAGTCTTTATCAAGATGCAAAAAATATTCCTAAATATGCTGTGGGTAAAGTAGCGACTGCCACAGCTAATGGTCTAGTGATTACTGATGCTAATCCCCAACTATTGGCTCCTAATCAAGCAGCCACCAGGGCAGAAGTAGCAGCAATGGTGCATCAAGCCTTAGTTAGATTAGGAAGACTAGATAAAATTTCTTCGGAGAATATTGTGCGTAGGCGCAGCCAGCCGCAGGCATCGCCGGAACAAAGTTCATTGTCCAAAAACAAATTAGCTAACGAATTATCTTCTCATTGACATACTCCCCAGCCTAAAGGCGTGGGGATTCTAGGCTCAAACAGCAATTGCAGTTTCAAACCGACTTACATCGCCTAACCCAATGGTTGATGCCCCAACCATAAGAATATTAACTGCGGCGTTTTCATCCCTGCCATTAATTGACTGACAACCGGAACAACGCCATTCTCTAACTGACAATTCAAGACTTTCTAAAACATGTCCACAGCAAGAGCAAGTCTTCGTGGTGGGATACCATTGATCGATGAAAACAACCCTCTTTTTCTTCTTTTTGGCAACCCATTCTAGTATTTGCAGAAACTCTCCAAACGCCAAATCCGAGATTTTCCTCCCCCAAAGACGCTGCATTCCTTTGAGGTTTAGTGTTTCAAAACATAACACATCAAACTTATCAGTTAGTTCATGTGCCAATTTCCACGCGCCATCACGCCGACGATGAGAAATATCTTCATGCTTGCGGACTAAATTAATTCTTGCTCGTTCACAATTAGATGAGCCTTTAAGTTTTTTAGAATGCTGTCTGCTGGCTATTTTGATGGCGTTGAGTGACTGCTTAAAAAATTGGGGTGATTCAATTTTCGTACCATCTGAGCAAGTCAGGAATGTCCGCAATCCGAAATCAAAACCAGCGATTTTACCCGTCTTGACTTCAATTTCTGGTTTGTTGCCTTCATCAACCACCACCACCATAAATAATTCACCTAATGGTGTGCGTTTAATGGTTAAAGTTTTGACTGTTCCTTCTATGCCTCTCGATTTCCAAAATTGATATACTCGCTGACCTATTTTCACCCTGTTGCTACCTAAAAATTTATAGCCTGCTTGTTTGAGAGTGAATGATTTGTATTTTTTAACTTTCTTAAATCCTGGTGGTCTAACTCCTTTTTTGTTGTGTTTAAAAAACAATTGGTAGGCTTTTTCTATGCGTTGACAGATATCTTGTACTGCTTGAGAGCCTACTGATTGCCAGAATGGATGACGTTTTCTTAATTTGGCAATATGAGACTGAAGTTTTGCACAACTCAAATGTTTGCCCCATATTCTGTAGTAGCGTTTGTGTAGGGCAATACAATGATTGTAGATAACACCAGCAGCATTAATCATGCGTTTGAGGTATCTATTTCTTTTGTGTTGATATAGCTTAAACTTCAGTGTTTTCATATTAATATTTTACCAAAATATGGAAGCTAAAAATTC
>JAGKSW010000171.1 GCA_018993265.1 Nostoc sp. TH1S01
AATGAGAATTGCTGGCAAAGTCAATGCTTATTTTACACCAACATTATGCTGAGTTACCAACTTGGGGAGAGCGATCGCAACAATTAGCAGCTCCCTACGCTGCTAACATCTGGGCAATTCGTTGGCGTGAGTTAATACAAGATGTATACCAAGCAAAAACAATCAAACAGTATAAAAATAATAAGGTAGCTAAAAATCTGGCATAAGATGTTAAAGTATGTCCTCTGATTATATTGATAAACTTGTTGGTATTGTTTTTAGCTTTTATGGCTTCGTAGGTATTGCCATCGGCTTGATAGTTTTGGAACAAGCCAAACGCTCCCGACGTTTAGCTTGGTTATTATTCTCATTGTGCTGTTATACCGCTTCATTAGGAAAGTACACAGATGAGTGGATAAAAGAACCACCATCTTTAGTTTTTCCCTTGCAACAGTTACGAGATATGGGTCGTCCTTTGACAATAGTTCTCCTTGTTTTGCTGATCCTACTAGGAATGCAAACAAAAAACGGATGGAGGAAAATCCTAATTCCCCAACCAGTTTATTATCTAATAGCATTTCAAGTGGCAGTTTTTTTCAAAATTTTATTCTATGGCAACATAGGTTTTGGATTTTTAGCCTTAATAACATTTGGGGCAATTATATTTATGTTTAAATTAGCCCCTTCTCAATGGTTGCAAGATGAATACAACTTCCACTTGGCTGTGTGGTCACTTGCTATGGTTGGTGTCATTTTTGCTGTGGCCTGTTCTTATCAGGGTAGATTCGATATGCAGGCAATGATATTTGTTCAAGGAAGGTTTTTAGGAACCACTGGTAATGCACAACACGCAGCTGCTCTATTAGCTGGTACTGTTCCCAATTTTATGTTTCTCATAGAAAGTCGTAAAAGATGGGATTGGAAAAAAGTCTTGTGGATATTTCTTTTGCTGCTTGTTGCTTACTTCCTATTTCTCACAGGTTCCCGTACTGGAGGAATGATGACAGTAAGCTCGATTTTATGTTTCTATCGTAATAGAGGAGGTGCTTTGCTAAAGCTAGGCTCATTTATTGGAGTCTTATCTGCTATATTTCTTTTCTCTAAAGATCCAGATACAGATATAATTTCTAGCAACGCTCCAGCTAGCGACAGATTTGTTTCAGGAGGAAATACGCGTGAAGGAGCATGGTCTGGGATGTGGAACGGTTTTATTAGTAATCCACTTTTTGGTTCTCCCCTACAGGGAGATAGGTTAGTTTTCGGTGAAAGTTCTTGGTTAGCAGCTGGAGACACTACAGGATTGATAGGATTTATACCTATATTAATGATGGGGCTGGGGTGTTTGAAGATGATGCTTGAACTTCACAAATTAAGTCATAAGAGACCTAATTATTCTTTGCACAGTAGTACTGTGATTGCTGGTTTGGCAGGCCTTTTGACAGGAAGTTTTTCAGAAGCTCTTCTTTTGGGAAATATATCATTTTCTGTGTTCTCACTATTGATGTATTTGTCATTAGGAAAGTTTTTGCTTGATTTAGATTTTATGCAAAGTAAGCCTCAATTATGGTAAATAATAATTAGTCAAAGCATATTTTAATGATTCTATATATAAGCTAAAAACTATTTAGATATACTTGTGTTAATATTATATAATTTGATTACTCCTTACTAATAAAAAGCTATCTTAAATCACAATATATTTTTTTGTTTACCCTATTTTTTAGCGAATAGATTTTATTAATGAAAGTTCTCCACGTTATTCCTTCTATAACAAAAGTGCGTGGTGGCACTAGCCAGGCTGTCTTAGATATGGTCAAGGCATTACGACTGAGCAATGTTGATGCCGAAATTGCCACTACTAATGATGATGGTGATAACTTACTGGATGTTCCGCTAGGAAAGCGTATTGAGTTTAATCATCTACCAGTTTGGTTTTTTCATCGTTTTTCACCTGATATTACAGCGGTTAGAGAATACGCATTTTCTGCTGATCTAACGCAATGGCTTTGGCAAAACATCATTAAATATGAACTTGTACATATTCACGCTCTTTTCTCCTATCCATCTACAGCTGCAATGGCGATCGCCCGCCTCAAAAAGATACCTTATATAGTGACCCCACATGGTCTACTATGTGAGTGGTCTCTAGAACAAAGTCAACTTAAAAAGCAAGTCTATCTAAAAATCATAGAGCAGGCAAATCTGAATAGTAGTCAGGCTATCCACTTTACTTCACAAAAGGAACAGCAAGAAGTTTTAAGATTGGGATTAAAATCTCCTAATTTTGTATTACCTCTGGGAATATCTTTACCCAATCATATTTCTAATGCTAGTTACCGCTTACGTCAAAAATTTAATATTCCAGAAGACGAACCTGTAATTTTATTTTTATCTCGACTACATTACAAAAAAGGCTTAGATTATCTGATTCCTGCTCTCGCCAAATTAGCTCATCACCGCTTTACTTTCATTTTGGCAGGTAGTGGCAATCCTGATTACGAGGCTGAAATTGAATCTTTACTGGGATCTCATAGATTACATAATCGCACTCGAATTGTTGGCTTTGTTGCAGGTGAGACGAAAGATATATTAATGCAGGGAGCAGATTTATTTGTTCTCACCTCTCATTCTGAAAATTTCGCGGTTTCAGTTTTGGAATCATTATCTGTAGGTGTTCCTGTGCTGGTAACTCCTGGTGTAGCCCTAGCTTCCGTTGTTCAAGAGAATCAATTAGGCTATGTTCCTGAAATGGATGTTTTCGCGATCGCTAATGCACTGGAAGATTTTTTAAACAATCCTCAAATCGCTAAAATTACAGGTATTCGAGCAAGTCAATTTATAAGAAATAAATATACTTTAGAAAAACTTGCATCTCAAATGAAACATAGATATGCAAAAATAATAAATCAATGCAGTTCTTCAGTCTTTTCAAAAAAGGACAATATTTAATAAAGTTATAAATATTTTACTATAAAAGTATGTAAATTAATTTTGTACAAAACTTATTATTTATGCTAGAAAAAATTACTCCATTAATTTTAACTTATAACGAGGAACCTAATATTCATCGAACACTGCAAAAATTGACTTTTGCTAAGCACATTATTATTGTAGATAGCTATAGTAATGATGCAACTGTAGAAATTATCAAATCTTATCCTCAAGTGCAATTGTTGCAGCGAAAATTTGATACTCACGCTACACAATGGAATTATGGATTACAGCATGTTAACTCAGAATGGGTACTATCTCTAGACGCAGATTATATTGTTTCAGACCAACTGATTGATGAAATTCAGCAACTATCTCAAGATTATCTGATAGATGGTTACTTTGCCAAGTTTAAATACTGCGTTTTCGGTAAACCATTAAGAGGTACAATATTACCGCCTAGACAAATTTTATTTAGAAGAAATAAATCAATTTACATTGATGATGGACATACTCAACTCTTAAAGGTTAAGGGTAAATCAGCAATGTTATCGGGTTATATTTATCATGATGATCGCAAACCATTAAGTCGCTGGTTATGGGCACAAGATAGGTATATGGTGATTGAAGTCCAGAAGTTATCAGAAACTCCATTTAAAGAATTGAGTTGGGGCGATCGCATCCGCAAACAAAAATTTCTGGCTCCTTTTATTATTCTCTTCTATTGCCTAATCCTTAAAGGTGGAATTTTTGATGGCTGGCATGGTTGGTATTACACATTTCAACGTGTATTAGCAGAAGTTATGCTAGCGCTCCGTTTGATTGAAGCTGATCTGGCAAAAGAAAACGATTAATTTAATGATTATGAGAGGGTTTTATCGCCGGCTCAATAAATACTTAATATTAGCTTTAACAGGTTTTATTATTGTTCATCTGCTGATCATTCCTGTGCGCTTGGCTATAGCTCAGCACCAGACACCTAAACCTCAAGCTATATTGACTCTTGGTGCTTGGACAGATAGAGAAAAAACTGCTGCTGAAATAGCAAGTTGGTATCCTTCTTTAGATGTCTGGGTTTCTTCTGGTACACCACCAGAACTAGTACAACCAATTTTTCAGGCAGCTGGTGTATCGAAAAGCCGTCTTCACCTTGATTACCGTGCTGTTGACACTGTGACAAACTTTACTACAGTTATCCCTGAATTTCAGCGCAGAAATATAAGACATATTTATTTGATTACCTCAGAGTTTCATATGCCTAGAGCAAAGGCGATCGCCACTGTGATACTTGGTAGCCAAGGGATAGCATTCACACCCATCTCTGTACCATCAGAAAACCCCAAACAAGAAAATGTTTTGCCTACTATTCGCGATATCGGGCGCTCTCTAGTTTGGATTTTCATAGGTTGTGGAATATCAGTGAAATGCTAAAAATTTACTTTTATCAAACAATACCTTAGCCAATTTACGAGGGTTCAATGCCTGTGGAAACGGTATGAATACGTCCCAGGGAAGTAAGCTTGGCAAAAATTTGCGCTAATAAAATAGGCTCAGGCTTTTGGGGAAGTATTTTTAGAGGATGTCTGAAAAGTAAGAAAGCTCACGTCACGGTATCCTGTCTATAGAAAAAACACTTAAGTAGACAGCGTGACGAAAGCAATGAATCCATCTTACCCAAGTAATTTGACACAAGAACAATGGGAACTGTTATCAGAGCTAATTCCAAAAGCTAAAAAAGGAGGTAGAAAACGTAGTGTTGATATGCAAGCGGTCATTGATGCCATCATGTACATTTTGTGTGCGGGTTGTGCATGGCGTATGCTTCCTCATGACTTTCCTAACTGGAAAACGGTTTATCACTACTTCCGATAGTGGCGCAAAGACGGAACAGGGCAGCAAATTCATGAAAGGCTGAGATTGTGGGTACGTGTAAGCCAAAATCGAGAACCATCTCCATCAGAAGCAATTATGGACAGTCAAACAGTTGAAACGGGAACGATGGTGTCAATCGATGTGGGCTTCGATGCAGGTAAAAAAATTAAAGGGCGTAAGCGACACATCATCATTGATACTTTGGGCTTACTGATGGTTGTAGTCATCACAGCCGCTTCGGTCAGTGAGCAAGCAGGGGCAAAACAAGTTCTCTCAAAACTTAATTCTATACGCGATCGCATGGAGAGATTGATTTGCATTTGGGCTGATGGTGGCTATCGCGGTCAAGATTTTACCCATTGGGTGATGGATGCTTATCGCTGACTTTGGAGCGTTGTTACACGCTCTCAAGAACACAAGGGTTTTGTTGTTCTTCCAAAACGGTGGCTGGTTGAGAGAACTTTTGGTTGGTTCAATTGGTGTCTTAGATTAAGTAAAGATTACGAAATTTTGCCAGAAACGACAGAGACTTTTATTTATCTTGCGATGATCCGTCTAATGTTAAAACAACTTGCGTAATCAAAATTACCTGTCTAAAACTTTTCAGACATCCTCTTAACATTTCACGGACATATTGAAAACCACGGTAATAAGCTTTCAGATCAATGATGCCAGAACCAAGATTATGTTTACGGAAATCAGCGAGAAGATGAGGGAGCATCCCAGTTTTTTGCAAAGAGGGCAAAAATCAGTCAGGATAAGTAAGACGAGTATATTGATCTAGCGATGACTCCAGAACAAAAGCAAGCACTTCAAGAACATATTCAGGCGATGCCTTCGGCAAGCCGCTAAGGCGTCTACGCTAAAATATTGTACGAAGACACCTCACCAGAAAGGCTAACTAGCCTTGCAGGAATTGAAGAAGCAGTACGCAGTCAAATGCAAAAGCACATCATGCCAGAAGTAGGGGTTTTTTTATCGAAACGGTTACGGAAACAAGAGCAGGGTATAAACGACGACTAAAAAGTATTTTGGGAGAATTACCAATCACAAGTAAGCAAGCACAGCAATTGGAAGTCCCAGGGAGAAATCAACTCAGTCCGTATCTGGAAATTTGCTGTCTACCTTTGGGGGGATTAGCTGTTATTGGGGTTTTAGGTGTACTTTGGGGTGTATTTGGGAGTATTCCTATCACCGTTACAGGGAAGGGAGTGCTAATTAATCCGCGGCGGGTGGTGCAGTTTCAGTCTCCCATATCGGGACAGTTGCGATCGCTCCATGTTAGAGATGGACAATGTGTCAAAAAAAATGACATTCTCGGAGTCATCGATCCCGCTGATAAAAAACAGCAGTTGCAACAACAGCGCGATAAACTCGCTCAATTAAAAAAACAAGTCAAAAAAACTACGTTACTGCGACAACAACGAACTCGACTAGAAACATCAGCGATGATTGCGGAACGAACAAGCTTAAAACAACGGTTGCAAGATACGCAAAAATTGACTCCTCGCCTCCAAAATGAAGGCTTGAACAGTCTTTCCCAACAGCATCGCAGCCTTCAACAACGTCTCAAAGATGCTGAGGAATTAACACCAATACTCCAACAAAGAGTCGAAAAACAACGCCAATTGCAAACACAAGGAGCAATTTCCGAGGAACGGGTTTTACAAGCAGAACAAGAATATAGACAAGCCCGCCAAAGCATCTCAGAAATTCAAGCTCAGTTGCAACAGTTACGCGTACAAGAAACGGAACTGCGACAAAAATATTTAGAAAATCTTAATAGTCTTACCCAAGTTAACGCTGAGTTAGAAAAATTAACGTAACGCGAAAG
>JAGKSW010000172.1 GCA_018993265.1 Nostoc sp. TH1S01
CCAGTTGCGTAAGTCCTGTCTTTATTTGCAGAAGGTGATTAAATAAAGACTGAGAGTAGAAAAGTACCCTTTTCACTCATTTAGGTTATGCTGGCAATCAAACTAGATGCAGAGTACCAGTAATTAAATGAGTCGGGTCATCGCATTCTTCAATCAAGCAGGAGGGGTTGGTAAAACGACCCTGACCATGAACCTGGGCTATCAAGTACTGTTACGGGGCCACAAAGTTCTTCTCATTGACCTCGACCCCCAGGCTTCCCTAACTTCTTTTATGGGTCTTGACCCAGAAAAATTAGATAAAACTCCTTTTGATGCGCTTATAAATGAGGAACCACTATTCATCCAGCCAAAACAACATGGTATGGATATAGCCCCTACTAATATCAACCTCAGCGTAGCTGAAATTCAACTCGTTAACATGGATTTTCGTGAAGTCCGGTTGAAAGAGGCTATTGAGCCAATTCGCAATGACTATGATTTTATCCTCATCGACTGCCCACCCAGTCTAGGGCTGTTAAGCTATAGCAGCCTTGTCGCTGCTTCTCACCTGCTCATTCCCATTGAAACCCATTACAAAGCTTTTCAGGGAACAAATCTACTATTGCAAACTATAGCCCAAGTCAAAAAAAGGGGAAATCGCAACTTAAAAATAGCTGGGTTCATTCCTTCTCGCTATGCCGCTTCCAACTCCCAAGACCAACGTACCCTCAAAGCTGTTTCAGAACAATTCTCAGACATCGCCCCCGTTTACGAGCCAATTCCCAGAGCTACAGCTTTTGTAGATGCTTCTGAACAACAAGTACCCTTAGCTATCTACGAACCCAAGCACCCAGTTCTCAAAGTATTAAACAAAATAGCAGAAAAAATGGAGCAATTATAATGGCCCGACCCCGCAAAACAGAGCAACCCTACAAAGCCAAGGCTGACATTAGTGTGTTGATGGGTGAGGAATTGCCCTCGACGGAGCCTTCTATGTTACCAATTGACTCTATCTCTCTACCTGAAAGTCAACCTCGTCGTTACTTCGACCCAGTTAAGACCGAGCAGCTAATTCAATCTATCAAAATTCACGGCATTTTAGAGAACTTACTTGTTCGTCCCCTCCCCAATCAAGAAAATCAGTACGAGTTGGTAGCAGGAGAAAGACGCTACCGAGCAGCTATTGCGGCTGGACTCAAGGAAGTTCCTGTTACTATTCGTGAACTTACGGCTGAACAAGCACTCTCCCTGGCTCTGGTAGAAAACCTGCTACGCGAAGACCTCAATCCAGTAGAAGAGACAGAAGGCATACTGCAACTGCTGGCTATCCGGCTTTCTATGCCAGTAGCAGATGTCCCTAATCTACTTTACCGGATGCAACATGAAGCCAAAGGAAAAGTTGCCCAAAACGTTTTGGGCAATGAACAAGGACAGGCAATAATGGCAGTTTTTGAGGAACTAGGAAAGCTAAGTTGGGAATCTTTTGTTTCCAGTCGTCTGCCACTGTTGAAGTTGCCAGATGAGATTTTATCAGCACTCCGAACCGGAAAAATTGCTTACACCAAAGCTCAACTGATTGCTAGAGTTAAAGACCAACAACAGAGACAATCATTGTTAGAAGAAGCGTTAGCCACCAATTTGTCTGTTATTGAAATTCGAGAACGAGTTAAAGCACTGCAACCATCAACAGATACAGAAACTCCCCAAGCCACAATTCAGGCAGTTACCCGTCGTATTACTCAGTCAAAAGTTTGGGAAAATCCCAAAAAATGGAAACAAGTGCAGACACTATTGAAAAGGCTGGAAGCCTTAGTTAAAGATGAAAAAGATTTAGACCAAACAAATTCTCAATCAGAGTGATTATTGAGAAGCTCGTTGTAAGAGTTATTGTCTTGAATAATTATTAATTCCACCCTATTATCCAATTAAAGGCAAAGTTGCCCAAAACGTTTTGGGCAATGACCAAAGGCTCGCTGAGCTCACCCCTACTTAGGAAACGCTATAAATCTTCAGTAACATCTTCTGCTTCAACATTTTTAGATATTTTTGGTTCTGGGTCACTCCCTTGTTCGGATGGTGCTTTCTTACACCCTCCTGTTTTAGAATCCCATATGTAACCTTCTGGGCAAGGTGGCTTTACATTATTGTTTTCTTGCGTTCTTGCTCTTTGCACATCTTCATTCATATTTTATTATTCCTACAAAAATGATAATTGTTGGATTTGGCAGACTTATTATATGCTAAATAATCCTTAAGCCATCTACATGATACTATTTGAAGTTCAGATACAGAATTAAAATTTAAGCTCCGAATAATTATCCTAGAATTACTATTTTGAGGCCCACTTATAGAGTCAAAATTACCTTGAGCAGTAGCAATTTTCTCACCATCAGGACTAAAACTCACACTGTATGCCTCAGAATAGAAATCACTTTTAAAAGTGTTTAGTAACTCCCCATCTATACTCCAAAGTTTGGTAGCACCATCATCACTAGCAGTAGCAATTTTTTTACCATCAGGATTAAAACTAACACTGTATGCCCTACCATAAGTTTCAAAAGTGTTCAGTAACTCCCCATCTATACTCCAAAGTTTAGCAGTACCATCATCACTAGCAGTAGCAATTTTTTTACCATCAGGGCTAAACCTCACGCTGTACACAGAATAATTAGAATTATGTGAAAAATCTTGAAGTAATTGACCGTCTATACTCCAAAGTTTAGCAGTACCATCAGCACTAGCAGTAGCAATTTTCTTACCATCAGGGCTAAATCTTACATCCCAAATTTCTACATTATAATCGGAAGTATTGATAGTATTTATTGTTTTTGATATTAGAAATTTGTTACTATCAAAGTTAACTAATTTAACTTTCCCATCACTACAACCAATAGCAATTGTTCTACTATCAACAGGGCTAAAACTTACGCTCTTAACTCTATTCTCATGCTTTAGCTTTATCAAATCTTTAATAAAATTCCCTTTATCATCCCAAAGTTTGGCGCTGCCATCTTCGCTTGCAGTGGCAATCATTTTTCCATCAGGGCTAAAACTTAGGCTATATACACGTTTTGAATGATCTCTAAGAGTATGTATTAACGTACCGTTTGAATTCCAGACTGTGGCAGTACCATCAGCATTAGAGCTAGCAATTTTCTTGCCATCAGGGCTAAAAGTTATATTCCAAATTAAACTACTTTGTATTGGAAATGATATTTGAAAATTGTCATTAAGCATACTCCAGAGTTTAGTAGTATGATCAGCACTAGCGGTAGCGAGTATCTTACTATCAGCACTAAAAGCTACGCTGTAAATGGAAGCATTATGAGCTTTCAAGGTTT
Source organism: Nostoc sp. TH1S01 (assembly GCA_018993265.1). GTDB lineage: Bacteria > Cyanobacteriota > Cyanobacteriia > Cyanobacteriales > Nostocaceae > Nostoc_B. The sequence continues at coordinate 3,321 of JAGKSW010000172.1, forward strand.
GAAGTAATTGACCATTCTTATTCCAGAGTCTAGCAGTACCATTAGTACTAGCGGTAGCGATTATTGTGCTGTCATGGTTAAAAGCTACACTGTGAATGGTTTCATTATATACTTTTAAAGTATGACGTAATGTACCCTTCTTATCCCAGAGGCTAGCAGTACCATCAGTACTAGCAGTAGCAATCATTGTACTGTCATGGTTAAAACTAATATTCCTAATTATATGACTATGACCTTTAAAGCTATTTGATAATTTACCATCTCTACTCCAAAGCTTGACAGTACCATCAGCACTAGCAGTAGCAATTATTTTGTCGTCAGAGCTAAAGCTGACGCTATATAAAGATGAGTCATCTTTATATTGATGTATTAACTTACCGTTTATATCCCAGAGTCTAACAGTTTTGTCAATACTAGCAGTCGCAATTATCTTGTTATTATGACTAAAACTTACATCACGTACAATATTAGAATGACCTTCAAATTTACGTATTAACTTACCGTTTATATCCCAGAGTTTAACAGTCTTATCATCACTAGCAGTAGCAATCATCTTGCTATCATAACTAAAGGCTACACTACGTACATTACCAGAATGACCTTTAAGTTTAAGATTATGTAGTAACTTCCCATCTATACTCCAAAGTTTAGCAGTACCGTCTCTACTAGCAGTAGCAATTGTCTTGCCATCAGGACTGAAACTTACATCTGAGACATCATCTTCATGTCCTTCTAATCGATTTTGCTCTTGTATTTGTTCTAAGACTTTTCTTAGCTGTTGAAAAGTCTGATTTTTGATAATCTCTGGTAGTATTTTAAGGGTAGATAATTTATTAGTTGCTTTTAAGCTGGTAACTAATGCTCCAATCTGATCATGAGGAAAAATGGCTAGAGATTTTATATTTAGCTCGCTTATTTGGTTTATTGCTTTTACCTCAGCATATACAAAATTTACTACTATTCCTGCCATTAGCAAAATAACGAGCAATACAACAAATCCAAAGCGAATTATTCGCTGTGCTTTACGTTGCGCCCTAATTAATGTCTGATTAGCCTCACTTAATATCCAACTCGCCTCTTTTTCTACTTTTAAAGCAGTTTGAACTTCTCGCTTATCTAACTCAAGGCTTGCTGTTAAGAATTGATAATCTAAATTGCTTAAGCTTTTATCCGCAGCCCACGCCTGTGCATCCCGTAATGCCTGCCCTCTCAAAAGTCGTGATTCATCCTGACAATCAGAAGCTAACCATGCCGTGAACGTCTCGGAATAAGGACGTAAGGAAGCTAACGCCTTATTTACCCATTCCAGATCAAATACATATGCGTAAATGCGATTATAAACTTTTAAACAGCTCTGCTGCTTGACAACTAACCCTGATAGTCGTAACTCCATTTGCTCAGAACTGCCATCGCCTGGAACTTCCCGCTGTTGCAAGATTTGCTGATAAAGACCTAAAAGTTGGGCAGCACGCTGTTCATTAGTCAACAGTCGGTCTCGAATTGTCTTTAAATGTTCTGGTTCATCTTGAGTTTCCCAATTTTCAATCACTTTTGAGTTGACTAAAGTTTCAATCCAATTCTTTTCCTTACCAATTTGTATCGTAGCAGCAGAGGTTAGAACCAATTGACACAGTTTTTGAGTGAGAAAAGGTTGACCACCTGTCCAATTCAAAATCTCTTCTAGTAAGGCATCTGGATTACTAACAAATCCCGTTAATCCTCGGACTAAAGGAGTTACTTCATGCAACTGAAAACCTCTCAATTCAATGGTTTTACCAACATTGAAAGGGGTACGTTTTTTATCTTGAACTAAATCTGAAGCAGTCGCTACTCCCAATAGGGCAAAAGTAAGGCGTGAGTATTCTGTTTTGTCAGAACGCTTGTTGTAGCATTCTCGAAGCAAAGCAAAAAAATCGTCTTTGAAATTTAAATTGATGATGCTATCAATTTCATCGATAAAAATAACAATGTTTTGCTGAATTTCTTCTAACAGCACTTCTTCAATAAAAACGCTTAGACGATAGACAGGACTAAGATACTCATGGTCTCGCCACCAAGTTCTTAAATTCATCTTTAACTTCAAGCTGCTCACCAGAGTGCCAATTAAGCTCGCATACCAACGTTCTGGAGCCACTTGCTGAGTGCCAATCGCTGTAACGCGATCGCTCTTCTCATTGCTACCAATCGGATTGAAATCTGGCACATTTACCTGGCTAATACTATCTGTTCAACCTTCTGTGCCTTGCAGTGGCCAGCTTATACTGCTGCCACCACCCTGCTAGTGCCTAAACAGCATCTTAGCCGTGCCAGTGGCATGATGCAACTAGCGGGTTCTACTACCCAATTAATTTCACCTGTACTAGGAGGGGTACTATTGGGAACCATCCACATTGAGGGAATTATTCTATTAGATTTCGCTACATTTTTTGTTTCTTTAATTACTCTATTTTTAGTTAGATTCCCTGAGATTAATACTGTTAAGACTAGTGATACAAAACAAGTGGGGAGAAGTTCGCTATTACAAGAGATTACCTCCGGCTGGGCTTACATTACTGCCAGAGAAGGACTGCTAGGATTGCTGATTTTCATGGTTGCTCACAACTTCTTCTTCAATATATTTAACGTTTTATTTACCCCCTTTGTGCTGTCAATTACCTCAACTAATGTCCTCGGTATCATCGTATCCATCGGTGGCATTGGTTCAGTGGCAAGCAGTCTATTGATCAGCACTTGGGGAGGTTCGCAACAACTGATTTACAGCTTATTCGGCTTTCAATTGCTAGGAGGACTGTGTATTTTATTTATGGGATTATACACCTCCATCCCACTCCTCACCCTTTCAATTTTTCTATTCTCCTTTGGTTTACCAATCATCTATGGTTGCAATCAAGTCATTTGGCAAAGAAAAGTCCCACCTGACTTGCAGGGAAGGGCTTTTGCAGTGAGAAGTATGATTGGTAGTTTGTTCCGCTTACTAGCTTATCTGGTCTCTGGACCATTAGTGGAAAAAATCTTTCAACCTTTAATGATTTCCAATAGTCCAATAGCAGTCAGTATCGGAAAAATTATCGGCACAGGAACTCAAGCAGGTATGAGCTTAATATTCATTGTCGTGGGTTGTTGTACTATGCTAACGACTATTGCTGCCTACCAGTACCCCCCCCTGCGGTTAGTGGAGGATGAATTGCCAGATGTAATACCGACTACTTAACTAAATAATTTTGGGGAATCAAAGGAATTTATTGAGCCAATGCTGGGCGAAAGTGTTTAACAGTCGCACCCATCTTAAACGCTTGTGATAAGCCATCCACGGTTTTGAGATTACAAGCGTTTCTTAATTTTTGATTGATGCTGACGGATATTACACATAATTAGGATTTGGTGTCAGATGTTAGTGTGACTTGAACCATTAAATGAGCTAAAAGCTCAAGATATGCTTCGTGAAGTAGGCTTTCATTTTATGGGG
>JAGKSW010000173.1 GCA_018993265.1 Nostoc sp. TH1S01
AATGTGGGATTTAATATTACTAGGAGAAAAACCTCCCCGACTTCTTTGAGAAGTTGGGGAGCTGATATACTCGATTTTTAATCAAGGAGATTCAAATTCATTGGTTAAACAAAGACTTGATACATTATTAGTAGAGTTAAATTTATGTGCTTCTCGTGCTTTAGCACAAAGACTAATTCAAGCAGGAGAAGTTACTGTTAATGAGCAAATAATTGATAAGCCAGGGACAGAAGTAGATGTTGCGGCACAAATCAAAGTTAAAGAGCGATCGCGCTTTGTTTCCCGTGGCGGCGATAAACTAGCAAAGGCTTTGGAGGTATTCGCTATTCCTACCCTTGGACGGGTTTGTCTAGATGGGGGAATTTCTACAGGCGGCTTTACCGACTGTCTGCTGCAAGCTGGAGCTAGTTTAGTTTATGGTATTGATGTCGGTTATGGCCAAGTTGATTGGCGGTTGCGAAATGATTCGCGGGTAATTTTGCGAGAACGCACAAATCTACGACAATTACAACCCCAACAATTGTACGCCCAAGGCGATCGCATTCCAGATTTGGCGGTGGTAGATGTATCGTTTATTTCCCTAACCAAGATTTTGCCTGCGCTGTGGCAATTAACTCAAGACCCCCGTGAAGCGGTTTTATTGGTCAAGCCACAATTTGAGGTGGGAAAATCCCGTGTTGGCAAAAAAGGTGTTGTACGTGATCCTGACGACCAAGCTGATGCGATTTTTCAGGTATTACAAGCCGCGGATCAATTAGGCTGGAAATACAAAGGCTTAACTTGGTCGCCAATTACAGGCCCGGCTGGGAATGTGGAATATCTTTTATGGTTAGGGATGGAAAGTGAAACACCACCGCCAAATTTAGAAGTAATTAAGCAACTGACCAAATCAGCAATAACTGATTTATGTGAGAATTAAACCAATTATCAGTTTTTTCTTGATTACTGGTCAATGTTGATTGTTAAACATCGTAAATGAGACATTCTAAAGCTTCTGGGTGGGTGTCACAGAAGCTTTCTAGAGAGGTTTTGCGGTGTTTTGCTTGTTGTTGATGAGCTTTTTCAGCTTGTAATTCTTCGACGATATCCCAAGCTACAGCACAGTTAGGAGATCCATCGCCATTCATTTCACAAGTTGTGCGAGCTTCTGCAATGGCTTCTAAAATTGCTTGCTCAATGGTTTTGCTGCCATTTTGCTCAGATTGGTTTGCAATGTCGAATCTGTCGTAAGTTGCTGTCATGATAAATCTACCTTTGTTTACTGAGATAGAGATGTGGACTGCTGAGAAATACAGGAGCCAATACTTTCAGTTTAGATAAGCTAAAAAAAGATTGCTGTGGTGAACACCCTCTTTTAATAAACTAAATTGATTGGGATTTCCCTCTTGTCATTTTTGATGCAAAAAGGTAAGAAGTCTCAAGTCTGAAGTTTGAAGTCTGAAGTTTAAAAGTATAAAACTTATGGACTTTTCAGAGACTGAATGCCAGAAACAATAATGTTTTGAACTTCCCCATAGCTGTGTTCAGCTATAAATTTCATACTTCACACTTCATACTTCACCCTTTTATAGTGCATTGTAAATTAGCAATCTAGGGCAATTATCAGCAGAATTTGATACAAGTTGACGAAGACTGATGAACAGCAACAATTAGGGAAATAATTCTTAGAAATTCTCAATATTTCCAACCTAATTCTTGTTGTAGACGATACAGAATTGTATTTTGGTCAACTTGCGAGAGAATTTCTTGAATTACAGTACTAGCGCCTAATTGTCCCCAAGTGCAGCCTTTTTCGAGATAAACTTGGGCGGCTTTTCCGACGGTATAAGCACCATAACCAGCAATTCCCGCTTGCGCGATCGCACTGCCTGCAAAACTAGTAATATTTACTGGGTTATCACCACTAGCGATCGCCGCAGTACTTTTACCTAATCCTAATACGAAACTACTGCCTAATTCTCCTAACAATAAACCGCCAGAACTCATTAAAATAGTTTTGAGAATTTTCCCCGCTTCATAGCTAGTCATTGGTAAACCATACAACCGCGCCAAAGCTCTAATTAAAGCTAAATCGGCAAAAGTTCCTCCAAGAATATCTAAAACAGCAATTGGGTTGAGTGCTACAGCTAAAGCTTTATATTTAGTAAATTGCCAGATAATTTCTTCTGCTTCTTGTTCGCGCAAATCCAGAGTTTTTTGAGCGATCGCGGCTTCTGCTTCCCGTGCTTGCACTAGTGCATTTAACGCCAGGAGCGATCGGCCTTCACGATTCAGAATGTTAAGTAATGTCTGCTGAAGTTCTTCTATTTGCGGTGGTGGCGCTTCCCATTCATAACTCACACGTCCATCAGGCCATTCCACGCGCACTTCCATTGGTGCAGGTTCCGCCGCCACCATAACAATTTCATCAGGTAACAAAGGCTGAGCTTGGGGATGTCCTGCACCAAGTTGTTGTAAATTTTGGTAAATTGCGGCTCTGTCTGTATCTGGGTAAAGGTCAATTTTGTTAAACACCAAAATCAACGGTTTTTGCGCCTGACGTAAATCTAGTAATGCTTGATATTCAGTCCGCGTAATATCACCAGAGACAACAAATAAAATTAAATCTGCTTGACGCGCAACTTCCCGCGCCATCTGCGCCCGCGATTCCCCCGCAATTTCGTCTAATCCCGGAGTATCAATTAACTCTACTATGATTTTGCCGCCCGGTGGTTGCCATCTCACAGAACGCGGCCATTGAGTCACACCATTTAAAGGCCCAGTTTGCAGAATCTTCTCTCCCAGCAAAGCATTCAATACTGCCGATTTTCCCCGACTCACCAAACCAAAAACAGCAATTTTAATTAAATTAGAGTCTAGTTTACTGAGTGTGGCATTCAACGCGTCTAATTCTGGCTTGACCAAACCTGCCAATTCTGGGCTAGATGATAACCTTCCTGACTTGCGAAGATGTCCATACCAAGATAACGCTTGCCTGAGACTGGCACGGGCGCGGTTTAAATGAGTTTCTTCCAGGTTATTACGCACGGAGTTAGGTTGATTTAAGGTAAAACAAACAACAAGTTATACGGTAAAAGGCTGATTGCTGAGTATAAACTCAAGTGCATCAAAGTTTTGAGCAATCAGCAATGTCTTAATCTATATGACTATAGCTATATCTCTATTCTGCGTTAATTTCCTGCCTGTCTGTGTTATTGGTTAATAGTTTAGGTCTAATTCTTCCACAATCGGCAACTCAATGCTAAATTCAGTTCCCCAAGCTGGATCAGATATCATATTAATTCGCCCATTATGGCTTTCAATGATTTGGTAACTAATTGATAAGCCTAAGCCTGTTCCTTGACCAACTGGCTTAGTAGTAAAAAAGGGATTAAATATTTGATGATGAATCTGGGCAGGGATACCGTTACCATTATCTTTGATGCGAATGGCAATGTAGCGATCGCTTAATTTCTCTGTGCTAATCCAGATGCAATTAGAACGATTTTGCCTTGATTGTGGCGATCGCAATTTTTCCGCTTCTTCTAAAGCATCGATCGCATTATTTAAGATATTCATAAATACTTGATTGAGTTGCCCAGGAGAACAATAAGTTAAAGGCAATTCACCATATTTTTTAATCACTTCAATACCAGAATACTCAGCACTAGGGTTGAGGCGACTTTGTAAAATCATCAATGTCGCCTCTAAACCCTCATGAAGATTAACTAACTTGAATGTTGCTTCGTCTAATCGAGAGAAGTTTCGCAAAGATTTGACAATCTCAGCTATTCGTTCCGCACCCATCTGCATGGAATTGAGCAATTTCTTGATATCTTCTTGTAAAAAGTCAAGCTCTATGTCATCAATTACTTGCTGAATATTTTTGCTAGGAAGAGGGCATTCTTGTTGATAAAGGTGAATTAGTTTGAGTAAATCATTATAGTATTCATTGGCATAGGTCAGATTCCCGTGAATAAAGGTAATCGGATTATTAATTTCATGGGCAATTCCAGCAACTAACTGTCCTAAGCCAGACATCTTTTCGGTTTGTACAGCTTCCAGCGCATTTTGCAGTTTGATCAGAGTGTATTTTAAAGTTTCATTTGATTGTGCTAATTCTGCTTGAATACGCTGGCGCTGTTGAATTTCCCTACTCAGCGCCTGAATTTTTTGGTTAAGCACAATAAATTCATTACTTTTACGCTTTTCTAGGCGGAGTAAATTGATAGCTGGGCTTTGATGCGATCGCGGTTGAATTACTGCGCCTTGACTACGACAAGCTATTCCCTCTCCTTGGGCTTGGTGGATGGTCAAAGCACCCAAAATCATTTGACGACTTTGGGCGCACATTTTCAGATAGTCAATTACTTTCTCTGGAGATTCCCTGACAAACTCACTCAAATACTGACCAATCAAAGCTTTACTGGTTTTACTAAACAACTTAGTAGCAGCTTGATTGACTGCCAAAATTTCACCTGTGCTAGTCACAAGCAGCATAGGTTCTGGTAAAACCTGGGCAAAGGTTAAAAATTGATCAGGTGTCATGAGGTTGAGGTATCACAGCATAATTTTTGCCGTTGCATGGAACACAAGCAGAGTAAAACTGAAAAGACTCAGCCATGTTTGAGAAAACTATAGCAAAGTGCTGAGTGCTGAGTGCTGAGTGCTGAGTTGGAACTCAGTATTTTCAGGAGTTTCAGCCACAAACATAGTCCTAACCTATGCTTCGACTGCTATAACTTTAGCCGGGACATATTACAAGCAGGAGATTATACGCTTATCCCGGCTACTATACTTTGAAGTATTCTTGTCCGGCAAACTCCTCGGATGCCTCACTAGGTTTGAGATGAATAATCACAGTGCATTCCTTTGCACCTCTAGCAATTGTGTCTTTTAACTCTACCCTTGCGTAACCAAGATTATCTGCTGCGATCGCACCAAATATATTCGATGTCATCACACACATAGCTTCGCGCCCTTCTACCTGTTCTGCAAAGGGACATCTGCGATTGCCTAAAACAATCTTTTCATCACTTTCTTCAATGACGTAAAAGTCACCTTGAATCCGGCGTTTCCAATCTACAAGAACAGCAGTTACCTGCTCACGTGAAAGATTAGATACTTGCAATCCGTGATGATATATCTGGTTAACGTGCTGACCTGTTCGATAGCCAACTACATTTAAAAAGCCTGCTGCCTCTTCAATTCCAACAACATCTTGTAAAGTTCCCGCCAATTCTCGAATAATCATCCGCAGAAACTGATCACGTTCTATAGGTAGTTCTAAAGATTTTATCTGATCCTCAAGCAAAGATGTTTGAACCATGATGAATTTATTTCCTGCATATATACACAGAAGAATCTTCAATAGCATTGTGTTCAAGGAAAATCAGTGAGACATCAAAATCTCTTCCTTAAGTACTATTGACACCCAACTATTGATATTTTTCCCTGATTAATTGCAAAACTCACATCAACACAAAAGAATTCAGAATTATGAATATAGCTGAGTGCGACTGGTTCAAACATCATCTGAACGTATAGGAATCCTATTTGAGTTTTGAACAAAACTCAGTACAGTTTCTGTTCCCCGTTCCCCGTTCCCTGTTCCCTACCTTCACGAGTAAATTCAGAAATCAAACCGGATTCCTATATATATGCCTTATATTCTTCAATTTTTCTAGCCAACCTTGCCGCCAAAAACGGACTCGCATCTTTCAAAGTTTCATAAATCTTTATACTTTCTTCTCGATATTTAAAAATTTTTTCTTGACTCCAGTAATGTGGCGGTGCTTGAAGGTTGCTGATTCTATCTGCCAATTTTACCATCCAGACTTCTAGAGGTTGTTGTTTTATCCTGCTTAAACTATCAGCCATCTGAAGATGTTTTGGCAGACGATTATCTTTGGTTAATGCAAGTACACCTTTGGCTACTATTTCACCAAACTCGGCTTGAATTTGCTCAAAAGTTGTATCAGTATCTTCTATGGTGTCATGCAAAATTGCACATTGAATTCCTAAGTTACCGTCAGTTACTTTTTCCAAACTTAAGGCTGCAATTAATTCCATACTGACAAAACTCAAGTGCATGATATAAGGCAATTCTGAACCAGGCATCTTTTGGTTTTGATGTGCGATCGCAGCAAATTTATAAGCTTTAATATAACTTTCCTGCGACCAGTTTTGTGGATTAATTGGATATTGATTCATATAAAAATAATAAATCTAATATGATAATTTATAAACTCAGATACCCAACTTCTTCAAGAAGTCGGGTATCTTCTCTCTCATCAATGATTGAGGGTTACTAACTAAAATTTCTCACCAGTAATGGCTGACTTGACAAATAATCTCTTACGGCGAGAAAAGCCAAATAAACCAACTACAAACAGTAGACCCATAACCGTACTTGGTTCTGGTACTGAAGTGGAAACAGGAGGCTCAGGATTAGGCTCAGTTGGAGTTACAGGTGGTTCGGGATTAGGCTCAGTTGGAGTTTGTGGAGTGTTATTAGTTGGTTCAGGATTAGGTGAAGATGGCGGATTAGGCTCAGTGGGGGTTTGTGGCTGCGGCTTCGGTATGTTAGGCAAATTACCAGCAAACTGAGTATTGTGAAACTCGCCACTACCGGATAACGAAGAAGCTACTAAAGTTCCTTCTACATTCCCGTTATTAAATTGGACGTTAGCTTTAGTTGCCAGTACACTGCCGTAGAACGAGAAACCAGTGGTTTTTACTTGAGTCGCCTCAACAAAGTTAAACAAAATATTTTGCTTATTCAGTCCATTAAGGTTGAGTCCAAAGTTACTAATATTGACGCTATTACCTAAAATATTAAAAATTACTGTAGAATTACTACCTACTCCACTAATATTTAGATAACTGCTGCTAGAAAACTGGGAACCATCAATAGTGAAAATATTTAAATCGCTATTGTTACCTTGAAGATGAATTCCACCCCATTTATATTCTGTATTACCTGTAGAGTTTAATCCACCTAAAGACTCAGAAAGATAAGTTAATTCTTGACGGGCTGTATCAAAATTAAGTGGTTTACCTGAACTCACACCGCAGTTTGGAGAACAATTAAAATTCACAGAGGTTTTAACTGTACCACCTACAACAGCATTACCACCAAAAATTTGACCACCGTTGTAAGTTAAATCTCCACCTACAATCAATCTAGTATCTGTACCATTAGAATTAGCTAGACGGTCAGCAATACCAAAATTGCTGAATGTAGCATTACCACCAACCGCTACACGACCTTCAGAGTCAGAACTTTGATTCATGTCTCCAAACACGAAGACATTATAATCTTGTGCGACTCCCAAATTAACAGCCATAGCTGGTTCTATTAAACTTGCTAGGGTAACTGTAGCTAGAGATATGGGAATAAATAAAAATGTTGTTTTATGTCTTTTTGACATAGATTTAGTATGGCTCAATAACTGTCATACTAATTTAGTTTCTACTTAATTAATGTTGGATAAATAGAACGTGAAATTATTAAGAAAATATAGTTTTACTAAATTAATAAAACTACCGTAATTTCCACAAAATTAAATAGAGGTTATATTTAGCAATAGTATTTATGCTATTAAATTAATGCCGGAATCTTTACAGAATTATTTTAATATAGCAATCCTATGTGATCAGGACTTACGCACAAAGATTGTCTGTGAAGAATGGGTGTAAGGGTTTTGAAGACGTACCTCCTTACGGGGAAGTCAAAATTCAAAATCCCAAAGTCAGAGAACTTTTGACTTTATTTTGCCCCTTCACCCTGACCCAAACCCTTAATTTTTCGTTTTACTGCGTAAGTCCTATGTATATCAAGATTTTAGGGAATTAGGATAAGTTCTGGACGCAATAGATTAGGTTCAAAAATTTAGTACTGCTATCCTCTTGACATTACAAACATACTATACTACAAATGTAGCATAAAGATAACAACCCAGTTCAAAAGGCAAAAGTGAATTTTTTTGGGGCCGCGATTGGCGTTCGACTGCTCCGAAACCAACAAACGGACGGTTGCAGGATTTGGGTTCAATTCCCAACGGTTCCATTTGCTTTGACTTGAATTGAAGTTGTAATGACTTCAATCAGAGCATTGCAATCATGCAAACTTGGGTCTGTAGCTCTAATGGTAGAGTTCCCGGATTCCACTTGTGTCCTAACCGAAAAAGCTTACATACTAGCTCAATAGTAGAGCGATCGCTTAGTAAACGATAAGTTGCAGGTGCGATTCCTGCGTGTGTTACCACGGCTTTTTCAACTTGCATGAGGAGTGATTGCAACTCTCACAGGGAGGGTATCGGTTCAATTCCGATCAGATCCACTAATACTCATTTGTAATTTAAAAGAGGTGATTCCAATGGTTCATATTCGATTTGAAGGACGTTCTGTTGATGTTGCAGAAAGACAACTAGGAATTGTTGCAGGGATGAATGATGTAACAGTTAAAGAACAGGTAGCTAGACATTTAGATATCAATAGCGATCGCCTTTCTGCTTACATAGTAGATCGTCGCCCTAGTGGTGATTTGATTGTGCGTCCTGAAGCTGTCTACGGTTGAAGATTTAAGACTTAATTCCGCGCCCTGATTTGTAAAGCGTACACACCATCCAGCAATGGATATGTAGGTTCAAGTCCTACCGCTTCCACTAATGGAAGCGTAGCCTAATTGGTAAAGGCGACTGTGAAATAGCTTTGCTAACTTGTGCGGAATTCTAATTATTCAAATTGTATTTAACTAAAACATTAATTCAATCATAGAGAGGTGATTTCAATGATGTCCAATAACTTATGTAGCCACAAAACCCCATCAGTAAAACTATCTTTAAATAACATAAGTTATGAGCGAACATCGTTTGAGCGAAGTTGTGATTGAACGTCCTCGTTATGGCAAAAGAATTAGTCTAAAAAAGCAGACAGGCTATAAAAAGCAACTGTATAAACTCACTCAAGAAGCAACTGAATATGGGTTATTCAATCCCTACATAATTAAAACTAACCGCAGACATAGAACAAAGTATCCTTCAGATCAGCTTGGCCCTTTGCGTCGGTTTTTGCGCTCTAATGTTGGACAACCTTGGGATGATGTTTATAGCAAACTCTGTCAACGTTTAAAGACTAACACAATGACAGGACAGCACGTTATTGGTCACTTGTGGGATTTCGTTGAACGCCACGTAGAAATAATTGATGGTGTCTTGTATGGGAAGTCTTATCGGTGGTATGGAATTAAATTAGATGGGATTGACCGCAATTGCTTCTATGTTCATCCAGAAACTGGGATTCTTTGTGTAGCAAGGCGAGTAGCTCATAAGTGGAGTTTCCCAAGAAATAATGATGTTATTCCCATTGATAATTATCATCAATACCAAAAAATAAAAGATATATGGTATCTCGTTACTTTTGAAGATTTTCCCCCTGACCCAAAAGATTATACAAAGGATATTTTTAAAGGTGTACTTAATGAGTATTGTTTAGCCGGTGGCGTTTACGCTGTGAAAAAACAACAGTGTAATAAAAAACAACTCCGATGGATTTTAAAACAACTTTCTCAAAATTAAAATTATTCACTTCGTGTCCTAACCGCAAAAGCCTACATACTAGCCGAATTGGAATAGGCACTTGACTTAAAAGCAAGAGTTTACGGGTACCCTTCGGGAAGCTGCCCATAGGGCATCTACAACCCCCGTGTATGAATTAATAGCTTTTTCGACTTACATGAAGTGATTTTATTCATCACAAATTATGAGTTAAATGCAACTCATTGGAGGTTGCTATGTCTGTGAAAACTTTAGAAATTTTAGAACAACTCAAGTCTCTCACCGCCAACGAAACTACTCAATTAGTCAAGCAGATTGAAGCAACCTTCAATGTTGATAGTTCCACACCGAAATTAGTTCGGATTGGTAAACGAGATGAAGATGAAATTCAACCGCAAATTCAGACCGAATTTGATGTTTTATTGGTATCGGTTCCGGCGGAAAAAAAGATTACCTTACTCAAGGTCATCCGTACGCTAACTGGAATGGGACTCAAAGAAGCAAAAGATTTTGTAGATTCCCTTCCTCAAGTGGTGCAGTCGGGATTGGATCAAGAAGCGGCTGAAACTCTTAAACAGCAACTAGAGGAAACTGGTGCTGTTGTTTCTCTCAAATAACATAATATCGGCAGTTGTTGCCGCGCCCTGATCGCAGAAGCTTATACCAATTCGCAATTAAGAAATCTAGCTCCAGTAAGACTTTCCTGATTTCTATCTGTCGCATTCTTTTCTTAAATTGGTATTACATAACTCTGAATCAGTTACACAAATGCTTCTAAAACTTGCGCGGTGACAATATCACCCCGCGTGCAACATCTGCCTCCTGCAATTTTGAGATTTTAGATTGCAATCCAAAATCTAAAATCCAAAATCTAAAATTTTTTTGAGGAGGTATTATGAATACTACAGAACGCGACTTGCGTTTAGAAATGCTCAACAGTTTGCTGACAACGCCTCACCGCAAACTTGAGCAAGTTGCAGAAATTCATAAGTTAATTGTTGAACTCGACCCCATATTTTACGGACATCTAGCAGTTTGGTATCAGCGTTATGGTGATGTCCGCGACCACAAGGAAGTGTTTGTGGCTCATTTGCTAACCAGCAATTTGACTGAACACAGAGATGCTGGATTTATTATGCTGCAAGAGTTTCCGCCTTATCAGGTGGCTCGTGTAGTCGATTTTATGAAGCAGCAGCAAAATAAAATGCCACGTTCAGCGCGGACTGCGGTGCGACGTTACCTCAAAACCAGAGAAAGCAATCCGGTTTTATTCGATCGCGCGGCGCTGCGAGGACGTAAAGCAATGAAGCATTTGTATGCGTCTTTGCACATCAAACCAAATGAACGCGCAAATGCGATTTTGTTCCGCGACACTCCACCAGAAGGTTCTTTAGCAAATGTGTTGAAGCAACTGGCTAAGGCAAACAGTACCGCAGAACAAGCAAGGTTGATTGTGGAATTTAAGATTCCCTATACTATTGCGATCGGTGCAATCAAACAACTCACACCAGTTGTTTTGGTAGCCTTAATCAACAGCATGACTCCCCAAGAAGTGATCAATAACCTCAAGTCACTCCAGGCGCGGGGTGCAATGGATCATCCAGAAGTCAAAAAGCTGATTGATGCCAAGCTAGAAGAAGCATCTAAAAGTGGGCGTGTGGCTGCATTCAAAGCCCAGATTGCCGCAGACACCGCAGACTTAGACGCAGATACCGTTGCGCGACTAGAAAAAGTCACTAACGAGCAGGTGAAACGACGCGGAACAATTGCCCGTCCAACCGCTTTGCTGATTGACAAATCTGGTTCAATGGATAATGCGATCGCTCTTGGTAAACAACTTGCGGCGCTGATCTCTGGTATCACCCAAGCAGAATTGTTTGTCTACGCCTTCGATACCATTCCCTACCCTATCACCGCTAAAGGCAAAGAGTTAACAGATTGGGAGCGTGCCTTCCAGCACATCAATGCAGGTGGTGGTACGAGTATCGGTTGTGCATTGGAAGCAATGCGGAAGAAAAAGCAGGTAGTTGACCAGATTATTCTGGTGACAGATGAAGGTGAAAATGCTACACCTTACTTCAGTGAAGCATACAAGACTTACTGTCGTGAGTTTGCAGTCATGCCTAATGTTGTAATTGTTCGTCTTGGTACTTATTACAACTGGGTAGAAACTCAACTCAAGCAGCAGCAAGCACCTGTAGAAACCTTCACCTTCGCTGGCGACTACTACAGCTTACCAAACCTTGTTCCACTGCTAACACGTCCCTCTCGTTTAGAGTTGCTGATGGAAATTCTAGATATGCCATTGCCTGTGCGAGATGATAAGTAGAGTATATTAGGGTGCGTTATGGTTACTTCTAACGCATCTTGATATTGTCTCACTTCACATCTAGAGATTTTCCAATCCCTTCATTTTTTAAGAAAACACTAGCTTGAGCAATCTGTCCATAGTAACCCAAACTTAATGTGCGCCATACATATAAGGTTGAAGCAACACCTATTCCAAAAGCTAAAGTGCTAAACATAGAAATACCCAATCGTAAACTAAAGTGTATTACTGATAATTGAATCCAAACAAAAATAATAGTATTAATAGCTAGAATAAAAAAATTTATACTCCATGCACGGACAATCCTTATCCTGCTCCTGTCATACTCAAGCCGATTTATGATATTGCTGGTTGCATAGGTGTATACGTATATTCTTGCACTCTCATACTCTTCATTGTTAGGAAATTTATGTCTACGAAGTCTTTTATCCCACTTACCGTACAGTAGAAAAGCCAGGTAATCAACCACTATACCCAGCACATATACCAAGGATAAAACGGGAATGAGTGCAACTAAAGCTGTAGTTTCTTTCCAGGCAACCCATGTATAACCAAAGATACCAAGTAGCAAGAGAATTAGCCAAATTGCAGCTCCTGTGCCAATAACAATAAGTTCTACAAACAGAGCAGTTGTATTCATTCCAAAACCTTCTGACAGAATAACTCTAAGAGAAGTTTAGGATAAAGCAATAATGGATATAACTTACGAGGAAGCCTATTCTCGTGGACTACCAGGTAGTGATGTCTTTGTTTATACTCACTTAATATATAAAGATGATGTAAATCGTGATTTTGGTGTCGCACGTCTTAATAAGGAAGCCTACACTGCTTTTACTAATACAGTTCTGTTCTCAGAATACTCACAACTAGCCGCAGAAGGTAGGTTAATACAAGACGGATTCATGGGATTTATGCCAACAATATTTAAACGCCTGGAATACATTAATTTGGAAAATTTAAAGATTTCCACTGGATTTGAGTTGTGTCTTAAGGCACGTTTGCTTAGTCAGAACTGCATAGTAAATCAGTTAAATGCTAAATTACCTGAGTTTGGGGAGCTATCTAAACAGCAAAAAAACAGCCCCATTTTACGTGAAGAGTACTTTGCAATTGATGGCTATCGTTATGACGCACAGCGACAGCAAAACAGGCTTATCGGTCTTAAAGATGAAAGTCTTAAGTTCGGAATCATCCTTAAAAAGCCTGAGTATAAAAGGCTGTTGAATATTCCTGAAGAGATTATAGAAATTGCTGATGATTACAGAAACTTGCGAAATCAAATTCATTTTCCTGGCGACATAGTTGAGGCACCCCATTTAATTAAGTACAATGGCGATGTCTTAATGCGGAAAATTCAGGAATTTATAAACCAGTATATTGTCAACGAGAATGCCATGATAGCCTCTAGGCATGGTTCAGTTGCAAATCTATGCTTGCCAGAACTAATCTTGTAATTGGATTTTTGGGGCGGTAATACCTAACAATCCTCGGTTAGAAATCTTTATTTGGAAGTTGTAACATCTATTAATCTACTGCGTGCCCCGACTCTTGGAGCCTACATACTAGTACGAGAGGAAAAGTAACACTGTCAAATGCAGTGGGCGTTTGTAAACGAGGAGTGCGAAGAACCTGGAAAGTTGGCTTAAAAGTAGCCATCTTTTAAAGAGTGTGTAACAACTCACCAGTGGAGTCCCTCTAGTAACTGAGAAAACGCAATGCTCTATCAACTTGCACGCGGGATTATATGAGAATCTGGTTTGATTTCCAAATTTACTTGTGTAGACAGGGAGTAGGAAAGAAATCTTGTCTGAATGTACTTATTTTCCCAAATCAAATATTAGTCCTATATTGCAATTTTAAAATTTTTCTTTAGCACCCAGATCCCCAACTTCTCAAAAGAAGTCGGGGATCTAAAACCTACTTATGACTAATATCCGTAAGTTAATTAACCAAATTGCTAATGCAGAAGCTGAGTTATTTACTAGTGAATTTCTCGCGCCTTGTGTCAAAGGTGGACGAGTTCGCACAAAGGTTGCGGGGATGGTTTACACCTTCATACCAAAGCCAAATAAATTTGAAGGTTGGGGTATTTTTCAGCCTGTGGATACGAAGACAGCAAAGGTTGTCGAAGAAGCCGACTTACCCCAAATTGGAGAATACTTGCAACATTTTCCTCAAATCAGGTTGCGGTTAGCACATCAATTACAGGGAAAAACTTGGTTAGCATATCCGGTGAATGAAGTAGATGTGCGTCAACGGTTGCAGGTAGTAAAACCGATCGCAGTACATTTAGTAACTGAGGCTGGAGTATTTGAGCAAATTATCGCCCGTTGGAATGGACAATCGTGCTGGTTTGAGGATATCGATCGCCGTACAGATCCGATAATTGTGGAAACTCTGCAATCTGCTGTGAAGCAACTGATTCCAGTGGAGGAATTGCAGTTTAAAGATTTGACTCCAGAAATTCGCACTGTGTATGAATTAGCAACTAAGCGAATAGAGGGCTTTTATCAAACCAAACAAGATGAAAAGCGATTAAAAAAAGCTTTGCAGATGGGTGGTGGTGAATTAAACCAATTTCACGATCGCGGTGATTACTGGACAGTCGATTGGACAACTGCGGATGGTGTGCGTCACAGTAGTGCGATCGCTAAAACTGATTTGACGGTGATTAGTTCTGGTATTTGTCTGAGTGGACGCGATCGCGATTTCGATTTGCAATCTTTAGTTGCTGTCATGGAACAACAGTCATAAGTCAAAAGTAAAAAGATAATTTACGTAAATTTTAGTGATTCCCAATTATTTATTTTTACTTCTTACTTTTGCCTTTTTATTTTTTACTTTTATCTTGGAGCAAAGCAATAATGAGCATATTTTTTCACGAACAGCTTTATCGCAGCAATGCTGTTATGGCAAAACTCAAGAATTATCCTGTAACAATTTGTGGTGTAGGTGCATTAGGAGCTAACATTGCAGAAAACTTGGCGCGGTCTGGTTTTGATAAACTGACGGTGATTGATCACGATCGCATTGAGGAACGTAATCTTTCTACTCAACCTTACTACCGTGCTGATGTAGGTGCATTCAAAGCGAAAATTTTGTCTAATAATTTATACCGGGCAGTTGGTACGAAAGTTGATGCTAAAACTAAAGAATTGACATCAGAAAATATCAATCAATTACTTAAAGATAGTCAGCTAATTGTTGATGTTTTTGACAACAGTGTGTCACGCCAAGCTGTGAAAGATTATGCTGATCAATTTAGCATTCCTTGTATTCATGCTGGGTTAGCTGCTGATTATGCAGAAATCATTTGGAATGACGTTTATCGTGTACCTTCTGATGTGAATGATGATGTCTGTGACTATCCACTGGCGCGAAACTTGGTGATGTTAACTGTGGCTGTGACTTGTGAAGCGATCGTTTCATTTATTGCTATAGCACAACAGCATAACTTCACAATCACACTGAAAGATTTAACTGTTCAATCTCTGTGTTTGTGAACTCAGAAAAATAGTATTGGCTGCTTTAATTTTCTTTAACAATGTTAAATATTTTTTTGTCTCGTGCAAAGGCGCAAAGACGCAAAGAAAAGCTTGCAAATAGCGACTTTTGCAAGAAGTCTATTTTATTTATTTGTTGATTTAGAGCAATAAATTTGTCTCATAGCATCTCTTCTAAACATTAAACAATTACTAGTAAAAGTATCTGTATTTACTTCTTGTTCATTTAGCTGATTAGTACTAACTCCAATGAGCATTTTTATTAACAACCCTGCCCAAACAGTAACAAATACTATAAATAAAATATTTTTTAAATTTATATAAATAGAATTACTTCTATAATCAGATGGATTTGATTGATTACAGACCTGTTTTGCCGACCAGAAATGATCATCAAAATCATAATAACTCATTTGTTACTTTCCTAAAATTATTCAAGTTTTCAAGTTAAAGAAAATGATATTAATCCCATTTCAGAGTTTTCTACTGAAATTAAAATCAAAATCTACAATAAATAATTAGTTGAATTTTCTATTCAATCAAACATTTAGCATTAACCATTAATACTGTAATTAATGTTTTCATTCGGATTTTTCCGAATTCAATATTTTGAATTCAGATTCAAATTCAATTATTTGCAATCATACAATTAGCTATATCCAAAATTCTCGCAAATAAATCATGGATTTGATTTGGATAAATACTTAAGTAATGCAACTTTATAATTACTTAATTACTAGTTAGACAACCTCAGTAATTCTCAGGATATTACATAAATTTAAAGCGATTAAGCAGAGGAATATTACGCTTATCTTTAAAATAAAGTCCGGGCAGGAAAAAGAAATGATTCTTAATAATAAAGAATTTAGTAGAGACGGCAACATGTAATTGTTTTGAGCAAAGCCTGCAATTGTTAATGGCTGCCCCTAGTGGATTTACAGTATGCTGAATTTAGAAAAGTACTAGAGTAGATTTACTAGGAGATATCTTTGTTAAAAATAAATTTTTCTTTATTTATCTGGTTAAAACAATACCGTACATTTATCGGAGCCATATTGCTGGCAATAGCCATCACAGCTTGCGAGAATTCTGGCAAATCACAACAATCATCTAGCAATAGCCCAGTGGTGTCAAATCTTTCAGACACGTCTAACTCCGCTTCACCATCAGTCTCTCCCACACCCAATGCTGGGGATACTAAATCGCTGGAACAACAAGCTGTTCAAGTCATACATGATTATTATGATGCGATCGCTCGTCAAGATTATAAACAAGCGTACTTGGCTTGGGATGGAGATGGATCTGCCAGCAAGCAATCATTTGAGGAATTTCAGCAGGGTTTTGCTAACACTGCATCTGTCGCTGAAGAAGTTGGAAAACCAGTCAATTTAGAAGGGGCGGCAGGCTCGTTATATATTGAAGTTCCAGTTACTGTTACTGCTGTCACTACCAATGGAACTCCGCAGCGATTTCGTGGTAGTCAGGACTTACGCAACTGGC
>JAGKSW010000034.1 GCA_018993265.1 Nostoc sp. TH1S01
TTTTTCGGGTGGACGTGGCTGAAGAGTCAAAATTCAATAGGATATAGCTCTATACAATCTGTTACAGCGTCAATTCTCCCAGCAAAAGAATCGAGTTGAATGACTCTGGTCATACTAAGTTGCTCAGGACTTACGCAAAAATAACGTAACTCCGTCATTACGAGTCATAGCGAAGTAATCCCTCCTGACGCTGGGATTGCTTCTCTACACTCTGTTCCGGTCGCAATGACAATATCGGCGTTGCGTAAGTCCTATATTCTAGAAACAGAACAAACTAATTGTACTAAAAGTCATCATCATAGTTTCTCATTGCTTTAGGGTCAGGAGCAAAGGCTAACCACAAAGGAAATTGCAGTATTCCTAAACTGATTTGCTCTTCCGAATCGTCAATGATAATTAAAGGTAATTGATTAGCTTTGACTAAACGTTCGGCTTTCTGTGCTAAAGCATCTGGTGCTTCAAATAATACAACTCCCCGGTCAGGGCCAAAATCTGGGCGACCGATACCCAAACAATCTTGCAAACCTCTTCGCCATTCACCCAAGCGTTCTGGTGTATTAGCTAAAACCAAAGTACGGACGCGATCGCCATACAGTTTGTGTAGTATCGAAATAATCGCAGAAGCAATCAAAGTATTTTGTAAACGGCTACCCATCGTCCGCAAAGCACCACGTCCCCCTTGGCCAAAAAACCAATTCGAGACTCGCTCTGCATGAACTGGTTCAAAAGTGCGGCGTAGTTGCCAAGCAGGGCCATAATAATCGGGTTTGTTGCGATATTGGTCAATTAAACGCCGGACTTGCTTGGCGGTATCTTGAAACTGCTGTTGAGCAAATTGTGGTGTAATTGCTTCTGGTTCTGGAGGTTTAGCTTCTCTAACCGTTGGCTTTTCTCTTTCGCGTTCTTTGACTTCTGGTACTAGTTGTAACTGCTCGGCGGCGGCGGCTAAGTCTTGTAAGCTACCAGTTAGATAGTCTTTAAAACCTTGGACACGAATAGCCAAATCTTGGGATGCGCCTGCAAAAGTCGTTCGCATTTCGTTGCGAATACGTTCTTGACGGCGTTCTAACTGTTCTACAGAAATTTGCAGGGCTTGTTTGCGTTGTTCTAATTGTGCTAATGAATCTTGCACAATGCGCCCCAGTGAGGTTTGCGTTTCACTTAGTTGTGTTTGCAGGGTGTTGTAAGTGACTTGCAAATTAGCAATTTCGGCTTTGAGTGCAGCTTCAGTTTCTTGTAACTGAGATAATCTTTGCTCTGCATCTGCGTATAAGGAATTATTTGTTGATTCTGATTCTGTGTTCAACCCTAATGCAGTTGTCTCAGTTGCTAGGGGAAACGCTGGGTCTGGTTCATCTGTCAAACCAGCCAATTCGATATTTGTGTCGCTGGGTTCTGTGTCAACTGCTGAAGCGGGTGCTTCTGGTTCCAGAACTGACTCTACAGATAAATTTTCTGGGTTGTCTGTTGTTGGGTTTTCTGGTTGTATTTGCTCCAACCACTCATCTATTGGTTCTGGAGTTTGAGACTCAGGTTTCATAAACAATAATCTAATTCCTAGACGCGAATAAATGTTTTGGTTATTTGTCAATAGTCATTTGTCATTGGTCATTTGTGAATTATCCAAAACGTTTAACCTTTGACTTTTGACTCAGCACTAAATGCGCGGACAACGTTCTTCCAAACAAGTTTTTAAGGTGTTGGGGTCGAACAAAATTGGTAAAAAGTGAATACTGTTAATTTCTTTAAAATAAAACAAAACCGGAAACCCATTCCAGAATATCCGCCAGTTTTGCCATTCTCGGTAGGGGAAACGCCGAATTAACTTCTCACCTCTGTAAATATCTAAGTCGGTGGCAGTAAATTGCAAGCGTAATGTTACAGTTTGAAACAAAAGAAACAAGCCGAAAACTGCGATCGCTCCTCCCACCAAAGGTTGCACAATTACTATAGGAATCGCAGCCACCACCAATACAACAGGGATATTGTAACTAGGTTTAAGTTCTACTGTGGCTGTAGAGTTAGGCGCAAATGAACTGGTCACTGTTTCAAATCCTGTTTCGGTAGTAGACATCTTTTTTATTTTAGGACTAGGGGCTAGGGGCTAGGGGCTAAAAATTCAAAGATAATTTTGACAGTTTTTCTGATTAGGGGCTAGGGGCTGAGGGCTAGGGGCTGGGGGCTAGAGACTAGGGACTAGAGATGAAAAAATCATTTTTACAATACTCCATTGTGCCTCTAACCTCTAACCTCTAGCCTCTAACCCCTAGCCTCTAACCTCTAGCCTCTAGCCTCTGTTTTAAAACCCTTTTACCAACCCACTACCCGCACCTTGAAACATCAGCCACGACAAAAAGAAGTTGCTAATAAATATCAGCAGCAAAGCAGTAACTACGGCGGTTGTTGTTGATTGTCCTACGCCTTTAGCGCCGCCTGTGGTGGTCAAACCCCAACTGCAACCAACAACAGCAATTAACAAACCAAAACAAACTGCTTTCACCAAAGCACTACAAATATCCCAAGTGTCTAGCAGATTGCGAGCAGAGTCTAGAAATACTGTATCAGCCAGTCCGTATATATGAGTGGCAATGAGCAATCCGCCAAACATACCTGTGATTAATGACAGGAGAGTTAAAATTGGCAGCATTAAACAGCAAGCAATCATCCGTGGAATAACCAGATAATCAATGGGGTCTGTTTTTAACATCAACAGCGCATCAATTTGTTCTGTTACCCGCATAGTACCGATTTCTGCGGCAAAGGCCGACCCCACTCGCCCTGCTAAAATAACTGCTGTCAATACAGGTGAAAGTTCCCGCGTTAAAGCCACCGCCAGCACGCCACCAACAATATTACCTGCGCCAAAGTTAATAAACTCTCGCGCTACCTGGATAGTAAACACCGCACCCACAAAAATTGCGGTTAATAGGGCAATAAACAAAGAGTCTGGCCCTACAGCTGCCATTTGTTCTAAAGTATTACGCCAATGAATCTTGCCTCGCAGCAGGTGAACTATGACTTGTCCCCCCAGAAAAATCGCTGCCAGCAAACGCTGACCCCACGCTGCTAAACTGGAATTAGATGTAATCTGGCTCAATGTTCTGTAGCTAACTCGGTAATTGCCTTAAGAATAGCGAAAGTTTATAGTCAATAGTCAATAGTTATTAGTCATTTGTTAAGACTTTCCACTTTCTCGTCTTCCCTCGGTTCACGTTAACTTACTTTAAAGTTACTCTCATAAAATAAAACTTTATTTATAGATATTTTGATGTGTGCTATTTATTAGAGATGAGTTCAAAGCCTGAATTAGTAAGGGTTTTATCACGTCCCAAGCTGCTTGTTCCGTGATGCAGCTTGTGTAGTTACTGTCTGTTTTTTTAATGAAAACTTAAGATTTTTGACATATTGGCCTCTAGGGGGCGATCGCACGTATTGTAGAAGATGAAAGATAGTTATGAGTCTGTTGTGCGTTGTCTTGCTGGAGGTTATCTTTCATGACTTTTTTGCTGAACTTTCTCCGTTCCCTATTAGTCACGATTATTTTTAGCTTTGTTGCACCCATATTTTTAATCGGTGGCATATTGCTGCTTTTAGCTGTGATTGGTTACTTGCCAGGATTGCAAGCAATCGCCGAGGCTAGTGCTACTGGCATATTAAATTTTCTGGCAATTTTTGGTAGTGGCACACCCCTACGCGGAGTGGTAATTATTGGTTTGACTTGGAGTTTCGTCGGCGCATTGTTTGATACTTATGCTTATTACCGCTGTCAAATCTTACGCATAGATTCTTAAGTAAATTATTCGGCTCGTCAGATTGATATCGGCTAGTCAAAAGTTGAAAACGCAATTATAGCAAGCATTATATATATTAAATCAAATCCTATTTGGGATTCGATGATAGGTTAATATTGTTAAATTAATTACTTAAATATTAAAAACAAACGTCTGAGGTTGGCAAACATTGAGCAACTATCACAGCATTCCGGAGAGGGAACAGGGAACGGGCAACGCTTAACAGTTTGTCCGTTTACTCCCTCTCCCCACCTTTGGGTCAGAAGCCCCGCCCCTTGGGGCGATTGTGTTGGGCGAGGTAACAGTACCCGTCCAACACCTGCCCTGTTCCCTGTTCCCTGTTCCCCGTTAAAGCAGAATTGCTTATAAAAATTTTAGCTAAATCAAAAAGAAGCCTCTCGCCTACCCGGAACGAGAGGCGATGAGATGAATTTTTGGGCGACGACGAGTTGACCCTCGACCACTATCAACCGTCTGTTTGATAGTGGTCGGGGGTCGCAGAGGAGTCGCCAGTTTTTGGATTTGGCAACCTATCAATCCAATCTTCAATAAGTTGTGTAATCGTCTTTTCTTTGTTCTGTGCATAAAGTCGTAACTTGTTTAATCTGCTCTCGGAAAGCCTAAGATTTAATCTTCCAGTTTTCATATAAGACGTACAATGTATGTCATTATATGGTAATATATAAATGGTCATTGACCCACCTGCACGGCTGTAAACAAAAGGTCAAAGTAGCGGTTCGACGCTTACCCTCGGTAACTAGCGTGAGCAACAGGGAAGGGAATTTGCCCCTGGGACGCATAGGCACACTCCATGTAAATTCTCGGATTAAAAATTGAACCTGCCTGCGGGAGGCGGGCGGCGGCCTGGGTTCTCTGTTTGAAGAGATAAAGGACGAAAGTCCAGAGATGCTGTGTAAGACTCCTAGCGTTTTTGGTAACGCACATTGTTTTTACAATGTTCCTAACAGAGCAATAGCAAGTGAGACAGGAAGCCAACACTTACTGCAAAGCAGAAGTGTTGGTACTTCACATAGCGTATATCCCGTACAAGGTAACCGCAAGCAGTCTATTCGTTGTCTGCTATAAAATGCTTGAATAGCAGAATGCCCATTTATTTTAAGCTCTGGGCATTTTATAGTGAAATTATATACGAGGTTTTTTGACTGCTCATGGTTTGGCCGTTTAAATCCAAGTTTCGTAAACAAATTGCGCGGATTGAAATTACTGGTGCGATCGCAAGTGCTACTCGCAAACGTGTATTAGAAGCCCTCAAAACCGTAGAAGAAAAGAAATTTCCGGCTTTACTTTTACGCATCGATAGTCCTGGAGGAACCGTCGGCGATTCCCAAGAAATTTACAGCGCCCTGAAGCGGCTGCGCGAAAAAATCAAAATTGTTGCTAGTTTTGGTAATATTTCCGCTTCCGGTGGTGTCTACATCGGTATGGGAGCCGAACACATCATGGCTAACCCCGGAACAATCACCGGTAGCATTGGTGTAATTCTGCGTGGTAATAACTTAGAACGCTTGCTTGAAAAAATTGGTGTTTCCTTCAAAGTTATTAAGTCTGGGCCTTACAAAGACATTCTGGCATTTGATCGAGAATTAACAGAACCAGAACAACACATTCTGCAAGAATTGATTGACACCAGTTACCAGCAGTTTGTGCAAACTGTAGCCGAGGGACGTTCTTTAGCTGTAGAAACTGTGAAAAGTTTCGCCGATGGACGGATTTTTACCGGGCAACAAGCTCTAGAATTAGGAGTTGTAGACCGCCTGGGAACAGAAGAAGATGCTCGTCGATGGACAGCAGAACTGGTTGGTCTTGACCCCGAAAAAACCCCATTTTTTACCCTCGAAGAACCAAAACCTTTGTTAAGTCGAATTTTACCGGGGAGTCGTCAGGTTTCATCAAGATTGGGTGCTGGTGTTGACTGGCTAGAATTTGAAATGTCTACCAGTGGTCTGCCATTGTGGTTATATCGACCATAAACGTTATTGGTTATTGGTCATTAGTCATTTGCCTTTTGTTAATGACTTTTGACTTTTGACCTTTTTACCCTGAGCGCAGCCGAAGGATGACTTTTGACCTTTAAATTAGGAGGATTTTTGGCGTGGAGTGGCAAATGCGAGCAATTCGTGGAGCAACAACTGTTGCAGAAAATACGATTGAAGCAATGCGAGAAGCAGTCACAGAACTGCTAGATGAACTAGAACAACGCAATAAAATTCAACCACAGGACATGATTAGCGTGACTTTTTCGGTCACACGCGATTTAGATGCAATTTTTCCGGCAGCGATCGCCCGCACACGTTCTGGTTGGGATAATGTGGCTATGTTGGATGTGCAACAAATGTACGTTGAAGGTAGTTTACAACGCTGCATCCGCTTCTTAATTCATGCTTATCTGCCAGTCTCTGCGCCAATTCACCACATTTATTTACGCCATGCTTCTAGTTTACGTCCCGACTGGAGTTTGCCTCAAACTTTACACACAACACAGCCAGCTATTGAATCAAAAGTCTAAAATCCTAACTGATACTAAATTCAAATCCTTGCACTATGGGAGTTTCATAAATGCCATCCCCCTTCCCTGGCATGAACCCCTATTTAGAATTGCCTAGTTTGTGGCATGAGTTTCACAACCGATTGATTGTGGCAATTTCTGATGCTCTTACCCCCTATTTACAACCCAGATATTATGTAGCAGTTGAAACTCGCACTTATCTAGAAGATGATAACCCAGAATTGTTGGTATGTATCCCAGATGCGATCGTTTTAACATCTGCAAAAAACCCTGTAGCGCAGCCTCAAGCAACCGCCACACAAACTCGTCCGAAACAAATCCAACTTCCCATACCAGTCGAAGTTAAAGAACGCTATTTAGAAGTGCGAGAGGTAGGTACTCATCAGGTAATTACAGTGATTGAAGTTCTCTCACCAAACAATAAGCGTAAAGGCGACGGAAGAACTGCTTATGAGAAAAAGCGGCAGCGAGTACTTGGCAGTTCATCTCACTTGGTGAAAATTGACTTGCTTCGAGAAAATGCACCTATGCCGATGATTGGTGTAGAGGAAACGAGCAATTACCGCATTGTGGTAAGCCGAGCTAATACCCGCCCAATTGCAGATTTGTATGAATTTCAACTGAGAGAGCGAATTCCCAGTTTTTCATTACCTCTCAAGCCTGATGATCCAGAATTAGCAGTTGATTTACAAGTTATTTTAGAGGGTGTTTACGATCGCGGTAGTTACCAATTTCGTATAGATTATCATCAGCCTGTTCCTCCACCAAAACTATCGCAAGCTGACCAAAGCTGGGTTGATCAATTACTTGCTCCTATTCGATCTACTTTCTGACTTCTGCCTCATAAGTTAAAATTTTGGTGAATTGGAATTTGGAGCAAAAATTTGGTACCTTTTCCTAGAGTAGATTCACACCAAAGCTTTCCTTGATGTTTTTCGGTAATAATTTGATAACTAATTGCTAACCCCAATCCTGTACCTTTACCAACTGGTTTAGTGGTAAAGAAGGGGTCAAATAATTTAGATTGAACAGATTCTGGAATGCCTATACCATTGTCAGTAATGGTAATTAAGATGTCAGTTTCAGATTGAATCTCAGTTTGAATCCAGATAGTTAGAGGTTGTTGTTTGATTTTTTGATAAATTTCCTCTAAAGCATCGATCGCATTTGCCAAAATATTCAGAAATACTTGGTTGATTTGTCCGGCATAACACTCAACCAATGGTAAAGCACCATATTCTTTAATGACCTGAATTTGTGGATGGCTGGGTTGGTCTTTGAGCCGATGTTGCAAAATCATTAAGGTGCTATCAATACCTTCGTGAATATTTACTGCTTTGAATTCTGCTTCATCCAAGCGCGAAAAATTCCGCAGAGACTTGACAATTTCTCTAATACGATTAGCACCCATTTCCATTGACTGGACAATTTTTAGCAAATCCTCATACAAGAATTCCAGTTCTAATTCATCGACTTCTGCTTTTAATGCTTGCGGTGGATTGGGATAATATTGTTGATAAGAGCGGATTAGTCTGACTAAATCTTGAGTGTATTCCTTAATATAATCGAGATTGCCATAAATAAAGCTAACTGGGTTGTTAATTTCGTGAGCTACACCTGCAACCATTTGTCCTAAAGCAGACATTTTTTCGCTTTGCACCATTTGAGATTGAGTTCGGTGTAACTCTTCTAGGGTTTTTTGCAGATGTTCATTATTTGCTTTTAACTCTTGAGTACGTTGAGTTACTTGATTTTCTAAATGTTGATTGGCTCGTTGTTGTTCTGCTAAAAGGTGTTTAATAGATTGAATGAGCTGATTAAATGAGCTAGCCAAAACACCTACTTCATCTCTGGAAATAACTTTGACTTGCACATCAAAATCAGACTCTTGGATTGAATGTTTCACAGTTTGAGTGAGACTTTGAATAGGTTGTGCGATCGCCCGACTGGTATAAAATGCCAAGTAGGCAGCAAGCAGCACAGATAATACTAAGCTGGTAATAATAATGTGCGATCGCAATTTTTGAGCCGACGCGAGAACATCCGCCGCATTTTCATACTCTCCAGATGCTCGTTCAACCATCTGAGTTAGCGCCTCAGAAAAATTATTGATCTGATACACTGCCGGAGTGTGGCCGAAGTTGATGAGTTTTTGTTGTGCTTCCTGAATATTTTTTGGTTGCCAATTTTCTTGCTTTAGTGAATCTAAAAGTTCCTCAACTTTTTGCAGGTAAACTTCTGGAACTCCCTGATAGGTATGCATAAAGTTTTGAACCGCGGCAATTTCTGTATCCGCATCCCCATTTTTTGTGTATAAGTTTCCTTCTAAAACTTGTAGTTGTGACCATACTTCCCTAAAAGCAGTGATGTATTGTCTAAGTTGAAAGTCTTCTTGGCACAAAATTTGCGGATTATCCAGAAAAGAAATTAACTGTTGTCGTTTATTTCGGGTTGTTAATTCAACAATCTTTAAATGATTGATCAGCTGAATCTCTTTTAAAGCATTTTCTTGAGATTCAAGTGCTATTTGGTTGTAATGATCTCCTAAAATTGAGCCAATCAGGGTTCCAAAAACTGCTACACTCAGAGCTATTCCATAGCCACAAGCGATTTTCTGCCCTACCTTTAAACGTTTTGGCCATTGGAAGATTGTTGATAGAGCTTGTGTTTTATGGTTGGTTTTTTGAGTTGATGAACTTGAGTTGAGCGCAGCCATATTGAGAGGTAAAGGATAGTTGGTAATTTGCGTTTTCAGATCGTGTGGTTATTTTAGCCCCCTGAAAACAATTATCCTTAGTATTCCCAGTAGCCTAACTCTCTTAAGCTAATAATTAAGACTTGTTTATCACTGTTGTTATGTGATTGCGATCGCTAATTTTATGACTTATTTAACCGTGCAATTTTTGCCATCAAATTAGTTACAAAACTTTTAATTTTCCAGTCAAAATATAATTATTATCCGAAATTATGCTGACAAAAAAGCAGATAATCGCAGGAAAAATAATTCTTCTGCTAATTTAGCATTCAACTTTTATCAGAAATTATTCCCAGGAAATAACATAGGGAACACACACAAAAGCTGCAATTTTTGAACCTCAAATAGATTTTGACATGTTAATTAGCAGCTATTTCTTGTTTATTAACAGGTACAAATCCAGCTTGAGCGATCGCTCTTTGTCCTTGTTCAGTCAGCAACAGTTTGGCGTATGCTTCTCCAACTTGCTGTTCTTGACCTTGATTTTGCTTAATAATTACAAATAATTTAGAAGTCAGTGGATAACTACCGTCTTTGATTACTTCTGTATTTAATTGATTGCGTTGTCTGGGACATTTATTTAATGGCACAACTGGTTCACGGTAGAGAGACACAAACTGCTCAGAAGTTACTCCCAACGGCAATAACTTCACACCACATTGATATACTACTCCTCTGGCAGAAGCATAGTACACACTACCAGGAGTTGTGGCAATACGGCGTAATGCTTCTGTAGTCGAGTAAACATACTCGACTTGGGAACCGAAATTTTGCTGATCTGCTGGTTTATCAGGAAATAAGAGCGTGTCGGCATTTGCAGGGGATTGGGACAAAGGTACAATTGGCAAGTCTTTTCCGCCTACTTGCTTCCAGTTAGTAATCTCTCCCAGATAAATTTTTTGTAATTGTGCAACCGTTAAACCAGGTACTTGTAATTCTGGGTTAACTACTACAGCCACTCCATCCATCCCCACTTGACGTTGCTTAATTGTTAAACCTTGTTTTTTCGCCTGCGCTTGTTCTGCATCTGTTAGAGGACGGGATGATTGGGTAAAGTCTAATTTTCCGGCTAACAACATCCTAATCCCTGCCCCCGAACCAGGACTACTATCCGTAGGATTGACGTAGAGCAATTGAAATTCAGGACGGGTATTTTGAATCTGTGAATCTACTAATTGTCTAATTGATGCCCAAGCTGTACTTCCACCATAATTGAAAGCACCAATTGGCATATCGTTCACATTAGCAAAGGTTGAACCCGTAAGACTACTGACAGTGGCGGGATTCTGACTAGAGACAGAATCTGGACGATTATTAACAAATAAGCGTGGTCTTAGCCACAACCACAGACCACCAATGAGTACAATTGTAATAACTTCACCAATGATTAGCCCTCTAATCATTTGGATAGCGTCTGTGCTGAGTGAAACAGCTTTTCTATTACTGTTGCTCATTAGATTGAATTTTATTAACTGTCTTTAATCAAGAATATATATTAAAAATATAAGTAAATTATAAGTAAATCTTTTTAAGTAGAATTACGGGAACAACCGTCAGGTACATCGTAACATGTTAATTAAGTTACTAAGTGAACGTTACCAGGTTGTGCAAGTTTTAAGTCAAGGAATGTTTTGTAAGACTTACATGGCTGAAGACACGCATCTTCCGCACCGTCCCACCTGCGTTATCAAACATTTTTTACCGAGTAGCGAAATTTCGATTCCTGTAGAAATCCGCCGACGGTTATTTAATCGAGAAACACAAGCACTACAAAAACTTGGCGATTATGATTTAGTTCCCCATTTGTTGACTTATTTTGAAGATGACCAAGAATTCTACTTGGTGCAACAATTTATTGAAGGACATACATTAAGTACAGAACTTCAGCCTGGTTATTGTTGGTCGCAAAGCCAAGTAATTCAACTTCTGCGTGAGGTTTTAGAAATTCTCGATTTTGTTCACAGTCATGGGCTAATACATCGAGATGTCAAACCCAGCAATATTATGCGCCGAACATCAGACAATCGTTTAGTCTTGATTGATTTTGGTGCAGTGAAACCAATTTTGACGCAATTGGTTAAAGTGCAAAAAAATTTAGTTCCGATTGAATACTCTACAATTGCGATCGGTACACCAGGATATATGCCGAGTGAACAGCAACGTGGTAGACCAAAACCTAATAGTGATATTTATGCTTTAGGGATGATTGCAATTCAAGCACTTACAGGCTTACATCCCACACAATTACCAGAAAACCGCAAAACAGGAGAAATTATTTGGCAGCATTTAGCTGAGGTGAATGTTGAATTTGCTGCGGTAATTAATAAAATGGTGTGTTATCACTCTCAAGATAGATATAAATCTGCAAAGGAAGTGTTAGAAGCACTATTACCTTACATTAACGCTCAAGATGCGACGCTGCTATCAACCTTTTCGTCTCAAAGTACTTTATCTGCATATCAATCTCACTCAATATTGAGCAGTACCATCTCAACGCCGCTTTTAGAAAAACAAACCAGCACACCGGAAACTTCTCTTATTCCTAAAAATTCACCTTTAGTAGTTGGCTTAGTAATTGGTGTGGTTTCTGGTTTAATTTTGATGGTTGTGAGTTATTGGTCTTTGCAGATAATTTCACCTGAACCTAACATTCAAAATTCCTTACCCACCCCAGGAAATATCAATCGTTAAACATGACAGGACTTACACACCAAAATTGTCTATGGAGACTGGGTTAAAGGGTATGGGGTGTAAGAGAGAATTTATATAGTAACCCTTTAATAGACCTCTTGCAAAAGTCGCTATTTGCGAGCTTTTCTTTGCGTCTTTGCGTCTACTCTTCTCCTGACGGAGACGCTACGCGAACGAGAAGCCGCTACCGCGTCTATGCGCGAAACAAAAAATATTTATGCAAGAGGTTTAAGTGTAGGGTGTGTTAAAGCAACGCGCAACGCACCGAATGATATTGGTGCGTTACGGCTAGATATGATTTGTCCAAACTCCCAAATCCTTACACAGCCGTAACACACCCCACTTAACATTTACTTAGCACTCAGCACTTTGCATTATTTGCGATTGATTATAGTTTGGTTGGGTGCTGTCTCTGTGAATTAAAAATGCCACGATCGCCAGCACAGTTAAATTAACAGCTAAAATGCCAACAGCACTCCATACCCAAATTTTCATTTCAGCCTCCGAATTGTTAGTTATCAGTTGGCTTGTGATGATGAAACCGAATTCCTAAAAAAATGTCGTAAACAAACTCAAAAAAATCTTTCTTTTGTAATAATCCTGAAGTTTGATAACAGCCTTTTGCATCTAAAAGTGGCTTCATCACATAATATGCTGGTTGATAATTGTACCAGGGAATTGAAGGCCAAAGATGATGAACTAGGTGATAATTTTGTCCCATAATCAAGAGATTGAGAATGGGATTGGGATAGACACGCGCATTTTTCCAGCGATCGCGCTCCACAAATGGCCGATGTGGCAGATAATCAAAAAATAATCCTAATGCGATGCCAACTATAAAAGCAGGAATAAACCAAAAATTGAGAATATAACCTAAAAATCCATACTGAACGGAAATACATACAATACTGACAACAATTAAGCGGCTGATAAACCACTCTAATAATTCATATTTCCGCCACAGTTTTCTTTTAAAGAAAAACACTTCATGGTATAGAAACCGCACTGCAATTAACCACAAAGGCCCGCCTGTAGAGACATAATGATCTGGGTCATCTTTGGGATGATTGACATGGGCATGATGTTGCAAATGTACGCGCGTAAAGACAGGAAACGCAAAAGCCAATATCAAAGCACTACCATGACCTAGCATCGCGTTAATTATCCGGTTACGATGCGCCGACTGATGACAAGCATCATGAATTACTGTCCCAGAACCATGCAAAGCTAGGGTGTTAATACAAAAGCATAACCAGTGTGGCCATTCCCACAGCCAGTAGCCAAAATTTGATAACACCAGCATCGTCACAGCAGACAAAAAAATTAACATTGTCGGGCTGAAATGACCGGGAGGCTCTAAAAATTCCTTGGGCGGGATTTTCAATACTTTTGGTTCTGCCTCCAACGCGAGCATTTGTTACTCCTTACCTGATCAAACATTACGAATATACGATAAATATTAGTAAAAAATAAAGTTTAATGAAGTTTTGTATAGCATTTTTTATGTAAACATCTGCTTCACAGCAGATGAATAACGCTATGATTCCAAACGAAACCCAAGTATTTGCTGATGATTAGGGTGTGTCGCTCAGTTATTCAAGTGTAGAGAGAAAATATATTCCTGGGGAAAGAGGACATCAAGTTTAGTGTACGATAACTATTCTGTTCCTTAGTTCCTGGGAATAATCAAAGGGAAAACTCAGCAATTGAAATTTAAAATCTTTTCCCAAATCTACTCTTTATCTGCCCCTCGCTAACTGCTTAAATTTATTGGTGTGGCAGTAACTGAATACAGCATCTCCCTTAACTTACTATGACTGCTTAATAAGCTCCCTAAAATCAGCCCCTATGCAATTAAGAGATTCTCTACGTCGGACAAAAATTGTCGCTACAATTGGCCCCGCTACCAGCAGCCCAGAAATGCTCAAAGCGATTATCGAAGCAGGAGCAACCACGCTGCGCCTTAACTTTTCTCATGGTACTCATGCCGATCACCAGCGAAATATTCGCTTAATTAGGCAAACTGCTTTTGAACTTAATCAGCCAGTGGCAATTTTGCAAGACTTGCAAGGGCCAAAAATTCGCTTGGGGCGGTTTGAAAATGGGTCTATAGTTTTAGCAAAAGGCGATCGCTTCACCTTAACAAATCGCCAAGTTGTAGGTACACAAGAAATTAGCTGTGTAACTTACGAATATTTGGCAGAAGAAGTCCCCGCCGGCGCGAAAATTCTCCTCGATGACGGACGAGTCGAGATGGTGGTGGAACAAACCAATCGGGAAAAAGGTGATTTGCATTGCCGTGTAACAGTCGGTGGCAAATTATCTAATAACAAAGGCGTAAACTTTCCTGGGGTTTACCTGTCCATTAAAGCCATGACCGACAAAGACCGCGAGGACTTGATGTTTGGTCTTGACCAAGGTGTAGACTGGGTAGCACTTTCCTTTGTCCGTAACCCCCAAGATGTCATCGAAATCAAAGAACTGATTTCTAGCACCGGCAAGCAAGTACCAGTCATTGCCAAAATTGAAAAGCACGAAGCTATTGAACAAATGGAAGCCGTTTTAGCTTTGTGTGATGGCGTAATGGTTGCTAGAGGTGACTTAGGGGTTGAACTACCAGCCGAAGATGTCCCTGTATTACAAAAACGGTTAATTTCCACAGCCAACCGCTTGGGGATTCCCATTATCACCGCTACCCAAATGTTAGATAGCATGGTGAGCAATCCCCGCCCCACCCGCGCCGAAGTATCAGACGTAGCTAACGCCATTTTAGATGGTACTGATGCAGTCATGCTTTCTAACGAAACTGCCGTGGGTAGTTACCCAGTGGAAGCAGTCGCTACAATGGCGCGGATTGCTGAACGTATCGAACAAGAACAACGCAACTCAGACATCCGCCAACAGCGAGACAGTAGACGTTCCATTCCCAACGCCATCAGCCAAGCCGTAGGTCAAATTGCTGAAAACTTGGGAGCCTCCGCAATCATGACCTTAACCCAAACTGGGGCAACTGCACGTAACGTTTCTAAATTCCGTCCCCATACCCCCATTTTGGCAGTGACACCCCATGTCAACGTAGCGCGACAATTACAACTAGTTTGGGGTGTGAAACCGCTACTTGTATTGGGACTACCTTCCACTGGTCAAACATTCCAAGCTGCTATCAACGTCGCTCAAGAACATAAATTACTGTTTGAAGGCGATTTGGTCGTGATGACCGCTGGGACACTACAAGGCGTGTCTGGTTCCACAGACTTAATTAAAGTTGAAGTAGTGACAGCTGTATTAGGTCAAGGAATTGGACTGGGACAAGGTTCTGTCAGTGGTCGCGCCAGAGTTGCTCAAACAGGAATGGATGTCAGCAACTTTAACCCCGGCGATATCTTAGTCGCCCCCCGCACTGGTGCTGATTTTGTCGAAGCCATCCGCAAAGCATCTGGTATTATCACTGAAGAAGAAAGCTTAACTTGTCACGCCGCCGTGATTGGCTTACGTCTAGGGGTACCTGTAATTGTTGGTGTGAAGAAAGCCACTCAAGTTATCCGTGATGGAGCGATTTTAACTTTGGATGTGCAGCGTGGTTTAGTGTACTCCGGTGCAGTAGGCACACCGTAAAAAGGCAGGGGGCAGGAGGCAGGGGGCAGGAGGATTTATACTTGCTTGACAAGAATCTCTAACAACTCTCTGCGCCTCCTCACCTCTGCGTGAAATATTATGCTTAAGGCAACGGCGGAACCTCAAAGTCATTAAACGAGCAAATATTATTAGATGAATTATTTAACGCTCTTACCAGTTTTGCATCGAGAGTCAGCAAAACAGCATTAACTTGTTCCGACAGTGCAACATAACAAGCATCATAGGCAGAAATGTTGTAGTTGATGGAGATATTCACCGCATCCGCCATCAAATCAGCCGTCGAGACAACACGCAAGGGAAAGTTTTTGAGCGTGGTTAAATCTGTTTGCACTTCAGCGACAGTGTACATTCTTGCACGAACATATTTCCACATCACATTTGCAGACTCAATATAAAAAAGGTCTGGGACAAAAATTTCCGTCTGTGGATTGGAAAGATGACCAAACAGTTGCTTAACTTTGGTAGTTAATGGGTCAGCAATAAAATATTTGATGCACACACTGGTATCTACCACGCATCTGAGAGGTGTGGTCATCTGTCGCGGTCTTCTCGAATTAGTTCAGTACTATCAGGTAATCCAAAGTCTGCTGGATTTAAGCGGCGACGATTACGGCTGCTTTCTTCCAGTATTTTCAGTACATTTTTGTACCTTTCATCGTCCACTGGCTGTGTTTTCGCCTGCAACGCCTTTTGCAAGATAGTAATAACTTGAGCATCAACTGAGCTATTTTCCGCTTTCGCTAACTCTTGCAGTTGTGTATATAACTCATCGGGTATGTTCAAGGCATTAAGGGTAGCCATTGCTCGACCTCCCACAAGAATTTATTGGTCATGGTAGCACGATAAGAGTTTGGAAAGGGGCGATTGTATCTCTATTTTGAGACAGTTTAGTTAAGTATCCACTATGATGATAATACCCAAAAAAATAACTCAAGTTTTGATTTGACTTTCAAAACAGATGATTTCTAAAAGGGTATTAAGTGCATACTTACTTTGAAGAATTAATTCTTATGAACAGCAATATTTCCAGTTCATTAAAGCTTATTGTTTGGCAACCATGTCGTTGGAAAAATAAATATTTAGATACAAACACACATGGTTTAGTTGATCCCACATTCTATCAGGAACAAATTTATTCTTGGGAACCCTTTGGAGATCCCTTTGGTTCAGTAACCAGTAGTGAACAGACTCAACGATTAAGAGAAGAATTAATTGAAAAATTTACACTAGAAATAAACCCAGAGAAACGTGGAATTGAACAATTCAAGAAAGTTATCCAAGTAATAGACGAAATTTTGTCTAATGACGAATCATCTTGGAGTGATTTAGAAGAGCTTGGAGGCTTATCTAATAGTGATAGTGTCAATCTTCGTCAACATCAACTTCTAGCCTTACGCCAGCATATTCAGTGGGTGTGTGATACGTTTGTTAATGTTCCAGATGTCAATGTGTCCATTCATTAAAAGAATAAGCATATGGAATTAAAATTATTCAGTAAAGAAGATGCACTAAAATGTCTTGCCCAACTAGGTAAGAATGGTGAACCATTTGACATATTTCTTGGTGAAGATATTTGCTTTGGGCGTGACAAATGGGTAAACGTTGGGACTATTAGATTACAACCAGGGGGGAAATATCTTGAAAATGAAACCAGATACGATGAGTATTGTGCTGCTAAATTTGGTGGCTTTGAATGGCAACTACTATCCTCAGAAAAACTCAATGAGAATATTACTAAAGATATTGAGAAGCCAGATAATAAAGATAGAGTTCAAAAAGCTTTTAGAGAAGGATTACAGGATGTACTCCGGAGAACTCTCTTACTTTTACCAACTTTTGATGTTGAAACTATTGCCAAAATACCTTTGCAAAAACCGATAACGATTGTTACAGATACATCAGCTATTCACCAAGGAGGGCTTGATTTTATATGTCGGTTTCTTAGCCCTTGGGCAAGAATAAAAGTACCAGCTATTGTTCATATGGAAATAATCAATCAAGTAGATAGGTACTTTGCAACTCGCAGATACAATCAAAAAAATAAAAAACCTGTTTTTGCTGCACTTCGAGAACATATTCTCAGCCAAGGTGGTCAACGAACTTTACTTCGTCTGGAATTTTCAGATACGGAAATAGAACGTGGTGACTTAGGTGCAGATCCTCTGCGGGGTATTGTGACACCGAGTAGCGATCCTGAAGATGGTAATCTTAAACTACAAGAGATTGTTAGGAGTTTTGCTGATCGTCTTATTTTAGAAACTGCACGACGCTTTCAAACTCAAGTTCGCCCGGATCATGCACTGGCTCTTCTAACTAGCGATCAAGGTCTAGCCAGAATGACGATGGCTGAAGGAATGGATGTATTCTTTTTTGAATCTCGTTCTTTTCCTAAATTTGATGATAGAAAACTCACAGGCTGTCTTTTTCATCCTTTCAGTCAGAAAATATATACAGTACCACTAACAGATGTTCTTTGGGAATTAGCTGTATCTTTTGGATGCCTTCGCTTACAAAATTCCAATACTAACGAGTCATTAGAATTATGGGGCATACCGAGTGGGGAATATACTTGGCAGCCACTTCATATCAAAGATGATCTTCTTTGGGGAAATTTTCACTATGGAACATCCTTTACTACCACAGATAATACCTCTACTTTACTATCAACAGATATAGAAAACTCAGGTCAGACAGATGTAGTTCCTAGCCAAAATATAGAAACAAGAGCTAAAGCATACGCATTTAGTCCAGATCAAATGCTATTGCTAATGAAAATGTTAGTAGAAAAGCGAGAATTAACTAACCAAGAAGCTCAAGATAGATTAGGATTAAAACATCAAGATCGTTACAATTTGTACAAAAACTTTTTAAAGAGTGGTTCATTTGTTGAAGTTAATGATAGCAAAATTTTCTGTACAGAATTACTTAATATTTTTTGGAAA
Organism: Nostoc sp. TH1S01; assembly: GCA_018993265.1. Classification (GTDB taxonomy): domain Bacteria; phylum Cyanobacteriota; class Cyanobacteriia; order Cyanobacteriales; family Nostocaceae; genus Nostoc_B. The sequence goes on from JAGKSW010000034.1 coordinate 18,343, forward strand.
AGCATCTTGAATGAAGATTATCTAAATATTTTATTATATCTGAATAAAATACCCTCATTTGAGGCATTATATAATTATATAAATCAAGGTAGGAGCGTTGAATATAGCACATTACCAATTTCAAATAAAGCAAAATCAACTTATGTCAAGCTTGGTGAAATAGCTTGTGCCTGGTTGAATATACAAAACCAAAAAATTGTTGCCACTGATAACATACCTGATTTACTAGATTTGGCTAATTTAGCAGTAGAGGTTTACAACTCAATCCGTTCACAGGTAAACACAGAATGGATACTTACGGGTCGCTGGTTAGAAGAATTAGCTATTAAATATGCTATTCATCCTATATGGGCAAGAAAACTTGTGCAAGAAGCACAAGAACAAACCTTAATTAATCTCTATGCTGAAGGCTCTACTCCAGATACTCGTTTTGAACAGCACGATTTATGGATAATTAAGACAAGTGACGGGCTTCCACAGTTAGAAAAAGTTTATTTGTATCATGGAGATTTTCTGATACCTGGTACATCTGCCGTACGTATCAAGCTAGAAGGAGTTAAAAATGCCTCTTGAAAATCTATTTACAAATGAGGAGACTACTAACGCACCAGAAGAACAACCGAAATTACTATATAAAAAGTTTGGCGTGTTGAGTAACCCTTTTCCTAGTGCTGGACAAACCAGTGGACATCCGCATATGTCAACACAAGCAGACAAGCAAGTTGATGATGCAGTAAAGACATTCTATTCAGATCGTAAGTCTCATGTAATTTCAATAACAGCGAGTCAAGGAATTGGCAAGACCAACCTTTTGAATGCTTATGAAAATGCTTTACGTGAAAAACTTTCTCCACAGGGTTTCTTCGTTATTAGATACGTCCCAGATCCCGAACCATTTTTTGATCCACTCATTAGGTCTATATTTGAAAATTTGGGAGAAGACTATTTACGTCGTTCAATTAATGCACTTGCTAAAAAGAAACAAGAAACAGATGATATTGATAAATTATTAGACTTTATACGAATGAGTGAAATTAAAACAATGCTTAAGGCTCTTTTAGAGGTTAAGCCAGGACAAAAACTAAATGAACGTATATCTTTAGCATATCAATGGCTTTTAGGATTACCAGTAAGAAAAATTCATCAAACTGAATTAGGAGTAAATTTTCGTCTAGATACTGTAGAAGCGAAAACAAGAGCATTACGAGATATTGTGTTTTTTGGGTCAGAAATGAAGACTCTAGAGGGTATTTTCATCCTTCTTGATGAATTGGAGAAGCAAGATTTTAGCTTATCTAAAACTATAGTTTTAAGATATTTGTCAGCCCTTCGCGCTCTAATTGATGCGTTACCTAAATATCTTTTCTTAATGGTTGCTTTAACTACAGATGCCCTTGATCGTTACCGTGAGATGCTTCCAGCTATTAGAGGTCGCCTTGCTAATGAAGTTCAACTTTCATCTATAAGAAATGAAGATGAAGCAGTAAAATTATTCCGCTTCTATCTGGAACAGGCCAAAATGGAAGCCAGAAATTTTGCACAAGACAAACAATTACAAGCAGGAAGTGATGTACTTTTACATGAAGACTCTGCCCGACTTTTGTTTCATCAATTATTGAAGGGTAGTAACATTCAAGGAGTGCGTCAACGTGATTACTTGAATGCACTCTATGATAAAGCAAATGAGTCTATAACTAAATATCTCGAAAAGCTTTAGTCATATATTTGACCTGGGTGCCACACAGAGAAAAAGTAGATCGTTTCCTCACATAAATCTGTACGCCGATAATAAAGTTCTTTATTACACTAGTATATATACTCATTAAGCTATGATGTAAAGCTGATCGCCTCTACCCCATCCCACCCAAGCAAGTGCATCATCTGATATTGGCTGTAAAGGCGACTCTGTTGTTACGATAATTTTATATAAGATTTTTTTAGATGTTGCAGCCTTGATCCAAGCGGAAACTTTAGAACTACTAGAATGGCATCGCCTCTGCCAGCATTTGGCGACATTTGCGGCTACTAAGCTAGGGGCGATCGCATCCACTAATTTACCAATTCCGACATCGCAATCAGTCAGTGAGCAGTTATTAGCACAGACTAAAGAAGTTTACCAACTGGAAAGTCGTCTGACTACAAGCTTATCTTTTGATGGTATTCAAGATATTGGTGATTCTATCGAACGCGCCGAACTCCGAGGGATTTTGGCTGGCGATGAATTACTGGCGATCGCAACTACCCTGGCTGGTGCGAGAAATTTACGGCGTGTCATCGATAACCAAGAAGATATACCAGTATTAACTGAATTAGTTGCCGATTTACGCACTTACCCAGAATTAGAACAGGAAATTCACCGTTGTATTGATGAACGCGGTAATGTAGCTGATCGCGCTAGTCAAAAGCTCAGTGAAATCCGTGATGAATTGCGTAAACTACGCAGTCAAATTAACCAAAAACTGCATAATATTTTACAAGCAAAATCCAATGCTGTTCAGGAACAATTAATTACTCAACGAGGCGATCGGTTTGTTATCCCAGTCAAAGCCAGCCATAAAGATGTGATTCCCGGTATTGTTCACGATACTTCTACCAGTGGCGTGACTTTGTACGTGGAACCTAATTCTATCGTGCCGATGGGTAATCAATTGCGGCAAACGCTGAAACGAGAACAAGCAGAAGAAGAAGCAATACGTCGGGCTTTGACTGAGCAAGTAGCAGCCGTCACCCCAGATTTAGAAAGGCTACTAGCAATTGTCACCACCCTGGATTTAGCGGCGGCGCGATCGCGTTATAGTTACTGGCTAAAAGCAAATCCCCCCAGGTTTATTAACCGTGACGAACAAGAAATTATCACCTTACGCCAGTTGCGTCACCCCTTGTTAGTTTGGCAACAACAGCATGAGCAAGGACACGCTGTAATTCCTGTAGATTTACTGGTCAGTCCCCATATTAAGGTTGTGACAATTACCGGGCCGAACACTGGCGGTAAAACTGTCACCTTAAAAACCCTTGGTTTAGCAGCCTTAATGGCGAAAGTTGGTTTATTCATCCCCGCCCGCGAACCTGTAGAAATGCCTTGGTTTGACCAAGTATTGGCAGATATCGGTGATGAACAATCTCTCCAGCAAAGTTTATCGACATTTTCTGGGCATATCCGCCGCATTAGCCGGATTTTAAATGCTTTAGAGAACGAAGATGAACCGCACTCAGCACTCAGCGAGAAGTTGCGTGCGGAGGTTCCCTCCGTTGAGCAAACTTCGGTGACTCAGCACTCAGCACTTGTCTTACTTGACGAAGTAGGCGCAGGTACAGATCCAGCCGAGGGAAGTGCCTTAGCGATCGCACTTCTGCAATATCTCGCGGAACACGCCCAGTTAACAATTGCCACAACTCACTTTGGGGAACTCAAAGCCCTGAAGTATGAAGATGCGCGGTTTGAAAATGCCTCGGTAGAATTTGATGAAGCCACTTTATCACCTACCTATCGTTTATTGTGGGGGATTCCGGGACGTTCTAATGCTTTAGCGATCGCTTTACGTTTGGGCTTAAAGCCGGAAGTAGTTGAACAAGCGAAAACCCAAGTCGGCGAAGCATCTGACGAAGTTAACCAAGTAATTGCCGGGTTAGAAGCCCAACGTCGCCGCCAAGAAACCAAAGCAGCGGAAGCCCAAAAGTTATTACAACAAGCGGAACGGTTATATAAGGAAGTATCCGACAAAGCCGCAGCTTTGCAAGAACGAGAAAAATCCTTACGGGTTTCCCAAGAAGTAGCCGTCCAACAAGCGATCGCCCAAGCCAAAGGTGAAATTGCCCAAGTTATTCGCCGCTTGCAACAAGGTAAACCTACCGCCCAAGATGCCCAACAAGCTACGAATGCGTTAAATCAAATTACTCAGAAATACCAGCCAGCACCAGCACCTAAGCCTAAGATTGGGTTTATGCCCAAGGTGGGCGATCGCATCCGTATTTCCCAATTTGGACAAACTGCGGAAGTTTTAACCGCCCCCGATGAAGATGGAGAGTTAAACGTCCGCTTTGGCATTATGAAAATGACAGTCAAATTGCAAGACATCGAATCTCTCGATGGGCAAAAAGCTGAACCGATTGTCAAATCCAAACCAGCACCAGCACCAACCACTCCGCCCCCTCAAGCTGCACCAGCCATTCGTACCTCGAAAAATACAGTAGATTTACGAGGTAAGCGAGTAGCCGATGCCGAAATTGAATTAGACAAAGCCATTTCCGAAGCGAATGGCCCCATTTGGATTATTCACGGACATGGTACAGGTAAACTGCGTCAAGGTGTTCACGCCTTTTTGCAACAACATCCTAGAGTCAGCAGTTATGAACCAGCAGAACAAGCTGATGGTGGTAGTGGTGTTACTATTGCCCAAATTTCATAACAGGCCATTGAAGAAGAATTCCATAGCAGTCGAATCATAGATTAGGACGATTGTAATTGCTGAAACTACTGAAAATACAAGATTTTTACTCAGCACTTTGCAATAAATCAATAGCCAAAAACCCAGTCACAATGACTGGGTTTTTTACAAGGTTATATACAGCATATTTTGGGTACATGAGGTACAAGCGTAAAACCTCAAACCATGTAGAGACGTTACATGTAACGTCTCTACAGTATTTCACGAATATCGAAACTGCTGTATGTTCACCGATGGCTAGTTATAGAACTTATTTATAAACGCTTTACTGGTATTGAATACAATGCCTTGATTGTGAATTCCAGAAAGGTAATCTGTATGAAGAACAAATAACTTGCTGTTTAAATGCTGTACCGTATTCATCACTACTTCATAAAGTAACAGCTCTAATATAAAAAATTTAAGTAAATATATTGTGTTACATATCTGACCCAGTTTAATGTGGAATTTATCACTGAAGTATCAAATTTCCTGGGCAGTTTTTATATTGATTGCAGAAACTACTGAAAAATCAAGCTAATTGCTGGCAGTGTTGGCATATTAACAGTGAAAATACTGAGAAAATAAGTTTATTGCATCGATCAGATATGAAAATAACTCAAAGTTATTTACAGTTAGGACTTGGATTAGTTCTGACTGTAAATGGGGCTTTAGCTACAACCTCTGTAAATAGCGTACTAGCGCAAAACATCACCATAGATGGCACTCTTGGCGCTGCACAAACTTTAAACGGCCCAATATATGTAATTCCGCAAGCAGCAGGTCAAACAGTAGGTAGCAATCTTTTCCATAGCTTTGGTATTTTCAACCTTGATGCTGGAGAAATTTCATTTTTTCAAAGTGCTGGTAATATCAACAATATTTTTGCCCGTATTACAGGTGGATCTCGCTCAATTATTAATGGTTCCATATTTACAGAAAGTTCCAACGTTAATCTATTTTTAATCAATCCCAGTGGTATTGTATTTGGCCCTAATGCCGCCATTAACGTAGGCGGAACAACCAGAGGTTCATTTGTTGCTACCACAGCCGATGCTTTAGTGTGGTCTAATGGCAGTCAATTTAGTGCATCAAATCCTGGTAGTCCAAATAGCTTGTTAACGATTGTTGGCGACCCCAGCGGCTTTTTATTTAGTATGAAACCTCCACAACCAATAGATGTTATTGGTAGCACCTTAAGAGTACCGGAAGGTCAAAGCCTTTTGCTTTTAGGAGGAGATGTCAAATTAGATAGCAGCTTCTTATATGTTGATTTAGGAGAAGGTGGAAGAATTGAGTTTGGAGGAATGGCAGAATCCGGAACTGTCGAGCTTGTGACTAACAGTAATATTCTGAGTCTGAACTTTCCTAAAAATGTAACACTAGCAAATGTATCACTCATTAATAGATCACTTCTGGATGTCACTGCTGGCAATGGAGGTAGTATTGCTATCAATGCCAGAAATATAGATATTTTAGGCGGCAGTCAATTGGTAGCTGGGTTATTAGCAGATATCAGTACTACTGATAGCCAAGCAGGAGATTTTACGCTCAATGCTACCGAGCGAATCACAATCAGTGAATCGAGTGGAATTCAAAATGCTGTAGCCGAAGGTGCTATGGGTAATGCAGGGAATATTAATATTACTGCTGGCTCTCTCTTGGTGAATAATGGTGCTGCTATAGTTGCCAGTACTTTTGGGCAAGGAAATGCGGGTAGCATATTCATCAATACGAGAGAGAGTGTTAGTTTCAATGGCACAAATGTTGATGAAACTTTTCCTAGTGCTGTTTTCAGTAGCGTAGAACCGGGAGCGAAAGGTCAAGGAGGAGACATCACGATAATAACTGGTACTCTTTCAGTAACTAATGGTGGTCAATTAGCCACTCTCAGCCGTTTTGCAGAAGGAAGTGCTGGTAATCTGATCATTAATGCTCGCGATCGCGTTGACTTTGCAGGTCAAAGCAAAAATTCCATTTTTGCTAGTGCTGCCTCCAGTAGCTTAGGGGAGAATGCTATTGGTAACGGTGGAGATATCCGTATTACTACAAGAACTCTATCAGTAACTAATGGCGCTCAACTGATAGCAAGTACTTTAGGACAAGGGAGTGCCGGAAATATTCAAATCAACGCTTTTGATACTGTCAAAATTTCTGGAACAGATGCCATTAACGGACAGTCTAGCGGATTATTTACCTCAACAGATATTAATTCCACAGGCAAAGGTGGCAATATTGTTGTAAATACAAACTTATTTCGTCTATCAGATAATGCAGTGTTAGATGCACGGACTTCTAATACTAGCAAAGGGGGCAATATCAATCTTAATGCTAGTTTTGTTGAAGTTCTCAATGGGGCACAAATTATCACACTTACCTCTAATCAGGGACAAGCCGGTCAAATCAAAGTCAATGCTACTGATAGAGTGATTATCAATGGCAGCGATCCTAATTTCAATGAGCGAGTAGCTAAATTTAGTATTAACGTTGCCAATGTTGATGCTGCTAGTGGGTTTTTTGTCAGGTCTGATAGTACAGGAAGCGCAGGAGATATTGAAGTTAATTCACCATTTGTACACTTAGATAATCGAGGCAAGTTGATTGCTGAGTCTGCATCAGTGAATGGTGGTAATATCACACTCAATATTGGAGATTTGCTACTGCTACGGCGTGGTAGTCAAATTTCTACTACTGCGGGTACTGCTTTTGCTGGTGGTAATGGCGGCAATCTTAATATTAATGCTGGTTTTATTATTGCTGTACCAGAAGAAGGGAGTGATATTACTGCTAATGCTTTTTCAGGTATAGGTGGTCAAGTGCAGATTAACACTCAAGGTATTTTTGGTATTGAACCGCGTCCTAGTTTGACTAATTTGAGTGATATTACTGCTAGTTCCGAAACAGGAGTAAATGGTGAAATCATCATCAACACACCAGATGTTGACCCCAGTAAAGGACTTGTAGAATTAACAACAGATACAGTTAATACTGCTAGACTTGTCGATTCTGGTTGTTCCACGTTTAACGATAAAAAAGGTAGTAGTTTTTCTATAACTGGACGAGGTGGTTTGCCTTCCAGCCCGGATGATATTTCCAGTGGTGATGCAGTATGGTCAGATACGCGCTTAACTGTAGCAGCTAAACTACAGCGTACCTCAGCAAATCAGACTGTTACACTTAAAAAGACTGCTAATAATGTGGCGATTGTACCTGCTAATGGTTGGCTGTTCAACAATAAGGGAGAAGTGACTTTAGTTAATCAAGCAAGCCAAACAGATTTTTACAGCGTGGCGGTTAATCAGGCTCAGTGTCATAAACAATCCAATTAGCCGAAAATTTTATATCAACAATTGAGCGATCGCTAACTTGTACAAATTTCAACAATTTTAAATGCTTTGCTAAGGCGGCTATCAAAAAGCATCATGAAATTTGGATGTTCTTGCTGTTTTCTGAGCAAATTCCCTGAATGGAGATTGTGAAAACACAAATAGCGATCGCCTCTTGATGCTACCTCAAAATTTTCTGCCAGATGTATTCTGTCTTCTTCAACAAGTCAGCTATTTAATATAAAATCTTTCTGCCTCAGTTCCCTATTTTTCACACAGTATTCTTATCTCCGTCGTATGCCCTGAAACATCTTTGTAGTTACTTACCAAAAAATCGCTGCAAATCTCCTCACAATTTGATACCCTAGCTAGAACAGTTTTGATAAAAGTTAACAGCGTGGACATTCAACTTGGGCGGGGAAAAACAGCTCGCAGGGCTTACGGAATTGATGAAATTGCACTAGTCCCCGGTAAAAGAACATTAGATCCTAGTTTGGCAGATACTAGCTGGCGGATTGGCAATATCGAGCGAAATATACCAATTATTGCTAGTGCAATGGATGGTGTAGTTGATGTAGGTATGGCTGTGCGTTTGTCCCAGCTAGGTGCATTAGGTGTCCTTAACTTAGAGGGTATCCAAACTCGCTATGTTGACCCAAATCCCATTCTTGATCGAATTGCTTCTGTAGGTAAGGATGAATTTGTCTCCTTAATGCAAGAACTTTATGCCGAACCTATCAAGCCAGAATTAATTGAAAAGCGCATTCACGAAATTAAAGAACAAGGCGGTATTGCGGCTGTAAGTGCAACACCAGCAGGCGCGAGTAAATTTGGTGAAGTTGTTGCTAAAGCTGGGGCAGATTTATTCTTTATTCAAGCTACAGTCGTCTCTACAGCACATTTATCGCCAGAGTCGATAGTTACCCTCGATTTGGCAGAATTTTGCCGTTCTATGCCCATACCGGTCGTGTTGGGTAACTGTGTTACTTATGATGTCACTTTGGATTTAATCAAGGCTGGCGCTGCTGCTGTATTAGTGGGTATTGGCCCTGGGGCTGCTTGTACTTCTCGTGGTGTGTTGGGTGTGGGTGTACCCCAAGCAACAGCGATCGCAGATTGTGCCGCCGCCCGCGATGATTATTATCAGCAAACTGGTAAATATGTGCCTGTTATCGCCGATGGTGGTCTAATCACTGGTGGAGACATTTGTAAATGTATCGCCTGCGGTGCTGATGGCGTGATGATTGGTTCACCCTTCGCTAGAGCCGCTGAAGCTCCAGGACGCGGTTTCCATTGGGGAATGGCAACGCCTAGCCCAGTGCTACCTCGTGGGACTCGAATCAAAGTTGGTACAACTGGCACTCTTGAGCAAATCCTTACTGGCCCCGCAGGCTTAGATGATGGTACCCATAATTTGTTGGGAGCTTTAAAAACGAGTATGGGTACGTTAGGAGCCAAAGATATTAAAGAAATGCAGCAAGTTGAAGTTGTAATTGCTCCTTCCTTATTAACTGAGGGTAAAGTATACCAAAAAGCTCAACAATTAGGTATGGGTAAATAAAGAAATTATGAAGGCTGAAGGATAAAAATTCACGCTTCAAACTTCATCGTTTCGTTTTGCCTAATCCCTTAGATATATCCAGTTGAAATTCTTAAGGAAATTTTTTCAGACTCCCAAACATTCAACTGGAAAAATCCCGTATGTCGCCTACAATAGAGAAAGCGGAGACGCATGTTTCCGTTCACTCCTCACACCACACTCCGCCCGGACTACTGTTCGGGCGGTTCCTTATGTTTATGAATATATGAATAAATTCCAGAGCTTCTTTGCAAATGTACATCCTTGCTCTTCCAAGCAGATGTTTTTGCTATGGTAGAATTTTCACGAAACTCAGAAATGTAATTGGCAAAGGTTTTTAGGCATGTCAGCAGCCGCACAAGTTACAGATTCTACTTTTAAGCAAGAAGTACTCGACAGCAGTATACCTGTTTTAGTTGATTTTTGGGCTCCCTGGTGTGGCCCTTGCCGCATGGTAGCTCCTGTTGTTGATGAAATTGCAGCTCAGTACGATGGTCAACTCAAGGTTGTGAAAGTTAATACTGATGAGAATCCTCAAGTTGCTAGTCAGTACGGCATTCGCAGCATTCCCACATTAATGATTTTTAAAGATGGAGCTAAAGTTGATATGGTCGTTGGTGCTGTACCCAAAAGTACATTAGCTACTACGTTGGAAAAGCATCTTTAAACCTCAATCGGTAATACAATCCTTTTGAGAAGCTCATTTGCTTGAGTTTTAGGTAAATATTTGTAAAAAAGTTTGTGAGGCGCGAAACTTCGCGTCTCAATAAAACTTTCTCCCAGCCATAGTTAATTTTCATGGTTGATCTAGAGAAGATTGAAGAAGAATTCAAAATTCAGAATCAGTTAGTCGTAGATTCAGACCCGCCACTAATTGTAGACTGCTAAATCGAAGATTTAGTAGGGGTCTTAACCCCAATTATTCATCCGCCACTCGCACAGAATTCAATTCTGTATTCTGGCTCCTGACTCCTGAATTCTGTTTTGATAAAGTATGATTTTTTATCTGCACCAGCAGCAGCTATCTTCTTGCCATCAAGACTAAAAGCTACAGCATAAACTGCTTCGTTAAAACCTTGATAAGTACAAATCTCTTTACCAGTTTTTACCCGCCATAACTTAAAGAGTAATCGATTATATTGTGTGTCATTCTTTACTGTCAAATTTAGCTAACTAAAATCCGATCACCATGACTAGGCGGTTGCGAAATTACCAAAAATTCTAAATTATTGTCACTTTCATTGAAGATTTGGTGAGGTATACCAGAGGGAATTTCTAAACCTTCATGCTGAGATAGAATTTTGCGATCGCTATTTATTTCTAATGTTGCAGTTCCAGATAAAATAAAGAAAAATTAATTGCTGCGATCGCTCATGATAATGCTTCACTTCAGATGTTCCTGGTGGCATAAGTTCATGAATTACACTCAAATTTGCTTGTTTGACTAAATGCCAGCTATGACAGCTATTACCCCATAGATAATGCTCGGCATTTTCTTTACTAATCATTTTCTGTTAATGTATTTACTCTTAAATTTCATTATTTCCCAACAATTCTTCTAAGCTTTCGGGAAACTCACCATTTTCAACCTTTTTAGAAAAAACTTGATAACAATCTTTCTTATCGCCTTCCTTACGAGGATATCCTAACCACAAGATAATAATTATTTTTGCTTCTTTAAAAGCTCTAAAAAACAATCTATATCTTTCAGGCAGTCCCATCTTTTTAAGACGACTATATTTTTGTAAAGGTTTTTGTAAAACAAAATAAGAAGCAAAAGGGTCTTGGGGAATTTTTTCTTTAATACCAATATTTAAAGCTTTCAGTAACTTTACATCTGAATGTTGAATAAATTCTTCTTGAGATAACTCGTTTTTTAAAACACGAACTCTATCACGCAGTTCCACCCATTGTTGATTAAATAATGGGTGGAAGAAGATTTGCCATTCATTACAGGTGAAGACAGCCATTAATCTAACATTACATCCTTGAGTAAATCATCCATTTCATTACTCATCTCTTCGGTATACGGCACAAGAGTATTAGGATTTTTCATAGCCTCTTTCATCAAAAAATCAAGAAAAAGACTCATCATTATTCCTTCTGTTTCATCAGCATTATCAACATTATCAGTATCTAATCGAACTAATAAGGTGTTATCAGATAGTACTTCAATATAACCTGAAGCATTAGCTAGCTGAGGATAATCTTTAGAAAATGCACGAGGTAAACGAAATCCATCTTGATTACCTACTTTGGCATGAGTTATGCGATATTTTGCAGCCATAGGTTATGGGTTATTGTTATAACATAAGTTATAACACAAACAAAAACTAAAAAAGACAGGCGTATTGCCTGCCTTTTTAAAAAAGGATTTATCAGAGAATTTTAGAAATTCATTTCAGCAGCTTGAACTTTTTCAACCTGTTTCTTCTTGAGAACTAGCATTACTTGAGCTAACATTACCAGAGCGATAAAGGCAATTAACCAACCAACTCTGCTGGCATCTTGTAACACGATTTCTGTATCTTTTTGGCCGAAACCACCAACGTTGGGGTTATTGGTCAAAGCGTCACCAGATTTTACTGTTTGTCCTTCAGAAACAATCAGTTCTGGGCCGAGAGGAATTGTATCAGTGACCACATCACCAGATTCGGTTGTGATGTTCACCAAATATTTCACGTTACCTTCACCATCATCTTCTTTGGCAATCTTGCTAATGGTGCCAGTAGCGGAAGCGTTGTAAACTGTGTTGTTGCTCTTTTCGCCAGTCGGATAAACTTGTCCGCGGCCTCTGTTTCCACCTACGTGAACTGAGTACTTACCGAAGTGGATGTTTTTGTCAGTTGCAGGGTTAGGAGACAGAACTGGGAAGACAATTTCCTGGTATTGTTCGCCGGGTAAGGGGCCAACAATCACAACATTGTCTGAACCTTCTTTGTAGGTTTGGAAGTAGGTATCGCCGACTTCTTCTTTCAGTTCTTCAGGAATGCGGTCTTCAGGAGCAAGTTTGAAGCCTTCGGGTAGCATTAACACTGCACCGACGTTTAAGCCAACTTTAGAACCATCTGCACCAACTTGCTGCACGCTGGTATCGTAGGGAATTTTCACCACAGCTTTAAATACTGTGTCAGGCAGCACAGATTGAGGTACTTCTACTTCTGTTGGCTTGGCTGCTAGGTGACAGTTAGCGCAAACGATTCTACCTGTCGGTTCGCGGGGAGTTTCAGGATAGGTTTGCTGCGCCCAGAAGGGATAAGCAGCAGCACTTTGAGGCAGAGCAATATCGCTAGTAAAGAAGAATGTTACTGTAGCGATCGCTATGAGCAATGTTCTAGTAATTGCTCTAGCACTGCGAGTCAAACTCGCTGTTGTAAAGGCATTTCTCATCTCTATAAGGACAACAATTCTTGGATGAAGTAGTCAATAGTCACAGTTATCAGTTATCAGTTATCAGTTATCAAGCATGTTCACTGTTAACTGTTCACTGTTCACTGATAAATTAAGCCCACCAAGGTTCTTCGCCGGTGCGGAAGTCGGTTTCAGTCCAGGGTGTCAGAACAATCTTGTCGTTTTCGGTTTTAGCGTGGCTTAATGCCAAAGAACGTGGTGCAGGGCCTCGAACTACTTTACCAGTTGCGTCGTATTGAGAACCGTGGCAAGGGCATTTAAATTTGTTTTCCGCAGCGTTCCAAGGAACAACACAACCCAAGTGGGTGCAAACAGCGTTAATACCGTAATCTGTGATTGCTTCTTTGCTTTCGACCACAATGTAGGTGGGGTCGCCCTTCAATCCTTGAACGAGGGTGCGATCGCCTACGTTATGGCTGGCTAGAAATTGACTAACGCTCACATCGTTGCCTAGGCTGTCTTTTGCTGTTGTACCACCACCAGCACCACCAGTAGCAGGAGGAATAAAGTAGTTAACAACGGGATACAATGCACCCAGAGCTACTCCAGTGACAGTCCCAAAAGTGAGCAGGTTCATGAATTGACGACGACCCATATCGGGAACGTCTGCTGATTCCGAAAATTGAGCCATATCCTACGCGCTCGCTCTTTGTATATTTTGTCTAAGCATTGTGACAAGAGTACTAATACTTGAGCAACTCTTGTCTAGGTCGAAATGCTAACCAATGATGCTAAACTTCTTTGTTGCAAGATGCTTTTAGCAGCTTTTCTGTTAGCATTACATTTCTTTATATCCTTATCATACTTGAGTTACGGAACTTAACATCATAACTAAATGTAAAATCTAATTGAGAGAAGCTATGACAGGAAAGGAATTACACCAACTGTTGCTTGATAAATGGGGATATTCTTACGATGTCCAGTTCCGCCGTACCCAAGGCAAGATATTTCTGCAAGTAATGTGGAAATATCTTGAGCAAGCTTCTTTTCCCTTAACAGAGGCAGAGTACCAAGAACATCTTGATAGCATCGCTAATTATCTTAATGCTTTAGATGGTACAACACAGGTAAAAAATTTTATCGCTCAAACACGCGATCGCCCACGACTTGGTAAAGCTGTCAGCATTCCTCTCGATTTAGGCGAACGCGCTTCTGAATGGCTAGTGTAACGGCTTAAATTAAACAATTGAATAAATCTTCTGGTTGGTAAAGTTTAGTAATTTGGGCGCTAGATTTTTTTATGCCTAAATCACCAAAGTTTATGCACTTGGCGAAATTATGCAACTTTGGTGACTCTTCATACACAAATTTCTACTTTTTCAAAATCACTATCAATTATTTGTATTACTTACCTGTGAGTTTAACTAACCCAATTCCACCCATGTAAAGCCCTAAAACGGCACCTGCTAACAAAGCTTGGGTTAAGGGGTCAGTAGAAGGAGTGAGGACAGCACCTAAAATTACGGCGGCCATAATTACATATCGCCAGCCAGAAAGCATTGTTTCGGAAGAGACGATGCCCAAATTGCCTAGCAATAATTGAATGATTGGAATTTGAAATGACAAGCCAGTGCTAAATAATAGCAGCAGTACAAATTCAAAATATTTATCAATTGACCAGAGTTGTTCTACTACATCAGCACCGTAACTAATGAAAAATCTTAAAGCTGCGGGGATAAGAACAAAATAGGCAAATACTAACCCACCAACAAATAACACACTTGACCCCAGAACTATCGGCCCTAATAAGCGACGTTCACGGCGTGTTAAGCCTGGGAGGACAAATTGGATAATTTGATAAAGAATAAAAGGGCTAGAAAGAACTAAGCCACTGTAGCCAGCAACTTTTAAGGAGACAAAGAAATACTCCCCAGGCGCAAGCTGGAGAAATTTCACTCCAGCGGCTGGTACTTCTAGTAATTGCACAATTGGCTTGACTGCCAAAAAACAGCCAATCACAAAAATTACTACAGCTATTAGGGCATAGAATATTCGCTGTCTTAACTCTTCTAGGTGGTCGAAAAGAGACATTTCGACTTCCCCAGGCAACTCATCAAGAGGATCAGTGTCTGAATTGCCTTGTCCTTCTAGGTCGATGTCGGGATTGGTGATAGTGTCGGCTTCTGATGAAGGAGTCATGAGTAGGCTATTAGGCAACATTTGTTAACTATTCTATTACTCATGGGTGTAAGGGTGTAGGGGTATAAGGGTATGGGGTGTAAGGGTTTTGGATACATATACCGCTACATCCAATCTCTACAGACAATTTTGGTGCGTCAGTTCTGAATGAATTTATTTCTGATTGCGGATTTTTTTCCTGTTTCTTTGTAGTTAGGCTTGCATGAGTTAATGGGAAGCCATCTTATGAGTCATGACCATCCTGTAAGCTACACAAATTTGAGGATGGAACTGATATTTTAAAAATTGCGTCTCTGCGTCTAGGATTATTGCATCAATTGATACAAAATCAATATGTAATTATCTGTTTGAAAAGTCCGATTCATCAAGGTGGAACTGACTAAATAATGTAGGCGGAAATTGTTTGCTGAGGTTGGTATGTATAGGATAATTTGCATTGGACTCATAGCATTACCTGCTTATTTGTACAATGCGGAAGCCAGTTTAGCAAGTAGCAATAACAGTGTTGGAAATAATACTGTTATTAATAATAATTTTAGTGTTTATACTATAAAGAAGCGATCACCACAGCGAATCGCATCTAGAGAAGATCAAACGGGGGACTGCTTACGAATCGGTAAGTGTAGAGATTAATCGACTCAAGAGTAAACTGTGCTAGATCGCATCCCCCAATTTTGTCTCTAATCCTCACCGCAAAATTTGGTCAATCATACGGTTTGCTTGGGAAGCATAACCACCACCAAATAAATTGAAGTGATTCAAAATGTGATACAGATTATATAAATTTTTGCGGCGTTCATAGCCTGTATCTAAGGGGAAAGCTTCGTCATAACCTTGATAAAAAGCAGCCGGAAAACCACCAAAAAGTTCAGTCATAGCGATATCAACTTCGCGATCGCCATAATAAGTAGCTGGATCAAAAATTATCGGTTCTCCTGACACAGTACAACCAGCATTTCCTCCCCATAAATCGCCATGTACTAAGGATGGTTGTACTTCATGTTCAGCTAATAATTCCGGAATCACGGCTAATAATTCATCTTGTTTGGGAAAATTACCTCCCCGTCTTCTGGCTAGTTGAAATTGATAACCGAGGCGATGTTTGCAATAAAACTCAATCCAATCAGCTGTCCAAGTGTTGATTTGGGGAGTGGAACCAATAGTATTATTCATATCCCAACCAAAACCACGTTGGCTGGTTGCTTTGTGCATTGCTGCTAACTTGCGCCCCATTTCTGCCCAAGACTTACTATTACCGCCGCCCATTTCTAGCCATTCCAAGACGATATAGCCAGAATTACCAGATGTTCCCCAACAAATAGGCTGAGGCACACGGATACTATTTGTAGCGAAGATTTGCTTAAGCCCCAACATCTCAGCCTCAAACATAGCAACTTGCGATGCTTGGTTGAGTTTGACGAAGTATATGATTTCATCGTTAGAAACAGCGTAACCTTGATTAATACATCCGCCACTCACAGAACGCCGTTGTTGAGTTTGAAATTTTTCGCCAGTTACCCGACTAATATGGGCATCAATTTCAGTCCAAATCATTTTAATGGGGAGTAGGGAATCGGGAATTGGGAGTAGGGGATAAAATGAGGGATTTTACTACTCTCCACTCCCTAATTTACCAAAAAAATGGGTTTGAGGTTCCTCGCCCTTCTAGAACACCGATTCACTAATAAAACACAAGACTGGTAAATCCTGTTTTTAGGTCTTTTACAACCAAACATTCTTGGACAGAACTCAATGAAACTTGTTTTTTTCGTTATGATTCCGATTAATGAATCGGTGTTCTAGGGCGACTTTGCTTAATTTAGGAAAAATATAAGTTTTTAGCTT
>JAGKSW010000174.1 GCA_018993265.1 Nostoc sp. TH1S01
TTACGGCTTGTCGTCTCATCTAGCTTCCAAATATCGACCTATTACTACTATATGCATAGTACAGTAACACTATTTCGTAAATATTTGGCGACTCCTCATACATCTTTTCCCTGTCTTCCCTACGAGAAGATTTACTCAAAGATGCAATCGTCGCCACCCGCCTTATATCCCGACGCTAAACGGAGTACCGCCATAGCGCGGGACTTACGGCGAATTAGTTAACGTTATCAGGTTTTGGAAAAACCAGGATGATGAACAAAGCGTTTGTGAAAAATCATCGCCGCAATATTAACCACCAAACAAGTAATTGCTAAAGATAACAATATATAAGTAGGAGCCATCACGACACCAACTAAAAACCAACTATATACGTGCAGTACCATCACAACAGCAAAAATAATAGCAATTCCTACAACTGGTTGCAATTGAGATATTGGTCTACGTAATGCCGTCAAGATAATGGTTAATAATGTGGCAATTAAGTTAGCTGGTACAAGAAAGACACAAAGCGCAACACAGTTGTTACGAGAGAATTCGGCTAAGGTATGAAAATCGAGCATCTATGTTATTCAGTTTAGTATTAACAATTATAAAAACAAATTAAATATATTTTTATGTATCTCAACCAACACTAGCATCAACTTAAAGTAAATGCTCCGTAAATGTAACATAAATTAAACTATAGAAAACTCGCAAACTATGAGTTAAATGAGTTTAATATTATTAATTTTTAATATTAAAAAATCAAAATAATTGAGGTGGGGATAACCCACCTAAAATAAATTAACCAGGCAAAATCACTGTATCAATTACATGAATCATGCCATTATCAGCATCGATATCTGCTGCTAAAACAGTGGCGTTTTTGATTTCAAACCCCTCAGAACAATCTATTTTTATGGTTGAGCCTTCTACAGAAGTCACTGTACCTAGTTTTGCTAAATCATCCTTAGATAACTTCCCAGCAACGACGTGATATTTTAAAATTCTTGTCAATTGGGGAATATTTTGCACCAGAGTTTGGATTGTTCCTGGTGGTAACTTGGCAAAAGCATCATCTGTAGGTGCAAAGACTGTAAATGGCCCTGGACTTTTTAATGTTTCGACTAAACCAGCCGCTTGTACAGCAGTTACCAAGGTTTTAAAAGCATCGTTACTAACCGCAATATCAACAATATCAGCCATATTTTTTTACCTATTCACTGGTAAAAATTTTAAATTATATTAAAGCGATTTAATTTTTTTGACGAAAACTTAAGCAATCAAAGTAAAATCTCATAAAGAAAAATCAATCTAATTAATAGATACTAATCAATAGTCATTAGCAAATTATCTGGGAGTAGCAATGGGCGATCGCAAGTACGCCATCATAGGAACAGGTGCATTAGGCGGGTTTTACGGTGCAAAACTACAAAAAGCGGGTTTAGATGTCCACTTTTTACTCAAGAGTGATTACGAACACGTCCGCCAGCATGGTTTAATCATCGAATCGAAAGATGGCGACTTTACCTTACCCCAAGTTAACGCCTATAACGACGCGGCTAAGATGCCACAATGTGATGTAGCCATAGTTGCTCTCAAAACAACCCAAAATTATTTATTAGCAAAATTATTACCACCAGTAATTAAAAATAATGGTGTAGTCTTAGTATTACAAAATGGATTAGATATAGAACCAGAAATTGCTCAGATTGTGAGTAATGTAACCATTATTGGTGGCTTATGTTTTTTATGTTCTAATAAAGTCGGACAAGGCCATATTCGTCACTTAGATTATGGACAAATTTCTTTGGGTGAATACAGCCATAACTATGAAGCTGCGGGAATTACCAAGAGAATGCAGCAAATTGCCAACGACTTTCAAAATGCTGGTATAGCGATGGAATTAACAGAAGATTTACTCTTAGCGCGTTGGCAAAAATTAGTCTGGAATATTCCCTACAATGGGTTATCTGTAGTTTTAAATGCTAGAACTGATGAATTAATGGCAGACTCATACACAAATCAATTAGTTGAGCAATTGATGTATGAAGTAGCCGCAGGCGCAAAAAGTACCGGACGTATAATTGCTGATAGCTTCATTCAAAAAATGTTAGATTACACAGTCAAGATGAAGCCTTACCGCACCAGCATGAAAATTGACTATGACGAACAACGTCCTTTAGAAGTAGAAGCAATTATTGGGAATTCATTACGCAAAGCCCAAGCCGCAGGTGTATTTTTACCACAAATTAATTGCTTATACAATCAGTTAAAGTTTTTAGATAACAAGAATAAACACTAATTCAGCTTCTTGATTTAACAATTTAAAAGGCAATATCCAGTAAAAAATTTACAGAAATTTCTCCTCAATATTGCCTATTACTATTTAATTAAGGACTTACGCATAGGCTACGGAAAATCGAACCGCAGAGACGCAGAGTTCACGGAGGAATGAGAGTTGAAAGGTTTTTGCGTAAGTCCTATAATTTTTGGGCGTTGCATAAATGCGGGATGAATTTAGATGTTTAACAAAAATAAAATATTGATTCTTCGCGCCTTTGCGCCTTTGCGCGAAACAAAAAACATCCCACTAATCAGCAACGCCAATTTTTGAAATACCAAAATAGCGAGCGATCGCCTATATTCAATTTGCTAGTTAAAATCTCAAACCCACACCACCTTGGACAGCCACAGCTGCACCACCACCATCACGGTAAGCATCAAAGGCAATAATTGCGTTGCCAAAAATTACAGTATTGCTATTAGGAACAACGTAATCAACTCCTGGCTGTAAAGCAAAACTAATTTTATTTCCTACAGGAGAAGCACTATCACCGCCAGTTAATACCAACCCTGCACCTAAATAAGCATCTGTTTGCCAGTTGAGTGGCAAGTCGTAAGATACAGTAGGAACAACAGCTGTATTCTGACCAATCAATGCTTGAGCGCGAAAAGAAATTGGTGCTTCTAACAGCTTGTAACGAAAAGCCAGCACTCCCCCGACTTGAATACCATCAGTCAACCCGACAGTGGGGCCGACACCCACATAGCTACCATAAGCAACTTGAGCTTGGGCTGGTTGATAACCCATCAGCAAACTGAAAACTGCACTAGCTGCTACAACTGAACTTAAAGTAGGTAGATACCTCATTACCCGACTCCTCACACCATAATTGGGATGTTTTCTTATGCCATTTGTGATTAGTGAGGAGGTAGGATTAAGTATTCTCCTGACTCCCCATCTAAATTTTACGGGCAACGGGGATGAATGCCACCTTGGGTACAAATGTAAGCTAATTGTTTGGCATCTAAATTTTTCGCTTGAGAAAAATCAACACCTTTGACAACAGCAGACACGGTACCTGTGTCGGGTGTTTGCACAAATTGATCTGCGGGATCTTGTTTGCTGGGTGTAATAATTGTGTCTTTAAAATCTGCACCTGCGACGTTTGCACCGCGTAAATCTGCAAAACTCAAATCAGCGTTACGTAAGTCAGCATTTTCTAATTGAGCGGAACGTAAAACTGCACCAGTTAAACGACTAGCACTCAGATTAGCATTGCTGAGATTGGCACGATCTAAATAAGCTCCAGATAAATCTGCACCTTGCCAATCGGTTTTAGTTAAGTTAGCAAATGATAATTGTGTCCCAATCGCAATTACTCTACCTAACCGAGCCGCATAAAGATTAGCTTCGTTTAATTTAGCATCACCTAAATCTGCCCCAGTCAAGCTGGCATTTTCTAAAACTGCATTCCGCAAATCAGCGCCCACAAGTTGGGCGCTGCTGAGGTTAGCCCCAATTAAACGCGCACTTTCTAAATTAGCGCGGTTGAGAGTTGCTCGACTTAAATCGCTCCCAGTCAATAACACCCGGCTGAGGTTAGCATCGGTGAGATTGGCTTGTTTCATTTGTACTTGAGTTAAATCCGCGATCGCATCATCAAAAGTATCCCAACGACCATCTTCACCCACACTGCGAAAACGACTACCCTTGAAACTCGCTTGGTTGAGATCAGCAGATTTTAATTTCAGTCCCGACAAATCAATGTTTTCTAATACCAAATTAAACAAAGAACTACCATTTGCACTGGTTTGGCTTAAAGTAGTGCGAGTCAAGTCAATACCGTTGATTTTGCCGCTATAAACATTCAAAATCTTGTTGATTGTCTGCTGGTTGAGTTGTAGTCGCTTTTGCCATAATTCGCGCTCTTGTGGTGCAGCCGATTGTAGTTCGTTAGCGAGAAACTGGTTTTTATTTTTTAATTCTGGGATGGCGGGAATACCCACTGTTGTTAAAGCTTGTTGAATTGAATTCAACAGCACTGGGTCAGTTTCTTTAACCAACAAATCAGACAAATATTGAATCGATTGGGCATCATTCAAACTACCCATCGCCAGAATTGTACTTTGGCGTTCTTCTAAACTAGCGCCAGAGTTAGAACTCAATTGTTTTTCAAGTTCCAAAAACTTTTGGCTGTTAATTTGTGAGGTTTCTCGCTGAGTTTGCTGTTTCTGGATATAGACTTGAGTACCGATTAAAGCCGCTAGTACCGCAGTCATACTTGCCAGGGTAACTGCAAACAAAGCTAGGTTAGAGTTTTGCCGCATCCGCCGCCACAATGTTGGCAATTTACTATCTGTGGCTGACATTGGCGCGAGGCTGGCTTCGCTGGCGGCTGGGGCTTCTGGTTCACCCGTTTTCACTAATGCACTCCGCCCATTCTGACGTTTAGCATCAATAGCTTCTGTACCTGCTAACCAATCGTGTAAAGCGCGACGACCTTGGCGGGATGGTAAAGATATACTTTCGCCTAACACCATCAGCACCGCCAAAAATGTAAAAAGACCCAAATTCGGAAAAGCAAAACTATAGCGCCAGAGGATGTAAGCAATAGAAACAGGCACAGACCAGCGACCAATACCTTCTCTAGCGATCGCTGCGCCTAAACCTGGGGCTTTACCTTGCTCATTCACCACCCGCACACCAAACCAACGTTTCGGCAAAGTACTACCAGTTTTCGCTAGTAAATATAATTGCCACCAAGATAAAGTTACAGGTGTAATTAAAGCCAACATCCACAAATAATTAGTCGGCCAAGCAACATTGGGGATACCGTAGCTGACAGGTAAAGCCAGAGGTCGAGCGATCGCTCTTTCTGTAACTACTAATACAGGGTTGAGTGGCACGCGGTTGAGATCACTTCTGGAATTGGCATAAGCTCCCAAACCAAAGGGAATTAACCCACTAGCAACCACCAGCGTAATTTCTGCTGTCCAAGCTGCTAAACGTCTAGTTACTAACGGTAATGAATTGGTTTTTGTTGGTGCATTTGAATTACTAGGTTGACTATCATTTCTCCTCACAATTGGGGTCGTCATTGAATAATTCCCTTTAAATTTAATAGTTCTGCCATGACTGGCGTGATTAATATAGAGTGCTATTGCTTATTGGAAAAGCTACCAGCGACAAAAAATTTGTATCCAAGATACACTAACCCTGCCAACACTGCCAGACTAATTGCAGAGGTAACAAGTTTTAGTAATGCTTGCAACACCGCCAAACCCATTAACACCGTGACACCCATAACGACCAACTTGCCCGTCCCAGATAAACTTTGAAACCAAAGTTGCGAACGAGTGAAATACTGTTTCAAGTTGAGAAAATAAGACTGAGATTGCTGTCTGGCTTCGGTTGTTTTTTTCGCTTCTACGCTCTCAGCATTAATCTCTGCCTCTAGCTTTTGCAGGCGTTGTTGCCAATCTTCTTCAGGTTGAGGATTCATAAATCTTGTCTACCTCTGCTAAAACACTTGTTCAACAGGTGAGCAATCACATCCGAAATTTTTCCGGTTGTGTTTGTGATTTTAACGAATGTTTGGTTTTTACAAGGCTGATAATGGCAGAAAACCGAAATTTCTATCGAAAAGTATGTATAAACCTAATGAGAATATCAGTCTCAAGTTTTTTACCATTTAGAGCAATTCTCTGTCTATGCAAAATCAGTGACTTCATATCTTTTTTATATTTAGTCATATAGTCATCAAAAATTAGCAATAAAATTTTATACTGCGTTTTAGGAACACTGAGGTCTTGCCATCGTCTATTAACTCAGACTATTTATATCAATATCGCTCTACAAATAGTCGGGAGCATGGAAATAATATGAACACTCTGGGGCTATTGCAAATTGTTCCCGTTGCTGTTGTACTGAGTATGGTAATTATCCAACCTAACTTGGCAGAAACACCATCCATTCCTATTCCAGCCAAATTACCATCAGACCCACTAGTTTTAAGTGGCAAATCTGGAGGGACTGTCCACAGTAACTGTGGGAATATTTCCACAACACCCAATCAAATTATCCAGGTGAAAGAGTCAATGCCTTATATGCGATTAACTGTTGACAGTCCTGGACAGCCAACGCTATTAATTGATGGGCCTAGCGGACGCTTTTGCGTGTTAGCAGATAGCTACTCTCAAAGCAAACCAGAATTATCCGGTTACTGGCAAGCTGGCAATTACTCACTATATGTAGGCGAATTATCTCAGGGGCAGTATAACTATACTCTTTCAATTTCGCAACAAAAAAAGCCGAAATAACAATCAGGACTTACACACAAAGAATGTTGTTTGGGATTGGGTCTGGGAACGTAAGGGTTTTGAATAACTACACCCTTACATCCAGTTTTTATAGACTACTTTCGTGAATCTAGATATAGTACATCAGGTCTTTCTGTGTGTGGATATTTCGCCGTTCGCACAAATCTTGTAGTGTATGTTGTTGTAAAACAGCGTTAGCAGCTTGGCCAGCTTCTAGCCAAACCTCCTGAATTACCTGAGTTTCTGTATTTTGGGAATTTTGATTCGATGCTGGGGCGATCGCATCTAGCCCTTCAATACAGCTAATACAATCTAACATAGTAATTTTACCTGGGTCTCGTGCCAAAACATAACCACCTTTGGCACCACGAATACTTTTAATCAGACCCCCACGTCTCAAAGTTGCCAGTAATTGTTCTAGATAACGAATTGGTATATTCTGTAGCTCTGCCATCTGTCGAATTTGCAAAGATTCTCCACTGGAGTAGCAGGATGCCAATTCCAACAGAGCTAAAAGAGCATATTCCGATTTGTTAGAGATTTCCACAGGCGTAAGATTGTTAAATTCACACCTCAAGCTTTTCAAGTTGTTGACTTTGCCTTGCTCAGTTCATCCTGAGCAAAATTGATCACGCAACTTTATATTTAAAGGCTTGATTTTACTGTAATCAGCCTTACTAATAAGAGCAATTGTTTTTATTTTTTATTTTAATAAAAAAAACTGATTAATAGTTTTTGACACGGCGTAACCTACCGAAATTTAGGATATTCAGCTTCTGGCCTGATTGCAGCTTAGAACCCTTTCAATTTGGATAAAACATTGCTATAATGAGTAATCGTGAATGCGGCGACATAGCCAAGTGGTAAGGCAGAGGTCTGCAAAGGTTAAGCTCAGACCAACGTCCACGCCAGAATAAGCCTTCCAAGCACTAGCAACTAAGACAAAAGTGCTAGTTAGCTCCTCTATGGCTCCTGAGATTGGTTTAGAAAACAAGCAAGGAAAACTAAGGTTAAGGCTACCCAGAGTAATCGCAGACGGTAGCCTTCGTTATATTTACACAGGTCTACCGGACACGCCAGATAACAGAAAGAAAGCTCAGGTTGTGGCGTGGACAATCGAAGAAGACATTAGCACAGGACAGCTTGACCTAACGCTAGAACGCTACAAACAAGAGTTTAAACCAAAGATAATAGTTAGCAAGCAGGAATCAGACCTATTAGAACTTTGGGTTAAGTTTGCAGAGTATAAGCGACCTCAGTTAGCTGAGACAACTTACGAGAAAGATTACACACGCAAGTTACCTAACCACATTCGACAGCTACCAACAAGAAAGATAACTGAAGCAATAGTTATCAGGGATTACCTGTTAGGAAACCTAAGCGCCAACACAGCCAAACGTATACTTGTTCATTTGTCTGCTTGTTGCAAGTGGGCGAAAGACTCAGGACTAATAGTTAACAACCCGTTCGCTGGCATGGCTTCCACCATTAGACAACCCAAAGCAGCAGCAACCATCGACCCGTTTACCACTGCCGAACGCGACGCTATCTTAGAAGCTTTCCGCCAACATAAGCCGCACTACTTCCCTTTCGTTAGCTTCTTGTTTCTCACTGGCTGTCGGACTGGTGAAGCAATCGCCCTCCAGTGGAAGCACGTCAGCTTGGATTGTTCAGAGATAACGTTTGCTGAATCTTATGATGGTCAACTGAAGATAAGGAAGACAACCAAGACAGGCGCTTCACGAAAGTTCCCATGTAACCAGAAGCTTAGAGAACTACTGCTGTCTGTCCGCCCCGTTAACCCTAGTCCTGATTCTCTTGTCTTCTGTAGCCCTAACGGTTTACCCATAGACAACGGTAAGTTTACTAATCAGGCATGGCGTGGGTGTAGAAGTGGTCAGAAGGTATACAAAGGGCTAGTGACAACACTTGTAGACGAAGGTAAGGTCAGCCGCTACAGATGCCCCTACAACACCAGACACACTTTCATCACTTGTTGTCTCGAAGCGGGAGTACCCATAGTGACAGTTGCTCATTGGGTTGGAAACAGTCCTGAAGTCATCTTGCGCCACTATGCGGGTTGTCTTAATACAGTAGACGTGCCAGTATTCTAAACTGAAGTTAACGCTAATGAGGGCGCAAGTGTGATTACAACTGTTGAAAACTACCTAATGTCTGCTTTAGTTACACTGGAAAACTATAAGAGTCAACTACCTGAAAACAGTAGTGAACATCACCAAGTCAACCAGTGCATCAGACAATTAAAGAAAACGCTCATTATTTACGGTGGTACTAATCACTGCCAAAGTAGATACACACAAGACACCCAGTTTGGATTGTATACATTCGATGAGTTTGGTACAGGTGCGGTCAATGTTCACGAAGACGTAGACGACGAAAGACTAGATAAACACCTGCCAGACTAAAGCTAAGGGCTAAGGTTTCCTCTGACGGTAGGATAGCCACTTTAGCGAACCTTAGTTAAAGGCTGGAGCAAAGGGTTATCTAAAGTTGGCTTTGTTCATAACTTATAGCTTTGGTTTTCCTTTGTCTAGAGAAAATAATTGCCAACCTCACCTTGGAAAACACCTCCCACAGCACGAGACTAACAAAGCCATAGTTATCACATGGGTTTGCAGGTGTTTGGCTGTCGTTAGTGGGAAACAGCAGCCTAAGATAGTGGGGCAACTTAAGCTGACCTAGCCTGCTATTGTTGGCTATTTCCTCAGAAAGCATTCTCTAGTCATCCTGCCAGCCCAAAACCCCCCGTTTGTCTTACGTTAGTTCGGGTTTGTCGTTGTAAGCTTTACACCTCAGTTCTCGACAGCATACTGAGGCTTGGCACGCGCTTGTCATCGCTGTTACTCTTAAGCTCACTTCAACACACTCATGTAGACACAGCGATCTACCTGGGTACAAACAAGAAGATAGGGGGCTGAAAAGTAAGCAAGAGCCTCGACTGAGCAAGTGACTTAGGCAGCATTGGCTCTTGTAATCCTTGCTAAGATTGGGTTCTACAAAAGTAAGCAACAGTCTTTCTTACTCATTTCTTACTTTACCTGTTTTCTCCGTTGCTTTCAGTTGTTTCCACTCGTTAACAATACGCTCCAAAGCCTCAGCAATGCTAATGTTTTCTGCTGCTGCTAGTATTCTCACTTCTCTCTGTACCTCTTCACTCACGTTTCTTATAGTCCACTTGTCTTGTGCCATGTTAATCTTTTGTCCAACTTGTATACATTTGTCGGACAAGCAGAACAACATAAGCTATACTTGTTATCACAAGTCCGACAAGGGCGAACGCAATCTCTCTAGTCTACCAACAAACCAAAGGAGAACTATGTACACCAGCGACAGCAGTCTTATAGATGACCCAAGATTAACTATCGGCGACACAGAAGTGAGCCTGACAGTAGAGAAAGGCGCAGGTACTACAGAGGTTTACTCTACTCCTACTCCAGAATATGCAGACTCACTAGCAATCCAAGCTGTAGTTAACAGTGTTCTTAAGTAGACAAACACAAGTAAACAGAGGTAAGAACTGTGGCAGAAACTATGACAACCAACGGCAAGACCACATCAGAAAACAGTAGCAAACAGAAACGTAAGCGTGAGCGTAAGCTACCGACACTAATAGCAACAGGACAGCAAGAGCGCAGAATACTTAAGCTGTCTGGGTCTGTGTCTCCCAACGCTCAGGAAGTAGCCAACACCAAGTTTCCTTTGCTAGTCCCGTTTGTCACCAGCCCAGAGAGTAGTGAATTGTTTGTGAAACTCAGCAGACATGAAGTAGTGAGCCTTCTAAGTACAGCTTTGCACAAGT
>JAGKSW010000175.1 GCA_018993265.1 Nostoc sp. TH1S01
TGTTTTTTTGTCCAAAGTCCAATATTCTTCAACAATACACTCACTATCCGATTCAACCATTTTTCTTCCCAGAATGAAACAGCCCTGCCTTAAAAAGGGGGGCTAATAACTCTCTTTTACCCCCTTTTTAAGGGGGTCGCCGTAGGCGGGGGGATCTGAATTTATGATGAACCAACCTTTATCCGAAAAGTATTGGGATTCAGACCCGCCACTATCTTGAAAAATTTGCTCAAGAAGGGCATTGCCGCCCACGCAACGCCAGTTGCTACAACAGAGGGAACCTCCCTTCGGGTGACGCTCCTAACGTCGCTAACGCTGCGCTAACACAGTCGCCTGCGGAGGGAAACCCTCCCGCAGCGCTGATTCACCGCAACGCACTGGCTCCATTTTTCGCTAATTGAAGACTGCTAAATCGAAGATTTAGCAGGAGTCTTAAACCCACTTATTCATCCATCAGTCGTACAGAATTCAATTCTGAATTCTGACTCCTGACTCCTGAATTCTATTTTGATAAATTAATTTTATTAATTGGACAAATAAACCAAATTGCTGATTTGAAATTCGCTGCATATACTGAACCTACAACACTGAGAATGTTGTATATCTTTTAACGAATTTAAATAAATTTATGCTGTTAGGTAGAGGTAAAAAATTTCAAATATGCTCAATAATTTCCTTTTCAATTCAATCAGATTACTTATTGTTGTCATAACTAATACTATAGGACTCATATTTGATTTCTGAAAAAACTCAATATACTCCTAAATCCCTTTTTTACTGTTCCCCGTTCCCTGTTCCCTGTTCCCTCCCTACGCAAATACAGCATATTTTGAGTACATGAGGTACAAGCGTAAAACCTAAAACCATGTAGAGACGTTACATGTAACGTCTCTACCGTATTTCATAAATATCGAAACTGCTGTATGTTCATTAATCAAATCGGATTCCTATATATGAATAACCATTCTCAAATAGACAAGCACAACTTTCTTTATCCCCACTACCGATATAACGGTGAATTTACACCGAACAATTTGGTATTCAATGCTAATTTTCAGGAATTTTCACAACGAGTCGGCTATATTTGTAATCTTCAGACTGCGGGAAAACTTTCTGTTTACGATTCCTACAAGCAAATTGAGGCACTGTGGGAGCAGTTAAAACTCAGTTTTCAAACTTTAAATATTGAACAAGATACAAATTCTTGATTTTTAGTATTTAGTTAATTGTTTGTTGATCAAAAATATTGAAACTATGAATAACTCAACTTTTATATCCCAGCCAGTTGGCGAAACAACTGATGTCGAAATTTGGCTTGCTAGGGCTGGTCTAAAATTTGCAGACTTGGGCAAAGATGCTACTAGTGCAGCCATCCGTAAGCAATGGCGAGAATACCAAGCTGCTGTTTATAGATGTTGTATAGTTTTGCATTTACCACCAGAGGCTGTCCAACTGAGTGATGTTTATGCTCATTTGAGAATACCTTGTATAGCAGAAGGCAGAAGGCAGAATTCAAACAAGACTAAGTATTGATAAGAGAAATCAAGGGTTTGAGTAAGGGTGTAGATATATAGGTGTAGAGGTATGCAAAACCCTTACACTCTATATATTTTGATTTCTACATCCAATCTCAACAGACAATTTATCTGGATGACTCTTGTGACAGTTGCTTCAAGTAGTCAAAACTGCCCAGTGAATTCCCTTAACCCGAACCAGCCTTCTCTCATACCCTTATCCAATTTCAACAAATAACCTTCGTGCGAAAGTCATGTACTAGTTAAGCCGGTGTATTCTGAGCCGTAACAGTTAAACCAATCTTGACAATGACATCGTTGAAATCATTGTCGCCACCCACCAAATCTTCAAAGCCGAAGGTATTATCACCCAACAGCCGCACATGCTGAGACTTGTCAGAGTTGGCACCTAAAAATGTAAAGAATACAGTTGGGTCATTACTAGTATTGCTATCTAACAAAGCATCGATACCACCATTGACCACCAAGAATGGTACATAAATGCCACCACCAGTCAAATTAGCCTGACTAGTACTAGTACCTTGATTACCGACTGATAAACCAATACCTGTCACCCGTTGGTTAATTGCGGCTTGCAAATAACCAGCGTCTCCAACAAGAACATCGGCTGTACCATCACCATTGGTATCAATACCACCGCTTTCATCAACAACTTTATAAAAGCCAACATAGTTGTTGTAAGATGCTTCGCGGTAAACGCTAAAAGTGCCAGCAATTAGGCTATCACTGCTAAAGTTCCGTAAATCAATCGCTTCACCTTCTGATTTTCCTTGTAAACCGATACCGATGGGTAAATCTTCATCTGTTTCTTGGATACTGATTTGCAAGTCATCAAATAAGGAATTACTGCGAGAACCATCTTTCCAACCGATAGAGAAGCTACCTTCACTCAACGAACTAATTTCCTGGGTAGTGCTGTCGGAGAAAATGATGTTACCTTGAGACTTCAAATAAAAGCGCAGTTGTGTACCACCGTCATATTCTAGGATGCGGCTGAGGTCGTCGGGGGCAAAGCCTGCGGGGTTGTTGTTTAGAACTGAGAAGATGGTTTTGGCGCGTGCTAGGGCTTTTTCTTGATAACCTGCTTCCCCTGGTGCAACGCCGTCGATTTTGCCTTCGTTGTCATCGACGTTAAAGACACCGAGTTCGTTGAGTAAGGTGGAACTGCGTCCTTTGATTTGGATTTTGATTTTGACTTTGGTAAACTCGCTACCACCAAGTTGGAAGATGTCGTCGTTGTTGGAATGGGTTAAGTATCCGAGCGTGTTGTTCAAGAGTACTGATATAGTGCCATCAGCGTTTTCTCTGGAAATGTCATCTTTGCCATCACCGTTAAAATCTCCTACTGTTAATTGACCGAAACTACCAGAAGAGGAAGATCCAAGGTTGAAATCAAAAGCAGTACCAAAATCACCTGAACCATCACCTAGTAGCACAGATACTTTTGTGCTATTTGAATTTGCACTAACTAAATCCAAAATGCCATCACTGTTAAAGTCTCCTACTGCGACCTCTGTAGGTCTAGTCCCAACCG
Source organism: Nostoc sp. TH1S01 (assembly GCA_018993265.1). Lineage (GTDB taxonomy): Bacteria > Cyanobacteriota > Cyanobacteriia > Cyanobacteriales > Nostocaceae > Nostoc_B. Next base: position 3,070 of record JAGKSW010000175.1, read on the forward strand.
TGTAAGGGACGGGCTCTGTAGAACTTGAACCACTAAATGTCACTTGGATAAAGTTGCCATCATCAGCTGGTTTTGCAACATCTAGAGACCCGTCTCCGTCAAAGTAGCCTGATGCGCTATCTTTATCAACAAGGGTGGGATTTATCGACGAGCCGAAGATAGCAGATTGATTATTGAAAAGGATTGCTGCTTTTTGAGAGTCGTCTATTAAAATATCATCATAACCATCAGCATCAAAGTCTCCTACTTTCACCGAGTTAGTCTGGACGTTGAAGGTGATGGCAGAGCTAAAGCCAGCAGATTGATTGTTCAGTAGCACTGATATATTAGACTTGTTGACGGTGACTAAATCTAAGTAGCCATCGCTGTTGAAGTCCCCTACTGCTACGTTATTGGGACTATAAGACACGTAATTAGTAGCAGAATTACTAGCAGAAATAGATTCCCCAACGCTGTAGGATTTGGCAGAACCAAAGCCACCTGAGCTATTACCGAATCTAACAAGTAATTCATTAACAGTAGGGACTGGGCCATCAACAACAGTAGGGAGTGCGTCATCAACTATCTCAGGATCAAGGATGCCTCCACTATCAGAATCATCGATTTCTGTTGTGTATATGTATGCCAAATCCAGGTAGCCATCTTTATTAAAGTCCCCGACTACCGATGTTTGCGGATTAGCTGAGAAACTCGAAACACTGTAGTGTCTCACAGGGGCGAATGTTACTGATGTTGTCATTGTTTGTTTATGTGTAGATGTTTACTGACTAACTAGCTAAAGGCTTGGCATCTTCCAGATTTGTGAATGGGAGCGTGAGGTATTTCTGTTCTGTGGTTCAGAACAATCTGGTTTGCTTAACCTCCAATTAGCTGTATCTTTAATAACTCTTACCTGGGGTAGATGTCAAAATATTTTTTAATTTTAGAAATTGATTTTTGTTTTATTGAAGCATTTAGACAGAGATGACGCTCAATTCTTATTTGCCTAGTATTTTTACGTAAAAACTATAAATTGATTGTTATATATCGGTGATAATACTGATGTTATTTCTCGGTTACTGGACGGTAAAATCTGCGGTGAGTTATTCAGGTAGGTGTAAGGCTGTTGAATTCGTATCTATAGCTATACACTCGTCCTGATTGAATATTTTGAAGTTCTGCTCTAATTCCCTTTTTAAAGGAAATTAATAACCTACAACGACCCTCTTTTTATGGCTACGGTGTACACACAAGTCGAAAATTTGCATTATGAAACCGTATCCCGCCTTGAACTAAAGTTCCAGGCTCACAGCCAAAGTCCACTCAAGTGGACTGGAATGAGCTTCTTTTTGAGTCCTCTTTCATAGGACTTGCGCTATGAGATTCGGAATAAATTCCGAGGCGGGACAAATGCACTCAACCCAGGTTGTGTAGACCGTAGCTTATTATGGGGGTGGATGTAGGTGAGGGATTTCCATCTACCTTCCCAAACTGAAAAATATGATTGTCACACCCGCAGTTAAACGCCAAATTGCTCTTTCAATTTCTGCTTCTGTTGATTTCGTTAGTTGGTTACAATCTCAACAAATCAGTCTCGCTATTACTACACTTCAAAGTTCGAGGTTGATGTTGTTGGGTGTAAACCATCAAGGGCAAATTTCCGGTTTTGAGCGAGGGTTTGAGCAAGCTGCGGGGTTATATGCTACTGGTGAGAGAATTTATCTCAGTACTAAAGCACAAATTTGGCAGTTAGATAATGCTTTAGTATCTGGGCAACTTTATGATGGCTATGACAAGCTTTATATCCCACGCATTGGCTATACTACTGGGGATTTAGGAATTCAGGATTTGGCGGTAGAAACGGAAAATAACCGCATTGTGTTTGTCAGTAGTTTGTTAAACTGTGTGGCAACGGTGAGCGATCGCTATAGTTGCATTCCCTTATGGAAGCCTCGTTTTATCTCTCATTTGGTGAATGAAAATCGCTGTCAGTTGAATGGTTTGGCGATGGTGAACGGTAAACCGCGTTATGTAACGGCTTACAGCCAATCTGATGTGGCGAATGGTTGGCAGCAGACATGGCAAAATGGTGGTTGTGTTGTAGATATTCAATCTGATGAAGTTGTAGCTACGGGTTTATCTATGCCGCATTCGCCACGATTTTATCAAGATAAGTTGTGGTTATTGAATGCTGGTACCAGAGAATTTGGCTATATCGACATATATAGTGGCAAATTTCAAGCAGTTACTTTGTGTTCTGGTTGGTTGCGAGGATTGGCGTTTGTTGGCGATTATGCGATCGTTGGTTTATCTAAAACTAGCCATCATAGTGTACAGCTAGTCAATAACAATGCTGAAACTGAATGCGGTTTGATGGTAATTGACCTAAAAACTGGTGCAATGGTTCACTGGTTGCGTTTAGAAGGCGAAGTCACTGAAATTTTTGACGTACAGATATTATCAGGAGTGAACCGTCCCCAGGTTGTAGGGTTTCTTACCGATGAAGTTTATCAGTTAATTAACCTAGATCCTCTTTCACCTTTAGTTAAACAAAATGTACAATCACCTGTTATCAAATTAACTGAAGATAAATCCATTATTCCTATTCCCAACTCCCCACTCCCCACTCCCCAGTTCTCAGATACATCGCAACCAGAGTTAATTTGGCCGACGGCGGATCATTTGTACGAACAAGCATTTGCATTGCAGAAACAAGGAAAAATTCAAGAAGCGATCGCGCAATATGAAAAATTAATTTCTCAACATCCTCGTTATGCTTCTGCTTGGCATCAATTAGGAATAATTAGAGAAAGTCAGGGACAAACTGAGGAAGCTATTTTAGCTTATCAAAAAGTCATAGAAATTAATCCTCATCATGCTCAAGCACATAATAATTTAGGAATTTTGCGGGTAGGTGCAAAAGATTTAGATGAGGCAGTGAAATGCTTTACTGCTGCTATTCAAAGTAAACCAGATTATGCCTTTGCTCATAATAATTTAGGTTTAGTTTGGCAAATGCAGAGTAAGCTAACCGCAGCAGCCACAAAGTTTCGAGAAGCTTTGCAGATAAATCCAGAGTATGCTGAGGCTTATTTAAATTTAGGGATTGTCTTAGAAGCACAAAATAATTTAGAAGGTGCGATATCTTGTTTTCGTTCGGCGATTCAATATAAACCAAATTATATTAAAGCCCTCAACCGTCTTGGGGTAGTGCTAACAATGTTAGCTATGTTTAACAAAGGTGATGTTAACGAACCCAAGCGGATATTTGAGAGCATTTTAGAAATGCAGCCAGGCTCGACTGAGGCATTTACTAATTTATTTTATCTCAAAGAAATGACTTGTGACTGGCGATCGCGTCAGTCTGATTTAACTAAGCTTTGGGAACAGACTATTCAAGAATTAGCAACTGGTAAACAAACAAGTCTTGATCCGTTTAATTCATTAAACAAGCCTTGGGATAGAAAATTATTATGGCAATTAGCTAAGACGCATGGTGATGCGATATCTCAAAAATGGGCACAATTACGGCAAACTTTAAATTTTCAACATTCCCGTTATTTGAACGGTAGATTACGCATTGGTTATTTATCAAGTGATTTTCGCACTTATGCAATGAGTCATTTAATTACTGGCATTTTTCGAGAGCATAGCCGCGATAAATTTGAGATTTTTGCTTACTCTACTGGAACAGATGATAATAGCGAATATCGTCATTATATTGCTAATACCTGCGAACATTTTAAAGATATTGCTAGTTTATCTATAGAAGAAACTGCTCAGTTAATTTATGATGACCAAATTCATATTTTAATTGATTTAAATGGTCATACTGCTGGGACTCGCACTCCAGTTTTAGCCTTAAAACCTGCACAAATTCAAGTTAATTTTATGGGAACACCCGGCACAATTGGCGCAGATTTTGTTGATTATATTATTGGTGATTCCATAGTTACTCCATCGGAATTTGCTGATGGTTTTAGCGAAAATATAGTAAGATTACCTCATAGTTATTTCTTCAATGACAATCAACAGGTAATCTCTTCTGATTCTGTTAAGCGATCGCACTATAATTTACCAGAGTCAGGTTTTGTTTTCTGCTGCTTTAATAATCACTACAAAATTGAACCAACAGTCTTTGATGTCTGGATGAGAATCTTAGGAGTTTTACCAGGCAGTGTATTGTGGTTAACAAATACTAAATCTGCTATTAACGAAGCTAATTTGCGGCGAGAAGCCGAAGCACGAGGCATAAGTGGCGATCGCTTAATTTTTGCTCCTTACGTCGTATCTAAAGCTGAACACTTAGCTAGGCATCAATTAGCAGATTTATTTTTAGATACATTATATTACAATGCTCACACAGGAACTTGTGATGCATTATGGACTGGATTACCAGTTATTACTTGTCCTGGGGAAACTTTTGCTTCGCGGGTAGCGGCTAGTATGCTGATGGCAATTGGTTTACCTGAGTTGGTAACTAACAGTTTAGAAACTTATGAACAGTTAGCAATTAACTTAGCAACATATCCTGAAAAATTACAACAAATCAAACAGAAATTAGCTGAAAATCGTACCACATATCCACTGTTTGATACTCCGCTTTATACTCGCAATTTAGAGCAAGCTTATCTAACAATGTGGGAAATTTACGCATCTGGTCAACCAGCAAGAGCGATAACAATTAATGGGTAATTACTCGGACAACCTCTAAAGATGATGTCTGAGAAGTATTAAATATTGCACTTGATCCCCACTAGCCCACGCCAGTCGCCTCAAGTCGAGCCAGCGCGTTGCGGAGGGTTCCTCCGTTGTAGCGACTGGCGTGGGAAACCCTTTCGGCAGTTGCTTCAAGTCGGCAAAGCCGCCCAACGCACTGCCTCACCACGGCGCTGGCTCCCCTTTTA
>JAGKSW010000176.1 GCA_018993265.1 Nostoc sp. TH1S01
TTTTTACTCCAAAGTCCAAAAAGCTTTAGCAGAACTCCGCGATCGCAGACTGTACAGATCCACTCACCGGACGTTTGAGGAATATTGTCGTGATAGATTTGGTTACACGCGGATTGCCGCCTCTTATAAAATTGCGGCGGCGGCAGTCATGAATAATTTGTTAACCAATGGTTTACAAAATTCAGAAATATCTCAAGAGGAAGTCATAGATAATTTGTTAACCAATGGTTTACAAAATTCGGAAATATCTCAAAATGAACGACAAATTTTCCCCACAAACGAACGTCAGGTTAGACCTTTGGTAGGATTAGAACCCCAGCAGCAGGTTGAAGCATGGCAACAAGCTGTACAGGAAGCCAAAGGCAAAGTCCCGTCAGGACGCATCGTTAAAGATGTGGTACAACGCATAATGGAGCGTACAAAAATCCCCAACACCTACCAAGTCGGCGAAGTTTGCCAAATCGTAGCTAAGGACAATCCAGAACTCAGGGGTAAAGGTGGCTGTTGGGCGATTGTCACTCAGATAAACGACTTTAGCTGCACTGTGCGGCTTTGGGATGGCGAACTGGTGGTTGGGGTGCAGCACCTCAAGTCGTATGATTACTTGCCTGCCGAATGTCAGCAGATGCAGCAGGTGTGCGATCGCATCAGCCAAATATATTCTGATTCCTTGGAGGAGACAGTCAAGAACCTGTTGCAGTCGTTGGGGAAAGTCAATCGGCCTTATCTGACGACGGTGGAAGAGAAGCTTTTGAGTGTTCTGGAGTCTGAATACATTAATGAGATAAAAATCTGAGCATTTGTGCAAAATTAAGCGGTGGTCTTCTTAGCTGAGAATAATTGGTTTTGTTTTAGTCAACACAGATATTTTTTGGTTAAAAAGGCTCTGCTCTATTGATCTGTAATAAAGTATTGAGTATTGAGATGGTTAAAAATGTTGATTTATGGAATGAATCAGACTTGTACTACATAAAAATGATCTCATTAACAAGCTGACCTACTATTATAAAATAAATCAGTATTTCTCTTTATTAAGAATTAATTTTTTTATTTAACCATGAGTTAATATGATTCTTAATATTTCTTTATTAATAAATTCTGAAGATACTGCTAGAATTTTTCTACACTTAATTAAGTGTGATAATTACTGCTTCAGATTTTTTAGTTTCAAAAATTTGCTGTTCTGTTAATAAAAAATAGGTATATATAAGATTTCGCAAAATATAGATGCGTAAAATCTTGTATGTACGAAGAATGCTTATTTAAAGAGTTTAGCAAAAACTCCGATTTATTGTGATGCAAACTAAGCTTGAGAGTTAAAGTTTTATCAAGCGAAGGGGCTTGCTCTTAAACATCTAGAAATTTTAGGTAATCAATGAATTTTTCAGTTAACTTGAGTGGCTGAAAATCATTAAATAACCAAAAAAAATAGTTGTAAAAAGTGAACAATATATTGCAGAAATAAGCAATCTTTAACCTGAGCTTATCCCGATACAAATGTACTAAGCAGACATTAACTCTTGCTAAACAATAAACCTAGCTCTTGATGCACATATTAGTGTACCCATATAAGCCCTGGAACTATTGGTGTCGGTTAACAAATTGTTTGTCGCTTTAACAGATTAATGTCGTCTTATCAGAAACTGCTAAAGTCAAGACTGCTCAAGGAGTTGTAATTTTCTGGGAATTCCTCACAAGGCATGGATTAGCGATCACATCAACAACTGAAAACATTACATCGTATGGTTTTCTCTTCCGATGACATCAATATGGTTTACTTGCTGTTTGAGTATTTCTGCCGAAAGTAGATGCTCCCCAATCAAACCTACCATTATTAATTGCAATATTTTCGGAGGAGACGGTGAAAAAAATTCTGTATGGGGTCACAATACCTTTGCCAAAATAAGAGCCTACAAAAATTTTGGCAAAAACTGGCAAAATTACCCATACATAAACCTTTAGCCGACAAGGGATATTGAACTATCAGAACCTTTATACTTTGGGCAATACACTAAAAAATACCTTGCGGGAAACTTGAACGGAATTTTTAGAACTGATTGTTTTTGCCCAGCTTCGGAGAAATAAGAGTTTGGACATCTAATCACCCTCGTAAATTGGCTAAGGTATTGGGGTCAATAACTTAATGCTTTATAAAGTTAACTCTTAGAAGGGAGAAATACAATGACTACTTATTTTAGAGATTTTTCAGCAGAAATTACTGCTACTCAAAAACAGCAATCCTTAACCGAGAAAGAATTGCATCAATTGCTGGTGGAGTGGAATGACACCAAGGTAGATTACCCCAACAATGTGTGTATTCATCAACTTTTTGAAGCTCAGGTAGAGCGGACACCAGATGCCATTGCATTACTCTTTGAAGGTAAGGAACTGACTTATCGTGAGTTGAATCAACAGGCTAATCAGTTGGCTCATCACCTCAAATACTTGGGGATTAGACCAGGTATGTTCGTCGCCGTATGTATGAACCGCTCTTTAGAGATGATTCCCTCGCTGCTGGGTATTTTGAAGGCAGGCGGAGCCTATGTGCCTCTTGAACCTAGTTTTCCCAAGGCACGCCTTCAAGAAATCCTTTCATCTCTCAAAACTCCGTGCATGATCACGCAAAGTGCGCTGTTAACTACCTTCCAAGATATACTACAGCAACTTCCAGCATTGGAACATATTATTTGTTTAAACACATCTCAACAATCTGATTCTATCAACATTGAAGAGGCTAAGGAACTTTCCGTGTGTCAGCAAATTTGGATGCATTTAGATTTAATCCAGTCTCCGAAGCACAACTTGCCAGCCCAAGCTGACCAGGATGATCTCGCCTATGTTATTTTTACATCTGGATCTACTGGAACTCCTAAGGGAGTTATGGTTCGCCATAAACCTGTTACCAACTTAATTGATTGGGTTAACAAAACGTTTGATATCAATTCGTCCGATAGAATCTTATTTATCACATCTTTGTGTTTTGATCTGTCTGTGTATGACATCTTTGGGATTCTAGCAGCAGGAGCGTCTATCCGGATTGTGTCTGACACAGATGTACGGGATCCAGAACGTTTACTGTCAATGCTTAACGATGAGCCGATCACATTTTGGGACTCAGCTCCAGCAGCACTACAGCAGCTTATACCGTTTTTCCCGTTTATGAGATCCACTGAGAAAAAGTGCCAATTAAGGTTAGTCTTTTTAAGTGGTGATTGGATTCCAGTTAAGCTACCAGATATAGTCAGACAAACCTTTCCAGGGGTTGAGATTGTCAGCCTTGGTGGAGCAACCGAAGCAACAGTCTGGTCCAATTACTATCGGATTGGGTATGTAGATCCTCACTGGGTCAGCATTCCTTATGGAAAGCCTATCCAAAACGCACAATATTACATCCTTAACTCCCAGCTCCAACCCTGTCCAATTGGTGTTTCTGGAGATCTGTATATTAGCGGAGACTGTTTGTCTTCTGGTTATATCAACGAGCCGACACTGACCACTGAGCGATTCATCTCTAACCCTTTCAGTGACGAACCGAACTCACGCCTCTACAAAACTGGGGATGTAGCCCGGTATATGCCAGACGGCAACATTGAGTTCCTTGGTCGCATTGACAACCAAGTGAAAATTCATGGATTCCGCATCGAACTTGGAGAAATTGAAGTAGTCCTCAACACCCATCCGCAAATTCAACAAGCTGTAGTTATTGCAAGAGAAGATATTCCTGGTAACAAACGCTTAGTAGCTTATGTGGTTTCTGAGCAAAACAATCAATCTGATGCAGCAAATTCATTAGAGTTATTACAAATCCAGCAATGGCAAGAAGTATATGATGTTATCTACGACGAATCAGTAGAGATTGAACAATCTAGCTACAACACCGTAGGTTGGAAAAGCAGCTATACAGGGGAGCAAATCTCTCAGGAACAGATGCGTCAATGGGCAGATTCCACAGTTGAGCAAATTCTCAAATGGCAACCTCAGCATGTGTTGGAGATAGGTTGTGGCACAGGTATGTTGCTGTTTCAGATTGCTCCTCATTGCTTGAGTTACTGTGGTACTGATTTGTCTGCAGCGAGTTTAGGTTATGTTGAGCGGCAAATCAAGCATTCGGAAGAGAGTTATTCACATGTAAGCCTAAACCAAAAACTTGCTCACGATTTTACAGACTATGAAGAAGGCAGATTCGATGCTGTTATCATCAATTCAGTTGTACAGCATTTTCCAAGTATTGATTATCTCATAGAAGTTTTACAAGGTGCAGTAAATACTTTGGCTGAAGGAGGTTTTATCTTTGTCGGTGATATTCGCAGCTTATCATTATTAGAAACTTTTCATACAGCAACTAAGTTTTATCGCGCTTCAGATTCATTAACCATAGACCAATTGAGACAGCAGGTGAAAAATGCTGTTAATCAAGAGACAGAATTGGTGATCTCCCCAAGCTTCTTTCTAGCTTTAAAGCAGCATTTGCCCCAGATTAAATATGTTCAAATTCAGCTAAAACCTGGTGATTATCATAATGAGCTAACAAAGTTCCGTTATGATGTAATTATTCATGTTGGCAACTCTGTATGTTCCACAGTCACACCCGAATGGCTGGACTTTAAAAAGGATGGTTTAAATTTATCAGCTATCAAACAACTTTTAGTAGATAAAAAGCCAGAAAGTGTTGGCATTAAACATATACCTAATGCACGTTTGCACGAAGAAATGACTCTTCTTAAAGAGCTTTCTAAGTCAGACGGACGAGAAACCATCGGTCAATTGCGTAATACTTTGCAACTTCAAAAAAAACTAGGGGTAGAGCCGGACGAATTATGGAGTTTAAATGATGAATTGCCTTATGCAGTATATATTACTTGGTCCGGTACTGGCGACAATGGTTGCTATGACGCTATTTTTATACGGAATGAATCTGTATGTGGCTCCCAGAGGATATTTCCAAATTTGGAAGTTACTAATGATGTCAGAGGCTGGAGTGCTTATGCCAACAATCCCTCAAAGCAAAAATGGAATCGGCATCTGGTTTCACAATTACCTAGCTTTCTCAAACAAAAGCTCCCATACTACATGGTGCCAAATGCTTTTGTCACCTTAGACACGCTACCATTAACACCCAACGGCAAAGTAGATCGGCGTGCTCTCCCCAGGCCAGACATGACCAGACCTGAACTGGCAGCCATTTATGTGGAACCTCGAACCTATGTTGAGAAGATGCTAGCGGAAATTTGGGCGCAAGCACTCAGATTAGAGCAAGTGGGCATCTACGACAATTTCTTTGAATTGGGTGGGAATTCTATTTTAAGCATTCAAATTATCACTAATTGCCATAAAGCAGGGTTGCTGATTTCTCCCGCGCAGATGTTTCAGCATCCAACAGTTGCCGAGTTAGCAGCATTAGTGGGCACTACTACTGCTGTCCAAACCAAAGAAAGTCTACTGACTATACCTTCAACCTTTTCAATCGCGCAGCAGACTCAAGAGGATCTCCTTTTACCCACCATAGTGTCTGCATCAGAAGAACGACACTTACCTTTTCCTTTAACCGACATTCAGCAAGCATATTGGGTAGGTGAAAGTAGAGGTTTTGAGTTAGGTAATATCCGGGCTCATGTCTATGTAGAATTCGAAAGCGTTGATCTGGATCTGAAACAATGTAATTTTGCTTTACAAAGGTTAATTGAGCGGCACGAGATGCTGCGGATGATTGTGCTGCCAAATGGTCAGCAAAAAATCCTAGAGCAAGTGCCTATTTATGAAATTGAGGTTTTAGATCTACGTGAGAAAGATCCACAAACAGTTGTATCTCAGTTAGAGTCTGTTCGTCAGCGCATGTCCCACCAAGGTCCGTCAACTGACGAATGGCCCTTATTTGAGGTTCTGGCTCACTGCTTAGAAGATCAGCGTGTTCGGCTCCATATCAGCATTAGCCTTTTGGTCATGGATGGTCGGGCAGCTACAGTACTTACTCAGGAGCTTTTGCAACTTTATTACAATCTTAATACTTGCTTTGCCCCTTTGGATCTCTCATTTCGAGACTATGTCTTGGCATTAACTAAGTTCCAAAAGTCAGAAACGTATCAGCGTTCTCTTAACTATTGGAAGAACCGTCTGTTAACGCTTCCTTCTGCACCTGAGTTGCCTTTAGCTAAGAATATTGTTGCTGTATCCAATCCGCAATTTGTGCGCCGGAGCATGAGATTAGAACCGCAAACCTGGCTGCGGCTGAAAGCTCGAGCTACTCGAGTCGGTTTGACCCCGACGGTTATGCTATGTACAGCTTATAACGAGGTAATTTCTGCTTGGAGCAAAATTAGTCATTTCACTTTAAACATCTTGTTCTTTAATCGTTTACCCTTGAATCCTCAAGTGAACGACATCGTGGGAAACTTTAGCTCCACTATTTTGCTAGAAGTAAATAACACAGCAGAAACCTCCTTTGAAACCCGAGCAAAGCAACTTCAGCAACAGCTTTGGACTGATCTTGAATATAGCCATGATGTCAGTGGTGTTCAAGTTTTGCAGGAACTGAATCGTATAGAAGGAAAGACTTCGAGAGCGGCAATGCCTGTCGTATTTGCCAGCACTCTTAACTTGAATTCATTGGATGAAGAAAATTCTTTCATCCCCTTGCCCGGTAAAGTGATTTACAGCAGCCTCCAGACACCACAAGTTTTATTAGATCATCAAGTTTATGAGCAAAATGAAACTCTCTTGTTTAATTGGGATGCTGTAGAAGAAGTTTTCCCGGAAGGGCTTTTAGACGATATGTTCAATGCTTATTGTCGTCTTCTTCATTACCTAGCTGATGAGGAAACAGCCTGGCAAGAAACAGTACTACCATTGATCCCATCTGCACAACTTCAGCAGAGGAGGGTCATCAATGCCACTGAGGCCCCTGTACCAGCAGAGATGCTTCACACCTTGTTTGCGGCACAAGTGCCCCAACGCCCACATCAAGCAGCTGTGATTTCTTCCAACCAAACCCTGACTTATGAGGAATTGTCTTGTCGAGCTAATCAACTGGCGCACAAGTTACACCAATTAGGATCTCGTCCTAATGTACTGGTAGCAGTAGTCATGGAAAAGGGTTGGGAACAGGTGGTTGCTGTCTTGGGCGTTCTCCAGTCTGGGGCTGCTTATCTAGCTATTGACCCCACAGTTCCCAAAGAGCGCCTTTGGTATCTTCTTGATCAGAGTGAGATTGGATTGGTGCTCACTCAATCCAGGATTGACGAGAATTTGGAATGGCCCAATAGTGTTCAGAGGCTTTGTGTAAACCATGAGGATCTAAAAAAAGCAGACTCTCAACCCTTAGATACAATTCACAGACCCGAAGATCTAGCTTACGTCATTTTTACTTCAGGATCTACAGGACTGCCTAAGGGTGTGATGATCGATCATCGTGGTGCAGTTAACACAATTTGCGACATTAACCAGCGCTTTGGCATCGGATCTGAGGATCGTGTCTTGGCGCTGTCTTCCCTAAATTTCGACTTGTCAGTTTACGACATATTCGGCACGTTGGCTGCTGGTGGGACAATTATCATTCCTGATGCATCATCTGTGAAAGATACAGCCCACTGGATGGAGTTGCTAGTACGGGAAAAAGTTACAATTTGGAATTCGGTGCCAGCCTTAATGCAGATGTTCGTGGAGCATGCAGCAGATCGACCTGAAATGCTACCTCACTCACTGCGTCTGGTGCTTTTGAGTGGGGATTGGATTTCGGTAGTCCTTCCAAATCAGATTAAGACCCTATTTGGAGACGTTCAAGTTGTCAGCCTTGGTGGTGCCACTGAGGCTTCTATTTGGTCTATCTTATATCCCATTGAAGACGTTGATCCTGCCTGGAACAGCCTGCCCTACGGTAAACCTATGCTGAACCAATGCGTGTATGTACTCAACAAAGCCCTGAAAACTTGTCCCACTTGGGTTGTTGGTGATCTTTACATTAGCGGCATGGGGTTGGCTAAAGGTTACTGGCGGGACGAGGAAAAAACTAACGCCCATTTCATCAATCACCCCAAGACTGGAGAAAGATTATATCGTACAGGAGATGTTGGTCGCTATCTCCCTGATGGAAATATTGAATTTCTGGGAAGAGAAGACTTCCAGGTCAAGATTCAGGGCTACCGTATTGAATTAGGAGAAATCGAAGCTGCTCTGGAGCAGCACCCAGCCGTGTGTAATGCAGTTGCAACGGCAGTGGAGGATCTCCATAGCAACAAGCGTCTAGTTGTGTATGCTGTTGTCAATCAGGCTCAAGCGCCGAATATAAGTGAATTACGTAGTTTTTTAGCGGAAAAACTTCCCGATTACATGGTACCATCTGCTTTTGTACTGCTAAATGCTTTGCCATTGACACCTAACGGTAAAGTAGATCGCAAGACTCTCCCATCTCCTGATCTGACGGTACCCGAACGACAAAAATCTTTTGTCGTTCCTCGTGACTCGCTGGAACTTCAAATCACACAGTTATGGCAAGACTTGTTGAATGTTCACCCTGTGGGAGTACGAGACAATTTCTTTAACCTTGGAGGTAATTCTCTTCAAGCTATACGCCTAATGAGTAAGCTCCAGAAGTTGTTCAAGCAAGAGCTTTCATTGTCTACACTCTTACAAGGGCCAACTATCGAACATCTAGCTAGTGTTTTACGCCACCAGACTGCTCCTATGCCCCAGTCTTCTTTAGTAGCGATTCAACCTATTGGTTCAAAACGACCTTTCTTCTGTGTACATCCAGTTGGTGGAAATGTCCTCTGCTATGTAGATTTGGCAAATCATTTAGGTTTAGATCAACCATTTTATGGGTTACAATCACTGGGTCTTGATGGGAAAAGACAGCCTTACACACAGATTGAGGATATGGCAATCCACTATATTGAGGCATTGCGAACGATTCAACCAGAAGGTCCGTATCTTCTAGGAGGCTGGTCTATGGGAGGTATAGTAGCTTTTGAGATGGCCCAGCAACTGCGTAAGCAGAATCAGGAGGTTGCTTCACTTGTCTTACTGGATAGCCGGATGCCCACTGGCACACCAAACCTTGATGATGCTATGCTCCTAAGCTGGTTTGTCAGGGATTTAGGAGGTCGATTTGCAAAAACACTGACAGTACCGTATAATCAACCGCAGAAGCTTGGATCGGATGAAGGATTGCATTATATTATAGAGGAGGCCATAAAAGCCAACATCCTTCCCCCTGACGTTAGTCTGACGCAAGTTCAACGTCTCCTGAATATCTTTAAAGCCAATACCCGATCCATGTGGAGTTATAAGGCAAAAGTCTATCCGAACCGAATTACTTTCTTCCAGCCTAATGATATATTCTCTGAAGATTTCGCGAATTTTTATGACCATACCTCAGGTTGGAGCAAATTTATTTCTGAGCAGATAGAAATCAATAATGTTCCAGGTAATCATTACACTATGTTGCTCAAACCCCACGTAACTTTTCTGGCAGAAAAGTTACGACACTGCTTTGATCAAGTTAGTTGAACACAAATGTTGAGTGCAGTCTCCACCCATAGCTAATAATTGGGTGGAGTAAATGAAAGGTATTTTATACTTCACGAGAATGACACAACGGATTTAATAAGTAGGTACGCAAAATTAAATATACATTATTATTGCGAGAAACGAAGCAATCGCAAAGTTTTGGGGTTTTCGCAATGTATAAATATTTTATCTTTGCACTATTTAGACATTTTCAAAAATTAGAGTTGAGATTCTGAATCATAACTAGAGAATGAGTTAAAAAAACACAATTGGACTTCACCACAAAATTTCTAAAGTAGAAGCCATCAAAAAATGGAGCGACTAATTGCGAGAGCCTCTTGCTACCGAATTTCTTTAATGAAGATGCAGTTCAAGTTTTAACCCTCTTCTGTCACTTTGGGAAAACTCAATCGCTGAAAGCCTTTTGAAGTTTTGATTTTCAGATTTTGGCTACGAATCTTAGTTAATGTTAGAGAATAAAGCCTCAAAGCTTTATCTCATCAAAGTTTTAGAATTAAGCTTCGATTATTGTTTTCCGAGAGTGACATAACAGGGTTAAAGTTTTACGGTTCCTACCAGTAGGACAATCGTGATAATCAAATCATAATTTACTCATGGCTTTCAAGGTGCTATGTTACGCATTTACCGATTAACCTTGAGAGCTTTTCTATTGACTAAGCAACTTTTCAAACACCCTTTTAGAGTATTTCGTTGCCCTATTAGCACATGAACACAAACTCAAATCACTCAAACACCTTTGATAGTATCGGCGTAGCAGCAGCTTTACTAACTGCTAGTGGCTGGGGTCTTGCAGGAATATTTATACGTTTATTACCTAATATTTCTGCTTATTCTATTGTGGCCGTCCGGTTTACAATAGCTCTTGTTGTTATGATACCTTTGTTCTGGCTTATTCAAAAAAACCATACAATTTCCATCCGTTCGTTACGATATGCCGAGTATTGGCACATGAGTATTATTCTCATTGGTTGTTACATTCTAGGCACTATTGCTTTCCAAATAGCACCAGTAGGAGAAGTAACTCTCCTGGCGAGTACTGCTCCGTTGTTCATAATTGTCTATAGGCTTTTGAGTCACGAGATGATTCAGAAAAATGAATTCTTAGGTGTCTTATCTGCAGTTCTAGGCATTAGTTTCATCATGTTTCCTAAATTCTCTATTACCGAAACAGATGTCTTGCAGCGCCTCTTGGGTGATGGATTGGCACTCCTTGTTGCGTTATTGCTTGCCTATTACGCTTTTAGATTTAGGCTACTTAGTAATCGTGGTCAAGCACCTGACGAAAAAATAGTTACATTTTTAACTCTTACTATAGGTAGCATAGTCTTATGGGCAGTAACAGCCGTTATTCCTAACGCTATTAAAATACAGGTTTTGGACAAACTAGTTTTAGTTGCATTTGCTGGACTCGGAATCTTTTCTACTGCTATTCCAACATTATGTTATGCAATAGCATCACGTCGCTTACCACCAATTCTTACTACCACAATGTTACTGATGGAACCTATATTTGCTGTCATTTTTGCTTATCTAACTTTAAAAGAAGTTCCATCACCTCTATTTGTCCCTGGTGGCTTAATGGTGCTAAGTGGTCTAGTATTTATATCGAAAAGTAAGCCTATACTTTAGTCGCATCTTTCTTAATAAAACAGCGAAGGGCTAGAACCTGGGTACAGTAATAGCCCTTTGTTGTCACTCCCATGAGAGAATAATTGAGTAAAAAAGCCGAAAGTACTTCAGGGAGTATGATAGAGCCACGAAAAGGTGCAAAAACAGTCAAATTCGTAGATGAATATTGTCAGTGGTATAAAAAGCTATTTTCAGATATTAGGAGTTTTGAAGCATTTAAGTACTTACACATCGGTTGTATTTCTGAACTAAAACGAAAAACATTACCAGAAATAGCGAAACTTGTAGGATTAGATAATCAACAGGGTTTACATCATTTTCTTACTAAATCACCTTGGGATGTAGAACAGTTAAGGACTTTACGGCTAGAGCTAATTCTTCAAATAATAAAAGATCGACCAATCATTTTAATTATTGATGAAACAGGAGATAAAAAGAAAGGTACTAAAACAGACTATGTCAAAAGGCAATATCTAGGAAATTTAGGAAAAGTTGACAATGGAATTGTGGTGGTTACAGCATACGGTGTCTTCTGTGAAATGACATTTCCGTTGTTATTTGAGGTATATAAACCTCGTGAAAGATTAAAAACAGAAGATAAGTATCTAACCAAGCCACAAATAGCAGCAAAGTTAATCAAAAATCTCAAGTCAATGGGCTTTAGCTTTAATTTAGTATTAGCAGACAGTTTATATGGTGAGAGTGGAACTAATTTCGTATCAGTGTTAGATGAAATGAATCTAAACTATATAGTAGGAATTCGCTCAAACCATGATTTAGATTTACTTACAAGGCAACGTACTCAATATTTAAAATGGCATAGATTCAAACGTGTGTTCTCTGACCTCGACAGTGAAAATCGCTATATTAGAGAAATAATTCACGGTAAAGGTGGAGAACATAGATATTGGCAAATCACCACAGATATTGAAAATTTGCCAGGAAACTCTACTTGGTATGTCATGACTAAATATTCCGACATTACCTCTAGAGAAGTTGGAAATTTTTATGGGTTAAGAACCTGGGTTGAATATGGTTTAAAGCAAAGTAAAAATGAATTAGGTTGGGCTGATTATCGCTTTACTAACTATGAAGATATTGAACGTTGGTGGGAGATTGTCTGTAGTAGCTATTTAATGGTTAGTCTCTACTCTGAACAAATGCAGCCTTCTCCTCCAACATCTCCATCAAAATTGGATAATCATCCCTGGTGGGATAATGACAAGGGCTGGAAGAATATTCTCAACAATCTCCGTTTAATTCTCCAACCTTTTATCCTATTTAATTTAATTCAACCTTGGCTTACACTTTTTCCTATTCACCAGATATCATTAGGGTTTGCTAAACTTCAATCCATTGTTTATAGACTCACTTTCCCAATTTTTATATTCCTGACTCACCCTGATTTTGTATTTTCCTCTGCTTAGAGTGACAAATGAGGGATATCACTCATCTACCGGATACCTTCGCATCATCTCAGCTAACTCAACAGCCTCCCCATCGACTGTATACACAATCCCACCAGACATCGCCAGCACAATTCTCTGCCGCCGCGCCCACTCAAACCACGCGCTGACATCGGCGGTGACGGTGTTCTTGCTTTTAGCTCCAGTCTTGCACGAGTTGATGAACAGGCCAGTGGGATTATCACACCAACCTTCTGCGATCGCATCCTTC
>JAGKSW010000177.1 GCA_018993265.1 Nostoc sp. TH1S01
CCCCCAAGCATGGCTGAGGATTGATCCGCAACCGCCTCAACTCGTTACAAACCTCCGCAATTTCTTGTTTAGGCACATTAAAATCAGCTTTAACCTCCGCCCCGGAATGTTCGTCCTCATGACGGTCTTCTTCGTTAGTTGAACCATCCAGTTCTTGTTCATCAACGAAGCGAAGAGTTTGGGGTTGCTCTGGTTCGGGATTTAAACAAACTGATTCGGGTTCCTTGTCCGAGATTTGGCTTTCTTCCACTTCATCCTTTTCTTCCTCAGCAGCAGCGTGATGTTGTGAAGAGAACTTTTTAGGAGTGAACTCTTTGATATCATCTGCCGTTGGAGAGCAATTCGATATGTTCAGAAGACTCACATCGATCTGCTGATTTTGGCAAATGCGATTCCATAGGGCTTCGACGTTCTCCAGGTTAACAGTAAACCAGTTCGCCTGATACCAAGTCTTTTGGCTGTGGCGGCAGACATCGATTAGCTCGAAGTTTCTTAAGTTGGCGATCGCCCGCCTGATGGTGGAGATTTTGAGAAACGGCAGTGTTTGCCCCCAGTCATTGAGCGTTTTCCAAAACCAACGTCTACCATCACGCTTGATGTGCTTGGAAACCTGACAATAGTAATGAATCTGCTGCAATATTACCGCTTCTTCTAAACCAATCTCTGCTGCTAGTAATGGCGGAACCAGCAAAGGTGATTCTGGAGTAATTAGCTTACTGCTCATATTTTTACCCACTGTCTAAAACGGCATATTTTCTTGTTCTTCTTCGGATGCCTGCGACCAAAATTCCCTAAGCTTTTGGTGTTTCGCTGCTTGAAACTGCTGTTTCTTTTCAAGCGACACTTCACCCATCAACTGTTCAACCTCAGCCCGTTGCCGTTCCTTCATTTGCTCAACGGTGGCCGCAGGAAGGGCTAACGGTTGATTTTCTTGGGATGGTCGGAAGTTGCGGCGGCGGTATAAAAACCTGAAGTGTTTTTTATCTTGTGGTTGGAGCTTCTGCCAAACTTCGGCATCCCAACCGGGAGGCATGAAGTCGGCTGACGGGGGCAGTAGATTTTGTATTTGGGTTTGGAGGTCTGCGATCGCCTGTTGCATAGCAGGGATAGACTGAAGCAATGCCAACTGTTCTGCGCTGAGAGACTGCGGCGAGTAACCCGTTTGCGACCAGATGAATACCCGCAGTCCTGCCCTGGCAACCATGCGGTAATTGTTGAGGGCGATTTGCTTACCTTTGTACTTTCTTGCGTCTACAGCGTAGTATTCCAGAATGGCGTGGCAAAGTTCGTCAATTACGTACAAGCTATTTTGGGCTTCGTTCGTGATGAGTCTCCATTCCTTACCTGCATACTGTTCTAGCGATTGCGGCAGATCCTTCGTGATGGGGTCACAATCACGAATTTTGTTGAGTAGTTGGGTGATGGTGTGTTGTTCTGTTCCACAAAAATTAGCTAGAGCAGTGACGGTCATTCCACTTACTCCATCATTTTGGCGAGTGCAAAATCCTAATTCTTCCTTGGTTTGAAAGGTCATCTCGTCCATAGTTCCTCCGAATTTTTGATGCACGGAACTGCCGCGGCATTGCAACCATGCCGCCTGGGAATTTCTGAAGTTTTGTAACTAAATGCTGTAAACTAGTAATAAATACTCATCGCCATCACCTGCCATTTATAAGCGATCGCACGTCATAACACCCAGCGATCGCTTTTAATTTTCGATTAACCAAGGCCATCGGTTGATGTCTGGGTGATGAGCGTCAAAGAACATGAATTTGTTCTCGTCCCAATCAAGATGAAGAATCAAATGAATTTCATCGGGGTGAAGTTGGGGTGCGGGTTTACCTTCCCAGCAGTTAGTATTTGTTGGTTTCCAATTGTAAGATTCTGAATAAATCTCAGCCTTGACTGCTCTGGCTGCTGCATCTTCCACTATTGCAACTGAAGTCGGAATTTTTTTCTCATCCTCATCAACAAAAAACAGGTTGTATATCGGTGACATCTGCACAATTTCAAGGAAATATTTGACAATCTCTGGTACTGCATTTTGGAGGGTGGCGCGTTCGTCTTTGACGTTGCCGCAGGCATCGCACTCCAACAGCATCAGCTGATCCTCTGGGGCTGGGTATGTGAAGAGGCGATCGCGAATAGAAATATTTCTTGGGCTGACTCCAGAAACACCTAACCTTTTCTGGAGTTCTTGGATGTTGTCTCGGACTCGGTGGTATAGAAAAAGGTTAGTACCGAAATTTGTCCCAAACATCTTGCCCATGCTGTCGTAAAATTGCGCTCCCTCCTGCACCGTTTCAGAGGCATCAAGACACCAACCTTTGGGGTCAGCCAAAATACGACGGATGATTTCTTCGTCTTCAGCATTACTATTACCCAGGTCGGCCAGTGCTAAGTAAATGCTTCTGTCTAGTAATGACGGGTAGGTGAATATGTGGCGGCGTTTGGGATATCCTAGCCAAATGCAGTCTTCCAGCAAGGAAGACAGCCCCTGTGTTGTAAATAATTCGGCGTTGTCTTGGAGAAGTGCCTCAAAAATTGATAGTTTAGACATGACTATCCTATATAGTTTAGTTGCGGCGATCGCATTGCTTGGTCGGCGGCGATCGCTTTTAACTTCGTCTTAGAGTAAACATTGCAATAAATTTACTCATTACTTGAATGAAATCGACATAGAACTCATGACAGCATAGATTGTACCTAAATCACGTCATTATGTTAGCACAGGTTAGTACGTCGTGATCTAAAAAACAAAAACCTGCCTAATGTTCGGCAGGTTTATCTTTAATGACTGTATTAATGACGTGATCACGCCATTGCCTGAGAGTTGTATTTTCTTCTCTCAGGCGGCTAATTCCCCCAGGCATTCCTCTACAAGAGATTCAAGTCTTTGAAGCCTTTGCTCAAATTGTTCTACATCATGATTTTTTTCAGGGGCTTCTGTCTCTATATATTCTTGAATAAATTTTAAGAGTACATCTGTAACAGTTTTCCCCTGAGCTTCGACTTTACTCCGAAAAGCATTCCGCATCTCCTCTTCAATGCGAATTGTCAAACGAGATTCGATAGCCACAAGATTCTCCTTTAGTTTTAGGTTGTCACACCTGTTAGTACGACTTATTTTATCAGGAAATATATTAGATCGGTATTTTGTACTAACTCTATTGACTTATGTACTAACTAGTACTAACATAATGAATAAGGATAAAGGAAAAGCAAGCCGCCTGCACCTAACGCAATCAAGGGTTTGCGTCAGCATTCTGAACCTTGAAAATGGAACCCCAACCCGACGATTCAGAAGTAGCGGAAGCAGTGGATAGTCAAGACTACTGAAGTGAGGTAAGAGTCAAGGAAGGTTCTCAATAAAAAATTGCCACAGCAGTACAGCATACGCTTACCACGCCAGTAAGCGAGACTGCGCCAGATCATATAAATATGCTGCCGTTGCAAGTCCCGGTCACTGACGCGGGGCAATGTGAATGTAAGTAAGCTTCGCCAAAGTCCCCAGAAGAGAAACGAAGTGCGATCGCAGTCCTTGTGATGAGTGATCGCACTTCTCAATTATTTAACGCTTCGCTTGCGTTCAGAGAGATCGCAGTCCCCGTGACAAGCGATTGCATCTGCAAGTATCAGCAAGCGAGAGGAAGCGTCAGCAATTCTCATTTTG